>NZ_MPZR01000002.1:0-614072 GCF_002020075.1 Thioclava sp. F36-7 | reverse complement strand
GGTCCGTTCGTCTATCGGTTAGGACGCCAGGTTTTCAACCTGGAAAGAGGGGTTCGATTCCCCTACGGACTGCCACTACTCCCCTGATTTCAAAACGATTTCGTCGCGCGCCACCTGGTCGCGCGTGTTTGCGTTTATCGCCTGGCGTGCCTTTGCGCGCGCCGATCCCGCATGAAAAAGCGGCCCGTTTCGGGGCCAACCCTTTGCAGTAGATGGTGCAGCGTGGAGCCGTACGCCTTGTAGGCGCGACGCCATGTCGATCAGCAGCTCCCGACAAGATCTTCGGGAGCTGTCTGCGGCGGATGTCGGCTAAGCGGGACGAAGCCGCTGTTGCGGACAAACGCGGCGTCGGTAAGCTAGAGGCGGAGAGTGAGGAAGCATGATCGAGATCAGGCACGCGATGGAGGCCGATGCTGTCGAAGCGGTAAACACCCTGCGTCGCTCGATCACCGAACTCTGTGTTGCAGATCATCAGAACGATCCGTCCGAAATCGAAGACTGGCTTGGCAATAAGACGGTCGAGACCTGGCGACAGTGGATCGCGCGGGATGACGCCGTGGTGCTAGTGGCCGAGCGGAACAGGAAGGTCATAGGGGTCGGCATGGCCACCCTGAGCGGCGACATCCTCTTGAACTATGTCCATCCCGATGCCCGCTTTGGTGGCGTCAGCAAGGCTATTCTCGCAGGCTTGGAGGATGTCTTGCGGGCGCGCGGCATCCGGCGCTGCCGTTTGGAAAGCACCGTTACGGCCCGATCATTCTACGAAAGCTGCGGCTTCCGGGCAGAAGGCAGTGACGTGCACCTGCTCTCGAAATCCCTGTAGTTGCGGGGATCGTGAAGGCTCGAAGCAACCATTGCGCTTCGAGCCTTCACGTTTCTCACGCGCACCATTTACTGAGAAGGCCTGACCTCTCGGCGCCGCTTTCTCGATGCTCTGTCAGCGGCCTCACGCGCCGTAGGGCACCCAGATGTTTTTCACCTGCGTCGCGCGGTCGAGGAACAGACGCCCCTGCCCCGCACGGGCACCCCAGTCGCGTGCGTCATCGGCTTCGACCCAGGTCTGCTTGAGGTTCCCGGCGCTTTGCGTCTCGACCATCTGGCAGCCCTCGGCATTCCCGAAATACCACATCGCATCGACCCCATCATGGGCGGCCAGCGTCTTCGCCAGCTCGTCGCGCGGGCCGGTGACGATGTTGATCACACCGCCCGGCACGTCGGAGGTGTCGAGCACCTGATAGAGGTCGGTCGCGGCCAGCGGATGCGTCTGGCTCGGGACCAGCACCACGCGGTTGCCCATCGCAATCGCAGGCAGCACGAGCGAGATCGCCCCCAGAAGCGGCTGCGCGGTGGGGGCCACCAGCCCCATCACCCCGATCGGCTCGTTCATTGCGAGGGTCACGAATTCCGACTTCGTCGCATGGACCGCGCCGTCGAACTTGTCGGCTTGGGCTGCATACCAGAAGCACCGCTCGACCGCCGTCTCGACCTCGGCCTCGGCGGCTTTGCGCGAGGCGCCGAAGCTTTCCAGACGGGCCGTGAATTCCGCGCCGCGCGCCGAGAGGTTCTCGCCGATGTAATAGAGCACCTGCGCCCGGTTATGGCCCGTGGCCTTGCCCCAGCCCTTGGCCTTATGCGCCGCCTCGACCGCGTTGCGGATATCCTTGCGGTTGCCGAGCCCTGCGAGCCCCACGACCGCTTTGCCGCCCTTCACCTGATAGCTGTAGCCGCTATCGGGCCGCGCCTGCCTGCCGCCGACATAGAGCTTCGCGGTGCGGTCGATCTCGCCGCCCTTGATCGTATCTGCGGGGCCGGTCTCCAGCTCGGCGGGCGTCGTGCCCTTACCCTTGCCGGTTGCCGCCGCCGGGTTGCGCAGATAGGCACGCATGCCTTCGCGCCCGCCCTCGCGGCCGAAGCCGCTCTCGCGATAGCCGCCAAAGCCCGCGCCCGCGTCGAAGATGTTCGTGGAGTTGATCCAGACGATCCCGGCCTTCACCTGCCCCGCGATGTCGAGGCACAGGTTCACGTTCTCCGACCAGATGCTGGCCGCCAGCCCGTAGCGCGTATTGTTGGCCAGCGCCACGGCGTCCGAGGGCGTGCGGAAGGTGGTGAGCGTGACGACCGGGCCGAAGATTTCCTCAGTTGCGAGAACGCTTGCGGGTTCGACATCCGTCACCAGCGTCGGCGGGAAGAAGCAACCCTGCGGGGCGGAGCCTTGGGTCAGTGTCGCCCCTTCGCTTGCGCCCTTTTCGACCAGATCGCGGATGCGCGCGAGTTGCGAGGGATGCACGATCGCGCCGATATCGGTGCTCTTGTCCATCGGATCGCCGGTGCGCAGCGTCTTCATCCGGGCGCGCAGCAGCGTCTCGAACCGCTCGGCCACCGCCTCAGCCACGAGGATGCGCGAGCCTGCGCAGCAGACCTGACCCTGATTGAACCAGATCGCATCCACCACGCCTTCGACGGCGGCGTCCAGATCGGCATCCTCGAAGACAACGAAGGGAGATTTGCCGCCCAGTTCCAGCGTCAGCGCCTTGCCGGACCCGGCGGTGCGTTCGCGCAGGATGCGGCCCACATCGGTCGAGCCAGTGAAGGCCAGCTTGTCGATCCCCTCATGGCCGACGATCGCGGCTCCGGTCTCGCCGTCGCCGGTGACGATGTTGATCACGCCTTTCGGAATGCCGCATTCCTGCGCGATCTCGGCGAAGGCCAGCGCGGTCAGCGGCGTGTATTCGGCGGGCTTCAGCACGACCGTATTGCCAGCGGCCAGCGCCGGCGCGACCTTCCACGACAGCATCAGAAGCGGGAAGTTCCACGGGATGATCTGGCCGCAAACGCCCTGCGCGGTGTGACCCGGCAGTTCGTCTTCGAGGATCTCGGCCCAGCCCGCATGGTGATAGAAATGGCGCGCGACCAGCGGGATGTCGATGTCGCGGCTCTCGCGGATCGGCTTGCCGCTGTCGAGCGTCTCCAGCACCGCGAGCAGGCGCGAGTGCTGCTGAATGTGGCGGGCCAAAGCATAAAGGTGCTTCGCACGCTGATGGCCCGACAGCTTCGCCCAACCGCTTTGCGCCTTGCGCGCGGCGGAGACGGCGGCATCCACGTCCGATGCCGTGCCTTGCGTGACCTTCGCCAGCACCGTGTCGCTCGCCGGATCGCGGACCTCGAACAGATCGCCCGGCTTGGTCATCGCGCCGTCGATGAAATGGCCGAAGCCGCCCTCATGCTTGGCGAGCCATTTGCGCGCCTGGCTGTCGTCTTCGGGGGCCACGCCGTACTCCATCGTTTCGAGGATGTTCTGAATGCTCATTTTTCTCTCTCCTCAGGCCAGCGCGTGACGGCTGCTATCGGCGTAACGGCCGGTGACGTAATGCTCCAGCTGGCGCTCGATATCGCCCAGCATCGAGCTTGCGCCGAAGCGGAACAGGTCGGGGTTGAGCCAATCGCGGCCCAGCTCTTCTTTCATCAGGATCTGCCAGGCCAGCGCCTCTTTCGCCTGCTTCATTCCGCCTGCGGGCTTGAAGCCGATGCGGTGGCCGGTCGCCATCCCGTAATCGCGCAGCGCGCGCAGCATGGTCAGGCTGACGGGCAGCGTCGCGTTGACGCTCTCCTTGCCGGTGGAGGTCTTGATGAAATCGGCCCCCGCCTGCATCGCCACCATCGAGGCCGAATAGACGTTGTTGAGCGTCTCCAGCTCGCCGGTGGCCAGGATCGCCTTCATATGCGCGTCGCCGCAGGCCTCGCGCATCGCCGCGATCTCGTCATGCAGACCCTGCCAGTTTCGGGTGAGCGCCAGTTCGCGGTTGATCACGATGTCGATCTCTGCCGCGCCCTGCGCCACCGCCCAGCGGATTTCCTCGAGCCGCAAATGCAGCGGCATCAGACCTGCCGGAAAGCCTGTCGCGACCGAGGCCACGGGGATATTCGACCCTTCCAACGCCTTGACGGCATGGGGCACCATCGTCGGATAGACGCAGACCGCGCCCACGGTCAGCTCGCCCGCGCTCAGGCCCAACCCAGCTTCGATATGCGAAGCCAAGGGCTTGCGCGCCTTCGCGCAGAGGCGTTTCACCCGGCCCTCGGTATCGTCGCCCGCAAGCGTCGTCAGATCGACGCAGCGCACCGCGTTGACCAGCCACGCCGCCTGATGCGCCTTCTTCACGCTGCGCCGGGTGGTGAGCGTCGCGCAGCGGCGCTCGGCGGCGGCGCGGTTCACCCGGTGGCCTTCGAACATGCCCACATCGAGCGCCATGCCGGGGTTGCGCGCATGCTCCCCTGCGGCCGCGGCGGTGGGCACCAAAGCCCCTTCCGCACGCGTCTCGGTCTTCATTTCGGTTTTCATTGCGTGTCTCCTAAATCGGGACTCGTCACACCCACGCCGCCACATCCGGGGATTTCTCCGGGCCTGCGCGATCGGGACAAGATCAGCATAAGTCAGCCGAGCCCATGCTCGGAAAGAAAGTCGTCGAATTCGGCGGGCGTCGCGTAGCTTGTTTGCGTGCCGCGACGGGTGATCGACAATGCGGCATAGCGCGCGGCGCGGGTCAGCGCCGCGGTGGGCTCCATTCCTTGGCCGAGGAAATGCGCGAAGCTGCCGATGAAAGCGTCGCCCGCGCCGGTGGTATCGACCGGGCTTACCGAGACCGGGGCGATCTCTTCGACGGTGTCCGCAGTGATCCGGCGTGCACCGCGCCCGCCGAGCGTCACGACGACGTTGTGGATGCCGCGTTCGATCAGGCTACGCGCGGCGGCGATCACCTCGTCATCGGTGCCGGTGGGCAGACCCGAAAGCATCGCCAGCTCGCTCTCGTTCGGGCAGAACCAGTCGAGCCCGTCGAGCCGCGCGATATCCAGATCGGGATGCGCAGGCGCGGGGTTGAGGATCGTCGTCACCCCTTCGCGCGCCCCGAAAGCCACGGTGTGATAGACGGTTTCCAGATCGACCTCGAGCTGCATCAGGATCGCGGAGGCTGCGCGCAACGTCTCGGCCGCCGCATCGACATCCGAAGGGGCCAGCGCCGCATTGGCCCCTTTCACGATCAGGATCGCATTCTCGCCATCGCGCTCGACGAAGATCGGCGCCACGCCCGAGGCCGAGCCTTCGACGGTGCGCACATGGGTCGTGTCGATCCCATTTTTCTCCAGATTCGCGCGGACCTGCGGGCCGAAGCCGTCATCGCCCACGCAGGTGACCATCGCCACATCCGAGCCCAGACGCGCGGCGGCAACCGCCTGATTCGCGCCCTTGCCCCCGAACCCCATCGCGAAATCGGGGGCTTCCAGCGTCTCGCCGCGTCCCGGCATCCGGTCGATATAGGTCACCAGATCCATCATGTTCGAGCCGACGACGGCTATCTTCTCAGGCATTCTCTTTCTCCGTCAGGTCGGAAATCGTCTTGGCGAGCGCGGTGGTCTCGGCCTTGTCAGTATAGCCGAAGCGGGTCGCGAAATGCGCGGTCTCTCCGGGCGGCAAGCTGCGGACATGGCCCTTCGCCTTCTCCGCCGTGTAGCCCTCGGGCTCGCAGGTGGAGGGCAGCGCGAAGGCCGCGACCGAGGCATCCTCGCCGTTCAGGATCCAGCGTGCGAGGTGGTCGAATTGATCGGGCCGCCAGCTCATCGAAAACCCGTCGCCCGCGGGCCGCTCCAGAAGCGCATGGCTTTCGCCGGATGCATCGGCTGCAGGGCGCTCGATATAGAGAACCTGCTCGGGGTTCCATTTCTCGGGCGCGTCCAGCGTGGCGCTGTCTTCGGGCACCTCGGCGAGCCGTTCGATGAAATCGGTATAGGCTCTCGTCGGCTGGACATGGGCGGGCACGTCGCGCCGCACACGGGTGCGCTCGGGCGTGAAGGGGGCCGCCTGATGGATGCGCCCGTCTTCGACGAAGGCGAAGTTCACATGGCACATATACATCAGGTCCATCGGCAGGGCGGAGCGGTTCTCGACCGCCATCGCCATCTCGATCAGCGTGTTTTCCCGCACCGTGATCGAGGGCATCGCGCGGTAATGCGGGCCGAAGCCACGGATGTAATCGACGTGACCGCCAAGGCGCAGGAACGCCCCCTGCCCGTCCTCGCCGATCTCCAGATAGGCCGCGTCCATCGTGGCGCAGGCCATCTCGCCATGCAGCGGATGGTCATCCTGCGGACCGGGGCAACCGTTGCGCAGCAGACCGGAGTGATAGGCGAGACAGCCATAGGTCTCGACGATCACCTGCGCCGGACGCGGCTCGGCGAAGGCGCTGTCCATCGTCAGGCGCACGCCGTCGAACACCGCGTCCCAGAGCATCTGGCCCATGTAAGGCAGCATCTCGACCCGGCCGCGCGGGGTCTCCACGCCGATCATCTCGATGCCAAGCGCGGTGCGCCAGCCAGTGACGGTGAAGCTGTCGGTCTTGGCGAGCACGCTCGGAGCCGGCCCGAACCGCTCACGCGGAAGAGGAATGATCACGCTCATCTTACGCTCCTTTCCGGCGGCGCCACGAGTTGAGGGCGATGACCCCGATCAGGAAGGCGCCCCAGACGAAATCGATCAGGTGGTTCGAGACCCGCATCATCTGGAAGCCCGAGGACAACAGCGTCAGCGAGATCAGTGCAAGGGCCACGCCCAGCACATTGCCGCGACCGCCTGCCGGGTTGGTCCCCCCCAGCACCGCGATCAGCACCGCCTGCAGCAGGTAAGACGCGCCGTAATCGGATTTCGCCGCGTTGGTCCGCGCCGACAGCAGGATACCCGCCATCGCGGCCAGCATCCCCGTCAGCATGTAGGAATAGAGGATCATCTGGCCGCGCTTCACCCCCGCATAGACCGCCGCTTTCGGGTTGGTCCCGATCAGCTTGAGCCGCAGCCCGAAGGAGGTCCGCGCGAGCAGCAGCGACAGCGCGATGCAGACCAGCACGAAGATCACCAGCGGCACCGGGATGCCCAGCAGTTTGCCGTTGCCGATCGCGTTCCAGCCCGGCGGGAAGCCGACGATCGCAGGCCCGCCCGTCAGCACGAGGCACATCCCGATGAAGACCTGGCCGGTACCCAGCGTCGCAAGGATCGGCGTAATCTTCAGCACCGAAATCAGGAAGCCGTTCAGCAGCCCCGCCAGCAGCCCCACGATCAGGGCCGCGCTCACGCCCAGCGTCACCGGGCCGAGGCCCAATGCTCCCGAGCCGCCATCGCCCGCCATCGCGCCGAACAGCGTGCCCGCAGTGATGCCCGCAAGGTTCGCGACGCCCACGATCGAGAGGTCGATCCCCCCGGTCAGCATCGCGATCATCATCGCGATCGACAGGATACCGAGCTCCGGCATGAAGAAGGCCATCGACTCGAAGTTGTAAGACGACAGGAACATCGAAGGCCGCAGCGCCGTCATCGCGATCAGCACCAGCACACAGGATACGGCCAGCATGACATTGGTCTGTGCCGCCTCACCCTTGAGCCAGCCGCGCAGGCCGGGCCGGGAGGTGGCGTTGGTCTTGGTCTCGCTCATCATCATCTCCCCTGCCTCACACCAAAGCCCGACGGTCGCGCAGCGCCGTCACGGTCACAGCCGCAACCAGCATCGCGCCCACGACGACCCGCTGCCATGTCGTATCGATCCCCATCAGGATCAGCGAATTCTGGATCATCACGAGGATGAACACGCCCAGCACCGTACCCAGCACTGTGCCGCGCCCGCCGAAGATCGACGCGCCGCCCAGCACCACCGCCGCGATCACGTCGAGCTCCAGCCCCACGAAGTCGCGCGGATTGGCGAGCCAGATCATCGAGCTGTGCAACAGCCCCGCAAAGCCCGCCAGAGCACCTGCCGTGACATAGACGAAGATCATCGTCTTGCCGGTCGAGAAGCCCACGCGTTTCGCCGCTTCCGGGTCCGCGCCATAGGCATAGACCGACCGCCCGATCATCGTGTGCTTCAGCACCAGATGCAGCGCGACGGCGAGGCCCAGATAGATCACGATCATCGCGGTCAGCCCGTAGGTCGAGCCGTTCGCACGCTCGAGCACGAAGAGATCGGTCTTGCCGAAATTCACCAATGCCTCGGGCATCTTGTTGATGTTCACGTTCGAGGTGCCGACGAGGCCAAGGACCAGCCCGCGCACCACGGACGCGGTGCCGAGTGTCACGATCAGAGGGATCATCTTGAACTTGTGGATGATGCCCGCATTCATCAGGCCCAGAAGCCCGCCGATTATGATCGCCGAGGCGAAGGGCAGCACCAGCCCGTTATAGTCGAGCGCCACCATCGAGCGGACCACGAGATACATCCCCGCGACCGCGAAGGCGGTGAAAGACACGTCGATCCCGCCCGAGATCATCACCAGCAGCACGCCCAAGGCCATGATGCCGATGACGACGTTTTCCTTGAGCAGGCTGAACAGGTTGGACATTTGCCAGAAGGCCGGGTTCACCAACCCGATGAAGATCATCGCGACCGCAAGGATCGCCAGAATGATCGCGTCGGAGCTGCGCAGGAATCTCATGCGGGCTCTCCTTGTTTTTCATTGGACAGCGCCGCGTCGAGCGCCTCTTCGGTCAGCGCGTCGCCCGCGAGTTCTCCGGTGATGCGGCCCTCGGTCATGCACAGCACGCGGTTGCAGTTCGCAGCCAGCTCCGGCAGGTCGTCCGAGATCATCAGCACCGCCAGATCATTGTTGCGGGTCAGGTCCTGAATGATGCCGTGGATCTGCTCTTTCGAGCCGACATCGACGCCCACGGTCGGGCCGTTCAGGATCAGCACGCGCGCATCGGTCATAAGCCAGCGACCGATCATGACGCGCTGCGCGTTCCCGCCCGAGAGCGTGCCCACCGGCACGTCGATCCCCGGCGCGGAAATCGCCATCTCGCCGAACATCTTGTGGGTCTCCTCCCCCGCCTTCTCGGCATCGAGCCACAGATGCGGCGCGAAGCGGCTCAGCGAGGAGACGATGGCGTTGTCGCGGATCGAGCGGGTCAGGAAGAGCCCCTCCGACAGGCGATCCTCGGGCACATAGGCGATGCCCGCCGCGATCGCTTCGGGGACGTTCTTCGGCATCACGGGTTTCCCGTCGACCAGCATCTCGCCGGACATATCGCTGCGCAGACCGAAGATCGCCTGCGCGATGGCCTTGCGTCCCGCGCCGATCAGGCCGGACATGCCGACGATCTCGCCCGGCATCAGCGTCAGGTTGATGCCCTGTGCCTTGTCACCGACGTTAACGTTGCGCAGCTCCAGACGCGGCTCGCGCCCGCTGACATCGGGGGCTATGAAATGTCCCTGATGCAGGTCGCGCCCGGTCATCGCGCGGGTGATCGAGCGTTCGTCATAATCCGAGATCGGGCCCTCGGTGACCTTCTTGCCATTGCGGAAGACGGTGAGACGCTCGGAGATTTCCAGCATCTCGCGCATCTTGTGGCTGACGAAGAGCGTCGCGATGCCGTCGGCCTGCAAATCCCGCACGATGCGGAAGAGGCGTTCGACTTCGCGCCCCGTGAGCGTCGTCGTGGGTTCGTCCATGATGATCAGCCGCGCATCGGCGAGCATCGCGCGCGCAATCGCCACGATCTGGCGGCCTGCGGCGGGCAGCGTCTCGACGGTCGCATCGAGGTCGAGCGTCACATCGAGCCGCGCCAGCACGTCGCGCGCCATCTTGCGCGCCCGGGTCCAGTCGATCCGGGTCTTGCCGTCGCGCAGGAAGGTGTTGAGCGCGAGGTTCTCGACCACTGTCAGTGTCGGGAACAGAGAGAAATCCTGGTAGATGACCTGCACGCCATGGGCGATCGAGGTCGCGGGGTCGAGCTTACCGACCGGTTTGCCGTCGATCAGGATCTCGCCCTCGTCGGGCTGATAGACGCCTGAGACGATCTTGATGAGGGTGGATTTGCCCGAGCCGTTCTCGCCGGCGAGGCAGTGGATGCGGGCAGCGTCGAGAGTGAGCGACACATCATCGAGCGCGCGCACGCCGCCGAAGCGCTTCGAGATGTTGCGCAGCTCGATCAGGGGAGCGGTGGCCATGGGGGTCTCCTCGCAGGCAGGTCGGCAACGGGTGGCGCGATCGCGCGCGCCACCCGAGCTTGAGAACCGTCAGGGATCAGAAGTCGTATTGATCCATGTTGTCCTTGGTCACGCCGACCCAGCCGGCCCCGTAGAGCACTTTCGCGTCCGCGCTATCGGCTTCCTTGAGGTTGGTATAGCCTTCGAGACCGAGGTTGGTGCCCGCCTTGATGTCGGCATGGTCCTTGCCCGCATCACGTGCTTTCAGCTCGGCCAGTGCGATCATGTTCATCGCGTAGCCTGCGACCGCCGGATCCCAGAACTGGATGTAGTTGATATCGCCCTGCGAGATGTACTGCCCCGCGACCGACGGAAGACCGGTGCCCGCGAAGTGCAGCTTGCCCTGCAGACCGCCTTCCGCGATCAGACGACCAGCGCCCGCCGAGGTCGGCATCGGACCACCCACGACACCGGAGATGTCGGGATGCGCGGTCAGCGCCTCTTTCAGCTTGTTGTAGTCGGTGTTGGCGTCGTCATAGGTCTCCAGACGATCGGTCGCGAGCGACATGTCCGGATAGGCTTGCTTCTGACGCTCGATCGCGCCGTCGATCCACTCGTTTTGCGACTTCGAGGTCAGCGAGCCGACGGTGGCGACGTATTTGCCCTTCTCGCCCATCTGCTTGGCGAGGTGGTCCATCAACTCCGCGCCATAGGCTTTGTTGTCGAAGGCTTCGATGTCGTAATCGACATTCTTGATGTTCGAGGCTTCGTGGCTGACCACGACGATACCGCGATCACGGGCTTTCTTGAGCACCGGCTCGACCGCTTCCACCGAGAACGGCACGACGGCGATCGCGTCCACGCCCTGCGCGATCAGGTTCTCGATCAGCTGCACCTGCGCGGCCGCATCCGCCTGCGAGGGGCCGACCATCCAGGTGTCGCTGCCGGTGTCGTCGCCGAATTGCTTCACGCCGTCACGCATCCGGTCGAACCACGCGATGCCGTCCACCTTCACAACGGTCGCGATGTGATAGGTCTTGTCGGAGCTGAGCATTTCCTTGTCGACATTGCTCGTGTCGACAACCTGCTGCGCCAGTGCCGGAGTGGCCATGGCGACCGCGAATGCAGCGACCGGAATGAATCCGAGCTTCATGATAATTCTCCCTTCAAGCGGACCTCCTCGTCCGCGTTTCCCGGTTAAGGCGCATGCCGAAACCGGCCCTCCAAGTAATGTTACGATCGCAACATAACTCGGGACCATCTAGGGGATGAAGGGAAGTGTCAACTACATCTTAAGCTGCGCTGCAGCGAGAAGTCCGGCCTCGGTGACGACGCCGGAAACCTCGTCGAGCATCGCGAAAACGACCGGCTTTCGCTGGCCGATTTTGCTGGCATCCATGACGACAAAACACTGTTTTGAAAGCTCTACCGCCGCACGTTTCAAGGGGACTTCATAGTCGTGCGAACAGCTCAGCGCCCCGTCGGAATCGAGCCCGCCCGCGGACAGGAACGCTACATCGATGTTCAAAGGCGCCAATCGGTCGTGCGGATTTCCCGCATGGCAGGAGCGCGTACTCGACTTGATTTCGCCGCCTAAAAACTCGACCGGGACGCTGCTGCGCCCCTGCAGGATCTCCGCGGTGGTCAGACAATGGGTGATGATTCGCCGCGCTTTGCCCTGTGCGAGGAGCCGCGCGAGATGGGGCAGCGTGGTGCCGGTATCGAGGAACACGACCGCGCCCCCGGGCACCAGATTCAGCGCATGGCCCGCAGCCGCGCGCTTGGCGTCGATGGCGCGGTTCATCTGCGCGTCGAAGTCGTAATGCTCGGTCGTGCGGGTGGTGACGATATAGCCGCCCCGGCAGGCAAACCCCGCTTCGGGCTGCGCCGCGTCGCGCCGCAGGGTCATCTCGGTCACGCCCATCTGCTCGGACAGGTCGCGCAAACGCAGGGCGGGCGAGACATCGAGCAAGGCGGTTATCTGGTCGATCCGCTCTTGTTGGCGGCTGGGTCTGGTCACGATTTGGCTTTCAAGACTTGGGTTTCGAAACGCATTCTATAATCCGCAGAGTGTCCGAAACCGGACCTGCGAAAGCAAGCACTGCGTTCCAAACCGCACTGCGCCGCAGCGTCACACCTTGTCAGCGAGCCCCGTCACTCGGCTGCCTTGGCCATGCTCTCGCGCACCGATCGCGCCGTCGATTGCAGCGTCAGGAACGCCTCGAACCGCGCCGCATGCAAACGCTCCACCGCGCCGCCTGCGGGCGCAAACCGGGATGCGACCTGCGACATCGCGCCCATCGCGGCCTGCAGGTCGTCGAACCCCTCCGCCGCGACCGCGCCAAGCATCGCCGCCCCCAGCAGGACCGGTTCCTCGCAGCGCGTGACCACGACGTCGCGCCCGGTCGCATCCGCGATGATCTGGCGGGTGACGGGATGCGCCCCTGCCCCGCCCGAGATCGAAATCTCCGAGATCGGCGCGCCATGTTCGGCCTGCACTTCGATAATCTGGCGCAGTCCGTAGGCCAGCCCGCACACCCCCGCGACATAGAGCGCCACGAGCGAGTCCAGCCCGGTCTCCATCCCCTGCCCCACGATCACCGCCCGCGCATCGAGATCGGCGAAGGGCGCGCGGTTGCCGAGGAACTCCGGCACAACGTGAAGTCCGTCGGCGAGCATTGCGACCTCCGAGGGCGAACCCGCCGCCTCGAGCGCGAGATCGGCAAGGAATTCGGGCACGGATTTGCCCGCGGCCTGCGCCCGGTCACGCGCCTCCGCTGCTGCCGGATGCAATTGCACGAGCTGCGCGATCGCCGCCCCGGCGCCCGATTGGCCGCCCTCATTGAGCCACATCCCCGGGATCATCGCCGAGAAATACGGCCCCCAAACGCCCGGCACAAAAGCGGGCTCGCGCGTCGAGGTCATGGTGCAGGAGGACGTGCCGAAGACATAGCCCAGACAGTGCGCCGGATCGCCCGACCCGCCCTGCGCCGCCACGGTGCCGATCCCGCCAGCATGGGCGTCGATCAGACCGGCCGCGACCGGCGTTCCGGGCGTCAGGCCCATCTGCGCGGCGGCTGCCTCGGTCAGCCCTGCCCCAAGCGGCGTGCCCGGATCGACGATACGCGCACCGATCCGTTCGAAGCCGCCCTCGGCCAGATCGCCAAGGCCGATCGCGTGGAAATACTCGGGATCCCAGCGGCCCTCATGCGCGAGATAGGTCCATTTGCAGGTGACCGTGCAGGCGGAGCGCTCCAGCGCGCCGCTCGCCTTCCATGTCAGGAAATCGGCAAGATCGAAGAACTGCACCGCCTGCGCGTAGATCTCGGGGCGCTCCTCGCGCAGCCACATCAGTTTCGGCGTCTGCATCTCCGGCGAAATCCGGCCGCCCACATAGCGCAGCACGTCATGATCGCCCGCATTGATCCGCGCCGCCTGATCGCGGGCGCGGTGATCCATCCAGACGATGACATCGCGCTCGGGCGCATCAGGATCGCCCACGGGCAGCCCGCCCTCCGGGCCCATCACGGCGAGCGAACAGGTCGCGTCGAACCCGATCCCCGCGACATCGCGCGGGTCGGCCCCCGACGCGGCGAGGGCCCCTTTCACCGCATCGCAAACCGCCTGCCAGATCTGGGCGCTCGATTGCTCGACATGGCCATGATCGTCCTGCCACATCTCCAACGGGTGCTTGCCGACGCCGAGAAGCGTGCCCTCCCGATCGAAAATCCCGGCGCGCGCCGAACCGGTTCCGACATCGACACCGACGAATAACTTGCTCACGTTGATCCTCCCCAGACGCGCATCTTGCCCAATCCTTAACGACATCGGGCGGGGACTGCCAACCCGGGGGCGCGGCAGGCGATTCTCGCAACACAGAGCAGCCGCGCCGCCGGAACCCCGATATCGAGGCCGAAAGACGTGCCGCTGCGAATAAAAACGCGGTCGCGCCCTTCAGCACCGCGACAGACCGCGCGTCCAACCTGCCCTCCGGAACGGGACGCAAATCTCGCGAACCACGCCGATACCGGAATATTTTCCTTCCGCGCAATAGAAGCAGTGAACCGCTTAAGCTTGCCATCGCAAAAATCCTGAACAATTTGGGACAAAATCCCTAACCAGCGAGGTTTCCCATGACCCGTCTCGCACGTATTTCCGCAGCCGCCGCGACCGGCGCTGCTCTCTTCGCCGCCAGCTCTGCGATGGCCAGCGATCTCGGCCCGCTCGTCACCCCGAGCGAGCTGAACGCCGAGATCGACACGCTCGATCCGGTGCTGCTCGACATCCGCACCGGCAGCTATGAAAAAGGCCATATCGACGGAGCCGTCTATGCGCCCTATTCGCTGTTCCGCGGCCCGGATAACAATCCCGGCCAAGTGCCGCCGATCACGAAGCTGCAGGCGTCCTTCGAGCAGATCGGCCTCGAGCCCGACCGCCCCATCGTGATCATCGCGCAGGGCGATACCGACACTGACTTCGGCGCAGCCGCGCGCGTCTACTGGACGCTGAAAAGCACGGGCTTCACCGAGCTGTCGATCCTCAATGGTGGCACGACCGCCTGGGCCAACGCTGGCCTGCCGATGTCGGACGTGACCGAGAACCTGATGCCCACCGATCTCGATCTGACGTGGAACGACCGCTGGACGGCGGAAACGCCCGCCGTGAGCGATGTCGTCAACGGCAAGGGCAAGGCTGTGCTCGTCGATGCGCGTCCGCCCGCCTTCTTCGAGGGCAAGAAAGCGCACTCCGCCGCTTCGCGTCCCGGCACCCTGCCCGGCGCCGAGAACCTGCCCTACACCAAGTTCTTCCGCTCGGGCGCGACGGTCATCGACGCGAAAACCGATGCGGCCGCTCTGAAAGAGCAGCTGGGCATCAAGGACGGCGAAGAGGTCGTGTCCTTCTGCAATACCGGGCACTGGGCGGCGACCGACTGGTTCGCCATGTCCGAGCTCGCAGGCATCGAGAACGTGAAGCTCTACCCCGGTTCGATGGTGGAATATTCCAAGACCGACGGTGAGATGGCGAACACGCCCGGCCTGTTGCGCAACCTGCTCAACCAGCTCACCGGAGGCTGATGATGAATTCTGCCATTCTTGAACGGCAGGCAGCGTCGGGCGGTATCGCCCGGCGTAGTGCTTTGATAGTCGCCGCTCTCGTGGCGATCGGTGCGCTCGCACTGTTCGGCGGCGCGCGCTACGGCTTCATGCTGGCGATCGGGCTGGGCTTCGGCATCGCGCTCGAAGGACTGCGCTTCGGCTTTGCGGGCCCGTGGCGCGCGATGATCGTGCGGCGCGAACCGGCGGGCATCCTCGCGCAGCTTCTGGCGATCGCGCTGGTTTCCATCGTCGCGATCCCGGCGATCTCGAGCCATCCGGGCGAGCTGACCGGCGCGCAGGCCCCGATCGGCTTTGCCATGGTCGGCGGCGCGTTTGTCTTCGGTGCGGCGATGCAGGTTGTGATGGGCTGCGGCTCGGGCACGCTTGTGAACGCAGGCTCGGGCAACCCGATCGGACTGCTCGCGCTTCCGTTCTTCGCCATCGGCAGCTTCTTCGGCGCCTATGGGCTGATCTGGTGGACCAATCTCGGCGCGCTGCCGATCCTGACCCTGCGCGGCACGAGCGGACTTGCCGTGACGCTGGTTCTCCTCGGGCTGGTCGCGGCCACGGTCTTCTTCCTCGGCAAGCGTGGCTCGCGGAGCCTGCCGCGGCGCTATGTCATTGCGGCCCTCGTCCTCGCAGCGCTCGCCATCGCGAACCTTCTGGTCGCCGGGCAGCCTTGGGGCGTGGTCTACGGGCTCGGCCTCTGGGTCGCCAAGGGCGTCAACGGGATGGGCTTCGACCTGACGCAATCGGCCTTCTACGCAGCCCCCGGCTCGATCACCCGCGTGAAGGAGAGCCTGCTGACCGACTACACCTCGCTCACCGATATCGGCCTGATCGCGGGCGCGTTCGGCGTCGCCGCATGGCGTCAGGGCGGGCTGTCGCAGAAACTGCCGAGCTATCCGGCACGCGCCTGGGTCGCGACGATTATCGCAGGCTTCCTGCTGGGCTACTCCTCGCGGCTGGCTTTCGGCTGCAACGTGGGTGCGTTCTTCTCGGGGATTTCGACGGGCAGCCTGCATGGCTGGGTCTGGTTCGCCTCCGCCTTCGCGGGCGCCTTCGTCGGCATCCGCCTGCGGCCCCTCCTTGGACTGGAGGCGCGCGCATGACCCGGAAAGCGACTGCCTTCACCGCCCTCGCGGGGCTGCTTCTTCTGATCGGCGCCGATCTGATCGGGGCGCCGCTCAATCCCTACCAAGCCCCTCCGGCCTTTGCCTTCGGATCCGGTCAGGTCGCAAGCGGCGGGTTCTGCGGAGCCTTGCCGAACTGATCTCCCAAAATCCTTGCGATCTGGGACACCGGCCCGCTTCCCTCGGGCCGGTGTTCTCTTGCCCGGCCTTGGAACCGCGCGCGTAGCCCGGTAGAGATCGCCAGACGCGCCATTCGCGCGCAGGGAGCCCCATCATGACCAGACATCCGATGTTCGGGATTTTCCTCGCGCTGTTCGGCGCGCTGGCGATCTCGCCCGACACGCTGCTGATGCGCTGGTCGGAGATGAGCGGCGCGCAGATGGTGATGTGGCGCGGCCTGCTGATGGGCGGCGCGATGTGGCTGACCTCGATCGTCCTGCGCAGACGTCACCTGAAGCGCGACTTGCGCGCGCTCGCCAGCGGCGCGGGGCTCGTGCTGGTCGCCTGCCATTTCTCGAACATGACGCTGTTTGCCGTGGGGATCGCCGCGGCCCCTGTCTCTGTCGTGCTGTTCAGCGTCTCGACCGTGCCGGTCTTCGCGGCGCTGCTGTCCCGCCTGCTCCTGCGCGAGAACACCCACTGGTCGACATGGCTCGCCATCGCCGCCGTTCTCAGCGGAATCGGGCTGGCCGTCTTCGGCCCTGCCCCGGCGAGCGTGGGCGGCAATCCGATCTACGGCGCGCTTGCGGGGCTTGGGGTCGCGTTGAGCCTGTCGACGACTTTCGTCACGATCCGGCGCAATCCGCATCTGCCGATCCTGCTCGCCGTCGGCTCCGGGGCCGGGCTGGCCGGACTTTCAGCGCTGCTCTGGACGGGAGGCGCGGCCGTGTCGGGCGGTCAGGTCTGGGCGATCGCACTGGCGGGCGGCGTGGTGCTGCCGATCTCGTTCATGTCCCTGTCCTTCGCCTCGCGCTACACCTCGGCCTCGAACGTCAGCCTGCTTATGCTGCTCGAGACGATCCTCGGGCCGATCTGGGTCTGGTGGGGAACGGGTGAGGCTCCGAGCCGCGCGATGCTGATCGGCGGGGCGATCGTGATCGGGAGCTTGGCGCTCTATCTCTGGCACGCGGGCCATCGGCAAAGCGTTCTCCGGCGCAGCCAATCCGCCGCGCCGGAGCATCTCTAGAAACGCTTACTTCCGGGCAGCCGACTTCGCAGCCGGTTTCGCGGGCTTAGCGGATTTGGCGGTTTTCTCCGAATCCGAGGGCATCTCGATATTGATCTCGAGGCTCGAGATATCGTCGTTGCGCTCCATCCGGATATCGACGCCATCCTCTTCGATCTGCATGTATTTGCGGATCACCGCGAGGATGTCGCGTTGCAGATCGGGAAGGTAGTCGGCCTGCGCCGACCCGCTTCCGCGTTCATGCGCGAGCAGGATCTGCAAACGGTCCTTGGCCGTCTGCGCCGATTTCGCGCGGCGGGGTTTGAGCGAGAAACCGAACAGGCTCATGCGGACCGCCCGAAGAGACGACCGATGAAGCCGGGACGCTTCTCGCCCGGAATGCGCATCGGAATATCCTCGCCCAGCAGGCGCGAGACCGCGTCATCATAGGCAGCCGAGGCGCTCGACGGCTCGTCGAGCACGACCGGCATACCGGTGTTCGACGCACGCAGAACGGCGGTGCTTTCGGGCACGATGCCGATCAGCGGGACCGCCAGAAGCTCCAGCACGTCCTCGACCGTCATCATCTCGCCCTTGTCGATCCGCGACTGGTCGTGACGGGTCAGCAGCACCTGCGCCTTGACCGGCTCGCCATCGCTTTCGGCCCGGCGGGTCTTCGAGGACAGAAGACCGAGCACCCGGTCGCTGTCGCGTACCGAGGAGACTTCGGGGTTGGTCACGACGACCGCCTCGTCGGCGAAGAACATCGCCAGCTGCGCGCCACGCTCGATCCCGGCGGGGCTGTCGCAGATGATGTAATCGAATTCCTGACGCAGTTCGTCGAGCACCTTCTCGACGCCCTCTTGCGTCAGCGCATCCTTGTCGCGCGTCTGCGAGGTCGGCAGGATCGAGAGCGTCTCGACCCGCTTGTCCTTGATCAGCGCCTGCTTGAGCCGCGCATCGCCCTGAATGACGTTGATGAAGTCGAACACCACGCGGCGCTCGCAGCCCATGATCATGTCGAGGTTGCGCAGGCCCACGTCGAAATCGATCACGACGGTCTTATGGCCGCGCTTGGCGAGACCGGCAGAGATTGCGGCGGCGGAAGTGGTTTTGCCCACGCCCCCCTTGCCCGAGGTGATCACGATCACCTTGCCGAGCGGCGAATCGTCCTTGAGTTGCGTCATTCGAACGCCTCCACACAGAGTTTGTCATCGTCGAGGAAAACCTGCACGGGCTTGCGACGAAGCTCCGCGGGGATGGTTTCGCTCGTTTTGTAAAGGCCCGCGATCGCGAGCAATTCAGCGTCGAGCTGGCGGCAGAAGATGCGCGCGCTCTCATCGCCATGTGCGCCTGCCATCGCCCGTCCACGCAGCGTGCCGTAGACATGGATGTTGCCCGCCGCGACCAGTTCCGCGCCCGAGGCGACCGATCCGACCACCGTGAGATCGCCATGTTCGGCCACGATCATCTGGCCCGAACGCACCGGCGTTTGCACGACCTTGTTGCGCGGGACAGGCGGGGCCGCCCGCTTCGCCGCGGGCTGCGGCTTTTGCGGTTTTGGCGGCTTCGGCTCGGGCATCGCGGTCTCGCGGCCCACCTTGATCGGGATAATTCCGTAGCCTTTTACGGCGTTTAGCTGCGCCTCGGTGGCGTTTTGCGCCCCGAATATCTGCAGATCGCGCGCGAAAAGGTTGTCGATCATGTCGCGCACATCGGCCGGTTTCGAGAACTCCGGCACCTGCGCGAAATCGAGCACCATCGGCGCTCCGGCCAACAGATGCGGCGTCTTCGCAAGCTGCGCATCGAGCGCGGCATAGAACACGTCATCAGGCGCGTCTGTCTCGAGCCGTAGCGCGATGGCGGTCAGGAACAGACCGCGGAACTGGAAAGGTTGAACCGAGACCGGCGCAGGCTTCTGCCCGGTCGGAGATAGGGTATCTGACACGAGGATAGCTCGCTTCTGCTCAGGAGTCGGGGCGCATCGTGCACCCACGTTGTTTTTCTTTGTTGTGTCGGATCACGCACTGCAAACGCCAGCACAAAATCGCGATGGCCTCTCTACTCGGCTAAATCCTGCCGTCAACCGGAAGTAGACGAAGTTTTCGTGTTCAGGCGCAGAGGCAGGCCGGGATCGCGGGTTGAGCCAACGTCGTCAGGCCGTGTCGCCGCGCCGGATCACTCGAGCATCGCCGTCGCGAGCTGGCTGTCGAGAAGCTCTTCGGGCAGCAGGATGTAGATATCTTCCGGCGGGGTCGTCAGCGAATAGATCATCACCCCCGGATCGACGCCCATGTCGATCAGATATTCCATCGTCCGCCCCTGCCCGCGCTGGATTTCCTCGACCGCGAAATAGGCGGGCATGTAGAGGTTCTCGTCGTAGTAATGCTGGTGCATCCCGACATAGCCGTCGGGCGAGACACGACGTTCCTGACCTGCCGCGAGGACATAGGGACAGGCCGACATGCAGGCCATGCCGGGCAGGATCACGGTGTTCTTCTCGGCCTCGCGCAGCACGCGGCCAATTGCCAGTGCCTCGGTGACTTCACCGCCCGGACTGCTGAGCGCGACTGTCGTCGGGGGTTCCTCGGTCGCGTCGCCTTCGGCAAAGCGCTCGAGATAGGTTTCCAGCCGATCCGCATCGCCCGGCGCGATGGCGCCGTTCAGCAGCAGCACCGAGCCGATGCCCTCGACCTCTTCGCGCTCGAAGGTCAGCCGGTCGGGATAGTTCGACGGCAGTTCGATCCCCGGCGGCAGCGCAGGCGCATCGCGGCGCGGCGTCGGGCGCGCGGGATCGAAGCGGCGGCGCTGATCGCCCGGCGCGACCGGCTCGGTCATCTCGGGCACGGCGGAGGGCGGCTGCGGGCGATAGCGCCCCAGCCAGTCGCCGCCGATCATCACCACGGCGATGCCGACCTGCACCAGCAACACGACGCGCAGCCATCGGCGCACGTCGAACCGGTCAAAGCGCGGAAGCGACAGGCGCATCGCTCAGCTTTCCGCAGGGCGCGGCGGCGCATCCGCGGGCGCAGGCGGGTCGACCTTCTCGGACACCCGCTTGAGCATCTCGGCATCGGCGCCCCCCATCGTCTGCTCGACATCGCGCATCGCGTTCAGCGCGGCTTTCAGATCGGCCAGCGTCAGCGTCTCCTCGATCGGCAGCCCGTCGCGGCCCGAACGGATCGCGGCCTGCGTCACCGCCAGCACGAAGACCAGCACGGCGGGCAGCAGGTCGATCGCAATTGCCCCGGCCCAGGAAGGCACGAAACTGCCCGCGTAACGGATCACGGCCTCGGCGCTGGTGATCGGGTTATAGGCGGTCTGGATCGGCGGATCGCGGGCCAGAACCTCATCGGCGGCGCGCTCGAGCGTGCGCCCCCGTTGGTCGAGCGCTTCCAGCACCGAGTCGATGGTCGAAGACTGCGCATCGCGGACATTCGTCGTGCGCCCGTCCAGTTCCGGCAGCACCACGGACGCCGGCAGATCCTGCGCTGCCCGCGCCACCAGCGGCGCGACAGACAGCTGATCGAGCCGCGCGATCACGCCCGCCAGCCGCACGCTCTGCTCGGCGAATTCGACCGAGCGTTTCTCCACCGGACCGGGCGCCACGATCAGCGCGCGCATCCGCCCGAGGATCTGGTTGCCGGTCTCGAAGGAGTCGTCGATCAGCGGCTGCTGCGCGCGGATCTGCTCTTCGAGATTGGCAAGCTCCTCGGTCTTCTGGGTCAGCACGCGGAACACCGCACCCCGCCCTGCCGTGCCCGAAAGCTGGCCCGATTGTTCCTGATCCGCCAGCGCCTCGAAAGCCGCCCGCGCACGTTCGACCTCGCGGCCCAGCGCCTGCGCCGAAAGCGCGATGTCATGGGCCTGCTCCAGCGCGGACTGGTAGTCGCGCACGGTGGTGTCCAGATGCTGCTCGACCGCCGCCGAGCCCGCCAGCGCCGCCGCATTGAGCCAGCTCGACATGGCGACGATGGCGAGCGAGCCGACGATGGTCGACACCGTCAGCCCGACAAAGCCGCTCGCCGTGCGCATCGCGGGCAAAAGCCGCAGCATGTAGCTCCAGAAGACGAAAATCCCGACCGAGACGGCGATGGAATAGGCCAGTGCCGCGAAGAAGCTCATCGCGCCGTTATCCTCGAGGATCGAGGACACGCCGAGATAGGTATAGATCCCCGAGGCGATCGCCAGCACGCCCAGCGCCGCCGGCGTGATCGTGTCGAGCCAGGCCAGATGGCCCTCCAACTCCTTCGCGGTGCGCAGACCCTTGGTCTCGGCCGCGCTCAGTCTCTTGGTGGGTTCGGTCATCTGGGGCTCGCCCTTCTCGAAATTGGGATCGGGAATTGATCACAATTGGGGCACGGCACGGTGAATTTTAAGGGTTTGGAAAGAATAGTTTACTTCAGCCTGCGCCTGCGCGCGCCCGCTTGCGGCGGTTTCGCGCGTGATCTGCACCCGAATTGGTGAGGCCACCCGGGGGACTCCGGGTGGCCTCGTCTTGACGAACCGGCCACAACCGGCGCCCCACTTACATCGCCGGCAGGATCGTCAAGTCACGGATGTCGCCGCCGGCCCCTTCGACCATGCCCTTGCCCATCGCCTCACCACTCTCGAGGTCGACGGTGTAGAGCATGTTCCCGGTGGCGAGCCACGCCGTGTTTTTCATGTCTTCGGTGGTCTGGATGTCGAACGCATAGCCCTCGCCCGGCATGTCGATCCCGAATTTGCCGATGGCGGCGAGCGTGCCGTCATTGGGCGAGGTCTGCTGGATCAGCGCGACGATGGTGGAATCCACGTCATACATCGCAGTGCTGTCGGGCATCCCGTAGCTGTTGGCATAGGCGGCGGCTGCGATCGCCGGGGCCTCGCCCGCATGCATGTCCTTTTCCTCATAAGCGAGGCTGCCATCGACGGTCACTTCGCCGGTCTCGACATTGACGCGGTGATTGGTGGTGCCCGACATGAAGCGCAGCTTGTCGGCCTTCGGGTTGAAATCGACGATAACCGGCCCGTCCACGGGCAGCATCGTGTCCATCTGCGAGACTTTCGTCGCGGCACCGCTTTCCATGTCGATCGTGTAGAGCGCCTGATCGGCATCCACCGCGACCAGCGTCTTGTTCGACGGGCGCAGATCGATCCCGTGCAGCTTCGCGGTGCCGGTGACATCCATCGTGCCGGTGACTTCGAGCGTGTCGGTATCGAACATCACGAGCGTCTTGTCGTCCACGAGGCCGATGGCCGAGGCCGCCAGTGCGCTGCTTGCGCCCATTGCGGTGACGAGAGCGGTCGAGAGGGTCAGTTTCAGCATGGTAATTCCTTTCGTTTCCCTGTTCGCGGCAAGCGCCTTTCGCGCCGTCCATGCCCCCTAGACCCGGCCAAATGCGGATCGGATGCAGGAAATCGAAATTTTTTCTGTCAAACCGTGCGACACCCCCAGCGAGGCACAGGAAACACCGGCCCCATGAGTGACGGGACCGGTGTAAGAGATCAGGCGTAGGCGCCTGCCGAATAGGTCAGATCATAGCTGTGGCTGTAGATCTCGAAGACGATGCCGAACGGGTCTTCGACATAGACCATGCGGTAGGGCTTGGAGCCGGGGAAGTATTCCCGGATCGGCATCCGCTGCCGCCCGCCGGCGTCGACGATGCGCTGGGTCAACCCTTCCACATCCGGGTCCTGCACGGCGAAATGGAAGGTGCCGTGGCGCTTGTGTTCCAGCTTGTCCTCGGGCGCGTAATTACCGGGGAACTCGAAGATTTCGATACCGATGCCATCGGCGGTCGACAGATGCGCGATCCGCAGCGAACCCCAGCCGGGCCCGAACACATCGGTGCACATCACGCCAATGGCGCTGTCATCCTCGACGGCCTCGGAGGGCTCCATCACGACGTAGAACCCGAGAACCTCGGAATAGAACGTCACGGCGGCCTCGAGGTCGGGAACCGACAGGCCGATATGCGAGAAGGTGCGCGGGGTGGTTGCCATCTCAAGGCTCCTTTCAGGTTGCGATGACAGCGATATGGATTGTCATACCCCTCATGTGAAATTATCATATTTCATCTGAACAATAACGATCTGTTATCCCTCATGCTGAACGCAACCTGGCTCGAAACCTTCACCGCGCTATGCGAGGTGGGGCATTTCACCCGCGCCGCGGAGCGGTTGCATATGACCCAGCCGGGCGTGAGCCAGCACCTCAAGAAGCTAGAAGCTCAGGTCGGACAAAAGCTGATCACGTGGCAGGGCAAAAGCTTCACGCTGACCCCGGCGGGCGAGGCGGTTTTCTCGCTCGGCCTGTCGCGGCGGGCCGAAGAGAAACGCCTGCGCGATGCGATCGAGATCGATGACCGGGATGCGGGGCCGGTGCATATCGCCTGCTCAGGCAGTTTCGCGATGCTGCTCTACCCGATCCTGCTGGAGTGGATGCAAAGCGCGCCCGCGCTGAGCGTCCATCTGCAGGCCGCACCACAGGCGGATATTCTGGCGGGACTGCTGGAGGGACGGTTCGACCTCGGCGTGCTCGGCACGGACCCGGATCACGCGCGGCTCGAGGCGCAGCATATCGGGCGCGAAGAGCTGTGCCTCCTGCTGCCCGCCGGGGCCACGCCGCCCGCCACCTTCGCCGATCTCGACGCGCACGGCTTCATCGCCCATCCAGACGGCTACGCCTATGCCGACGACCTGCTGAAACTGAACTTCCCCGAGGACTATCCCGGCGCTGACCGGCTGCGCCTGCGCGGCTCGGTCAACCAGATCGGGCAGATCCCTGCCCCGGTTGCCCGGGGGATCGGCTACACCCTCCTGCCGCGCAGTGGGGTCGAGGCCTTTGCGGACAAGGCGCAGCTCTCCGTCACCCCGTTGCCGAAGCGTCGCTGGCACGAACTGTGGCTGGCCTCCCGGCGCGGGCGCAGCGCCCCGGCGCGGGTGCTCCATACGCAAGAGATGATCGTCCAAGCCGCGCGGCAATTGCGCTGAGCGCCACGCTTTTCGACCGAAATCCGAGATTATTTTCATCCAATCGACTGTTTCGCGGGTCTAGAGCTTGGAAACGGGAGAAAATCGTGAAGAACTTGGTCCGGGAGAGACCGCCGCGCGGCAGGCGGAACATGGGAGCGTTTATGACGAAAGCGGAAAGCTGCCCCGTGGCGCAGGCGCTGCACGATTGCGCCGAGGGCGATGCGGGCGCGCTTGAGCGGCTGGTGGCGTTGGAAGGCGGACGCATGCTGGGCGTGGCCAAGCGCATCCTGGGCCGCACCGATCTGGCCGAGGAAGCCTTGCAGGAGGCGCTTGTGCGCATCTGGCGCAAAGCCGGGCAATTCAGCGGCAATCCCGGCTCGGCCAAGGGCTGGGTATATACCGTCCTGCGCAGTCGCTGCCTGAACATTCTGCGCGACGGCAAACGGCTGAGCCTGCTCTCGCCCGAGGAATTGGGCGCGTTGCAGGATGCGCGCGAGCAAAGCGTGCCCGAAGAGGGCTGGCAGATGCTCGCAGGCTCCAGCCGCCTGCGCGACTGCCTGGAGGCGCTCGACCCCGCCAGCCGCCATTCGATCCTGCTCGCCCATGTCGGCGGGTTCAGCCATGGCGAGATTGCCGCGCGCCAATCGGTGCCGTTGGGCACGGCGAAAAGCTGGATCCGGCGCGGATTGGCCAGCCTGAGGGAGTGCCTGTCATGAGCCTGAACCGGACCGACCTCAACGCCATCGCAGATGATTACGTCCTTGGCCTGCTCGGGGAAACCGAAGCCGAGTTGTTCGAGGAACTGCTGGCGCGCGACCCTGCGCTGGAGGCCCGCGTGGCGGCGCTGCGCGACGGGTTGCTCCCGCTCGACCTCTCCGCGCCCAAGGTCGACCTGCCGGATGATTTCATGGATCGCCTGCGCGAACGCATCGCGGCGGAACCTGCACGCGAAGACGCGGCCCCACGGGGGGTGACGATCACGCCGGTCACACCGCAAGCCGACAACCTGCCGCAAGCCCCGCGCACAAAGCGGCGCTGGTTGATCGCGGCGGGGATCATCGGCCTCGCGGTAGGGCTGGGCACCGGCTCGCTGCGCCCGACGCCAGAGCCGCGCGTGGTCGCCGTTCTGATGAACGCGTCCGGCGAGCCGCAGGCCGTGATCGAGGATTACGGCAATCGCGACGCCAAGATCCGCTTCGTGGCCGATGTGACGCTGCCCTCGGGCAAAACGATCCAGGCCTGGACGCTTCCGTCGCCGGAAACGGGCCCGGTGTCGCTCGGCACGCTCGACAGGGTGGCGCCTGCGGTGTTGACCGGCCCAGACCTGCCCGCTCCCGCACCGCAGCAGCTCTACGAGATCACGCTGGAACCCGCGGGCGGCTCGCCCACAGGGCGCCCGACCGGCCCGATCCTCGGCAAGGGCTTCGCCCATATCCAGAGCTGATCGGGCCCTGCCCGTGCGGGAGGGTCTCCCGCACGGGCTTGACCTTGCCTATATTCGGCTGAAATGAACAGGGCGCGGCGCACGCGCCCCATTCGCCCGACCCCGATAGGCCCGAGAGAGGACCCCCCTGATGAAATTTCGCTTCCCGATTGTCATCATCGACGAGGATTTTCGCTCCGAGAATACCTCCGGTCTCGGCATCCGGGCACTCGCGCAAGCCATCGAGGCCGACGGGTTCGAAGTGCTCGGCGTCACCAGCTACGGCGACCTGTCGCAATTCGCCCAGCAGCAAAGCCGCGCCTCGGCCTTCGTGCTGGCGATCGACGACGAGGAATTCTCCTCCGGTCCCGAACTGGACCCGGCGGTCGAGAAGCTGCGCGCCTTCATAGAGGAAGTGCGCTGGAAAAACGCCGATGTGCCGATCTTCCTGCATGGCGAGACCAAGACCTCGCGCCACCTGCCCAACGACATCCTGCGCGAGCTGCACGGCTTCATCCACATGTTCGAGGATACGCCGGAATTCGTCGCCAAGCACATCATCCGCGAGGCGAAAAGCTATCTCGAGAGCATCCAGCCGCCCTTCTTCAAGCAGCTTCTCGACTATGCCGAGGACGGCTCCTACTCGTGGCACTGCCCGGGCCATTCGGGCGGCGTCGCCTTCCTGAAATCGCCGATCGGGCAGATGTATCACCAGTTCTACGGTGAAAACATGCTGCGCGCCGATGTCTGCAACGCGGTCGAGGAACTGGGCCAACTGCTCGATCATAACGGCGCAATCGGCGCCTCCGAGCGCAATGCCGCGCGGATCTTCAACTCCGATCACTGCTTCTTCGTGACCAATGGCACCTCGACCTCGAACAAGATGGTCTGGCACCACACGGTCGCGCCGGGCGACGTGGTCGTGGTCGACCGCAATTGCCACAAATCGATCCTGCACGCGATCATCATGACCGGTGCGATCCCGGTCTTCCTCAAGCCCACGCGCAACCATTGGGGCATCATCGGCCCGATCCAGCGCTCGGAATTCGAGCCCGAGGCGATCCGTGCCAAGATGAAGGCGAACCCGCTACTGGCCGATTACGACACCGACAATGTCCAGCCGCGCATCATGACGCTGACGCAGTCGACCTATGACGGCGTGCTTTACAATACCGAAGTCATCAAGGGGATGCTCGACGGCTGGGTCGACAACCTGCATTTCGACGAGGCGTGGATCCCCCATGCCGCCTTCCACCCGTTCTACGGCCAGTATCACGCGATGGGCCGCAAGCGCGAGCGCACGGCCAAGTCGATCACCTATGCGACGCAATCGGTGCACAAGCTGCTCGCCGGGATTTCGCAGGCGAGCCATGTGCTCGTGCAGGACAGCAAGGAAGAGAAGCTCGACCGGCATCTCTTCAACGAGAGCTACCTGATGCACACCTCCACGAGCCCGCAATACTCGATCATCGCAAGCTGCGATGTGGCGGCGGCGATGATGGAGCCTCCGGGCGGCACCGCGCTGGTGGAGGAAAGCATTGTCGAGGCGCTCGATTTCCGCCGCGCGATGGTGAAGGTCGAAGAGGAATACGGCCCCGAGGATTGGTGGTTCCAGGTCTGGGGCCCGACCGACTTCCGCGCCGATGGCGACGGGATGGCCGCGACCCGCGACTGGGTTCTCAAGAAGACTGATGCCGAGGGCGTCGAGACCACCGGCTCGGATAGCTGGCACGGCTTTGGCGACATGGCGCCGGGCTTCAACATGCTCGACCCGATCAAGGCCACGATCATCACCCCCGGCCTCGATATCGAGGGGCGTTTCGACGACAGCGGCATCCCCGCGTCGATCGTGTCGAAATACCTCGCCGAGCATGGCGTCGTGGTCGAGAAGACCGGGCTTTACAGCTTCTTCATCCTGTTCACGATCGGCATCACCAAGGGCCGCTGGAACACGCTGCTGGCGGCGCTGCAGCAGTTCAAGGACCATTACGACAAGAACCAGCCGCTATGGCGCGTGATGCCGGAATTCTCGGCGAAGTTCCCGCGCTACGAGCGCATGGGGCTGAAGGATCTCAGCCAGCACGTCCATTCGCTTTACGCGAAATACGACGTCGCGCGGCTCTCGACCGAGATCTACCTGACCGACCATCACCCCGAGATGACCCCGTCGGAGGCCTTCTCGCATATCGCGCGGCGCAAGACCGAGCGGGTCTCGATCGACGAGCTGGAGGGCCGGATCACGACGAGCCTCGTGACCCCCTACCCGCCGGGCATTCCGCTGCTGATCCCGGGTGAGGTCTTCAACGCGAAGATCGTGGATTACCTGCGCTTCAACCGCGAATTCGCCCGCGAATGCCCCGGCTTCGAGACCGATATCCACGGGCTCGTGACGGAGACGGGCGAGGACGGCCAGACGTATTACTTCGCGGATTGCGTGGCGCGCTAAGGCGGGCCCGATCAAGCTCCGTGGCTCAATATCAGGGCGCGGCTCGGTTTATTCCGACCGCGCCCTAACTCATTCCTCAGACGGATCGGTTTCGAGAGGAAAGCAGCATGAGCAACACGCCGAAGGGCACGATGATGGCCGTGGTGACGACCGGCACGGGCGGCTACGAGCGGCTCGACTACCGCGAGGTCGCGATGCCCGAACCGGAGCCCGGCGAGGTGCTGCTGCAGGTGCTCGCGGCGGGCATCAACAATACCGACATCAACACGCGGCTGGGCTGGTATTCTTCTGACGTCAAATCCGGCACGCAGGGCTCGCGCGAAGACGCCGAGCATGCCGATGGCGGCTGGAGCGGGGCCACACCCTTCCCGCTGATCCAAGGCACCGATTGCTGCGGCCGGGTCGTCGCGGTGGGCGACGGCGGCGATGCGGCCTTGATCGGCACCCGCGTTCTGGTGCGGTCCTGCATGCGCGAGACGGATTTTTCGTCGATGGACACGGTCTGGCTCGGTTCCAATTTCGACGGGGCCTTCGCGCAATATGTGAAAGTGCCCGCAGGCGAGATCTTCGCCATCGACAGCGATTGGAGCGACGCCGAACTCGCCACCCTGCCCTGCGCTTACGGCACCGCCGAGAACATGATCCACCGCGCAGGCGTCACGGACGGCGAGCGCGTGCTGGTTCCGGGCGCCTCGGGCGGCGTGGGCTCGGCGCTGATCCAGCTCCTCAAACGGCGCGGCGCGGAAGTCGTTGCCATCACCGGCGCCGCCAAGCGCGAGAGGGTGCTGGAGATCGGCGCGGACCAAGTGCTCTGCCGCGAGGACGATCCGATCGCGGCGATCGGCGAGAACAGCGTGGACGTGGTGATCGACAACGTCGCCGGGCCGGGATTCGGCACGATGCTGAAACTGCTCCGACGCGGCGGGCGCTATGCCTCATCGGGCGCGATTGCCGGACCGGTCGTGGAACTGGACATGCGCGACCTGTATCTCAAGGACATCACCCTGATCGGCTGCACCGCATGGGACGAGCCCATCTTCGGCAACCTGATCTCCTATGTCGAGAAGGGCGAAATCCGGCCCCTGCTGGCCGCCACCTACCCGCTCGATCAGATCGCCGAGGCGCAGAAAGTGTTTCAGGAAAAACACCACGCCGGGAAGATCGTGCTGATCCCGGCGTCCTGAGGCGTTGGATCCGGATATCCGGGTGGGAGCGCAAGCCCCACGCTGATGGCGCTCCCGCTCCGCCCGGCCCGGGGCCTACTCGTCCTTCTTATCGTCGTCGCCGGGTTCCTCGACCCGCTCGATTTCGACCTTCACGCGGGTGGCCAATCCGGCGATCACGCCGAGGACGGCCAGCCAAGGCGCGGCGAGCACCACGACCCCGCTGACGACGAGGCTGAGATTGAGGGGCGCCTCGACGAAGGGGTCCCCGCCGGCGGAGCTGATACGCAGCTGGCGCACGCTCCCCTCCTGCGCCAATTCCTTGACGCGATCGACGAGTTGGTTGCCAGCGACCTCGATTTCTTCCCAAACGGTGCGCTCGGGCTTCTTGTCGTCTTCCATCGAACTCTTCCTCTCGAATTGTGGGTAAACACGGAGGTGTTGTCGCAGCGCGCGTGCCGCACACCGCTAGCGCGCCATTCGCTGCGCAGATGGAAAGAAACACGATTCCACAGCCTGCGCCTTGATCTTCGTCAGGCGCGGGGAAAAGGGCCGCTGCGGCGCGCGCTCGGGCAAAAGCCGAGTTCACACCGCAACGGCCAGAAGGTGCTGTGACGCCGATTGGTCCCGATCAGACCGCAGGTTTGCGGTGCAGCGTGCCCTGCTCGTAGGCATAGGCGCATTGGATCAAGGCGTGCTCGCTCCACTGCTGGCCGAGGAAGATCAGCTCGAACGGCGCGCCGGAGGCGTAGTAGCCCGCGGGCACGGTGACGCCCGGAATGCCCGCGATGTTCAGTTCCCCGACGGTGGTCTCGAGGATCGCGTCGCCCGAATGCAGGCCCGGCAGTTCGCACAGCATCTGAGGATAGACGAGCGCATCCAGTTCGTGACGTGCGAAAACTTCCTCCATCAGCAGCAGATAGGTCCGCTTCAAGGCCGTGAACGCGGGCAGCGCGGGCGGCGTAGTCGGGGATTTCACCGCCTCGACGAAATCGGGCAGCTCGTTGAGGAAGCCGAGGATCGCCCCTTTCGCGAGCACGTTTTCCTCCTTCGTGGCCTCGACGAATTCCTCCCAGGTCTTGATCGCCGCATTCGGGCCCAGCCGTTCGAGATATTTCGTCATGTCATAGGGGATGGATTCCAGTCCCCGACCGTCGAAGAAAGGCGTGCCCGGGGTGATCTCCCGGTAGCTTGCGAAATCGGTGCCTGCGAAGGGGTCCTCGACCAGAACCGCGCCGAGGTCTTCGAGCTCACTTTTCGCACGATCGTAGAGATCCGACGCCTCGTGGGAGAGTTCGTTCTTCCGCCAGCCCGGCCCGTAAAGCCCGAGCCGCTTGCCCTTTAGGCCGTCCTTCGACAGGCCCGAGGCGTAGCCGCCTTCGGGGATCTTGTCGACGCAAGCCAGCGTCTTGGGATCTTCGGTGGTGAACCCCGCCAGCACATTGAGGCCGAGGGCGGCATCCGTGACAGTGCGGGCAATCGGCCCGACCACGTCGCGATTGCCCGAGAGCGGCACGACCCCGGCATTCGGCACCAGCCCGATCGTCGGCTTGATGCCCACCAGCCCCTGCGCCGAGGCCGGGTTCTGGATCGAACCGCCGGTTTCTTCGGCCAGCCCCATGACGCACATATGGGTGGCGACGGCGGCCGCCGTGCCTGCGCTCGACCCGCCCGGCGCGCGGTCCTCGATCGCGGGGTTGATCGTGGGGCCGGCCCAGCTGTCATTGGCATGCGTTCCGGTCCAGCTGAGGATCGGCACGTTGGTCTTGCCGAGGATCACCGCGTCGGCCGCACGTATCCGGGCCACGACCGGACTGTCGCGTTCGGGCATCAGGTCGATGCCGCCCGTCCCGGAATAGAGCAGCCGCCAGCCCGCCGTGGTGGGGATGCCCGCCATGTCCATCGGATCCTTCACGACGATCGGCACCCCGGCCAGCGGCCCGAGCGCCTCGCCCGCCGCGCGCCGCCGGTCGATGTCGCGGGCGGTCTCGAGGGCTGCGTCATTCTCGAAGATGATCGCGTTGTATTTGCCGTTCAGCGCCTTGACCTGAGCCATGCAGGCTTCCGTCAGCGCCTCTGCGGTGAACTTACCCGAGGCCAGCCCCTCCTGAACGGCGGCGACGGTGAGCGTTCCGAGATCGGGCAGATCGGGTTTCGTTTGAGCGGACATGAGAGACTCCTTTTCCGTTTGGCGGGCATGGTGCCGCCATCGCCCGAGCCGGAGCCGGGCGGGGTGGATCGAAAGTGACGAAGCTCGACCCGTGGCGCGCACCGATGAGGCTGCAGGGACGGTCGAAGCCGGGAAGAAAAAGGTCGCCCCCACCCAAGAAGCTGCCCTCCAAGGCAGAGGCGACAAGGTTAAAGGCCGCGCAACAAGGGATAGGGGCGCGGCCCTAAGCTCATTCGGCGATGCCGACGATCGACTTCAGGACCGAAGCCCCGACCGTGTATTTCGGGTCGACCATGTTGCCGAGGCGCACGCGGCCGCATTGGGTCAGCAGCATGTAGGCGTCGATCTCGTCGAAGCCGAAATCGGCGGCCATCCAGCGGATCAGTTCGCGGTAAGCGCCGCGCGCGGCGTCTTCCATCGGGCGTGCCGAGCCGACCGTCATGTAGAACTCTTCGTTCTCCAGACGCGGCGTGCTGATCGTCCAGTTCTTGATCAGGTCGATGCGCACGGTGGTCACGGTCGGGTGCTCGACCGCGACGCCGCAAAGTTCACCGTCGCCCTGCGCGGCATGACAGTCCCCGAGGAACAGATACCCGCCCTCGGTCTGCACCGGCAGATAGACGACCGCGCCCGGTGCGACATCGGGAAGGTCCATGTTGCCGCCGTAATAATCCGGCACCAGCGAGGAGATCGCCTCGGCAATCGGGGCCGTGCCGATCGTGCCGATGAAGGGCTCGTAAGGCAGGCTGATCTTGTCGTTCCACTTCGTGCCCTCCTCGACGGTGATGTCGAGCTTGCGCACCACCTCGGGCAGCGGCGCGGTCAAAAGCGCCGTCTCGAAGGTGGGAACCAGGCCGCCGAATTCGGGCATGATCACCGTGGTGCCCCGCGGCTGCGGCCCGCGCGGCACGATGCTCTCGATATAGACCGCGATCGTGTCGCCCTTCTCGGCGCCGTTGACGTAGATCGGGCCGTTTTGCGGGTTCAGGAACGGGAAGTTCAGGATCTCGGTCGGCTTGTCGGTCTCCGACTTGATCGCGCCTTCGAACGCGTCATGGGTCTCGGCGCTGACGACGGTGCCCGGATCGACGGTCAGGACCGGCTCGATCCCTGCGGTGTAGATGTAGGGATAGCTTCCCTGCTCTTCCTCGGTGATCGTGCGCTTCTCGAGGGTCTGACCTTTCGCCACGCCCTTGCGCGCCATGATGGATTCTTCAAACCAGCTCATAAGTTGCTCCTTTTACTTGCAAATTCCATGATTGTTCCGGGGGAGATCAGACCGACAGGTATCGTCGGATCGTGTCGCGGTCCTGCAGCATCTCGCGGTCGAGCTCGGCGACGATCCGGCCCTTGTCCATGACGTAGCAGCGCTGCGCCATCGCCCGGATCATGTCGACATTCTGCTCCACGAAGACGACGGTCACGCCGGTCTCGCGGTTCAGCTCGACCATGATGCGCGCGATGTCCTGCACGATGTTCGGCTGGATCCCCTCGGAGGGCTCATCGAGCAGGATCATCGACGGATCGCCCATCAGCACGCGCCCGATGGCGAGCTGCTGCTGCTGGCCGCCCGACATCGTGCCCGCGCGCTGATCTGCGCGCTCCTTGAGGATCGGGAAATAGCGGAAGATCTCTTCGACCTTGCCGGGGGTGGATTTGCCCGCGATGCTTTCGCCGACGAGCAGGTTTTCCAGCACGGTCATGCGCGGGAAGACATCGCGGCCCTGCGGCACATAGCCGATGCCCTTGCGCGCCCGTTTATGCGCCGAGAGCAGATCGATCGACGCGCCGTCTAGGTTGATCGACCCCTTGTCGGTCGACAACAGCCCGATCAGCGTTTTCATCAGGGTCGATTTGCCGACCCCGTTGCGCCCGATCACGGCGACGATCTCGCCCTCGCGGACCTGAAAATCGACGCCCTGCAGCACCGGCTTGCCGCCGTAGCCCGCATTGAGTTCGATCACGTCGAGAAGGACTTCCTTACGCATCGACTTCTCCCAGATAAATGGCGGCGACACGTTCATCGGCGGTGATCTCGTCGATGGTGCCCTGCGCGAAAATCTTGCCGAAATGGAGCACGGTGACCTGGTGGGCGATCTGGCGCACGAAGGCCATGTCATGCTCCACCGCCAGCAGGGTCATGCCCTCGCGGTTGAGCTCCTGAAGCATCTCGCCGGTGGCGAAAGTCTCGTCGGGCGTCATCCCGGCGGTCGGCTCGTCCAGCAGCAGCAGACGCGGTTTCAGCGCCACCGCCATGCCAATCTCAAGCCACTGTTTCTGACCGTGGCTGAGATTGCCCGCGAGCTGCTTGCGGTCCTGCGAGAGTTTGAGGAACTCCAGCAGCCGGTCGATCTCCTCTTGCAGGATCTCGGGCGCGACATGGTGCTGAAGCGCGATCGTCAGGTTCTGCTGGACGCTCAGTTCCTTGAAGATGCCGGGCACCTGAAACTTCACGCTGATCCCCTTGCGGATGCGCTCGAACGGCTTCGCGCGCGTGATCTCCTCGCCGTCGTAGAGGATCGCGCCGCTATCGGGCAGATGCTCGCCCAGGATCAGCTTGAAGAAGGTGCTCTTGCCCGCCCCGTTGGGACCGATCAGGCAGTGCATCTCTCCGGGCTGAAGCGCGAAATCGACATTGCCCGTGACGTGGAGCCCGCCGAAATGCTTGTTGAGCTGGCGTGTTTCGAGAATGGCCATCACCGCTCTCCTTCCAGTTTGGATTTCCGGCGCATGAAGGGCGAGAGCAGCGCGATGACGATGCCACGCGGGGCGATCAGCACGGTGATCACCAAGAGCGTCCCCATCACGATCAGCGCGTATTGGCTGCCGTAGATCGTGAGCGACTGGAACACCATTAGCACCGCGAGCGTGCCGATGATCGTGGTCGTGAGGTCCGTGCGCCCACCGACCGCGACCCAGACGATGGGCAGCGAGGCCGCCGTCATCCCCATCGAGGCGGGCGTGATGTAATTGCCCCAGGAGGTGTAGAGCACCCCCGACAGCCCGGCGAGCGCGGAGCCGATCACGAAGGTCGCCAGCTGATACTTGCGCACGTCATAGCCCAGCATCTCGGCGCGCATCGGGTTCTCGCGGATCGCCACGATGACATTGCCAAAGCGCGAATTCACGAGGATGCGCAGGCCGAGATAGCAGACCAGCAGCAGCGCCAGCGTGACGTAGTAGAGGGTCACATCCGGATAGAGCACGATATTGCCGCCCGGCCACGGGATCGTCAGCGAGGGCATCGCGCCCATACCGTTGAACCCGTTCAGACGCGCCTTGCCGATCGCCCATTCGGGCCCCGCCGTCTGCGCCATGAAGCGCTCGAGCACCAGCGTCACCGAAAGCGTCACGATGCCGAGGAACACGCCGCTGATGCGCCCGAAGAACAGGAAGTAGCCAAGGATCGCCGCGAAAAGTGCGCTCAGGCCAACCGCCAGCACCAGCGAGAGCAGCGTCAGGCCGTAGGCGTCGCCGAGGTTGATCGTCAGGACCCCGTAGGCGTAGCCCGCGACCCCGAAGAAGGCGGTCTGGCCGAAGCTCAGCGCCCCGCCATAGCCCCAGATCAGGCTCAGCCCCATCGCCATGAAGAGCCAGTTGAAGAAGTAGACGTTATTGCCGACGTCGTAGCTGTCCGCGAAGGCCGGATAGGCGCAGGCGGCCAGCAGGACGACGCTGAAGCCCGACCAGAATTTCGGTCCCTTGCCGAGGGTTTGCGGCCCCTCGATGAGCTTCAGAATGGAAGTGAAACGGGATGCGCTGCTCACGTCAGGCCCTTTCTTTCAGGATCTTGCCGCTGATGCCGCGCGGCAGGATGCGGATCACGATGATGACGGCGATGAGCATGCCGATCTGACCGGCAAGCTGGCCCTGCCAGGAGGTCAGCGACGCTTTGATGAAGCCAAGCACGACCGCGGCAGGCGCCGTCCCGAGGAAGATGTCTGCGCCGCCCACGACGACGGTCACGAAAGCCTCGACCATGAAGGCGGCCCCCATCGTCGGCACGAGCGTCATCGTCGGCGCGTAAAGCCCACCGGCAAGCCCCGCGAGCGCCGCGCCCAGACCGAAGGTCAGGCTGTAGATCAGGTTGGTATTGACCCCGAGCGCCTCGGCCACATGCGGCACCTGGATCGTGGCGCGGGCAAGGATACCGAAGCGCGTCTTGGTGAACATCAGCCACAAGGCGGCCAGCGTCGCGAGCGCCATCACCACGAGCACGATGCGGTAGATCGAATAGGAATAGTCGCCGACGGTGAAGCTGCCGAAGGGCGTGCCGCTGCCCGCCATCGTCGTGCCCAGCACGATCAGCGTGCCTTGGGTGACGATCATCGAGATCCCCCAGGTGGCCACGATCGTATCGAGGGGACGTTTGTAGAGCGGTCGGATCACCACGACCTCGACGATCATCCCGGCAATACCGGCGGCCAGAGAGCCCAGCGCGATCGCGATCGGAAGGGGCACGCCCATATGGGTGGCGCTCGTCGAGACATAGGCGCCGCAGAGGATGAACTCGCCATGCGCGAGGTTGATCACGCCCATCATGCCGAAGATCACCGCGAGGCCGCAGGCGCTGAGCACGAGGAAGGCGAACGCGTCTCCGAACTGATAGAAGAAGCTGAAAAGAGAGTAGAGGAACTCCATAGACCGTCCCTTTCTTGGTGGCCGTCGTTCAGGGAAATCCGGGCAGGAAAATCCGGGAGGGGACGGATGCGGAGCCACGCGGCCCCGCATCCGCGATGCGTCGGATTACTCCGTCGGCAGGTGCGACGGGGTGTACTGGTCGCTCGGGTCGTTCTGGGTCAGATCGCAGCCGACATCGCCCAGCCAGTAGGGCTTGATGTCATCCCATTTTTTCGGGAACTCGATCGAGTGATCTTCGAGCACATGGGCCAGATAGATCGTGTGCGAGGTGTGCTGGCTCTTCGGATCGATGCACATCTCGCCCTCGGGCGCGTCGTAGCACAGGTTGCCATCGGCGAGCGTAGCGCGCACATCTTCCAGAGCGGTGGAGCCGCCGGCTTTCTCGACCATCTCCTTGTAGAGATAGACCGCCGCGTAGGAGTTCTCGGCTTCCTGGTTGATGTAGGGCTCATCGGGGAACATCGCGTGGAACTTCTCGACGAAGGCCTTGCTTTCCGGCGTGTCGATTTCCTCGACATAGTTCACCGTCGCATACATGTCCTTCAGGCTCGGGGGCGTGAAGCGCTTATGCTCGTAGCCCTGACCCACGTTCACCGAGGACGCCATCGGCAGGTCGACATTCGCCGAACCGGCCTGCTCGTAATAGGACGACTGCGCCGTGCCCACCAGCAGCGTCACCACGAAGTCGGGCTTGGCGGCCTGAATGTTCTGGATGGTCTGCGAGAACTGCGACACGCCGAGCGGGATGAACTCTTCGCCCACCATCTCGCCGCCATTGTCCTTGACGATGTTGCGCACCCATTCGGCCGAGATCTGACCGAAGTTGTAGTCGGCGGCGATGGTGTAGACGTTCTTGCCGTACTTCTCCATCATGTAGGGGATCAGCGTCGAGAACTGCTGCTCCGGCACCGCGCCGGTGACGATCATGTTCGCGTCGCAGACGCCGCCTTCATACTGGTTGTTGTAGAAGGCCAGCCCGTCGAACTGGTTGACGATCGGGCGATAGGCTTCACGCGAGGCCGAGGAGAAGCCCGCGAAGACCACGTCCACCTTGTCGCGCTGCAGCACGCGGCGCATGAATTCCTGATAGCGCGTGTTGTCCGACTGGGTGTCGTAGGTCACCAGCTCGATCGGACGACCGGCGATCCCGCCCGCGTCGTTGATTTCCTTGGTGGCCAGCTGGATGCCATGCACCTTGCCGATGGTCGCGAGGGCGAAATCCCCCGACTGGTCTTCGAGCACACCGATCTTGATAGGCTCGGCGTCCTGAGCCATCACGGGCCCTGCAAAAGACAATAGGGTAGCGAGCACCGAAGCGGTGCTGATCAGTTTCCTGGTCATTTTCAACTCCTTGTTGAGGTTTTTCCGGGTGCCTTGCTGGGCTAGTGCGCCTGACACCTCTTTTTCGTTTCACCGCGATCGAGATCGCTGTCCGGGTTTGCCAGCATCAGGGACTCGCAGTAGTCCTCGACGCTGACGCGCGCGCGCATGCTCTCCTTTCTCAGAAGGTCATATGCGGCATCTTCGTTAAGCCCGCGCTGGCGCATGAGCGCAGCGACAGCCTTGATGACGTAAATCCGTTTGCGGCGGCGTTCGCCCATATCGTCGAGGCTCGCCTTGAGGCCGTCGATTTGCTCGAACGCGTTCACGCCCAGATAGAGAGCGGAATAGACGGCGCCGCTATGGATCGGTTTTTGCAGGAAGGACGCGGCCCCGAGTTGGAGCATCGCCTTGAGACGGCTCGGCGCTTCCGTTCCGACCAGCCCCACCGTCGGACACGGCGCATGCTGGGGCGACAGGTTGTAGCTGTCGGGCCAGGCCTGCGGCAGGTTCAGGTCGCCGTCGATGATGACGAGGTCGGACTCCGGGCTCAGGTCTTCGGGCAGTTCGAAAACCTGGCGCGGCGAGACGGGACGGGTATCCGGCTCCAGCCCCAGCCGACGCAATGTCGTTTCGAGAATGCCCAGCGAGCGGCCCTCGGTGGTGAAGATGACGGCCCTGCGGCCGCGGAAGTTTTGCGCGATCCGGGGTGTCTTCATTGAACCACCCTCACGTTCCTGCGCCGCTCCGCCGGCTCGAAGGTCGTCGTCGAGGAGACAAGATACGGGTCGGCCGCGATGGGTTCGGGCGCTTCGAGCAGGATGTCGAACTCAAAATCCGCGCGCGACAGCCCGATGCGGGGCGTGAGCGAGGCGTGGTAGGTTTCGGGATCGATCGTGACCCGGCCTTGCGGCGCGTCGAACACCTGACCCGCAGCCGCTTCGAGAACCGCCCCCACCGACGCGGTGCCCGCATCGGCGATGGATTTCGCGAGCATATGAATGGCGACATAAGCGGCTTCGGCTTCGGCGGAAACGACAGGTCCCTCGGGGAAGGCTTTGCCATAGGCCTCGACGAAGCGCTTGTTGCGCTCGCCCGCGAGGGACGAGAAATAGACGCTGGAGCTGATCTGCCCATCGGCCCCGACCGGGCCGATCGCGCGAAGTTCGGGCTCCGACAGGTTACAGCTCGCGATGGGGAAGCGCGTGGTCTGCTCGATGCCGCGCGCCTCGCAGGTCTCCCGGAACGCCCGGAAGAACGCGTAAGAGGACTCGCCGATCAGCGCGTTGAACACGAAATCGGGCTTGGTCTCGAGGATCTCCTCGATGATGGCGGCCATATCGGTCTCGCCGACCGGCAGATACCGCTCCGCCACCACTTCGCCGCGACGCCGCTGCAGCTCTTCGCGCATCACCCGGTTGCTTTCCCAGCCCCAGATATAGTTCGAGCCGATGCAATAGGCGCGGCGACCGAAGCGGGCGCAGAGGAAATCGATGAGCGGCGACATGTGATGGTTCGGGGCCGCACCGGTGTAGATGACGTTGGTCGAGCTCTCGAAGCCTTCGTAATGCGTCGGATACCACAGCAGCGCGTCATGCTTCTCGAAGAGCGGGATCACTTCCTTGCGGCTCGACGAGGTGTAGCACCCGCAGATATGGCGGATGCCGCGATCGAACATGCTCTGCACCGCCGGCGCGTATTTGTGCAGATCACTCTCGGGGTCGATATGGATGGGATGGAACGTGACCGCCGCGCTCGGATCCGCGTTGATCTCATCACAGGCAAGCTGCGCGCCGTTGAGCTGCGTATGCGCGACTCTACCGTATGCGCCGGTGGTCGAGAAAAGCAGGCCGATCTGTAGGTCGAGACGTGTCATTTTCGATCTTCCAACGACAAAAACCCCCAGAAGCAGAAACTGCTTTGGAGGCGGAATTGCCGACATATCTGAGGGTTCAACGCGCCATGACGAGCACATTTGCTCGGCGCTTACCTCAAGCTAGGGAATCGATCACGAAGGTGTCAATAGACATGTTACTTCGCAGTGGCCGCCCCTCTCCCAAGCCGACATATGCACGTTATTGAAGCTGTTCCCAAAGCGGACTGCCTGCAAATTGAGCGCAACCCGGACGCTCAGGCAGGTCTCGCCTTCCCTGAAGCTGCGATGGCCGGAGAAGGAGCGGTCATTGCGCAGGGACGGAGGCTTCGCCGGCGCGCGACGGGGTCGTTCTTGGGCATGTAAGCGACGCGCTGGCGGAGGAGGTGGGATTCGAACCCACGGTAGGCTTTCACCTACGTCGGTTTTCAAGACCGGTGCATTAAACCACTCTGCCACTCCTCCGACCGGCTTCGCTTAGACCGCTTCACGCGATTCTGAAAGTCTCGCGCGCCGATTTCCGCGCGTGGGCGTTGGGGCAGCTTTTCACGGGCTCTGCAAATCGCTAGGATCGCGCGTAACGCATGGCGCAAGCGGTGCATACGCGCAGGCAAGAGGCGGGCAAACCGCGCGAAAAGGGGCACAGGATGACTGAGCAGGATAAGATGACGCGCAAGCGGGTGACGGGCTTTGCCCTGATGCTGGGCGCGGGGATCGCGCTGGCAGGCTGTCAGGAAAGCGGCGGCTCCCCGTTCGGGATGTTCAAGAAGAAGCCCGCGGACGAGACCGCAAGCCCCGGCGACGCCGAAACCGTCACCGAAAACGGCCAGAAGATGATCGAGCGCGACGTCGAAGCGCCGCAGGTCTTCTCTGTCGACGAAAAGGGCCTGTGGGACGGGCGCCCCTCGCTGGGCGGCGTCTGGGTCGCGCATCCGAACGTGAAAGACCCCGAGCGGGTGATCATCCGCAACCCGTCGAACGGCAAATTCGTGATCGGTGCGCTGTTCAAGCGCGAGACCGACAATCCCGGCCCGAAACTGCAGGTCAGCTCGGACGCGGCCGATGCGCTGGGGCTGCTGGCGGGCGCGCCGACCGAGCTCTCCGTCGTGGCGCTGCGCCGCGAGACGGTTCCGGTCAAGGAAGACAAGCCCGCGCCGCTCGTCGACAAGCCGGTGATCGCGGCCCCTGAAGAGGTGGAGCAGAAGTCGCTCGACGAGGTAACCTCGACCGCAGCGGCCGGCATCGCCAAGGCGCAAGGCACGCCGAAACCCACGGCGAAACCGGTCAAGCCCGCAATCGGCGCGGCCCCTGCCCCGGCACCCGCCCCCGCAGCCCCGGTAGCTGCAGCAACTCCGCAGCCGAGCACGCCGAAAATGAGCACCGGCGCAGGCTATATCCAGATCGGCATCTTCTCCGTCGAGGCGAATGCGAAACGCGCCCAGAGCCAGATGGCCAAGGCGGGCGTCATCGCCGAGATCAAGAAGGAACAGAGCCACTCCAAGACCTTCTGGCGCGTGATCGCGGGCCCTGCGCCCACGAAATCCGACCTCGACGCGCTCAAGACCAAAATTCACGGGCTGGGCTATCCCGACGCCTACCCCGTCTCGAAATAGGACTACGCAGAAGATATGACCTTCATTCGCCTGATCGCCGCCACGCTTGCAGCCTGCCTGTTCGCCCTGCCCGCCGCCGCCTTCGACACCAAGGCCCATGCGGCTTGGGTCTATGACCTGTCGACCAAGACCGTCCTGATGGCGAAGAACGCGGACATCCCGCTGCCCCCGGCGTCCATGTCGAAGCTGATGACGCTCGATCTGCTGTTCGAGGCGCTGGAAGATGGCCGGGTCACGATGGATACAACCTTCCCGGTGTCCGAGCATGCGCAGTCGATGGGCGGTTCGACGATGTTCCTCAACACGACCGACCGGCCTACCGTGCGGGATCTGATCCAGGGCATCATCATCAACTCGGGCAACGACGCCTGCGTCGTGGTGGCCGAGGGGCTGGCGGGCTCGGAGTCCTCCTTCGCCGACCTGATGACCGAGCGCGCGCATGAGCTGGGCATGAAGAACTCGATGTTCGCCAACTCGAACGGCTGGCCCGACCCCGGCCAGCGCATGTCGGTCCATGATCTCGGCATCGTCGCGAGCCGGATCATCACCCATTTCCCGCAATATTATCACTTCTTCAGCGAGACCCATTTCAACTACAAGGACCGCGCCCCGGCCAATGCCGAGAACCGCAATCCTCTGCTCGACATTCGCGCCGCCGACTGGAAGGCCGATGGCATGAAAACCGGCCACACGCAGGAAGCCGGCTACGGCCTCGTGGGCTCCGCCGTGATGGGCGAGCGCCGCATCGTCTTCGTGCTGGCAGGCATGCCCTCCGAGCAGTCGCGCCGGTCGGAAGGCGAAGCGGTCGCGAACTGGGCCTTCCGTCAGTTCGTGATGAAGGACGTGGCGAAGGCGGGCACCCAGCTCGCCGAAGCGCCGGTCTGGCTGGGCGGCAAATCCACCGTCGGCCTTGCGCCGAAAACCGACCTGTCGCTGCTGGTCCCCGCGGGTTCGAAGGACAAGGTGACTGCCGAGGCCGTGTTCAAAGGTCCGCTGCAGGCACCGATCAAGCAGGGCCAGGAAGTCGGCAAGCTGGTGATCACCGTGCCGGGTCTCGACAATGCCAACGAAGTGCCGCTCGTCGCCACCGAGGACGTCAAGAAAGGCGGCTTTGTCGTGCGCGTGAAAGCGGCGCTGGCGCGGCTGTCGGGCAAGGCGTTCGAGGCGGCGATGGAACGGGTGAACAGCTAAGCGCGCATGTTCATCAGCTTCGAGGGGATCGACGGATCGGGTAAATCCACACAGGCGCGGATGCTGGCCGAAACCCTGCGGGACGCGGGGTGCGAGGTCGTTCTGACGCGCGAACCCGGCGGCTCCCCGGGAGCCGAAGAAATCCGCCGTCTGGTGCTTGAGGGCGATCCCGACCGCTGGTCGGCCGAGACCGAGATCCTTCTGTTCACCGCCGCCCGCCGCGACCATCTGGAGCGCGTGATCGAACCGGCTCTTGCGGCTGGCAAGGTGGTGATCTGCGACCGTTTCGCGGATTCGACCCGGATGTATCAGGGCCTCTCGCGCGGCGATCTGCGCGCGGTGGTCGATCAGCTCCACGCCCTGATGATCGGGCGCGAACCGGACCTGACCGTGCTGATCGACATCGACCCGGCTGTGGGGCTGTCGCGCGCCAAGGGGCGGCAGGGCACCGAGGAGCGGTTCGAGGATTTCGGCGTCGGGCTGCAGGAAAAGATGCGCGCGGGGTTCCTGTCCTTAGCCGAGGAATTCGCACCCCGCTTCCGGGTAATCGACGGCACGCGCGAAGCCGATACGATTGCCGCCGATGTGCTGAGCGCAGTGCAGGCGGAACTGCAGAGCTAAGGGCGGCGCCAGACCCTCGGGTGGGCGCTTCGCTTCGTTGGTGGCTTGGCGTTTTATCTCTAAAGCCCAGGAGAACCCGCGTGCCCGCGATGTCATCGCCAATGCGCCCTCCCGGTGGGAGGGTCGGGCGCGGCCCGGGGCTGGTCGCCCCGCACCAATCTCCGCGCCAACAGCCTTCCGCAAAAACCCCGCTGGAAACCGCCCGCGCGCGCAACTAGAGTGCCGCCATGAGCCTCGCCGACCTTCCCGATCCGACCCTTGCGCCCGGTGCGCGACACCCGCGCGACACGCTGCGTCTGGTCGGTCAGACGCGGGCCGAGGAGGACTTCCTCGACGCGTTCAACATGGGGCGGCTGCATCACGGCTGGCTGCTGACCGGGCCGCGCGGTGTGGGCAAGGCGACGCTCGCTTGGCGGATCACGCGCTTCCTGATGACCCAGCCGGAGGACAATGGCCCGGGCCTCTTCGGCGAGCCGGAACAGCCCACCAGCCTCGATCCCGATCCGAACCACCCGGCGCTCAGCCGTATCCACGCCGGATCGGAGCCGGGCATCTTCGTGCTCAAGCGTGGCGCGAACGCCACCGAATCCGCGCTGTCGCAGGACATTCGCGTCGATGAGGTGCGCAAGCTGCGCTCCTTCCTGCATCTGTCTGCCGCCGAGGGCGGGCGGCGCGTGGTGATCATTGACGCAGCCGACGAGATGAACACCCAAGCCGCCAACGCGGTGCTGAAACTGCTCGAAGAGCCGCCGCCGCGCGTCACCTTCCTGCTGATCGCGCATCAGCCCGCGCGGCTCTTGCCGACGATCCGTTCGCGCTGCCGCGAATTGCGGCTGGGCACGCTCACACCCGATCAGATGGAAGCTGCCATCGCCGCCGCCGAAGAGGAAGGCGAGCCGCCGGATCTTGATCACCACGCGCTGGCCGCGCTGTCGGGTGGCTCCGTCGGTGCCGCGATCCGCCTGATCAATCAGGACGGCATGACGACCTATGCCAAGCTCGTCGATCTGATGGGCACCCTGCCCCGGCTCGACCGGCTGGGCGCGCTGGCGCTGGCCGAAAGCTGCGTGGGCAAGGCGAACGAGAACCGCTTCATCCTCGTGCTCAACCTGATCGACCTCTTTCTCTCGCGCGCCGCGCGCGCGGGCGTGATGGGCCCGGCGTATCCCGAAGCCGCGCCCGGCGAGGCGCAGCTTCTCGCACGATTATCGCCTGACGATCAGGCAGCGATGAAATGGGCTGCCCTCCATCAGAGCATGGGGGCACGCGCCGCCCACGGTCGGGCGGTCAACCTTGACCCTGCCGCGCTCGTGATGGATATCGTCTTGGAGATCACAGCCGCCGCCTCCTGATGCGGCGCGAAAGGAGCCGATTTTGACCCTCCCGCCCGAGATCACAGACAGCCATTGCCATCTCGATTTCCCCGATTTCGACGGTGAGCGCGACGACATCATCGCCCGTGCGAACACCGCCGGAGTGACGCGGATGGTGACGATCTGCACCAAGCTGAAGAACGAGCCCTCCGTGCGAGCCATCGCCGAGGCGCATCGCGGCGTCTTCTACGCCGCGGGCACCCACCCGATGAGCGTCGCCGAAGAGCCGATGGCCACGGTGGACGAACTGGTGGCGCTGGCGAAACACCCGAAATTCGTGGGCATCGGGGAGACCGGGCTCGATTATCACTACACCGCCGAGAGCGCCGAGGTGCAGAAAACCTCGTTGCGCCTGCATATCGAGGCCGCGCAGGAAACCGGCCTGCCGCTGATCATCCATTCGCGCGATGCCGACGAGGACATGGAAGCGATCCTGACCGAGGGGATGAAGGCCAAGCCCTATACCTGCGTCATGCATTGCTATTCGTCGGGGCCGCGTCTCGCGCAGGTCTCGGTCGATCTAGGCTTTTACCTGTCGATGTCCGGCATCGCGACCTTCCCGAAAAGTCAGGAAGTGCGCGACATCTTCGCCGCCGCGCCGCTCGACCGGATCCTCGTGGAAACCGACAGCCCCTATCTTGCGCCGCCGCCCTATCGCGGCAAGCGCAACGAGCCCGCGTATACCGCCCACACCGCCAAGGTCGGCGCCGATGTCTTCGGCTTGCCGCTCGAGGAATTCGCCGCCGCGACGCAGGCCAATTTCGACCGCCTGTTCTGGAAAGCCGCCGAGCATGGCGAGCGGGGGAGCATCGCTGCATGAGTCGGATGCGCTTCACGATCCTTGGCTGCGGCTCCTCGGGGGGCGTGCCGCGCATCGGCAACAATTGGGGCGACTGCGACCCGGCGAACCCGAAGAACCACCGGCTGCGCTGTTCGATGCTGGTCGAGCGGGTCGCCCAGTCGGGCACCACGCGGGTGCTGATCGACACCACGCCCGACATGCGCCAGCAGCTGCTGACCGCGGGCGTGGGCGAGCTGGATGCGGTGGTCTACACCCACAGCCACGCCGATCACGTCCACGGGCTCGACGATCTGCGCCAGATCGTCTTCAACATGCGCACCCGCCTGCCCGTCTGGGCCGATGCCGATACCGAGGCCGCGCTGCTCGACCGTTTCGCCTATGCCTTCGTCCAGCCCTCGGACAGCAATTACAAACCGATCTGCGAGCTGAAATCGATCCATCGCGAGCGGCCCTTCCAGATTACCGGTGCGGGCGGCTCGATCGAGTTTCAGCCCTTCCGCGTCGAGCACGGCAATATCGACGCGCTCGGCTTCCGGATCGGCGGGCTGGCCTATCTGCCGGACGTCTCGGACATTCCCGAAGAGGCATGGGCCTATCTCGAAGGCCTCGATTGCTGGGTGCTCGACGCGCTGCGCCGCACGCCGCACCCCACCCATGCGCATCTGGCCCGCGCGCTGGAATGGATAGAACGTGCGCAGCCCGCGAGCGCGGTGCTGACCAACATGCATATCGACCTCGACCACGACACGGTCGCCGAGGAAACGCCGGATCACATTCGCCCTGCCCATGACGGGATGGTTCTGGATTTCGGTCTCTGATGAGCGTTCTGATCGACGTCATCCTGCCGGTCTTTCTGGTGATCGGCTTCGGCTACGTCGTGGCCTGGCGCGGGCTGTTCTCCGAGGGCGCGATCGACGGGCTGATGCGGTTCGCGCAGAATTTCGCGGTGCCGGTGCTGCTGGCGCGCTCGATTGCCAATCTCGACCTGACGCAGAGCTATAACTGGGCGATGATGGCGGCTTTCTACGCTGGCGCGCTGATCTCTTTCGCGATCGGCATCACTGGTGCGCGCATGATAGGCCGCAACGGCCCGGAGAGCGTCGCCATCGGCTTTGCCTGCCTGTTCTCGAATTCGCTACTGCTCGGCGTGCCGATCACCGAGCGCGCCTATGGTACCGATGCGCTGTCGGGTAACTTCGCGATCATCTCGGTGCACTCGCCCTTCCTTTATACGATCGGCATCCTCGCGATGGAGATGGTGCGCTCGTCGGGCACCGGCACGTCGCTCGGGCGCGTCGGGCTCAACGCGCTGATCGGCGTGCTGCGGACGCCACTGGTGATCGGCATCCTGACCGGCTTCGCGATCAAAATCCTCACCACGCTGACCGGCCAGCCCCTGCCCCATCCGATCCGCGAGGGGATGGATATGATGGCGCGCGCAGCACTGCCTGCGGCCCTGTTCGGGCTGGGTGGCGTGCTCTATCGCTATCGTCCCGAAGGCGATGCGAAAGCGATCGCGATGGTCACCGGCCTGTCGCTGATACTGCATCCGGCGATCACTTACGGGCTCGCGCATTTCGCCTTCAAGGTGGACACGACCGCGCTGCGTTCGGCTACGCTGACGGCGGCGATGGCGCCGGGGGTCAACGCCTATCTCTTCGCGAATATCTACGGGGTGGCGCGCAGGGTCGCAGCCTCGGCCGTGCTGATCGCGACGGCGCTATCGATTCTGACGATCTGGGGCTGGCTCGCGATCCTGCCGTGAGGTTTTAGAGGCTCTGCCCCCCCCGTCGCCGGAGGGCGACAAGACTGACGTGTCGACGGGCTCTGCCCCTCTGGCCTGCGGCCATTCACCCCGGGATATTTTCGCCAAGAGGAAGCGGCAATCAGGCCTTGCGGACGCGGATCACGACGTCGACGCGGGTGATCTCGGCGCCTTCGGGGGCCTGCGGGATCGAGGCGAGTTTCAGTTCCTCGGCCGGGGCATCCGACAGGCGGTTGTCGTCTTCCCAGAAGAAATGCGGGTGGTCGTCCATGCGCGTGTCGAAATAGCTGCGCGCGCCATCCACCGTGATCTCATGCATCAGCCCGGCATCGCAGAACGCCTTGAGCGTGTTGTAGACGGTGGCGAGCGAGACCTTCTCGCCCGCATCGCAGGCGGCCGCGTAGAGGCTTTCGGCCGTGACATGACGATTTTCCCCATCGCCCACGAGCAATGTGGCCAGCGCCAGTCGCTGACGGGTGGGGCGCAGCCCGCCACGGCTCAGCCAGTCCTGCCCGCGGCGCTGTTCGGTCGAATTCGTCACAGCCATGTCATGTCTCCTCGGTACCTATATGAGACTTTTCCACTCAGGTTTCAATGCAACCGCGCAGGGGCGCGGCCTGTCACCGTCGCCCTTGCGCCACGCGGCCACGCGGTGATAGAGGGATGCAAAAGCACGCCAAAACCGGGAAGGAGCGCCGATGGCTGGGTTTCCGACGAGCTTCGGGAAAGAAGATCTTCTGAAATGCGCACGTGGGGAGCTGTTTGGCCCCGGCAATGCGCAGCTTCCGGCGCCGCCGATGCTGATGATGGATCGCATCACCGACATCTCGGGCGATGGCGGCAAGCACGGCAAGGGCCATGTGGTCGCCGAGTTCGACATCACCCCCGACCTGTGGTTCTTCGAATGCCATTTCCCCGGCAATCCGATCATGCCGGGCTGCCTCGGCCTCGACGGGTTGTGGCAGCTGACCGGCTTCAACCTGGGCTGGCGTGGCTGGCAGGGTCGCGGCTATGCACTTGGCGTGGGCGAGGTTAAGCTCACCGGCATGGTCCGCCCGGATCGCAAAATGCTGACCTACAAGGTCGATTTCACCAAGGCCATTCAGACCCGTCGCCTGACCATGGGTGTCGCCGACGGGATCGTCGAGGCCGATGGCGATGTGATCTACGAGGTCAAGGACATGAAGGTCGCGCTCTCCGAGAGCTGACCCCCAAAGACAGACAAGACAGGAGGCCCGCATGCGCCGCGTCGTCATCACCGGTTTGGGCATCGTCTCGCCCATCGGCAACAATGCCGAAGAAGTCACCGCCAGCCTGAAGGCCGGCAAATCCGGCATCGTATTCGCCGAGGATTACGCCGAGCGCGGCTTCCGCAGCCAGGTCAAAGGCCAGCCGAAGATCACGCTCGAGGACCATATCGACAAGCGCAACCTGCGCTTCATGGGTCCGGGTGCCGCCTACAACTTCATCGCGATGGAGCAGGCGCTGGCCGATAGCGGTCTCGAAGAGAGCGACATCTCGAACCCGCGCAGCGGCCTGATCATGGGCTCGGGCGGTCCGTCCACCTCGAACTTCTTCGAGGCGCATCGCATCGTCATGGAGAAGGGCTCGCCCAAGCGGATGGGGCCGTTTATGGTCACCCGCTGCATGAGCTCGACGAACTCGGCCTGTCTGGCCACGCCGTTCAAGATCAAGGGCGTGAACTACTCGATCACCTCGGCCTGCTCGACCTCGGCGCATTGCATCGGCAACGGTACCGAGCTGATCCAGATGGGCAAGCAGGACATCGTCTTCGCCGGTGGCGGCGAGGAACTGGACTGGACGCTGAGCTGTCTGTTCGACGCGATGGGCGCGATGTCGTCGAAATATAACGACACGCCCGAGCTGGCCTCGCGCGCCTTCGACGCGACCCGCGACGGGTTCGTCATCGCAGGCGGCGGCGGTGTCGTCGTGCTGGAAGAGCTCGAGCACGCCAAGGCGCGCGGCGCGAAGATCTACGCGGAAGTCACCGGCTACGGCGCGACCTCGGACGGCCACGACATGGTGGCCCCCTCGGGCGAAGGCGGCGAGCGCTCGATGAAGCTCGCGGTCGGCACCCTGCCCGAAGGCCGCAAGATCTCCTACATCAATGCGCATGGCACCTCGACGCCCGCAGGCGACGTGACCGAAGTGCAGGCCGTGCGCCGCGTCTTCGGCGAGGAAAACGTGCCGAAAATCTCTTCGACCAAATCGCTCACCGGGCACTCGCTCGGCGCGACCGGCGTGCATGAGGCGATCTATTCGCTGCTGATGATGGAAAACAACTTCATCACGGCCTCGGCTAACATCACCGAGCTGGACCCGGCGATCAAACCCGAAGAGATCGCGATGGAGCGGATCGACAATGTCGAGTTCGACTCGGTCCTGTCGAACAGCTTCGGTTTCGGCGGCACCAACGCGTCGCTCGTGATGAGCAAGTATCGAGACTAACGGCAAGAACAAACGGCGGCAGGGACGGGAATGGCGGAACTGATGAAGGGTAAGCGCGGCCTCGTAATGGGGGTCGCCAACGAGCGCTCAATCGCTTGGGGGATCGCAAAGGCACTGGCCGAGCAAGGCGCAGAGCTTGCGTTCTCCTATCAGGGCGAAGCCTTCGGCAAGCGAGTCGAACCGCTGGCCGAAAGCGTGGGCTCGAAATTCCTGCTGGATGTGGACGTGAATGACGACGCCTCGATGGACGCCGCCTTCGCCAAGCTGAAAGAGGAATGGGGCTCGATCGATTTCGTCGTTCACGCCATCGCCTATTCCGACAAATCCGAACTCGCGGGCCGGTTCATCAACACCACCCGCGAGAACTTCAAGAACTCGCTGACGATCTCCTGCTACAGCTTCATCGACGTGGCCAAGCGCGCCTCGGAACTGATGAACGAAGGCGGCTCGATGATCACGCTGACCTATATGGGCTCGCAGCGCGTGACGCCCTATTACAACGTGATGGGCGTGGCGAAAGCGGCGCTGGAATCGGCCGTGCGCTATCTGGCAGCCGATCTGGGCCCCGACGGCATCCGCGTGAACGCGATCTCGCCCGGCCCGATGAAGACGCTGGCCGGTGCCGCCATCGGCGGCGCGCGCAAGACCTTCCGCCACACCGAGCACAATTCGCCCCTGCGCCATAACGCGACGCTGGAAGCGATCGGCGGCACGGCCGTCTACCTGCTCTCGGACTATGGCGCCTGCACCTCCGGCGAGATCATCTCGGTCGATAGCGGCTATCACGTCATGGGCATGCCCGCGGCGGAGAACCTGTAAGAAGCCTCGCGCGGACGATCCGCGCCCGGAACGCGGCGAAGCCGCAGGGCGCGCGTCGGCCCGTCCCGACGGGTTGGCGCATTGACACCCGCGCACACTGCTCAAACAAGCGAAGAATGTGGCTGGGACAAAGTGCCCAGCCCCAAAGTCATGGTGCGCCACCCCACGGGCCGCCGCGCGCCCTGCTACCCATTCCCTCCCTTCCCCCCATCCCCTGCCCCGCGCTAGGCTGCCCCGAACACGCAGGGAGGCGCGCATGGCACTCGATTTCTCCATCGGCATCATCGGTTCGGGCATGCTCGGCGCAGCGATTGCCGAGGCGCTCTGGCGCGCGGAGCCCAAGTCGCTGCTGATGGCCAACCGCTCCGGCGCGCGGCCTGACATTGACGGCTTCCCGCCGGAGAACGTCCTGACCGATCCGCAGGCGCTGGCAGAGGCTTGCGACGTGGTGATCCTCTGCGTGCCGCCCGCCGCAGCGAGAGACCTCACTGTCGACGCGAAGGACAAGCTGGTGATCTCCGTCATGGCAGGCGTGCCACTGGCCGACCTCACCCGCATCAGCGCCAGCCCCCGCGTGATCCGCGCCATGTCGAGCCCGGCGGCAGCAAAGGGCCTCGCCTATAGCCCATGGTTCGCGAGCGATGCCGTGACCCAACAAGACCGCGCCCGCGCACGGGCCATGTTTGAGGCCTGCGGGCAAACGGACGAGCTGCACGACGAAGCCCAGATCGACCTCTTCACCGCGATGACCGGCCCAGTACCGGGATTCGTCGCCGCCTGCGCCGCCGCCATGGCGCGCCATGCCGAGGATCAGGGCGTCCCGCCCGAGATCGCCGATCGCGCGGTGCGGCAACTGTTCCTCTCGGCCGGGCAGATGATGGCCGAGGGCCCGACGCCTCAGACCCATGTGCAGGAGATGATCGACTACGCGGGCACGACGGCCAAGGGCCTCATCACGCTGCGCGACAATGGCTTTGCCGAGCGTCTGGCCGAAGGGCTCGCCGCCGCGACGCAAGCCTCGCGCGACATCTACTGACCCTTGCACCCGGCCCCGCCAACGCTAGGGTGTGGCTCGGGAGGAAATATCATGTCCATTCAGCTTTGCGTCTTCGACGCCTACGGCACGCTCTTCGACGTCGACGCCGCCGCGCGCAATCTGGCCGCCGAAGAGCCGCGCCTGACCGAAATCTGGCCGCGCCTTGCTGCCGATTGGCGGCGCAAGCAGCTGGAATATAGCTGGCTGCGCGAGGTGATGGGCGATTACGTCGATTTCTGGCAACTGACCCGCGACGGGCTCGATTGGGCGATGGCGGCGCAGGATCTCGACGATCCCGATCTGGCCGAGCGGCTGATGGCGCTTTACCGCGAGTTACCCGCCTTCCCCGAAGTGCCCGAGATGCTCGATGCGCTGCACCATCGCGGTGTCGGGCGTGCGATCCTGTCGAACGGCGCGCCCGACATGCTCGGGGCTGCGGTCTATGCGGCGGGCGTGGGCCATCTGCTCGACGAGGTGCTCTCGATCCACGAGATCGGCCATTACAAGCCCCGCGCCGCCGTCTATGAGATGATCGCGCAGAAGATGGGCGTCGAGCCGGAGAAGACCTGCTTCGTCTCGTCGAATGGCTGGGACGCGGCGGGCGCGGCCAAGGCGGGCTTCCACGTCCTTTGGGTCAACCGCGCGGGCGCCCCGGTCGAGCGGCTGCCCTATAAACCCGCGGCGATCCTGACGGACCTGCGCGCGGTGCCCGACCACCTCTGAGAAGCGCTCACTCGTCCATCTCGCGCAGCGCGCGCCGCAGCCGCATCGTCTGCGCCTGAAACCCTTCCGCATCCGTGTATTCCACGAAGTCGCGGTAGCGCAGATGCGGCCCCTTCACCCGATGCGCGTGCTTTATCGGGCACCAGAATTGCTCAGTTCGGCCCGCGATCTCGCGCACATAGCTCAGAAGCCCGTTGCAATAGCCGCAATAAACGCAGTTCAGCTTCTGCAGCGCATTGAGATAGGCCAGATGCTGACGGTCGACCACGATATGATCGGAGCGCTTCACCTTGGCGATGCGGTAGATCGGAAAACAGATCGCCTGATAGAGGCTCACAAAGAGGTCGAGCAGCACGAAGGGCACGATCAGCGAATAGATCACCGGGGCGGTCAGAATGACCATCGGGCGCGCATAGGACAGGAAGCGCAAAAGCCCCACCCGCGCCTGCCGATGCGCATCGCGCACTCCCGCCTCGAACACTACCCGGTTGTGATCGAGCCGGAACGCCATCGCCTCGCGCCTGCGCTCCCATTCCGCTTCGATTTCGTCTTCGAGCGCACTCAGTCTTTCGTGTAATCTTTCCAGCGTGTCAGCCATGGCGATCTCCCTCTAACGCACTATGATCGCTGACAGGTCAGCAATCCAGAGAGGAGCGGCGTAATGGAATTCTTTACCGCGGATGATGGCGCGAAGATCGCCTATCGCGACAGTGGCAGCGGCGTGCCGGTCTTGGCCCTGTCCGGGCTGACGCGAAACACCCGCGACTTCGACTACGTCGCCCCGCATCTCAAGGACGTACGGCTGATCTGCATGGATTATCGCGGCCGTGGCGAGAGCGACTGGACCGGCGAGAAAACCTATACCGTGCCGCGCGAAGCGGCGGATGCGCTGCAGCTGCTCGATCATCTGGGAATCGAGAAGGCCGCGATCCTTGGCACGTCGCGCGGGGGCCTCGTGGGGATGTATCTCGCGCTGACCGCGAAAGAGCGCATGACCGGGCTCGCGCTGAACGATGTCGGACCTGTCCTCGACGAAAAGGGGCTGAACAAGATCTTCGACTATATCGGGCGCAACCCGGCGGCGAAGAGCTACGCAGAAATGGCCGAAAAGCTGCCCGAGGCGATGATCGGTTTCGACAAGGTGCCGCCCAATCGCTGGGCGATGGAGGTCCGCCACCATTACGTCGAGACCGATGACGGGTTGAAGATCAATTACGACCCGGCCCTGCGCGATGCCTTCCTCGGCGCATTCAAGGGCGGCGTGGAGCCAGCCTGGCCGCTCTTCGAGGCCACCGAGGGGCTGCCGATCGTCCTGACCCACGGCGCGAATTCCGATCTGCTGAGCGACGCCACGGTGGACGAGATGCAGCGCCGCCGCCCGGACATGATCTATGCGCGCGTCGCCGACCGCGCCCATATCCCCTTCCTCGACGAACCCGAGTCGCTTGCGGCCCTCGAAGCGTGGGTCGAACGGATCAAAGGGTGAGCGAGGCCCGTGTCACCCTCATCGCCAGCGCGATCACGCTGATCACGGGCGCGCTCTGGGGGCTATACTGGCTCCCGGTGCGCGCGCTGGACGGGCATGGTCTGGCGGGAGCCTGGGGCACGGTCGCGATCACCCTGGTCGCCTGCGTGGCGATGGCGCCCGTCGCTTGGGCTAAACGCGATGAACTCGCCGCCGCCACGCCAGCCGCGCTGATCTCGGTCGCGCTTGGCGGAGCGGCCTTCGCGCTCTATTCGATCGGCTTTCTCTACGGCCGCGTCGCGCTGGTGATCCTGCTGTGGTTCCTCACCCCGGTCTGGTCGGTGCTGATCGGGCGGTTCGTGCTGGGCTGGCCGGTCTCGCGGCTGCGACTCGCCGCGATCGTCATCGGCCTCGCGGGGCTCGGCCTGATGCTGGGCGCGAGCGGCGGCCTGCCCCTACCCAGCAGCTTGGGCGAATGGATGACGCTTGTCGGCGGCGTGATCTGGTCGGTCGCGACCACGGGGATGCGCACCAGATCGACGCTCTCGCCCGTCCCCGCCACCTTCGTCTTCGCGGCAGGCGCGGCCCTTACCGCACTTTGCCTCGCACCGTTCCTTGCGCCGCTGCCCGCAAACGGGGTCGATTGGGCGGCGTCGGTTGGGCTGATCGGTGCCGCCGGGGTGTTCTGGTGGGGCGCAGCGACGGCCGGGCTCATGTGGGCGACCGTGCGGCTCGAACCGGCGCGGATCGGGATATTGCTGATGAGCGAGGTGCTCGTCGGCGCGGTCTCCGCCGCGCTGATCGCGGGCGAACAGCTCGCCGCGCTGGAAATCGCAGGCGGCGCGCTCGTGCTGGGCGCAGGGCTTCTGGAGGTCTGGCCCGCGCGCCCTACACAACGCCCCGCCTGACCTGCCCAATCCGCAAACAAAAAAAGGCGCCCCGCAGGGCGCCTTTTTCATAAAATCGCGGCGAGAATCAGTCCTTCGCGCGCTCCACGTAGGTGGTGTCTTCGGTGTTGATCACGATGCGGGTGCCCACGCCGATATGCGGCGGCACCATCACGCGGATCCCGCCGGTGCAGATCGAGGGCTTGTAGCTCGACGAGGCGGTCTGACCCTTCACGACCGGCTCGGTCTCTTCGACTTCGACGGTGACTTTCTGCGGCAGGTCGATCGCGATCGCGTTCTCCTGGAAGGTCTTGAGGTGGACGCGGATACCGTCGCGCAGGAACACCTTCGCGTCGCCGATCACGTCATCCTGCACCGCGAGCTGCTCATAGGTCTCGGGGTCCATGAAGTGATAGCCTTCGCCATCCTCGTAGAGGAAATCGTACTCGCGCTCTTCGACATGGGCGCGCTCGACCTGCTCGGTCGTGCGCCAACGCTCGGACACCTTCGTGCCGTCCGAGATGCGGCGCATATCGACCTGCGTGACAGGCGTGCCCTTGCCGGGATGGATGTTCTGCGCGGTGATCACGACGTAGAGCTTGTCGTCGATTTCAAGCACGTTGCCCTTGCGGACAGAGGAAGCGATGACTTTCGCCATGAAAGGACCCCTTTGAATTCGGATAAAACAGGCTCTGGCGCCCGGATTGCAGAGCGCCTAAACCATTTGCGCCCCGATTTCCAGCCTGAAAGGCCTTCCATGCCCCCGTTCTGGACGCCCGAGCGCCACGCCGACCGCCGCCCCGCCCTTCTCGCGCGCAACCGCATTAAGGCGGCGATCCGCGGCTGGCTGGCGGCAGAGGATTTCGTCGAGGTCGATCCCTGTGCTCTGCAGGTCTCGCCCGGCAACGAGGCGCATCTGCATGCGTTTGCCACCGACATGATCGGCAATGACGGCGCGGCGCGGCGGATGTATCTGCACACCTCGCCCGAATTCGCGATGAAGAAGCTGTTGGCCGCGGGCGAGCCGCGCATCGCCGCCTTCGCCCATGTCTGGCGCAACCGCGAGGCGGGCAAGCGCCATTCGCCCGAATTCACCATGCTGGAATGGTATCGCGCGGGCAAAGACTACACGGCGCTGATGGCCGATTGCGCGGCGATGCTGCGGCTGGCGGCGGAAGCCGCGGAATCGGCAGTGCTGCGCTATGGCACCGCCGAATGCGACCCCTTCGCCGAACCCGAGCGGCTGTCGGTCGCCGATGCCTTCCAGCGCCATGCCGGGATCGATCTGCTCGCCACCTGCGACGGCGCCAAGACCGACGCGGAAGCCCTGCGCGCGCAATGCCAGGCGATCGGCTTTGCGGTGGCCGATGCGGATAGCTGGTCGGACATCGTCTCGAAACTGCTGGTCGCGAAGGTCGAGCCGCATCTGGGCCATGGCCGCGCGACGATTCTGGACCGCTATCCTCTGGCCGAGGCCGCGCTGGCCCGCCCTGCCCCGGATGACGACCGCGTAGCCGAACGCTTCGAGCTTTACGCCTGCGGGGTCGAACTCGCGAACGGCTTCGGCGAGCTGACCGATCCGGCCGAACAGCGCCGCCGCTTCGAGGGCGATATGGATCTGAAGGAAGAACTCTACGGCGAGCGTTACCCGATCGACGAAGACTTCCTCGCCGCCCTCGAGATCATGCCCGAGGCGTCCGGGATTGCGCTTGGCTTCGACCGGCTGGTGATGCTCGCCACCGGCGCGCCGAAAATCGAGGATGTGCTCTGGGTGCCGGTGGGCGGCGCGACGGGCTAAGCCTCAGCCTTTCCCGCCCTTCTTCTCGGCGGCATGATCGGCCAGCATCTTGAACGGCACCACTCGCAGCGCATCGCGATGGGTCGAAGCCAGCATCACCTCGGGCGCGCAGCCCTCCTGCACCGCCTGCAAAAAGCGCGAGGCGCACAGGCACCATTGGTCGCCCGGTTTCAGCCCCGGGAAATCATATTCCGGGCGCGGCGTGCTCAGATCGTTGCCGAGATATTTCGAGAAGGCGAGAAACTCCGCCGTCATCACAGCGCAGACCGTATGCGAGCCGCTATCCTCCCAGCAGGTGTTGCAGCTGCCATCGCGGAAGAACCCGGTGCGGGGCTTGAGCGAACAGGGCTGCAATGTACCCCCCAGCACGTTGATCGCCTCATACATCTGCATCGCGCAGCCCTCCCTGTCAGGAAACCTCTGCGATGCGGCGCAGCATGGCAAGGTTTTCCTCCTCGACGCCCTCCTCCTTGAAACGCCAGTCGGCAGCGTTGATCGCGATGACCGTGTCGGTCGCGGGGCTGACATAGATGTGCTGGCCATAGATGCCGCGCGCGAAATAATCGCCGCCGTGATCCGCCGTATCGACGGGCACCCACCATTGGTAGCCGTATCCCTCGCCCTTCGGCGCCTGCAGCGCGGTCGATTGCGTAACCCAGTCCTCGGGCACGATCTGGCGGCCGTTCCAGAAGCCCTTTTGCAGGAACATCTGGCCGAAACGCGCATAGTCCCGCGTCCGCAGGTTCAGCCCGCCAAGGACGAAGCTGACGCCCAACCCGTCGGTCAGCATCACCGGCGCGGCCTCCAGCCCCATCGGTGCGATCAGCAATTCGCGCATCACCTCCGCCGGATCGGCCCCGGTCGCGCCGGCGATCACCATGCCCAGAACATGCGTGTCGATCGAGACATAGAGCATCCGCGCGCCCGGCTCAGCCTCGCGGATCTTGAGCGAGGCGGCGAAAGCGTCCATCGACCGCCCCATCGCGAGAACACGGCCCATCTTGTTGATATCAGAGTGGAAATCCAGATAGTCCTCGTTGAAGGCCACGCCCGAGGACATCACCAGCGCATCGCGGATCGACACGCCCTCATAGACCGAGCCCTTCAGCTGCGGCGCAAAGCGGGTCAGCGGCGCGTCGAGATCGGGGATCACGCCCTGATGGTGCAGGATGCCCAGCGTGGCAGAGAGGAAGCTCTTCGCCATCGACCAGGAGATGCGCAGATCCTCGGGCGCGGTGCCGCGGAAATAGCGTTCATGGGTGATCTGGCCGTGGCGCATCTTCACCAGCGCGGTGACCCAGCGCCGCTCGATCCAATCCTCGACGCCCTCGGGCAGCGGATCCTCTGCGCCGCGGCCCAAGTCCGACACCGGCCCGTCGCCACGCGCAATCTCGCGCGAATGGAACAAGGCAGGCATGTTGGAGAAATTGCCGACGATCCGGTCAGGCTCGAACAGACGGTTCACCGCGCGCAGCCGGGCGATCTCGTCGCGCTTCCACCATGCGAGCCCCGCGATCGGCAGCGCCGCTGCCATTCCGACCCGGATCGCGCCCCGCATCGCCTTTTGTCCAAGCTGTTTCATCGCGCGTCCCCTCGCCGCATATCGTCACGGCAAGGAAGCACGCCCCACGCCGCTGCGGCAAGGAGAACCGGGCGTCATCGCGCAAACGCGACCTGCGCAAGGGTCAGTAGATATAGCGGATCTGGTCGGTCCAGTAGCGCTCCATCCGGCGCAGCGTGTGGTTCATCTCCTCCATCGCGTCGAAGGTGATGACGCCGCGCGTCTCCATCCCGCAGGCGTGCCGCTCGAACAGGGTCGCCACGTTCTCGCGCAGCTCGCGCCCCTTCGCGGTCAGCCGCACCCGCACCGAGCGGCGATCTATCTCGCAGCGCTGATGGTGCATGTAGCCCGCCTCCACCAGCTTCTTGAGATTGTAGGAGACGTTCGAGCCCTGATAATAGCCGCGGGTCTTCAGCTCCCCTGCGGTCACCTCGTTCTCGCCCACGTTGAACAGCAAAAGCGCCTGCACCGGGTTGATCTCGAGGATGCCCAGCCGCTCGAACTCGTCCTTGATGACGTCGAGCAGCAAGCGATGCAGCCGCTCCAGCAGCGAGAGGCTGTCCAAGTATCCCGCCATCAGCCCCGGCGTCGCCGGGACGGGCGTCATGTCGCTTGCAGATTTCTGCACGGTCATAGCATTCTCCGCCAGTTTCGCTGCCCCTGACGCAGGACAGTGGCGGGAAATGGCAAAGATACCGTTAAGCGGCCCGAATTCTTCGAAAATTCGCGAAAAACCCTCTGAAATCCGGGGCTTCCGCGCCGTTTTCAGGTTTTCGTTATGTGCCGTTCGCGGGCGAATTGGCCGATTACGGACAGCAATTCGAGGTATTTCGGCGGGCAAGGCTGTGCGCCCGAGACCCACGGATACAGGTCCTGATCGTTCTCTTCGAGAAGCTCGTCATAGAGATCGAGAGTGGCGGCATCCAGATCGGGCAGGCACGCATCGGCGTAAGGCCCGAGGATCAGGTCCATTTCCTTGATCCCGCGCCGCCAGCTGCGCATCTTCATCCGTTTCAGCCGCGCCTCTCGCGTCTCTGTCATCAACTCTCTCCTGCCACCAAGCGCTTCTCCAGCCGTGCCAGCCGCACATCGAGATCTTCGAGCCCGGACCGCACTTCCCGGATTTCGCGCACGAGGGCGCGTTCCGCTTTTGCGTCTTCTCCCTGTTCGGGCGGGCCGTCAAGCCCCTCGCCCGATCCGGTCAGCAGCCACATCAGCGTCACGTTGAGCATTCCAGACAGCATCTGCAGCCGGTTCGCGCGCGGCTCCAGCACGTCTTCTTCCCAGGCCTGCAGCGTCTCGAGCCGGACGCCCAGCTGCGTCGCCAGATCCTCCTGGCTCAACCCTGCCGCTTCGCGCGCGCCAGCAAGCCGGTCGCCGAACGTTGCGCTCGCCTCGCCATACCAATCGTCGACCATGTCTCTCTCCCGCTTTCGCTTGAACGCTTCTGGTGCCGAGCCTAGAAGTTTGCCGAACGAGTTACAAATCAAGGGCGACGCGATGGCATTCCTTTCCGACACGCTTGCACGGGTGAAACCTTCGCCGACGGTCGCGATGACCGGGAAGGTGGCCGAATTGCGCGCCGAAGGCCGCGATGTGATCGGCCTTTCGGCGGGCGAGCCCGATTTCGATACGCCCGAGTCGATCAAGGACGCCGCGAAAGCCGCGATCGACGCAGGCAAGACCAAATACACCGCCGTCGACGGCATCGCCGAGCTGAAACAGGCGATCTGCGCCAAGTTCGCCCGCGAGAATGGCCTCAGCTACACGCCCGAGCAGGTCTCTGTCTCTTCGGGCGGCAAGCAGGTGCTGTTCAACGCGCTGATGGCGACGCTCAATCCCGGCGACGAGGTAGTGATCCCGACCCCCTACTGGGTCAGCTACCCGGATATGGTGCTGATCGGCGGCGGCACGCCTGTCTTCGTTCAGGGCGATCCCGCGATGGGCTACAAGATCAGCCCCGAGGCGCTGGAAGCCGCGATTACGCCGAACACCAAATGGTTCCTGTTCAACTCGCCCTCGAACCCCTCGGGCGCGGCCTATTCGCGCGAGGAGCTCAAGGCGCTGACTGATGTGCTGATGCGCCACCCGCATGTTTGGGTGATGACCGATGACATGTATGAACATCTCACCTTCGACGGGTTCGAATTCACCACGCCCGCGCAGGTCGAACCCGCGCTCTATGATCGCACGCTGACGGTCAACGGCGTCTCCAAGGCCTATGCGATGACCGGCTGGCGGATCGGCTATGCGGCGGGCCCGAAAGAGCTGATTGCGGCGATGCGCAAAGTGCAGAGCCAGTCCACCTCGAACCCCTGCTCGATCTCGCAATGGGCTGCCGTCGAGGCGCTCAACGGCCCGCAGGATTTCATCGACACCTTCCGCACCGCCTTCAAGCGGCGGCGCGATCTGGTGGTGGCCGGGCTCAACGCCTGCCCCGGCATCTCCTGCCCGACGCCCGAGGGCGCGTTCTACGTCTACCCCTCGATCAAGGACTGCATCGGAAAGACCTCCGCTGGCGGGCGCAAGATCGAGAGCGACGAAGATTTCGCCAATGCGCTGCTGGAGGAAAACAACGTCGCCGTGGTCTTCGGCGCGGCCTTCGGGCTTTCACCGAATTTCCGCATCAGCTACGCTACATTGGACGCGGCCCTGACCGAGGCCTGCGCCCGGATCAAGGCCTTCTGCGAAGGGCTGTCATAAGGCGGAACGGCCGAGGGAGACTGGCGAATGACTGACTTGCCCGAGTATTACTTCCGGGTGAAGGAAAACGGCGCGACGGTGTTTCGCGTCGATACCGAGAACCGTCAGCGCCGGATCGAAATGGACCCGATCGCCAATATCAACATCCGCAATGGCGAGATCAAACCGCAGGGCGACCGGGTTCTGACCGAGGAAGACCGCGCCGAGATAGAGGCGTGGATCGCGCATCGCCGCGAGGTGCTCGCCCAGCGCGATGTCGACGACATCCTGCGCGCGGTCGATCACCTCAATCTCGTCACGCAATGGGCGCAGTCGAAGGCGACCGACGCCCAGCTCGAAGAGATCACGGATACGCTGTTGCTGACAATGCACGACCTGCGCAGCGTGCTGGTGCGCAAGAAGGCCGAGCGGCTGACCAGCGAGGGCTGAGCCCTCGTTTCAGCCCCCCTTCGGCCTCAGCCTTTCGAGATAAACCCGGTGATCGGATAGACGCGGCCCAGCGCGCCGGGATTGCTCATGACGCGCACGCGGCTCCAGTCGTTCTTTTCCGAGACATCCACCACGACCATGTCAAGCGACACCTTGTTGCGCTCCCAATTCGCATGATCGACCCGGATCTGACGCGGCGAGTCGACGCCCGAGACCACCGCGATATGGCCAAGCGGATTACGACCGGTCGCCGAGAACGCCATCACCGCACCGACCTTCGGCTGGTGACCGCGCGCATAGAGCCCCTTGGCCTGCGACCACCAGGTCTTGGCATTGCCGCGAATGTCGATGCCCGAGGCATTGCGCGCAAACGGCACGCACCAGACGCGCTGGCGCTTGGCGCGCATCTGCTTGGCCACTTCGACCGCATAGGCGCGGCGTTCGAGGTTGACGGCACCCGCCTGATCGCGCGCGCTGGCAAAGCCCATCCTGTCGCCGCTGGTCGGGGTGCAGGCCGAGACGGTCAGCGCCGCGATCAAAACAAGCGAGAGGGGGGCCGCACGGCCCGCGAGGTCAGAGATGGAGAGCATGGGCGATCACTGTCGATGTCGAATTGTTGCGTCTTCGTTACCTCCTCCATAGCCCCGAATACCCCCTTCGCCGAAGGAGAATTTCGCCGCGCATCAGCGGGTTGGCAACAATCCGCTTACAGGAATGTAATCTTGGGAACCTTTTGCGATCTCGCGAATGCGCGTTCTACGGGTGACGGTCCGAGGGACAGCGCGCATGCAGGTAAATCTCGACCCATTCAAAGCCCGGATCGATTCCCCGCTCGGCCAGCCACGCCTCCTGCAGACGGTAGGCCTCCGGCTCGGCCGCCGCCGGACAGGGCCAGTCGCGCGCATGGAACTGAGCGCGATGGATCAACTCATGCAACAGCGAGGAAAGCTGCATCGGATCGTCTTCGGACCAAGGCCCGACGAGAAAGATTCGATCCTCCACCAGATCATAGGCCGCGCGCAGATCGGAATCGACCAGAAGGTCGTGCCCCTCATAGGTGATGACCTCCCCGCTCTGGCACATGAAGAGCGCAGGCGTGCCTTGGGGCACCGTGTAGTCGCTATGCGCCTCGATCCACGCGGCGAGCGCTTCCGTCACCGCATCGGGCACGGACATAGGCAGCGGCGCGGGACAGGCCCCGACCGCTGCCGGACATAACAGTGCAAGCCCTATGACGATGGCTCGGATCATCACGCCTCCTCTCCTGACAGGATAGCAGCTGCGTGCGGATCTCGGAATTGATGCCGATCATTCGGGCCGATGGTGCAAACCGCGCCGCCCTATTTCGGCATCATCGGCGGCGCCATCACGATATAGGGCGTCGTCGGGGCCTCCCCGGGCGGCAAGGCCTCGGGCATCGGCTCCCCCGGGTCTCCAAGCGATTTGATATATTGGTAGAGCGAGCGCAGATCGCTTTCGGGCATCGCATGCACGTTATAGAACGGCATTGGCGGCTTGGCGTCGAAGGTCTTCGCGTATTCCACGAAACCGTCCTCGTCCATGTCCTTGATCTCGAGGCGCAAATTGACCGCGTAGGTCGTGCCCCACGGCCCCTGCCAGCCAAGTGGCACGCCTTTGAGCGCCGCCTCCGGGTCGATCTTTCCACCGGACTCGTTATACCCGGCCGTGTGGCAGTCGTGGCATCCCGAGGTGATCGAGACCAGTTTGCCCCGCTCCACCGAGACCTCCTGAGCAACCACAGCCGAAGAGCTGGCCAGCGCGCCAAGCGCGGCCAGAATAAGAACGCGTTTCATGGGTTTCTCCCTCCCTAACAGACGCGCCCCTCCCGGCGCGCCTCTCCCTGAGGTCCGGCCTTACGTCCAAACAGACCTGACCTTGCGGAAAGGATGCGCCCAAAGGGGCGAGTCGGGCAATTAGATAAAAGACAGGGCCTCGCAGCCGTGTTCAGGCAACGGACAGCGATGAGGCACGAACCTCGCGAAGGCGCGGAGCGGGCTGCGCCGTCCGCCTCAGACGCTGACCACCTCGCGCAATGCCTCGCGCGTCAGGGTCTCTTTCGTCCCCTCCATCGCGACCGCGCCGCGCTTGAGCACGTAGAAGCTATCGCCCAGATCATGCGCGAAGTCGAAATACTGCTCGACCAGCACGATCGCCATATCACCCTTCTCGCGCAGGTAGGCGATCACCCGCCCGATCTGCTGGATGATGTTGGGCTGGATGCCCTCGGTGGGCTCGTCCAGCAACAACAGCTTCGGCTTCATCAGCATCGCGCGGGCAATCGCCAATTGCTGCTGCTGCCCGCCCGAGAGATCCCCGCCCCGGCGATTGAGGAAGTCCTTCAGGATCGGGAAGAGCTCGTAAATCTCATCCGGGATGACATGCTCGGATTTCGGTAGGCAGGCGAAAGCCGTCTCCATATTCTCGCGCACCGTCAACAGCGGGAAGATCATCCGGCCCTGCGGGACATAGCCGAGCCCCGCCTTCGCCATCGCCTGCGGCGGCACGCGGCCCATCTCGGCGCCATTGAGCGTGACAGACCCGCCCGAACGCAGATGCGTCCCCGAGATCGCCTTCAGCAACGAGGTCTTGCCCACGCCGTTGGTGCCCATGATGCAGGTCACCTCGCCCGCGCGGGCCACCATGTCGATCCCGTGCAGGATCTGGCTGCCGCCGTAATGGAGCGTCAGCCCCTCGGTCTTCAGCATCGCGGGTTTTGTCAGATCAGCGGCCAAGATACACCTCGATCACGCGTTTGTCGGCGGTCACATGGTCGAGCGAGCCTTCCGCCAGAACCGACCCCTCATGCAGCACCGTCACCTTGCAGTTCAGACGGCGCACGAATTCCATGTCATGCTCGACCACGACCACGGCATGATCGCGCGCCAGATCGACCAGCAGCGCAGTCGTCTGCTCGCGCTCGGCCAAGGTCATCCCCGCCGCGGGTTCATCGACCAGCAGCAGCTTCGGCTCCTGCGCCAAGAGCATCCCGATCTCCAGCCATTGCTTCTGCCCGTGGCTCAGCTCGCCCGATTTGCGCGGCAGTTGATCGGCGAGGCCCACCTGCGCCGCGATCTCTTCGACGCGCGCACGATCGGCATCGCCGGCCTTCCAGCCCAGCACCGCGAAGGGGCTGCGATTGGCCTTGAGCGCCATCATCAGGTTCTCGGTGACGGTCTGATCCTCGAACACGGTGGGCTTCTGGAATTTCCGCCCGATCCCGATCCGCGCGATCTTCGCCTCGTTCAAACGCAGCAGGTTGGTCGAGCTTTCCCCCCACAACACCGAGCCCTCGTCGGGCCGGGTCTTGCCGGTGACGATATCCATGAAGGTCGTCTTGCCCGCCCCGTTCGGCCCAATCACCGCGCGCAGCTCGGTCGGGCCGATATTGAAGCTGAGATTGTTGATCGCCTTGAACCCGTCGAAGCTGACGGAGATGCCCGAGACCTCCAACAGGGTCTGCGATCCTGCCCCCGGTTTGATCGCAACATTCATTCCTGCGCCTCCTCTTCCCGGAAGGAGCCCTTATCCGGCCCGAGCGGCGCGCCATGGCGGTTCGGGCGGCGGATGCCCTCGAACAGATCGATCAGCCCCGACAGCCCTTTCGGGGCGAACAAGGTCACCAGCACGAAGGCGAGCCCCAGCAGCACCTGCCACCAGTCGACCCAGTCGATAGTGTAGAAACCCAGCGGCAGATCGGGCACGCGCCCCCCGGTGAACCAGCTCGAGACGATGGAAACGAAGGCCGCCCCCATCACCGCACCATAGAGCCGCCCGCGCCCGCCAATCGCGACCCAGACCGCGAGGTAGATCGACGCGATGGGCGCCATCTCGCCCGGGTTGATGATCCCCGCCTGCGGGTAATAGAGCGCCCCCGCAATGGCCGCGATCACCGCTGTCAGGGTGAAGACGAACAGCTTGTAGCCCTCGACCGAATAACCAAGGAAGCGCACCCGCGCCTCGTCGTCGCGGATGCCGCGAATGACCGAGCCGAATTTGCCCGAGACGATCAGCGACGCCGCGACATAGCCCAGACCCAGCGCCAGAGCCGAGGCCCAGAGGAACCAGATCGACAGATGGTCCTGCCCCGCGCTTACGCCCGGAATGTTCTGCAGCCCCGAAAGACCATTATTGCCGCGCAGCCCGCTCTCGTTCTGGAAGAGGTAGAGCGACAGCGCGAGCGTCATCGCCTGCGTCAGAATCGACAGATACACGCCCGTCACGCGCGAGCGGAACGCGAGCCAGCCGAAGATCAGCGCCAGCAGCCCCGGCACCAGCACCACGAACAGCAGTTGCATCGGCAGGTTGCCCGCGAAGGTCCAGATCGCAGGCAAGTCCGATCCACCCACCACGCCAAAGATTTGCGTGCCGATCGCATCATTGACCTCCTGCGGGGTCATCGGGAACTCACCCGCCGATTTCAGCACGATGTCGCGGGTGCGCTCATACATGAGCCACATGCCGATCATGTAACCGCCCAGACCGAAGAAGGCGAAATGGCCGAGCGACAGGATGCCCGTATAGCCCCAGACCAGATCCATCGCGATGGCGATCAGGCACAGGCACAGCGTCTTGCCCAGCGTCTTGACCATCGAGGTCGAGATCGCCCCCGGCCCGTAGGCGTGGGAGAGGAAAGTGACGCCCAGCGTGAAGACCGCGAGGATCAGCAGGAACCACAAAACGGAGGGGTTCTTGGCGAGAAATCCGGATTTCATGCGCGGACCTCCGATGTTGCGGCGGGGGTTTCGCACCCCCGCGCCCCCGCGGGATATTTGGACCAAGAGGAAGGGATAAGGGTCTGTGCCATGCTCAATCCCCCGCGGCCCGACCCTTGAGCGCGATGATGCCGCGCGGGCGGAACTGGATGAAGATGATGATGAAGAGGATCATGTAGGTCTGCGCCGCGAGCGTGTTCGACGGGTTCAGCCATTCGATCCCCTTTTGCAGCACGCCGATCAGGGTCGCGCCCGCCAGCGTGCCGAAGATCGAGCCGACGCCGCCGACCACGACCGTCATGAAGCTCTGCACGATATAGTCCTGCCCCATCTCGGAGGTGACTTTCGCGAAAAGCCCGATCGCCACGCCCGCGATCCCGGCGATGCCCGAGCCGAACCCGAAAGCCAGCATGTTGATGCGATCCGGGTTGATGCCCATAGACGCCGCCATCGACGGGTTCTGCGTGACCGCGCGGACCTCCAGCCCGAGGCGGGTCTTGCGCATCACCCAGAGGTAGAGGGCGAGAAATACGAGCGCCAAGACGAAGATCGCGATGCGGATATAGCTGATCGACACCACGTCGTTGAGCGTCCACGCCCCCTCCAGCCAAGGCGGCGAGGTCAGCGGACGCGCTTGGGTCCCGAAGATATTCTTGAACAGCTGCTGCAGCGCGATCGAGATGCCGAAGGTCGCGAGCAACGTCTCCAGCGGGCGTTTGTAAAGGTACCGGATCACCAGCCGCTCCATCGCGACGCCCGCGCCGAAGGTGATCGCGAAGGCCAGAGGCAGCGCGATCAGGATCGACAGCGTGTAATCGGGCACGAAGAGCTGCACCACATAGCCCGTATAGGCGCCCATCGTGATGAACTCGCCATGGGCCATGTTGATCACGCCCATCACCCCAAAGGTGATCGCAAGCCCGATGGCGGCGAGGAAATAGATCGAGGCGAGCGAGAGCGCATCGAGGCCGAGATCGACCGTCTGCATCCCCGCCACCGTGCGGCTCACCCGGGTCAGTGCGGCCTCGGCGGCGGTGGTCACTTCCGGGTCTGGCTCGGCATAGATATCGGCGAATTGGTGATCTGCGACGAGTTTCTCAGCCTCTGCATCGGTCAGCCGCGTCGGCACCTCGCCAGCAGCGGCCAGCGTCGCATAGGCCTCCTCGCGCTTGGCCGGATCGGCCATCGCGGCCAGCGGCAGCCCGCCCACCTGACCGTTCTCGACATGCGCGGCCAAAGCCTGCTGCATCTCGGATGCCGAAATCCGCGCGGGCGCCATATCGGCCGAGACCAGCATCGCATAGGCCTCATCCTCGGGGATATCGCGGCCCGGCTTGAGCGTTTCCGCGACATTGCCCTCCGGCGCGCCCTCGAACACCTTGCGGGTCGTCGCCACCAGCGGGTTCAGCGTGGCGCGGAAATCCAGCCCCAGATCGGCCCCGAAACTGTCGATCGCGGCGACGCGCTCTTCGGCATCCTTGCCGAAGCGGATCGTCAGCAGGCGTTCCAGCCGCTGTTTTTCCGCCTTGATCGCGGGATCGGGCTCGTCGGGGATCGAGGCGCGCAGCGGCTCCAGATGCGAGGCCTCGCCGTTGCGGTCGATCGCGGTCAGCGCCTCGCGGCGTTTCTTCGGATCGGGATCGCTCAGCAGAAACCGCACCAGCGCCACACCGATCTCGGCCCGCACGCCGGAATTCGGCTTCACTTCCTTGATGTCGGATTTCGGCGCGGTGCCTGCAGGCTCTCCGGTGACCGGATCGCTCAGCTCGTATTCGCTGCCGGATTTCTTCACGATGAAGAAGGCGCCGTCGCTTTCGCGCAGCCCGACGCGCTTGTCGGACCAGGCCTGCAGGAAGCGCGAGGCCCCCTCGCCCGAACCGGCGACCGCCTCGATGACCGGGCCGATAGTGCGGCGCGACGGCTTGGCGATCTGCTTGGCATAGTCCTGAAGAACGGCGCGCAGCCCCGTGGCTTCGCTTTGCGTGGCCTCCGCCTGCGGCGCGTCGCCCGCGTCCTGCGCCAGCCCCGGCAGAGCCAATGCCAGAACAATCCCGAGCGCGATCAAAAACTTGCGCATCCCGTCCCCTTAGGATGAAACGGCCGGGAGAGGCGCACCCCTCCCGGCCAAGACACGATCAGTAGTTCGATTTCTTCTGAACGCAGGTTTCGGTCTCGGTGTTGTACATGCCGCAATCGAGACCCGGCCAATCCGACTTGAGCACCGCCGATTCCGGCAGGAAGTCGGTCCAGGCGTCGCCCGGCACGGGATCGGTCTGCGAGATGATGTCGAACTGACCGTCTTCCATGATCTCGCCGATGAGGACCGGCTTGGTCAGGTGGTGGTTCGGCAGCATCTTCGCGGTGGAGCCGGTGAGGTTCGGGAATTCCTGCCCCGGCATCGCGGCGATGACTTCGTCGACATTGGTGGAGCCGACCTGCTCGACCGCCTGCACCCACATGTTGAAGCCGATATAGGTGGCTTCCATCGGGTCGTTGGTCACGCGGCTGTCGTCGCCGGTGAAGGCGTGCCACTGCTTGATGAAGGCCGCGTTCTCGGGCGTGTCGGCGCTCTCGAAGTAGTTCCACGCGGCCAGCTGACCGACGAGGTTCTTGAGATCCGCCTCACCCAGACCGGACAGTTCCTCTTCGCCGACCGAGAAGGCCACGACGGGGATGTCCTCGGCGGTGATGCCGGAAGCTGCGAGTTCCTTGTAGAAGCCGATATTCGCGTCGCCGTTGATCGTCGAGATCACGCCGACCTTCTTGCCGTCCGCGCCCAGCGCCTTCACGTCGGAGACGATCTTCGACCAGTCCGACTGACCGAAGGGGGTGTAGTTCACGAAGATATCTTCCTTCGCGATGCCCTTGTCCTGCAGATAGGCTTCGAGAATGTTGTTCGTGGTGCGCGGATAGACATAGTCGGTGCCCAGCAGCGCGAATTTCTCGACGCCGAGTTCCTCGAGGAAGTAGTCGACCGCCGGGATCGCCTGCTGGTTCGGGGCCGCACCGGTGTAGAACACGTTGCGCGAGCTTTCCTCGCCCTCGTACTGCACCGGGTAGAACAGCAGACCGTTGAGTTCCTCAAGGACCGGCAGAACCGATTTACGCGACACCGAGGTCCAGCAACCGAAGATCACGTCGACCTTGTCCACGGTGATCAGCTCGCGCGCCTTTTCGGCGAACAGCGGCCAGTCGGAAGCCGGGTCGACCACGACCGCCTCGAGCATCTTGCCGTTGATGCCGCCTTTCTTGTTCTGCTCTTCGACCAGCATCAGGACCGTGTCCTTGAGCGTGGTTTCCGAGATCGCCATCGTGCCCGACAGCGAGTGCAGAACGCCAACTTTGATCTTGTCGTCCTCCTGCGCGAAGGCAATGCCCCCGCTCATCGACATGGCCCCGGCCAGAGCCGCAGACATCATAAGTTTACGCCGATTGATCATTTCATTTCCCTCGTTAGCGTCGACCCTGCGCGGCCCTTGATGGGCTCATTCTGCAGGTGCCGAACCTCCACTATTGGTAACGGTCGAGGCCATCCCTCCGACCAGGGGCGCACAGCCGAGCGCCTCCGACATCCAATCCCTCGCGCTGCGATGCGGCAAAAATTTCCGGCTCCACGCAGCAAAAAACCCGCCGAATGGGCGGGCCTGCCGAAGTTTTCGCACAATTCGTAAGTTTTTGCCCAATTAATGAGCAACTATTTCGTCATCAGGCCGGAATCGCTTTCAGCGCCAAACCACCCTCGCGCTCGAGAAACGCGACGATCTCCTCGATGCCCGCACCTTGGCGCAGTCGCGCCATGACATAGGGTTTCGACCCACGCGCGGTTTGCGTATCCGCCTCGAGCTGCGCCAGATCGACCCCCACATGCGGCGCGAGGTCCACTTTGTTCACCACCAGAAGATCCGACTTCGTCAGCCCCGGCCCCCGCTTGCGCGGGATGTCCTGTCCCGCCGCCGTGTCGATCACATAGATCGTCAGATCGGCCAGCTCGGGCGAGAAGGTCGCGGCCAGATTGTCGCCGCCGCTCTCGATCAGTACCAGTTCCAGATCTGGGAGTTTCGCGGTCAGATCGGCGATGGCCGCCAGATTGATCGACGCATCCTCGCGGATCGCCGTATGCGGGCAGCCCCCCGTCTCGACGCCGCGAATACGCTCGCCCGGCAGCACCTGCGCGCGCATCAGCGCCTCGGCATCCTCGCGCGTATAGATGTCGTTCGTCACAACCGCCATCGACACGCGCGACGCCAAGGCCCGCGCCAGCTGCTCGGTCAGCGTGGTCTTGCCCACGCCCACCGGTCCGCCAATTCCCACGCGCAAAGGTCCGTTGCCCATATCCTCACCTCAAGTCTTGAAGAGACGCACATCGAGCGTCTCGTGTTTCATGGCCGAAACCTCGGCGCGAAAGGCGCTGAAGCTCAGGTCAGTCAGTTCCGCCTGCGCCGCGCGTGCCGCGATCTCGGCGATTTTTCCGTGCAGCTCGCTCAGAACCGTATGTCCCGCGATTTGCCCCAAAGGGACAAGCCGGATCGCCGCCGAGACCAGGTTCGACGCGAAAGAATGTTGGAAAAGTGAAATCACCTGCGCGGCGGGCATATCCAAATTCCGGGCCGCTTCCGCCAGTGCGACCGGCAAGATCCGCGGCGGCAGCTCGACGCCCCGCAACCCCGCCTGCGCCAGCGTGAAGGCCGCCCCCTGCTCCGCCGTCTCGCGCAGCCGCTCGGCCGAGCCCGCCATCGCACGGCCCAACGCGTCCAGCTCGTCGAGATCGCCGCCGCGCAGCCCGCAGGCCAGCAGCACCGCATCCGACCAGCCCGCGCCATGCTCCAACACATCCCCCAGCCAAATCGCGAACCCCGCCGCGTCCCCGATCTCGCCCGCCGCCACCGCCTGCTCCAGCCCGTGCGAATAGGCGAACGCCCCGGTCGGAAAGGCCGGGGAGAGCCATTGCATCAGCGAGAGGGAGGCGGTCGGATCAGGCATGGTCGTGGTGATGGTCGTGGCTGTGCGAATGGTCGTGGTCATGCGAATGGGAATGCCCATGGTGACGCGAATGCCCGTGCTCATGCCCCATCGTGCGCCCCATCCCGTAGGCGCCGCCCTCAGGCTGGAAGGTCTCGACCGCGGGCGAAACCTCCGCCCCCAGCTGCTTCAGCATCGCTTCCAGCACATGATCGGCCCGGATCACCAGCCGCTCCGCCTCGATCTGGCACGGCGTATGACGGTTGCCGATATGCCAGGCCAGCCGCGTCAGATCGCCCCTCACCACCAGCACCGGCTCCAGCGCCGGGCGCACCTCGATGAACCGCCTGTCTTCCAGCACGAAGGCCTCGCCGCCCGTGAGGTTCGTCACCTCCGGCAGATCCACCAGAAATCCCGCGCCCGAGCCCGCAACCAGCCGTTTGCGGCGCAGAAACCGCCCCTCGTAATCCAGCGCCACATAATCGACCGCCGCCTGCCAGGCACCTTTCGGCGCTACTTTTTCGGCCTTGGGATAATCGCTCATTCTCTCGGCTCCCCTTAACGCTTTCTCAAACCTCCGACCGCAGACTGCTCTGCAGCAAAGGAGTCTTTCAATGTTCCACCATTGCTTCGAACCGCGCACTCCCGCGGACGAGCTGGCCCAGATCCGCGCGCAGATCGCACAACTCAAACGCCGCGAGGCAGAGCTGCGCGAAGCCTATCTTACCCAGCCCGACATGCCCTGTCTCGGCCGCTGGACGAAGGTGGAGATCGTCACCAGCCGCCGCCAGGTGCTGGAGCCGCGCCTGCTGCCGCCCGAAATCCGCGCCGACCCGGCCTTTCAGCGCGAGAAAGTGACCCGCACGCTGCAGACCCGACCGCATGATCCGACGCGGCACCGCCTGCCCGAACTCGTTCGGGACAGACCCGTCAACGTGGGGCTGCGCCTCGTATCCGGCGGCTGACGCCTTCCTCAGAAGAGGAAGTAACGCTGCGCCAGAGGCAGAACCTCCGCCGGTGCACAGGTCAGCAATTCGCCATCCGCGCGCACCTCATAGGTCTCGGGATGCACGTCGATCTCGGGCGTCGCCGCATTGTGGATCATCTGCGCCTTGCCGATGCCGCGCGTGCCCTCGACGGCGAGCGTCTGTTTCTGCAGCCCCAGGCTCGCCGCCAGCCCGTTGGCCTGCGCCGCCTGACTGACGAAGGTGACAGAACTCGCATGCCGCGCGCCACCCAGCGCGCCGAACATGTCGCGCGTGTAGAACGGCTGCGCCGGGATCGACCCGTTCGGATCGCCCATCTGCGCCGAGACGATCGACCCGCCGATCAGCACCATATCGGGCTTCGCGCCGAAGAAGGCCGGGTTCCACAGCACCAGATCGGCACGCTTACCCACCTCGATCGAGCCGATATGCTGGCTCATCCCATGGGTGATCGCCGGGTTGATCGTGTATTTCGCGATGAACCGCTTCACCCGCACGTTATCATTGTCGCCCTGCTCTTCCGGCAACCGCCCGCGCTGTTTGCGCATCTTGTCCGCCGTCTGCCAGCAGCGAATGATCACCTCGCCCACGCGCCCCATCGCCTGACTGTCCGAGCTGATGATCGACATCGCGCCCATGTCATGCAGGATATCCTCGGCCGCAATCGTCTCTTTCCGGATGCGGCTTTCGGCGAAGGCCACATCCTCGGGCACCTTATTGTCGAGGTGATGGCACACCATCAGCATATCGAGATGCTCTTCGATCGTGTTGCCGGTATAGGGCCGCGTCGGGTTGGTCGAAGACGGGATCACATTCGGCGCACTCACCACCTTCAGGATGTCCGGCGCGTGGCCGCCCCCCGCGCCTTCGGTGTGGAAGGCGTGGATCGTACGTCCCTTGATCGCGGCGAGCGTATTCTCGACGAAGCCGCTCTCGTTGAGCGTGTCGGTGTGGATCATCACCTGCACGTCCATGTCGTCGGCCACCGACAGGCAGCAATCGATCGCGCCCGGCGTCGTGCCCCAATCCTCGTGCAGTTTCAGCGCGCAGGCGCCGCCCTCGACCATCTCGACCAGCGCCTCGGGGCGCGAGGCATTGCCCTTGCCCGACAGCGCGAGGTTGACCGGCAGCGCGTCGAAGCTCTGCAGCATCCGCGCGATGTGCCAAGGCCCCGGCGTGCAGGTCGTGGCCAGCGTGCCATGCGCGGGGCCCGTGCCGCCGCCCAGCATCGTCGTCATCCCCGACGCCAGCGCATCCTCGATCTGCTGCGGGCAGATGAAATGGATATGCGCGTCGAACCCGCCAGCGGTCAGGATTTTCCCTTCCGCGGCAATAACTTCCGTCCCCGGCCCAATGATGATGTCGACATTCGGCTGCGTGTCGGGATTGCCCGCCTTGCCGATCGCCACGATCTGCCCGCCTTTCAGGCCGACATCCGCCTTGTAGATGCCCGAGTGGTCCACGATCAGCGCATTTGTGAGGACCGTATCGACCGCGCCGCCCGCGCGGGAAATCTGGCTCTGCCCCATGCCGTCGCGGATCACCTTGCCGCCGCCGAACTTGACCTCCTCGCCATAGGTGGTCAGGTCGCGCTCGACCTCGATGATCAAATCGGTATCGGCGAGCCGCACCCGGTCGCCGGTGGTGGGACCGAACATATCGGCATAGGTGCTACGCGAGATCGTGGCCGGCATCAGAGCGCCCCCATAACTTTCTGGTTGAATCCATAGACTTCGCGCGAGCCGCGATAGGGCACCAGCCGCACTTCGCGGCTCTGGCCCGGCTCGAACCGCACCGCCGTTCCGGCCGCGATGTCCAGACGGTAGCCGCGTGCGGCGTCCCGGTCGAACTCCAACCCCGGATTGGTCTCCGCGAAATGGTAATGCGAGCCGACCTGCACCGGGCGGTCGCCCGTATTGGCGACCATCAGCGTGATCGCCTCGCAGCCCTCATTCAGCGTTATCTCGCCCGCCGCGGGCAGGATTTCTCCGGGGATCATCGGCTCACTCCTTGTTGCGACGCAGGGCGCGCGCCAGTTCCGGCCCGACATAGGCGACCGCTGCGAGCGCAAGGAGCCCGATCAGCGGACCGTCGTGGAAGAACCATGTGCTCCCCGCGCTGTGGCCGGGATGGGCCAGCGCGGCAGTGGGCGCGAGGACGGCGAGAGCGGCTACAAATTTCATCGGACGGCCTTTCATTAGAAAAACTTATTTCGGGTCGGTCTGTATAAGCTGAGCTTATCTCAGCGGATCGGATGATGGACGGTGACGAGCTTCGTGCCGTCCGGGAAGGTCGCTTCGACCTGAATGGAATGGATCATCTCGGGGATGCCCTCCATGCACTGATCGGCCGAGATCACCCCTGCCCCCGCCTCCATCAGATCGGCGACGGAGCGACCTTCGCGGGCCCCCTCGACGACGAAATCCGAAATGATTGCAATGGCTTCCGGGTGATTGAGCTTCACGCCGCGTTCCAGCCGGTTGCGCGCAACCATCGCAGCAACGCTGATCAGCAGCTTGTCCTTTTCCCTCGGTGTCAGGTTCATCGTATTCCCTCAGATCTGCCACACGCGCGGCGCCGCTTCACCGCGTCGCAATGTATTGAAAAGTCGTAGAATTTGTCGCCGCATTGGCCAGCCGTCCCGCGCGAGAAGCCGGATGACGCATTTCCCGTCGAAGCCCGAAGCCGCGCCCTCGACGCCCGGCTCATCGAGCACCGCGCGCAGAGGCTCCACCGCGTCTTCCGCACCTTGCTGGCACAGGACGAGCGTCGCGAAAGCGCGTGCCTCGCCCAGCACTGCGCTGCGCGCGCCCTTGGCCAAAATGTTGGAATTCAGCAAGAAGGGCTCGAAAAACACAGGCTTTCCGGCGCGATCGATCCGGCGCATGTCGAAAAACTGCAAGTCCCGCACCCGCTCGCCCATTGCGATCCGGCCCAGAACCACCGCCTCGAGCATCAAGCAGGACGCATCGGCGGCCAGCGAAATCGTCGTGTCGCGCGCAAGCTTCGAGCGATCGAACAGGATCGTCTCCTGCGGCAGCCAATCGAGATGGCACCCGGCGCCGACAGTGTGATGCACCTCGACCAGCGCCTGATCACCATCGGCGCGATAGGCGCGCTCGGCGGCTTGGGTCGTCGCCACGAGCTTCGCGCCATCTTCCAGATCGGTCTTGTAGGAAAGCCGGTCTCCAGAGGCCAAGCCACCGGAAGTATTCAGGAAAACCACTTCTGCCGCGCCCGGAACGCGCGGCAGAATGGCTTTCGCGGACCCGCTTTGATGAAGACCGGTCAGCCGCGCACCGGAGAAACCGGCCCGCGCCACGCCGCGCGAACGCTGCATCTCTACCGCAGCTTTGGTCTGAATTTTCGCGTCGAACATCGGTCCCTCCCTCCCGATCCAAAACCGCACCGACGGAGCGGTCCATGCCTTGCACGCGCAGATTTGGCTTTGACCAAGGCACAACGGCAGCTGCGCCCATTTCACGCGCAATTTGCCCAATTTTTCAACTGTAATGAATCACCCCAAGGGACCGGGACGACGTTCTTCGTTGAGCAGCACATTCGCCTCGACCTGCCCGACACCGGGCAAGGTCATGATCCGACGCCGCAAAACCCGTTCGAAATCGGGCAGATCGCGCGCAGTGACGCGCAGCCGGTAATCGAAGAGCCCGAGGACGTGCTGCACGAGTTGCACCTCCGGGATCGCGGTCACTGCGCGTTCGAAATCCTCAAGGCTGACACGACCTTTCGCGGCGAGCTTTACGCCCAGAAAGACCGTCACGCCGAACCCCAGCGCCTCGGGGTCGACGATCACGCGGCGCCCCGCGATCACACCCGCCTCCTGCATCCGACGGATTCGGCGCCATGTTGCGGGCTGAGAGAGCCCGAGCTTGCGTCCCAACGCGCCCGCGCTCTGCGTGGAATCGCGGCTCAGCGCCCGCAGCAGCTGGCGGTCGAAATCGTCGAGATCGAGGCTCATATCGGCAGCTCCGCGCTGGATTTAATCGTCGAGATCAGCATCAGGGCGTCGAGTTCGGCGATATGCGGCAGGGTCAGAATGCGGTTGCGGTAGATCTCCTGATAATGCGCCACGTCGCGGGCGATGACCTGCAGGCGCATATCGGTGGAGCCGAGGAAGCTTTGGATTTCAATTACTTCCGGGACCTCGCGCGCGGCGGCGGTGAATTCGTCGAAAGCGCGCGGGTTGGTCTTATCCAAGGTGAAGCGCAGGGAAACCTCGACCGCCCAGCCGAGCGCGTGCCAGTCGATCAGCGCCTCTTCCCCGCGGATCACCCCGCCTTCGCGCAGCTTCTCGATCCGACGCCAACAGGTCGCGGGCGTGACGCCGGCGCGCTCGGCCAGTTCGGCCGAGGGGAGACCCGGCTCCGCCATCATCTGACGCAATATCCGTCGGTCCGTATCGTCGATCTGCATGATTTTTCCGATTTTACCAAAAAGCGCGAATGACTTTTATCCTCTTTAGCGATTACGCTCAACTTCTGAACGCATATTCGCGCAGAACGTTCTATTCTCAGCCTCAGAAAAGAAGGAGGAACGCCATGCGCGTCTATTACGATCGCGATTGCGATGTGAACCTGATCAAGGACAAGAAAGTCGCCATTCTTGGCTACGGCTCGCAGGGCCACGCCCACGCGCTGAACCTGCGCGACTCGGGTGCGAAGAACGTGGCCGTTGCGCTGCGCGACGGCTCGCCCTCGAAAGCGAAAGCCGAAGCCGAAGGCCTGCAGGTGATGGGTATCGCCGAAGCGGCTGCCTGGTGCGACGTGATCATGTTCACCATGCCCGACGAACTTCAGGCCGAGACCTACAAGAAGTACGTCCATGACAACCTGAAAGACGGCTCGGCGATCGCGTTCGCCCACGGCCTGAACGTGCATTTCGGCCTGATCGAGCCGAAGCCCGGCATCGACGTGATCATGATGGCGCCGAAAGGCCCGGGTCACACCGTGCGCGGCGAATACACCAAGGGCGGCGGCGTGCCGTGCCTCTTCGCGGTCGAGAACGACGCGACCGGCAAGGCGCAGGACATCGCGCTGAGCTACTGCTCGGCCATCGGTGGCGGCCGCTCGGGCATCATCGAGACCAACTTCCGTCAGGAATGCGAAACCGACCTGTTCGGCGAGCAAGCGGTTCTCTGCGGCGGCCTCGTCGAGCTGATCCGCATGGGCTTCGAGACCCTCGTGGAAGCCGGTTACGAGCCGGAAATGGCCTATTTCGAGTGCCTCCACGAAGTGAAGCTGATCGTCGACCTGATCTATGAAGGCGGCATCGCGAACATGAACTACTCGATCTCGAACACCGCCGAATATGGCGAGTATGTCTCGGGTCCGCGCATCCTTCCCTACGAGGAAACCAAGAAGCGCATGAAGGACGTCCTCACCGACATCCAGACCGGCAAATTCGTGCGTGACTTCATGCAGGAAAACGCCGTCGGCCAGCCCTTCTTCAAGGCGACCCGTCGCATCAACGACGAGCACGAAATCGAGCAAGTCGGCGAGAAGCTCCGCGCCATGATGCCCTGGATCTCCAAGGGCAAGATGGTCGACAAGTCGCGCAACTGATCTGCACGACAGCGACGAGATCGGACCCCCGGCCTATGCGCCGGGGGTTCTTTTTTGCGGGGGTTACACCCAGTAGCTGGCGCCGTTGGCCATGTTCATCGTCACGCCCCAAGCGAGGTAGAACAGCCACACGCCGGTGAGCAGCTGGAACACGCCGCCCGCTTTTTCCGCCGTCTCGCTTTTGGTCCAACGCGCGCCGAATTCGGCGAGATAGATCAGCATCAGGCCGATAAAGAGGATCGCGGCGGGGATGTCGCCATTGCCCCAGAACGAGATCGTGCCCATCGCGCTCAACCCGAACAGCGGGATCGCCATCCACGCCTCGGGCCCGGGATCGGAATGGGTGTAGCGACGCAGGCCGATGACGAACCAGTGGATGCCGTAGAGCGAGAAGGCGACAGCCGCCATGTAGAGCGGCGCGGCATTGGCGAAGACCGGAAACCATGTCAGGCCGATCATCAGGTAGATGCCGGTCAAAAGTTGGCCGAACCCGCCGAGAAAGATGCCCCAAAGCCCCAAGGTTCGCTCCTGCGCCAGCGGGTCGCCGGACCAGCTCGGGCCGTTCGCGACGGCCGCGCCGCCCTGGACGAAATAGTTGATCGAGAGCGATAGGAAGCCGATCGCGAGCGGCCAGAAATCTGATGTGGGAAAAATGGATGATTGGTCCATGACGCACCTCCGGTAAATATCGCCCCTCCATTGCTCCAAAGCGGCGGAAGGCCTTGAAGTTCAGTCACGTTTTGGTCACTCCAGACGCTGACCGCGGCAGCGCGTCGCCTTGCGGGGCTACGGGTTTCTTGTCACAGTTCCGCGAATTGAAAGGGAAGCAGATGGCCGAACCCGACCACGAGGAACTCGAAGCGATCTTCGAGGAGCGCGCAAAATTCTTCACCCCGAGATGGTTCGGCGATCTCTTCGCCGGGCGGCTCGCACCGGGAGATACGTTCTGGGCCGGGAATTACGGACCCGCGCTGGTGGTGGTGCCGCTGATCGTGATCCTGGCGCTGTTCACCGCGCTGATCTCGCCGGGCCATCTTGGCGCGTTCTTCGGAAGCTTCGCTGTGGCCGCGGGGATCTACCGGATCGCTGTGTTGATCGGTTTGACCCGCTCGGTCTGGCGCGCGGAGGCCGGCCCGACATTCTGGCGCTGGGTCGGCGTGCTCTGGACCGTGTTCGAAGCGGTCGCCCTGATCTGGCTGGGGCTGGGCCTCTTCGGCGGGTAAGAAAAAAAGGGGGCGCGACGCCCCCTCTACTTCGCTCTTTCAAAATATCCCGGGGACGGCCGCAGGCCGGGGGCAGAGCCCCCTCATTCTCGGTTGATTGTCGCCCTACGGCGACGGGGGCAGACCCCCCTTACGCGGTTTCGGCCTCGACGGCGGCGACGATGCTGTCGACGGTCGCTTCCAGCAGGCCCTCGTCCTCGCATTCAGCCATCACGCGGATCAGCGGCTCGGTGCCGGATTTGCGGATCAGAAGACGGCCCTGACCGTTCAGACGGGTCTTCGCGTCCAATATCGCTTTTGCAACATTATCGGCGTTCAGAGGCTCCTGCCCGGCCTGATACCTTACGTTTTTCAACATTTGCGGCACAGTCTCGAATTGCCGCACGAGGTCGGAGGCGCGCAGCCCGGTCTCAACCATCGCGGCGAGGAACTGCAGCCCTGCCATTAGGCCGTCGCCGGTCGTGGCGTAGTCGGTCATGACGATATGACCCGACTGCTCGCCGCCCAGGTTGAAGCCGCCTTCGCGCATCCGCTCGACCACGTAGCGGTCGCCGACCTTGGTGCGCTCGAGCCGCAGCCCCTCGGCTTCAAGGAAGCGCTCGAGCCCCAGATTGGACATCACGGTCGCCACGAGTGCACCGCCCGAAAGCTGACCGGATTCAGCCCAGCGTTTCGCAAACAGCGCCATGATCTGATCGCCATCGGCGACATGGCCGGTCTCGTCGATGATCATCACCCGGTCCGCATCGCCGTCGAGCGAGATCCCGAGATCGGCGCCATGCGCCACCACGGCCTCGGCGCAGGTGCTGACATGGGTCGAGCCGCAGCCATCGTTGATGTTGCGCCCGTCGGGCGAGACGCCGACCGGGATCACTTCGCAGCCAAGCTCCCACAGAACCGCCGGCGCCGCACGATAGGCCGCCCCATTGGCGCAATCGACGACCACCTTCAGGTCGGGCTTGCGCAGCTTCGGGAAAGTGGTCTTGGCATATTCGACATAGCGCCCCAGACCGTCGTCGATCCGCTTGGCGCGGCCGATATTCTCGGGGCGTGCGAGGCGGATCTCGGTGTCCAGCATCGCCTCGATCTCGGTCTCGGCCTCGTCGCTGAGCTTGAACCCGTCGGGACCGAAGAACTTGATCCCGTTATCCTTGGCCGGATTGTGGCTGGCGGAGATCATGATCCCCATATCCGCGCGCATCGAACGGGTCAGGTAGCCCACGGCGGGCGTCGGCACTGGGCCGAGCAGCAGCACGTTCATCCCGGTCGAAGTCAGCCCCGCCGTCAGCGCATTCTCGAACATGTAGCCCGAGAGCCGCGTGTCCTTGCCGATCACCACGCGGTGGCCGCGCGAGTCGTCCTGCCGGAAATAGCGGCCCGCCGCAGCGCCCAGTTTCAGCGCCATCTCGGCGGTCATGTTGCCGGAATTGGCCTCGCCGCGGACACCATCAGTGCCAAAAAGCTTCCTGCTCATTCCTCAAAACCTCTTTTGATCGCGTCCCAGAGCCGGATGCCTTGGGCGATCTCGGCCACATCGTGGACGCGGTGAATTTGAATGCCCTGATCGAGCCCGGCGAGCGTCACGGCCAAAGTGCCGGGGGCGCGGCTATCGGCCTCCTCGGCGCCGCCCACGGCCCCGATGAAGCGTTTGCGCGACACGCCGAGCAGCACGGGGCAGCCCAGCCCGTGAAACAGGCTGAGGCCGCGGATCAGGGCGAGATTGTGCTGCGCGGTTTTTCCGAAGCCGATACCCGGATCGGCGATGATCGCCTCGCGCGCAATGCCGTAATCCTCGGCCAGCGCGATGCGGTCTTCGAGATAGTCATAGACGTCGAGCAGAACATCCGTGTAGCGCGGATCGTCCTGCATCGTCTCGGGCAGGCCCTGCGCATGCATCAGGCAGATCGGCGCGCCGGAGACCTGCGCGACCTCGACCATGGCCGGGTCGAATTCCATCGCGGAGACGTCGTTGAGCATCGCGGCCCCCGCCTCCAGCGCCTGATCAGCGACTAGCGACTTGCGGGTGTCGATGGAGATCGGCGCGTCGAAATCGGCATCGCGCAGCGCGGCAATCACGGGCGCGGTGCGGGCAATCTCTTCGTCTTCCTCGACTTCCGTGGCGCCGGGACGCGTCGACTCGCCACCGATGTCGAGAATGTCGGCACCCATCTTGCGCAGCGCTACCGCGCGCTCGATCGCGGCGTCCTCGACGTCGAAGCGCCCGCCATCGGAGAAGCTGTCGGGTGTGACGTTCAGGATGCCCATGATCCGGGGCGCATCGAGCGTGATCCCGGCGACCGGCGTGCGCGGGGTGCACAGCCGCTCCATCACCTCTTCGGGCAGATGGGCTGCGGGGATGATCTCTGGCTCGCCATCGCGGCGCAGAATCTCCACCTCATCGAACCAGCACCAGCCCCCCGCGAGGGTCAGGGCCGTGTCGGGACGGGCGGAGTCGGTTCGGGCGACGGGTCGATAATAGAGCTTCTCCATGCGCACCATTCACCCGATTGCGCCCGAGAGTTCAAGCCGTTCAGAGCGGGCGCGTCTCGACCGGCACGCGGCTTCCTGCCGGGGCTGAAACAGTCCCGTGAACTTCCAGTCTGGTCGCGGCCATCTGCTCGGCTAGCCACAGTGCCAGCGCCATCGCGTCGCGCGCGGGGCTTTTCGGGCCGTCGGTCGCGTCCAGCACGATCTTGGAGGGCGCCCAGACGACCATCTGGCCGTGGCGCATCGCCCAGTCGATCTCGGTGCGGGTCGCCACCACAACGCAGCGCGGGTCGCGCGCCGCGAGCCGCCATGCGTTCTGCTCGATCGCGAGAAGATCGATGCGGCGCTGCGTGGGCCCCTGGCCGCTTTCGGGCACGGCGCTATCGGGCAGCCCCACGGCGAGGATCACCGGATGGCCCGTCTCCTGGAGCACGTCGAGCCGCGCCGCGAGGTCCGGCGCGTCGATGGCCGCGTTCGACAAATAGGCGACGACCGGGTGCAGGCTTTCCTCCACCCCGCTCTCATCGACGCTTTTGACCGGGACGGAGGCACGGGAACGCACGATCTCGACGCCGAGCGCACCGGGGCCGCGGTCGAGCTTTTCGATCCGTACGAAGACGCGCATCGCTTGCGGGCTGGCGAGGATACGCTCTGCCACGCCGGCTGCGAGCGTCTCCAGCAGATTCACCCGTTCCTCGGCGAGTTCCGCCGCGATCGCCTCGGTGATCCGGTCATAGGAGAGGATGCGATCTACGTCGTCCTCGAGCGGCTCCGGCGTTGGCCGCACCTCCACCACCACGTTGAATTGCAGGCGCTGCGTATGGCCGCGCTCCTGCTGGAAGGCGCCGATATCGGCCTCCACCACATGGTCGCGCAGCGAGATGCGATCGCGGGGGTCGGTCGGCGCAGAGGCCGCCGCCCGCGCTTCGGGATGCGAGAAGGCGAGGGAAATATCGGAACTCATGCGCGCCTCGGGAATTTTTCAGTCATGTCGAGCATAGAAAAAGGGCGGACCGAAGCCCACCCTCAACCGTCATTTCATCGCCTGCCCGCGACGCGGGCCCCTGAAAGCATAGCCTCAGTTCGAGGCGGTGCGCACCGGGTTGGCGTAGAAGATGTGATGGCCGATCGACGCGGTTTTCGCGAAGCGGCGCGACCAGCTCGGGCGCACGGCGCGCGTGTGGAAGTAGGTCGCCCCATCGGTCAGCGAGCGCGGCGCGCCATCGATCATCGCCCGGGCGACTTTCGCGACTTCGGCGTAGGCGCCCTTGTTGCGGACGGTGTCGGAGCGACCGTCGCAATACCAGCTGAACTGGCAGGCGCGCGAATTGCCCTGATGGACAACGCCGCAGATCGAACCGGGGAAGCGCGGATCGTCGACACGGTTCAGGATGACCTCGGCGACGGCCTGCTGGCCCTTCACGCCTTCGCCACGCGCTTCGAAGTAAAGCGCCTGCGAGAGGCATTGGAACTGCTCGCCACCCTTGGCAGCGGGTTGCGCGGCCAGCCACTTGGCCGAAAGGACTTCCGGCAGAGTCGCATGTTTTTTCGAGCGTTCCGGCGCCATGGTGAGCGCGGTGACGCGTCGTTTGTCGATCGCGCTCATCGCGGAGCGCTCCGTCCACAGGACCGACATCAGTCCTTGTTCGGCGACCTCAGTGGGGTCGTTCGACTGGCTTACCGTGACTTCGGCACGCAAGCCTCCGGCGAGGGCGAGGAGGATGGCAGCACCCCCCGTCCAGCTTTTCAGCAGTGACATGGTTTTCTTCCGATAAGGTCAATCGCCGCGCACCCCCCATTGAGCCGCGACGGCGCATCGCTTACCCGAGCGAGCTATCCATGTCTAGGTTTTCACGAAAAAATGCGCGACCCCCTACGGAGTCACGGCGGAATCTTGCCAAAATGCACGGTGATTTGCGTGCTATGTCCCTGTCGAATCGCATATCGCGACGCGCGAAGATTTGCCAATGGTATTTGAGAAAAACGGCCAAATTTTCGCCTCTGTGACCTTACCTCTAGGGAAAGGATCGTCCACGCGGCGCAAGGAGTGCGAAATGGGCAGCGGCGAGACGAGCGACCGGCACCCGGAAAGGCGAACAGGAGACATAATCGAATCCCGCCGCCCGGCAGAAGGCGATTGATTCGGGATTTCCGCCATGTTCGCCGCAGACCGAGATCGTGACATCGGGCCGGGCGGAGCGTCCGCGCGCAGCCCCGATCAGCAGCAACTCCCCTACCCCTTCGACGTCGAGGATATGGAACGGGTCTTCGCTATAGACCTGCTGGTTCACATAGGTCGACATGAAGCGCCCCGCATCGTCGCGGGAGAGCCCGTAGGTCATCTGAGTAAGGTCATTGGTCCCGAAGGACAGGAAGGCCGCGTGTTCGGCGATCTCACCGGCGCGCAGGGCCGCACGGGGCGTCTCCACCATTACGCCGAGGCGGTAGGTGAAATCTTCCTTGGTCTCGGTGCGCACGGCGGCGGCGACCGCATCGACCCGAGTTTTCACGATCTCCACCTCGCGCGAGGCGGAAACGAGCGGGATCATGATCTCCGGCACCACCTCGGCGCCTCGACGGAGCGCCTCCACGGTGGCCTCGAAGATCGCGCGGGCCTGCATGTCGTAGATCTCGGGCACGGTCACGCCCAAGCGCACGCCGCGCATCCCCAGCATCGGGTTGAACTCGGACAGGGCCTCCACCCGGCGCGTGACCTCGGACAGCGGACGGTCCAGCGCCTCGGCCAACTCGCGCATCCCCTCGCGGTCATGCGGCAGGAATTCGTGCAGCGGTGGGTCGAAGAGACGGATGCAGACCGGCTCGCCCTTCATCAGCTCGAACAGCGCGCCGAAATCGTCCCGCTGCATCGGCAGCAAGCGGTCGAGGGCGGCGCGGCGATCTTCCGGCCCGTCGGCGAAGATCATCTCGCGCATCACCGTCAGACGGTCTTCGTCGAAGAACATATGCTCGGTCCGGCACAGCCCGATCCCGTCCGCCTCGAACATCAGCGCAGTGCGCGCATCCTCCGGCGTGTCGGCATTGGCGCGGATGCCGATATCGCGCACCAGATCGGCCCAGCTCAGAAGCGTGCGGAACCCGTCATCCAGCGCGGGCGCGAGCATCTCCGCCGTCCCCACCAGCACCTCGCCATTGGTCCCGTCGAGCGTGATCGTATCGCCCTCGCGGAAGAGCCGCCCCTTGGGGCCGCGGAACTGGCGCTCGCGGCTGTTGATCTCGATCTCGGCGCCGACGATGCAGGGCAGGCCCAGACCGCGCGCGATCACCGCCGCGTGGGAGGTCATCCCCCCACGTTCGGTCAGCACGGCGACGGCTGCATGCATCCCGCGGATATCCTCGGGAGAGGTTTCGCGACGCACGAGGATACAGGGCTCGTCGCGTGCCGCAGAGGCCTGCGCGGCGGCGGCCGAGAACACGATCTTGCCGGTGGCCGCGCCCGGAGAGGCCGCGATCCCGCGCGCCAGCACGTCGCGCGGCGCACGCGGATCGACCTGATAGTGCAGAAGCTCGGTGATGGCGCGCGGCTCGACGCGCAGCAGCGCATCCTCGCGAGAGATCACATCGTCATTGGCCAGCGCCACCGCGATGCGCACGGCAGCCCGCGACGAGCGCGGCACCCGCACCGCGTCGATCACATGGACCTTGCCGCTCTCGATGGTGAACTCGATCTGCATCTCTTCGCGCAGCTTCACCCGGCAGCGCGCGCCGTAATCCTTCAGCGTGTCGAAGACGCGGCCATCGGCTTCTTCCAGCGAGGCCCCGCGCGGGTCCCGCGTGAGATAAAGCGTCTCGACCGCGCTGGTGCGGCCCTGGCTCTGGCCGCGGAACCGCCCGGTGATCTGCGGCGCGCCAGTGACGCTATCGACGAATTGCATCGTGCCTGAGCCCGACAGGCCCGGCCCGATCCCCAGCGCCATCTCCTGCACCAGGAGCCCCAGCACCGCATCGGGCGGCGCGCCCTTGGCCTGCCGCAAGAGCCGCGCCGTCGTGCCCTCCCAGGCCCGCGCCATGGAGCGCAGCACCTCGGCGAGCTGCTGGGCGCCAGATTGCGGGAACCGCTCGTCGGTTTCCTCTTCATAGGCGTCGAGCGCGGCTTCCAGCGCGCCCGGCCCGGGTTCCTGCTGGAACATGTCCGGATCGAGCCGCGCCACATGGATCGAGTAAAGCTGCACGAAGCGCAGATAGAGCGCGTCGGCGGCCTCGCTGCCATGCGTGTTCGACAGCACCGCATGCATATCGTCATTCATGCCGACATTGAGCACCGTGCCCGGCCCGCCCCATTCGGGATTTTCCGGGCTCGGCCGCACCGAGACCAGCATCTGCGGCCCGAAGCAATCCGCGATCGCGGCCATGTCGAAAACCTGTCCCGACGCGATCGCGCGCACGGTTTCGGCGGGCAAAGCAACGGTTTTCGGGACGGGAAGGTCGAGCCGGATCAGCCGTTGAAGGCATTTCGCACGCCAGCCGTGACGCGCCTTATCGACCGACGCCGTGGGCGTAAGGGTCACAAAATCAGCGTTTTCAACGGGTTTCTGCATTGCAGCGCGCCTTCTCTCTCGACGCAGGATAGGCTGATTCCCCGCCCTCGCAAGTGTGACATTCGGACAGAAGACGTGGCGTCACTGGCCCGCCCTGTTTCGGCCTTGCGACAGGAGGCGCCGTGGGGGCGCCTCCGGCGGGGATATTTACACCAAGAGGAAGGATCAGCCTTCGATCTTGGTGAGGTCGGCCACATCGAGACAGATCTGCCGGATGCGCGAAAGCAGGTTCAGACGGTTGCGCCGCAGGATCGGGTTGTCGGCGTTGATCTGCACCGCTTCGAAGAAGGCGTCGATCGGCGCGCGCAGGTCCGCCATCGCGGACATCGCGGCGGCGAAATCTTCGTCTGCCATCGCCGGGGCGATCTTGGCCTCGGCGGCGTCGAGCGCGGCAAAGAGGGCTTTTTCCTCGTCGGTTTCCGCGAATTTCGGATCGGCGCCGAAGCTGTATTCCACCCCATCCTTTTCCTCGGCCTGCGTGAGAATGTTATTCGCGCGCTTGAAGCCCTGGATCAGGTTCTCGCCATCGTCGGTCTTGAAGAAGTCCGACAGCGCCTCGGCGCGTTTGACCACGAGGGTGAGATCGTCGCTGCCCGGCATGGCGAGCACGGCGTCGATCACGTCGTGACGGATGCCCGCATCGCGCAGGTGAACCTTGAGGCGGTCGTGGAAGAAGGAGAGGAGGTCGTCTCGGGTAGTCACGGTGTCAACTGCGGCGTTCAGCGCGAGACCGACACGGATCGTTTTGGAAACCTCAATTCGCAGATCATTCGCCAGCACCAACCGGATCACGCCCAGCGCCGCGCGACGCAGTGCGAAGGGGTCTTTGCTCCCCGTGGGTTTCTCGTCGATCGCCCAGAAGCCGGTCAGCGTGTCGATCTTGTCGGCGAGCGCGACGGCGACCGAGACGGGCTCGGACGGCACCGCATCGGACGGGCCCAGCGGCGCGTAGTGGTCGCGGCAGGCATCGGCGACGGCGTCGGACAGTCCCGCCTTTTGCGCATAGTAGCGGCCCATCACGCCCTGCAGCTCGGGAAACTCATAGACCATTTCCGAGCGTAGATCGGATTTGGCGACGCGGGCGGCCTCTGCGGCGAGATCGGGCTTCGCGCCGACCAAGGGCGCGATTTCGCGCGCGAGGTTTTCGATGCGGCGGATGCGGTCGCCCTGCGAGCCCAGCTTATTGTGGAAGGTCACGGCGTCGAGCCCCGCGCCCATACCTTCGAGCCCGTGCGCCTGAACGGTGCGCAGGTCGTTTTCCCAGAAGAACTTGGCATCCGACAGACGCGCCGAGAGCACCTTCTGGTTGCCCGCGAGGATGGTCGCGCCGTGATCGGCGGTCTCGCGGTTGGCGACGGTCACGAAGCCTTCGATCCGGGCGGTCTTGGGGTTCTTCACCGAGAAGAATTTCTGATGCTCTTTCATCGAGGTCTGAAGCACCTCAGGCGGCAGGTCGAGGAATTCGCCGTCGATCTCGCCCATCAGCGTGACGGGCCATTCGACGAGGCCCGAGACCTCGGCCAGAAGGCCCTTGTCCGGCACCACTTCCCAGCCCTTGGCGAAGGCCATCTGCGCGGCATCGTGGTCGATCGCCTCGGCACGCTCGTTGGGGTTGAGCATGACCTTGGCGGCTTTCAACTGCTTGGCGTAGCTCTCGTAGCCCGAGACCTGAAGCACATCGGGCGCCATGAAACGGTGGCCGCGCGTGGTGTCGCCCGCCTTAATGCCGTCCACGTCGAGCGGCACGACGGTCGCGCCGGCCTCGTCGGTCAGGATCGCGAGGATCGAATGCAGCGGGCGCACCCAGCGCAGCGAGCCCTCGCCCCAGCGCATCGATTTCGGCCACGGGAAGTTGCGGATCGTCTTCTCCAGCACCTCGGCCACGATCTCGGTCGCGGGGCGGCCCGGCTTTTCGATCACGGCGAAATAGACCTGCCCCTTCTTGTCGTCGCGCGCCTCGAGCTGATCCATGCTCAGCCCGGTCGAGCGCAGGAAGCCCTCGATCGCCTTCTCGGGCGCGTCGGTGCGCGGACCCTTGCGCTCTTCGCGCAGCGTCGGCGAGTTGGCGGTCAGCCCCTCGACGGTCAGCGTCAGGCGGCGCGGGGTCGAGAAAGCGCCGGCGGAGGCATAGGTCAGGCCCGCCTCGACCACGCCATCGGTGATCAGTTTCTTCAGATCCTCGCGGGCTTTCGGCTGCATCCGCGCGGGGATTTCTTCGGAGAACAGTTCAATCAGAAGATCGGGCATGTCATTTCTCCGCTTCGTCGTTCAGTTGGTGCCAGACATAGGCCCGGCCATCGGGATAAAGAGCCACGACGCGGTCAACGCCGGGGTGGATATTGTGTTGCGACAGGAAGGCCACCGCGCGGCCTGCCTCGAGGTCCGCGCCGATGGTTTTCGCATCATAGCAGTCGAACCATTTCGGGCCGATCAGCGGGGTCGGTCGTTCATAGACCTCGTAGGTCTCGGTCGCCGTTGCAATCGACAGATCGGTGTCGAAGCAGGCCCGGTAGCGCAGGGGCGAGCTGTCCGCGTCGATCCCCTTGTAGCCCTCGGCCTGCAGCTGGTCCTGCGTCGTGCCGTCCAGCTCCATCAGCGAGACTTTCGCCGCGTCGGAGCCCGGCGCGATCTCGTCGTAATAGCCGTATTCCTGCGAATAATAGACCACCGCGCCGAAGACGAGCGCGATTACCACGATGCCGCCTCCGATGAGCTTACCATTCACGCGACAGCCTCGTTGGCTTCGGTCGTGGCCGCCCCGCCTGCTTCAGTCTGCACGAAAGCGTCGGCGCAGGCCTTGGCCAGCGCGCGGACCCGGCCGATATAGGCCTGACGCTCGGTGACCGAGATCACGCCGCGCGCGTCGAGCAGGTTGAAGAGATGCGACGCCTTGATGCACTGGTCGTAGGCCGGATGCGCCATGATGATCTTGCGGCCCGCATCGTCGGCTTCGGGCGAGGCGAGGATACGTTCGCATTCGGCCTCGGCATCCTCGAAATGGCGCAGCAGCGTCTCGGTATCGGCCACGTCGAAATTCCAGCGCGAATATTCCTGCTCGGTCTGGCGGAACACGTCGCCGTATTTCAGCGCGATCGGCGCGGACGGGTCGTTATAGGGCATGTCCATGACGTGATCGATGCCCAGCACATACATCGCCAGACGCTCGAGCCCGTAGGTCAGCTCGCCCGAGACCGGCTTGCAGTCATGGCCGCCGACCTGCTGGAAATAGGTGAACTGGCTGACTTCCATACCGTCGCACCAGACCTCCCAGCCAAGCCCCCACGCACCGAGCGTCGGGCTTTCCCAGTCATCTTCCACGAAGCGGATATCGTGCAGTTCGGTGTCGATCCCGATCGCGCGGAGCGAGCCGAGATAGAGTTCCTGCAGGTCCGGCGGGCTCGGTTTTATGAGCACCTGATATTGATAGTAGTGCTGCAGGCGGTTCGGGTTCTCGCCATAGCGGCCATCGGTCGGACGGCGCGAGGGCTGGACGTAGGCGGCCGCCCACGGCTTGGAGCCGAGCGCGCGCAACGTCGTCGCCGGGTGGAAGGTGCCTGCCCCCACTTCCATGTCATAAGGCTGCATCACCGCGCAGCCTTTCGAGGCCCAATAGCTCATCAGGCGCAGGATGATTTCCTGAAAGGATTTCGGGGCGTCCGGGTTTGCCATATTTCGCACCTTCCGTTGAAGCGCCTTCTCTCTAGGCAAGGGGCGCGGGGGCGTCAACGCCCTGCAAGGATTAGGGCGGACGATCTGCGCAACTCGACATGCAATGCTGCGGCCCCCGCCCCACAACGGCGGATTTCATGACCCCGTCGGGGGCGTTTGGGGGGTGACCTCGCCCCTCGTTGCGCTAAGGTCGAGGGAAAATCAGGTATTACGGGGGCAGCAATGCGGGCACTTTCACGGACAGTTTCGATCGTCGTCGGAGCGAGCCTCACCGGCATGGTCTGGACCGGCACGGCCTGGGCCGAAGCCTGGGTGCAGATCGAGGCGAAAAGCTCGCTTGCCCAAGCCGAAGCGCGCGCCCGCGACTGGGCAGGCATGTTCCCCGACACCACCGGTTTCCGGCTCGATTCCGGCTGGTATGCGATCGCGCTTGGCCCCTTTGCCGATGATGCGGAGGCGAATGCGCGCCGCCGGGTTCTGCGCCGCGAGGGGCTGATCCCGCGCGACAGTTTCGTGGCCGATGGCAACAACTTCCGCCAGCAGTTCTGGCCGGTCGGCGCGACCCTGAACGCCCCCGCGCAGGCGCCCGAACAGCCCGCCCCACAAGCCGACACCCAAAGCGACGTGCGCGGCGCGCCGATGCCCGCCCCGATCGACGTGGAGCCGCTGGACGGGCCGGATGCGACCGCGCAAACGGATGGCCAGGCCACGCCCCCGGACACGTCCGCACAAGACACCGCCACCGCGCCAGAGCCGGTGAGCCCCGACACCACAACCACAGCCGCCGCCCCGCAAGAGGTCCCCCCCGCGCCCGAACCTGTGGAGACTCTACGGGATTCGCGCCGATTGGAAGCTGCGCTCGATCCGCAGACCAAGCGCGACATCCAAACCGCGCTGGAATGGGAAGGCAGCTATCAAGGCGCGATCGACGGGATTTTCGGCCGCGGCACCCGCAATTCGATCGCCGACTGGCAGATGAAGAACGATTACGAGCCCACGGGCGTGCTGTCCTCGACCCAGCAGGCGGCGCTTCTGGACAAGGTTGCCTCCGAGCGCGCGGCGCTGGGGCTGCAGACCGTGACCGAAGATCAGGCCGGCATCCGGATCGACCTGCCGATGGGGCTGGTGAAATTCGACCGCTACAACGCGCCCTTCGTGAATTACGCGCCCAAGGATGGCAGCGGCGTGCAGGTTTTGCTGATCTCGCAGCCCGGCGATGCGGCCCGGCTGCGGGGCCTCTATGACGCGATGCAGACGCTCGAAATCGTGCCGACGGGCGGTGACCGCAACATTCGCGGCAACAGCTTCACCATCGAAGGCCAGAACACCGCGGTGCAGTCCTACACCCATGCGGAACTCTCGCGCGGGCAGATCAAGGGCTTCACGCTGGTCTGGCCCGCCGGGGACGACACGCGCAGGACCCGCGTACTCGACGCGATGAAAAAGAGCTTCACGCCCATCGGCACCTCGTCGCTCGACGCGACACTCGGCCAGCCGATGTCGGTGACGCGGGCCGCCCTGATGGCGGGGATCGAGAAACGCGCGCCGATCTTCTCGCGCTCGGGCTTCTTTATCGATGCCGATGGCCATGTGTTGACCGCCGCCGAGGGGCTCGACCAATGCGGACGGATCACCATCGAGGATCACCCCGCCTCGCTCAGCTTCGACGGCGGCACCAAGGGCTATGCGGTTCTGACCCCGAAAGACACGCTGGCGCCGAAGGAAGTCGCGAAATTCAACCCCGATGCCCCGATGGCCGGGAGCAAGGTGGCGGTGGCGGGCTTCTCCTATCCCGAAGCGCTCTCCGCGCCGGTGCTCAATTTTGGCACGCTCTCCGCGCTCAAGGGGCTGGAGGGGCAAGACAGTCAGGCCCGGATCGAGGCGCAGACCCGCGCGGGCGACGTGGGCGGGCCGGTGCTCGACGGCTCCGGCGCGGTCGTGGGGATGTTGCTGCCCTCGGGCGGCGACGCGAACCGGGTGCTGCCCGACAACCTGACTGTTGCGCTGCAGGCGAAGGCGATGGCGCCGGGCCTGTCGGACAACGGTTTCACCCCGAAAGCCGCAGGCATCTCGGCCAATCGCGACCCGGAAGACCTGCAGCAGATCGCGGACGGGATGGTGGTGCAGATATCCTGCTGGAAGTGATCAGCCCCGCCAGAAGCGCGGCAGCAACAGCACGAGCACGCTCATCAATTCGAGCCGCCCGAGGCACATTGCCGCACTCATCAGCCATTTCGCGCTGTCAGGGAAATCCGCGACCGAGCCGTTCGCGGTGATCTCGGGCCCCCATGCGGGCCCGATATTGGCGATCGAGGTCCAAGCGGCAGTCATCGCCGTCTCGGTTCCGAGGCCGGTGAAGGTCAGCGCGATGATCAGCATCCCGAATATCAGGATGAACAGCGAGAAGAAGGCCATCACCGAGTTGACGACGCTATCCTCGACCGGGCGGCCGTCATATTGCACTTTCAGCAGACGGTGCGGCGAGTAGAGCCGCTGGATCTGCGCCTTGATCGCTTCGAGAAGGATCAGGTAGCGGAACACCTTGACCGAACAAGCGGTGGAGGCCGTGCAGCCCCCGATCAGCCCGGAAATCAGCAGGATCGTGAAGGCCAGATGCCCCCATTGGGTGACGTCCTCCGAGGCATAGCCCGTGCCGGTGAAGGTCGAGACCACGTTGAACGTCACCTCGCGCAGCGTCGGCCAGAAGGACGCCTCATGGCGGATCATCCGGTAAAGCACGATGATCGCAATCGCATAGCCCATCCAGCGCAGGAAGGCGCGCACCTGCGGGTCGCGCCAGAGCGGCATCGTGTCGCCGCGCATCACCTGCACGAAGCGGATGAACGGCATCGCCGCCAGCGCCATGAAGACCGAGGCCGCGTATTCCGGCGCGCCCTTATAGGTGGCGAAGCTGGCGTCGTAATTCGAGAAGCCGCCCGTGCTCATCGTGGTGAGCGCATGCATGATCGCGTCGAACCCCTTCATCCCGAGGCCGAGATAGGTCAGCGCGCAGGCGATGGTCAGCCCGACATAGATGCGGATCAGCGCGGTCGAGATATCCATCGCGCGCGGCAGGATTTTCCCAAGCGTATCAAACCCTTCCGAGCGGAAGAACTGCATCCCGCCGACCTTCATCACCGGCAGGAAGATCATCGCGACGATGATGATCCCCAGACCGCCCAGCCATTGCAGCAGCCCGCGCCAGAGGTTCACCCCCGGCGGCAACCCGTCGAGATGCGGAATCGCTGTGGTGCCGGTCGTGGTCAGCCCCGACATCGCCTCGAAATAGGCATCGACCAGCGACAGATGCGGCACGCCGAGCATGAAAGGCAGCGCTCCGAAGAAGGGCAGCGTCAGCCAGACGAGCGAGGTCAGCAGAAAGCTTTGATGGATCGACAGCGTCCGGGCCAGCCCGTCACGCGAGGCCAGCGCCAGCAGCGCCCCCGCCGTCGTCGTCAGCACCGCGCTTTCGACGAAGACCAGCCAATGCGCTGCGCCATAACCCAAATCCACCGCCGCCGGGATAAGCATCGTCAGCCCCAGCACGGATGTCAGCATTCCGATGATATATCCAACCGGGCGCAGATCGATCATGCGCCCCACCTTGCCCAGAGCGCCGGTCTAGTCAATCCCAGACGGGCCGGGACGGACCTGCGGTCGCGTAGCGTGACTTTGCAAACCCGAGCGGTTTGGTCAGTAAATTTGCCCAACTTTGCAGGTAGGCCCTTGCGCTGCGGCGCGGCAACTGTACCGTAGCGGCCACTTTCGACAACAGGGAGAACGCTATGTTCAACAAGATCCTCGTGGCCAACCGTGGCGAGATCGCCATCCGGGTGATGCGCGCCGCCAACGAGCTGGGCAAGAAGACGGTCGCCGTCTACGCCGAAGAGGACAAGTTGGGCCTGCACCGCTTCAAAGCCGATGAAGCCTATCGCATCGGCGAAGGCCTTTCGCCCGTCGGCGCCTATCTCTCCATCGAAGAGATCATCCGCGTCGCCAAGGAAAGCGGTGCCGATGCGATCCACCCGGGCTATGGCCTGCTGTCGGAAAACCCCGATTTCGTCGAAGCCTGCGACGCCGCCGGCATCACCTTCATCGGCCCGAAGGCCGAAACGATGCGCGCGCTTGGCGACAAGGCCTCGGCGCGTCGCGTGGCGATCAAGGCCGGTGTGCCGGTCATCCCCGCGACCGAAGTGCTGGGCGAGGATTTCGACGCGATCAAGAAAGAAGCCGCCGAGATCGGCTACCCGCTGATGCTGAAAGCCAGCTGGGGCGGCGGCGGTCGCGGCATGCGCCCGATCCTCGGTGAGGAAGAACTGGTCGAGAAGGTCCGCGAGGGCCGTCGCGAGGCCGAAGCCGCCTTCGGCAATGGCGAGGGCTATCTCGAGAAGATGATCATCCGCGCGCGCCACGTCGAGGTGCAGCTGCTGGGCGACACGCATGGCAATCTCTATCACCTCTACGAGCGCGACTGCACCGTGCAGCGGCGCAACCAGAAGGTCGTCGAACGCGCCCCTGCCCCCTATCTCTCGGACGAGCAGCGCGAAGAGGTCTGCCAGCTCGCGCTGAAGATCGGTCAGGCGGTCGGCTATGAATGTGCCGGCACGGTCGAATTCCTGATGGATATGGACTCGGACAAGTTCTACTTCATCGAGGTCAACCCGCGCGTTCAGGTCGAGCACACCGTGACCGAAGAGGTCACCGGCATCGACATCGTGCAGGCCCAGATCAAGATCGCCGAGGGCGCGACGCTGGCCGAGGCCATCCGCGCCAAATCTCAGGACGAGATCGAGCTTTCGGGCCACGCGCTGCAATGCCGCGTGACCACCGAGGATCCGCAGAACAACTTCATCCCCGATTACGGCCGCCTGACCGCCTATCGCTCGGCCACCGGCAACGGCATTCGCCTCGATGGCGGCACGGCCTATGCGGGCGGCGTCATAACCCGCTATTACGACTCGCTTCTGGTGAAGGTCACCGCCTGGGCGCAGGATCCCGATCAGGCGATCCGCCGGATGGACCGCGCCCTGCGTGAATTCCGGATCCGCGGGGTGAGCACGAATATCGACTTCGTCATCAACCTGCTCAAGCACCCGACCTTCCTCGACATGAGCTACACGACGAAGTTCATCGACACGACGCCGGAGCTGTTCGACTTCAAGCAGCGCCGCGACCGGGGCACCAAGATCCTGACCTATATCGCGGATATCACCGTCAACGGTCACCCCGAGACCGCGGGCCGCAACAAGCCCCATGCCGAGGCGAAACCGCCGCGCCTGCCCGCCTACAAGGATGAGGCAAAGCCGGGCAGCCGGAACCTGCTCGAGAAAGAGGGCGCGAAAGCCGTCGCCGATTGGATGAAGGCGCAGAAGAAGCTGCTGCTGACCGACACCACGATGCGCGACGGGCACCAGTCGCTGCTGGCGACCCGGATGCGCTCGATCGACATGATCAAGGCCGCGCCCGCCTATGCCTCGAACCTCAGCGACCTGTTCTCGGTCGAATGCTGGGGCGGCGCGACCTTCGACGTGGCCTACCGCTTCTTGCAGGAATGCCCGTGGCAGCGCCTGCGCGACATCCGCGAAGAGATGCCCAACATCCTGACGCAGATGCTGCTGCGCGCCTCGAACGGCGTGGGCTACACGAACTACCCCGACAATGTGGTGCAGTTCTTCGTGAAGCAGGCGGCGGAAAGCGGCGTCGACGTGTTCCGCGTCTTCGACTCGCTGAACTGGGTCGAGAACATGCGCGTCGCGATGGATGCGGTGATCGAGAGCGGCAAGATCTGCGAAGGCACGATCTGCTACACCGGCGATATCCTCGATCCCGACCGCGCCAAATATGACCTGAAATACTATATCGGCATGGCGAAAGAACTGGAGGCCGCGGGCGCGCATGTGCTGGGTCTCAAGGATATGGCGGGGCTTCTGAAACCCGCCGCCGCCCGCAAGCTGATCGCGGCGCTGAAGGAAGAGGTCGATATCCCGATCCACTTCCACACGCATGACACGAGCGGAATCGCGGGCGCGACCATTCTCGCGGCGGCAGATGCGGGCGTCGATGCGGTGGATGCGGCGATGGACGCGTTCTCGGGCGGCACCTCGCAGCCCTGCCTCGGCTCGATCGTGGAGGCGCTGGCCCATACCGAGCGCGATACCGGCCTCGATATCCACGCGATCCGCATGATGTCGAACTATTGGGAGGCCGTGCGCCACCAATATGCGGCCTTCGAGAGCGGCCTCGAGGCCCCGGCTTCCGAGGTCTATCTGCACGAGATGCCCGGCGGCCAGTTCACCAACCTCAAGGCGCAGGCGCGCTCGCTGGGGCTGGAAGAGCGCTGGCATGAGGTGGCGCAGGCCTATGCCGATGCCAACCAGATCTTCGGCGATATCGTGAAGGTCACGCCGTCCTCGAAAGTCGTGGGCGACATGGCGCTGATGATGGTCGCGCAGGGCCTGTCGAAAGAAGACGTGCTCGACCCGGCCAAGGATGTCTCCTTCCCGGATTCGGTCATCGACATGATGCGCGGCAATCTCGGCCAACCGCCCGGTGGCTGGCCCGAGGGTGTTGTGAAGAAGGTGCTCAAGGGCGAGCATCCCTCGACCGAGCGCCCGGGCAAGAACCTGCCCCCGGTCGATCTGGAAGCCGCCCGCAAGGAGGTCTCCGATCAGCTCGACGGGCGCGAAATCGACAATGAGGATCTCGCGGGCTACCTGATGTATCCCAAGGTCTTCACCGATTACGCGAGCCGCCACGAAGCCTATGGCCCGGTGCGTACCCTGCCGACCCCGGTCTTCTTCTACGGGATGGAGCCGCAGGACGAGATCTCCGCCGAGATCGACCCCGGCAAGACGCTGGAAATCCGCTATCTCACCACCGGCGAGACCGATGAGCTGGGCGAGGTGAAGGTCTATTTCGAACTCAACGGCCAGCCCCGCGCCGTGCGCGTCCCGAACCGCGCGGTGAAGGCGACGACGGCGGCGAAGCCGAAGGCCGAGGCGGGCAATGCGAACCATATCGGCGCGCCGATGCCGGGCTCGATCGCCTCGATCGCGGTCAATGTCGGCCAGAAGGTGAAGCCGGGAGATATGCTCCTGACCATCGAAGCGATGAAGATGGAGACGGGCATCCATTCCGACCGCGAAGCCACGGTGAAGGCGATCCATGTCTCGCCGGGCGCCCAGATCGACGCGAAGGATCTGCTGGTCGAACTGGAGTAATCTTTCCTGCATTGAACAGAACGCGCGCCGAGGCCCCGCCCCGGCGCGCGTTTTTATTTGTTGGAAAGATCAGGTCCAGAACGTCATTGGGAACACGGAGGCCCCTGTTTCTTGTCGACCGCCCTATGGGCAACATTGACAAGACCGTCCGGGATTATAGGATCGTAACGATTTTTATCAGCATCTTAATCTATTCATAATTTTCAGAAAGATTTGTGAATGACGACGATTAGAGCGGAGTCCGACTGCGCGAAAGCAGGCATCAATTTCGAGAAAATTTCGCGCTGGCAATATCTCCTGACACAACGTGAGATTACGGACACGATCCTGAAGCGTTACAGTTTCGGCGGCTGGCACCTTCATGTCGGCGACGGAGTATGCGTTTCGAAGCTGGAAGATGCCAAGGGCCGTGTGATCGGCCTTTTCATCGGTATCGGAGTCGATAACGAGACGTTGGTGAAGGGCACCCATAAAATCCTGTCACTCGATTTGGATCGCGATAGCTTCTTCGAGGATTTCGAAGACTGGCTCTTTTATGTTTCCGGTCGGTATAATGTATTTATTGCCAAAGGCGCTTCAAAGCGATTTTACAGTGACGCAGTCGGCATGAATGGCATGGTCTATGACCGTGAAGAACGACAGGTCGCGTCGAGCCTTGCCCTTTGCATCGAGCGCGACACAACACCTCATCCGCTATACGACCATTCTCTCATCGAGCGCGGCGAAGGCAATTACAGCCTGTTCCACACTTACGATAAGGATGTCCGTCGCGGTAATCCGAATTTCTATCTCAATCTCAATGACTTCTCCGAAACTCGCTTTTGGCCCCGCGACGAGGATTTCACGACGGATCGATCGCATGACGATATTTACGGAGAAATAATTCAACGAACCTCTAAGGTTATCGGAGAGATTAACGCCAATTTCAAAACTGCCCTCCCGTTATCGGGAGGGCAGGATAGCCGTTTGCTCGCTTCGATATCGCGCACGAACCTCGCGGGCTTCGACCAATTTTTCACCCATATCCATAATTACGCGAGCAGGATCGACGCAACGATCGCTGGAACACTCGCGAAGGTCCTGCAGGTCGCCCATGAAATCCACGACAAGCGGAATATCAAGGTCTCTGAAGAGGATGTTTCGCGGTTCGAAGCCGAATTCCATGCCGCGCTCGGGTTCAAGAAAAAGCTGACCCGAGAAGTCGCTCACGGGCTGCATGAATGCCTCGAGGATAGGATGGTAATCCTGCGCGGCCACCAAACCGACTTGTTGCGTGCCGTGTTCATCGACAAGCTGGGCGAGGACGGAAGGAACAATCTACGCTGGCAAGTCAAACGCCTGCTGATCGTTCCGGGCAAAGCGTTCGACCGCAAGACATACAGGACGTTTCTTCCCGAGTATCAGAACTGGGTCGAAACGCTTCCCGAAAACGCCGCGAAACGCCAAGTCGATCTCATGTTCCTCGAAATATACTACAGCTCGACAATCGGGCTCATTTTCCCGGCACTTACGCGAAACTTCTTCATGTCGCCCTTCAACAGTCGACATCTGATATCCCTGTCTCTCTCAATTGAGGAAGGCTATCGCAAAAACAGCTTTGCGGTTAACGATATTATTTTCCAGGTTGATCCTGAGCTTCACGACGTCCCGTTCGATTATGAATTCGGCGGCGCCGATCTCGGACGCATCGACGACCAACAGGCGATGGCGGAGCTGACAGCCGCGCGTCGCAAAGCCAGCGAAACGCGCGTCGCACTCAGGACGCAGCACCCAGATTTGGCGGCGTCCGAGGACGTCCTTGTGCCCTGAGCGACGAGCTCGCGCATGAAGCTCGAGGGACGAGGGTCACCCTAGAGGGCTGAACCTCCGTCTCGCGGCGTCGCAAAACGTGTCCGCGCGCATCCAGAAGTCGGCAACGGCCAGACGTGCCGCCAAACACCCTCTGCACGTTCGACAGATGACGGACGCTCAGGGGCGCCCGCCTCTGATTGCGATGTCTTGTCGGAATTCTACGACGAAGAGGCGGCGCCCCCTGCCCCGGCTCGGATCGCATGGATCGGCTCGCAGGAGCCCCAAGCCGTCTCAGACCGATAGCCCCGCGGGCGCACCGCGATCGAGGCCTTACCGCTCGCCTTCAAACGGGTCACGCGAAACTCGACGCGCGGGGTGTACTTGTTGCGCTTGGTCTTGAGCCTGTCGACCTTCCAGCCAAACGTCGTGCGCTTTGGATTGTCGACAAGCACCTGCACCGGCTGCAACGGCAAGTCGAAATGATGGAGGAACGTGTCATAGACCTTCCATTCCCCGCCCGGGATTTTCAGCAGATCGACCTCGCCGGGTGTCGAATTCGACAGATGGCCGGTCTCGAAGGTGCAACGCATCACCTGCGTCCCGCGCGGCAGCTTCGGCTGCTCGGGATTTGCCAGCACCGGGCCAGCGGAAAAGACGACGAAAGCTGCGAAAAGAAATGGACGGAACATATGGCCTCGACAAATTAATCGGGCACGAAGCGGCCCGATTAATGCAAGACCAACGCCCTGATGTTAAAAGAGATCGCTGCCCTCGCGGGCGGAAACTTCAAGCAGTCCCATAACATAGCCGGCAACAGAGCGGAAAGATATGAGTGAGATTTCACTTTCCCCGGAGCGCCAGAACGCGGCCGCGACTTGCGCTGTGCGGGAGCGGCGGATTTCGCCTTCGGGCAGGGTCGCGATATCGGCGGGCGAGAGCTTCATCACCACCTGATCCGCCTTGTCCCCACGAATGGTAAACATTGCGCGGGCATCCGAGACGTTGACGACCAGCGCGTGATCCCCGGCAAGCGCTTTGGCCAGCCGATCGGTCAGCGCGGGCGCCTCGTCATGAGCGCAGATCAGCAACAGTTCATCCGGGCTCATCCAGGCGATGGAGCGCCCGTCGACAGTCTCGATCCGGCGCGGGCCGGGGACGGGTAGCCCCTCGGCCTTGAGCGCCTTGGCGAGCCCCTTGGCCTCCAGATCGGTGCGGATGGAGATCATGCCCACCAGCCCGGCCTCGGACACGGTGACGAAACCTTCGTGGGTCTGGCCCGAAAGGGCGCTGACGGCCTCAGACATTCTGCTTCTCCCCGTCCTTATCGTAGAAGACCGGATCGACGATCCGCGCCTTGACCATGTCTTCGCCCTCGCCGGTGAACTCGATCACCTCGCCCATACGGTCGGGCCCGTTCAGTACCAGCCCCATCGCGATGCCCTTGCCAATCGTCGGCGAGTAATAGGTCGAGGTGACGCGGCCCTGCGTGTTGCGCTGACCGTTGTCGTTGAACCCGTCGGCGGGCGCGTGGCTGCCATCGGGGATCACCGATCCGTCGAGCGTCTCGAGGCCGACCAGCTTCCAGCGGTTCGGGTCGGTCATGTGGGATCGCTCCTGCGCGCGCTTGCCCAGATAGTCGGTCTTCTTATTCGAGAGCGCCCAGTTCAGCCCCAGATCCTGCGGGATCACCGTGCCGTCGGTCTCGTCGCCGATCATGATGAAGCCCTTCTCCGCGCGCATCACGTGCAGCGCCTCGGTGCCGTAGGGCATCACACCAAGCGCCTCGCCCTCGGCCATGAGCGCCTTCCACAGCGCGAGGCCTTGGCTCGCGGGCACCGCGATCTCGTAGCTCAGCTCGCCCGAGAAGGAGATGCGGAAGATGCGAGCGTCGAACGTGCCCAGCTTGCCCTCGGTCCATTTCATGAAGGGCAGCGTCTCCTTGCTGACATCCATGCCGCCCAAGCGCTCCAGCAGCTCGCGCGATTTCGGACCGACGACGGCGATCTGCGCGTATTGCTCGGTCAGGTTCGCGGTGTAGACCTTCCAGTCCCACCACTCGCATTGCAGCCAGTCTTCCATCCAGCCGTGGATATGATCGGCCCCGCCCGAGGTCGTGTGGCACAGCCACGTATCCTCGTCGAGCCGCGCCACGACGCCGTCATCCATCAGGAAGCCGTTCTCGTTGCACATCAGCCCGTAGCGGCATTTGCCCACCGGCAGGGTCGACATCATGTTCGTGTAGAGCATGTCGAGGAATTTCCCCGCATCCGGCCCTTTCACCACGATCTTGCCCAGCGTCGAGGCGTCGAGCATCCCGACATTCTTCCGGGTATTGGTGATCTCGCGATTGACCGCGTCGCGATGGCTTTCGCCCGATTTCGGGTAGCAATAGGGGCGACGCCAATGGCCGACCGGTTCCCAATGCGCGCCCTTGGCCTCGTGCCAGGACTGGATCGGGGTGCGGCGCAGCGGCTGGAACAGCTCGCCCTTGGCCTCCGCCGTCACAGCGCCGAGCGAAATCGGCGTGTAGGGCGGGCGGAAGGTGGTGGTGCCAGTGGCCGGGATCGGTTGGCCAAGCGCATCCGAGAGGATCGCGAGCCCGTTGATATTGCTCAGTTTCCCCTGATCGGTCGCCATGCCGAGCGTGGTGTAGCGCTTGGTATGTTCGACCGACTCGTAGCCCTCGCGCGCAGCGAGTTGCACGTCGGAGACCTTCACGTCGTTCTGGTAGTCGAGGAAGCTCTTGAAGCGCAGCGCGTCGGGCGCGCCTGCGGGCATCATCCAGACCGGGGCGAGCGGCGCTTCTTCCTCGGACGCCGCGCCGATACCCAGACCGCCCATCGCCTCGGAGAGCGTCAGATCGCCATTGGCGGCCCCCACGACCGTCGCCATGCCGGTCCCGTCCGCGCCGGTCGGCGGACGGTTGGGATCGGGACGGAACATCGCGCGCGCATCGTCCCAGGTCAGCTTGCCGCCGCAATGGGACCACAGGTGCACGACCGGCGACCAGCCGCCCGACATCGCGACGCAATCGCAGTCGATCATCTCGACCGCACCGCCCTCGCCTGCCTGTGCGCAGATCTCGACGCCGGAGACGCCCTTGCGGCCCAGCACTTTCGCGATCCCGCGCCCTTCGAGGACACGCACGCCGCGCGCCTTCACGGCTTCGGGCAGCGCGCCATGGGTTTCCTCGCGCGCATCGACCACGGCCGAGACCGTCAGCCCCGCATCGAGGATCGCGAGCGCCGTGCGGTAGGCGTCGTCATTGTTGGTCACGAGCACCGTGCGATCGCCGGGCGAAACGGCCCAGTTCACGATGTAGTCGCGCACCGCCGAGGCCAGCATCACGCCGGGCACGTCGTTGCCCGCGAAGGCCAGCGGGCGTTCGATCGCGCCGGTCGCGGTGATCGTGTGGCCCGCACGGATGCGCCAGAGGCGGTGGCGCGGACGGCCATCGCCGGGGGTGGTGTCGGCGAGGTTCTCGTAGCCGATGACATAGCCATGATCGTGCAGGCCCGCCGCCATCAGGCGGGTGCGCATCGTGACGTTCTCCATCGAGGACAGTTCGACCAGCGCGCTGTCGATCCAGCTCTGCGCGTCGTGACCGTCGATCTGACCGCCATCGACCGGGGTGCGCCCGCCCCAGTTCGGGGTCTGCTCGATCAGCCAGACGCGCTTGCCCGCGCGACCTTCCTTGAGCGCCGCGGCAAGACCCGCCACACCGCCACCCACGACGAGCACGTCGCAATGGGCATAGACCTGTTCGTAGCGATCCGGGTCGGCCTCTTTCGGCACGCCGCCCAAGCCCGCCGATTTGCGGATGATCGGCTCGAACAGGTGCTTCCACGCAGCCCGCGGCGCCATGAAGGTTTTGTAGTAGAAACCTGCGGGCAGGAATTTGTAGAAGGTGTTGTTGATCTCGCCGATATCGAAGTCGAGCGACGGCCAGTGGTTCTGGCTCGTGGTCTCGGCGCCTTCGAACAGCTCGGTCGTGGTGGTGCGCTGATCGGGTTCGAACCGCGCGTTACGGCCCAGACCGACGAGCGCGTTCGGCTCTTCCGCGCCAGACGCCACGATGCCGCGCGGGCGGTGATATTTGAACGACCGGCCCACCATGACCTGACCGCCGCCCAAGAGCGCCGAGGCCAGCGTATCGCCCGCAAAGCCGCGCATCGGCTTGCCGTTGAAGGTGAAGGCGAGCGGTTTCGCGCGGTCGATCAGACGACCACCCTTGGAAAGACGCGTGCTCATTTATAGCCCTCCCAGTCGGGGCGTTTCGCTTTGATCTTCGCGTTCACATCGGCGGGGGGCTCGGTGGTCTGCGCCTTGTAGGTGGCGAAAACCTCGAGCGTGTTGGTGTCGCGCGCAGCCAGGAACCACTTGCCGCAGCCATAGGCATGCCGCCAGCGCTCGAAATGGACGCCTTTGGGGTTCTTGCGGGCAAACAGGTAGCCCTCGAACTCGTCATCCGACGAGCCCGGCCCGAAGCGCTTGAGATGCGCCTCGCCGCCCGGGGCGAATTCGGTTTCCTCGGCGATGACGCCGCAGCAGGGACAGGTGAGGGTCAGCATTTGGGATGCACCTCGCAGTTGGAGAGCGCCGGGGGCTCTGCCCGTCGCCGATTGGATCTCGAACCAATGGCGCCCCATCGGCGACCCCCGGGATATTTGAGCCAAGAGGAAGAAGTAAGGGAGGTCATCAGTGCGCCACCCCTGCGGCGACGCTTTCGTCGATGAAGCGGCCTTCCTTGAAACGGCCGAGCCCGAATTGGTCGGTCAGCGGCGAGTGGCCGCGCGCGATCAGTTCGGCCATGCCATAGCCCGAGCCCGGGATCGCCTTGAACCCGCCGGTGCCCCAGCCGCAATTGACGAAGATGCCCTCGACCGGAGTTTTCGACAGGATGGGCGAGCGGTCGCCGGTCATGTCCACGATGCCGCCCCATTGGCGCAGCATCTTGAGGCGCGAGATGATCGGGAAGGTCTCCACCAGCGCGCGGGTGGTTTCCTCGACATGGTGCCACGAGCCGCGCTGGGTGTAGTTGTTGAACCCGTCCGTGCCGCCGCCGATCACCATCTCGCCCTTGTCGGATTGCGACATGTAGCCGTGCACCGTGTTGGCCATCACGACCACATCCATGCAGGGTTTGATCGGCTCGGACACCCAGGCCTGCAGCGCCACGCTCTCGATCGGCAGACGGAAGCCCGCCATCTCGGCCATGACCGAGGAGTGTCCCGCGACGACGATGGCGAGCTGTTCGCAGTCGATCTCGCCCTTGCTGGTCGAGATACCCTGCACCTTGCCGCCTTCGGTGCGCACGCCGGTCACTTCGCATTTCTGGATGATATCCATGCCCATGTCGGAACAGGCCCGCGCATAGCCCCAAGCCACCGCATCGTGCCGTGCCGTACCGCCGCGTTTTTGCAGCAGCGCGCCCAGCACCGGGTAGCGCGGCCCGTCGATATTGATGATCGGCACGAGATCCTTGACCTGCTGCGGCCCGATCCATTCGGTGTCGATGCCCTGCAGGCGGTTGGCGTGCACCGTGCGCTTGTAGCCGCGCACCTCGTGCTCGGTCTGGCCCAGCATCAGAAGGCCGCGCGGCGAGAACATCACGTTGTAGTTCAGATCCTGGCTCAGATCTTCGTAGAGCGCGCGGGCTTTCTCGTAGATCGCCGCCGAGGGATCCTGCAGGTAGTTCGAGCGGATGATCGTGGTGTTGCGGCCCGTATTGCCGCCACCCAGCCAGCCTTTCTCGATCACCGCGACATCGGTGATGCCATGCACCTTACCGAGGTAATAGGCAGTGGCGAGGCCATGCCCGCCCGCCCCAACGACGATGACCTTATAGCGTTTCTTCGGCTCGGGGGAGCGCCATGCTCGTTCCCAGCCGCGATGGAAGCGCATCGCCTCACGTGCAACGGCAAACATCGAATAGCGTTTCATGAGCGCGCCTCCGAGCAGTCTCGACTCTTTCGCCTTTGTGATGGACCGGGGCGGCGGACGAAAGCCCCCCTGTTGCGGCATCGCAGGGAAAAAAGCGACATGGGCCTGCGACATCGAGTTCCATTCACGCGCTAGACCCTTTCGGCGCGGCGTCATCTCGCCTAAATGGGGAACGAAGGATGAGGAGACGCCATGCTGTTCTGGATTATCGCCGCCGCGCTCGTTGCGGTCATCGCGCTTTTGTTCGCCCTTGCGCTGCTGCGTGGGCGCGGCGAGGACGAGATGGCCCCTGCGGCCTCGTATGACGTGCAGGTCTATCGCGACCAGCTGCGCGATCTGGAGCGCGACGTCGAACGCGGCGTCACCTCTCGCGAGGAAGCCGACCGCGCGAAGCTGGAAATTTCGCGCCGGATGCTCGAGGCCGACCGCAAGGCGCAGGCAGGCTCCGATCTGGGCCGCGCGCCGAAAGGGGCGACTATCGCGGTCGTGCTCGGCGTCGTCGTGATTTTCGGCGGGGCATTCGCACTTTACGATTACGTGGGGCAGGACGGGTACGAGGACCAGCCTATCGGTGTGCGTCTTGCAGATGCGGACAAGCTCTACGACAGCCGCCCCTCGCAGGCCGAAGCCGAGAAAATGGCAAAAGCCCGCGCGACCGCCCCCCAATCCAATCCGGATCCGCAATTCCTCGCACTGATGAAGAAGCTGCGCGAAGCCGTGGCGAAAAAGCCCAACGATCCGAAAGGTCTCGAACTGCTGGCACGCAACGAGGCGACTCTGGGCAACTTCGATGCCGCATGGAAGGCGCAGCAGCGTCTCGTCGCGACCAAGGGAGATTCTGCGACGGCGCAGGATTACGCCGAACTGGGCGACATGATGGCCGTGGCGGCAGGCGGAATAATCACCCCCGAGGCGGAGAAAGTCTTCGCGACCGCACTGACGATGGATCCGAAGAACGGGCTGTCGCTCTATTATGTCGGCCTGATGATGCTGCAGAACGGGCGTGCCGACCGCGCGTTCCGCTTCTGGGACAGCGCGTTGCGCAACTCGGAGAATAGCGACCCCTGGGTGCCGATGATGCGGCAGAACATTAACGACCTGGCATGGCTCGCGGGCGAGAAGGACTACAACCCGCCCAGACCGCGCGGCGCCCCCGGCCCGTCGCAGGCCGATGTCGCGGCAGCTGCGGACATGTCGCCCGAGGCCCGTCAGGACATGATCCGCTCGATGGTAGAACGGCTGAACGACCGGCTCGCACAGGAAGGTGGTAGCGCGGATGATTGGGCACGTCTGATTTCGTCGCTGCGCATGATCGGCGAGGTCGACCGCGCCGATGCGATCTATGGCGAAGCGAAGAGCAAATTCGGTTCGCGCCCGGAAGACATGGCGAAGATCGACGCAGCCCATCAGGCCCCGGCCGGTCAGGCGCTCAAGGATATGGGCGGCGCCTCCGCGGGGCAGAGCACACCGCAAGCGGCACCCGCCCTCCCCGGCCCGAGCGCCCAGCAGATGAAGGACGCGCAGTCCATGACGCCCGAGGAGCGCCAGCAGATGATCCAGGGCATGGTCGACGGTCTCTTTGACCGGCTGACCACCGACGGCGGCACGCCGCAGGAATGGGCCCGCGTGATCTCGTCGCTCGCGACTCTGGGCGAGAACGCACGCGCCAAGGAAGCCTGGGGCGAGGCGCAAAAGGCGCTGGCCGACAACCCGGACGCGCTGGCTCAGGTCGAGGCAGCCGCGAAATCGGCAGGTGTGGCGGAATGATCTGCGAGACGATCGAAGAGTTCGCCGAAGCGATCCCGCGCATGGGCGGAGTCGCGGGGCTCGATCTGGGCACCAAGACCATCGGCGTCGCGGTGTCCGACGGGCTGCGCTCGGTCGCGACGCCGCTCTCGACGATCAAACGCAAGAAATTCGGCGTCGATGCCGAGGCGCTCCTGAAGATCGTGGCGGAGCGCGAGCTGAAGGGCCTGATCCTCGGCCTGCCGAAGAACATGGACGGAACCGAGGGCGCGCGCTGCCAATCGACCCGCGCCTTCGCCCGCAACCTCAGCCGCCTCACCGATCTGCCGATCGGCTACTGGGACGAGCGGCTGAGCACGGTCGCCGCCGAACGCGCGATGCTGGAGGCCGACATGTCGCGCGCCAAACGCGCCGAGGCGATCGACCACGTCGCGGCGAGCTTCATCCTGCAAGGCGCGCTGGATCGGCTGCGCTATCTGGGGGCGGCATGAACGATCCGCAAAACACCGACGACATCTGGAAACGCGCCGAGATCGAGAGCCCCTGCGTCAAGCTCTGCCAGATCCACCCCGAGGCGCGGATCTGCATCGGCTGCTACCGCACGATGGAAGAAATCGGCGCATGGTCGCGGATGACGCCCGAGGCGCGCCGCGAAGTGATGGCGGAGCTGCCCGAGCGCGCGCCGCAACTGCGAAAGCGCCGGGGCGGACGCGCGGGGCGGCAAGACCGCTGAGCGCTTAAACGCCGGCCTCTTTCGCCGGGAAGACGAAGCAGCGATCGCGGCGGATCATCAACCACATCGGCGTGCCGGGCTTCGGCAGGAAGACGTTGGGAACACTGGCGCGCAGGATCGTGCCGTCGAAATCCATCCGAAACTCGACGAGGCTCTCGCGGCCCAAGAAGCGCGCGCGTTCGACGACGCCACGCGCGGGCGTGCCGTCCTGCGGCGTCGGGGCCGGGCCGCGCCCTGCCCGGTCGAAATCGATCTTCAGATGCTGCGGGCGGATCACGATGTCGATCTCGGTCCCGTCTGCGTGGCCCGGCGTCAGGAAATCGCCGAATGCGGTCTCGGTCAGCGCGTCCTTCACCTGCCCCTTGAGCACGTTCACATCCGAGAAGAACGCCGCCGCCGCGCGATCCACCGGCGCGTTGTAAAGGTTGTAGGGCGCACCGCGCTGCACGATTTTCCCGCCGCGCATCAGCAGGATCTCATCGGCCATCCGCATCGCCTCATGCGGCTCATGCGTGACCAGCAGAACGGCCGTGTTTTCCTCTTTCAGAAGCGCCAGCGTCTCGTCGCGGATATCGTCGCGCAGGCGCTCGTCCAGTCCCGAGAAAGGCTCGTCCATCAAGAGGATACGCGGCCGGGGCGCAAGCGCACGCGCCAGTGCCACGCGCTGCTGCTCGCCGCCCGAAAGCCCGTGCGGATAGCTGTCGCGATGCCGCGTGAGCCGCACCTTCTCGAGCAGTTCCGTCACGCGGGCGCGCTTCGCCGCCGCATCGCCCTTGAGGCCGAAGGCGATATTCTCGGCCACCGTCAGATGCGGAAACAGCGCGAAGTCCTGAAACATCAACCCGATCGCGCGTTGTTCGGGCGGGATACGGAACACCGTGTCGCAGATCAGCTTGCCATCGACGTAGATCTCGCCCGTATCCTGCATGTCGACGCCCGCGATCAGCCGCAGCGTCGTCGACTTGCCGCAGCCCGAAGGCCCTAGCAGGCAGGTCACCTGCCCCGCGGGGATCGCGAAGGACACGTCATCGACGACGGCCCGCCCGTCGAACACGCGGCCAAGCGCGCGAACTTCGAGGCGCGGAGGGGGTAATTGTGCGCTCATGTAGCGAAATCTCGACCGAAAGTGTCAGGCAATGCAGGGCGGGAGATAACAGCCCCCCGCCCCCCAAGCAAGCCCGGCAGACCGGCAGGTCCGGCTTAGATCGAGATGTTGTTCAGCCCGCCGTCGAGCATCACGTTCTGCCCGACCATGAAACCCGCATGAGCCGAACACATGAAGGCACAGGTCGCGCCGAACTCCTCGGGCGTGCCGTAGCGGCGCACCGGGATCGTCGCTTCGCGCTCAGCCTTCGCCTCCTCGACCGAGATACCCTTCGTCTTCGCCGCCGCCGTATCGAGCGACACCGCGCGGTCGGTCGCGTGCAGGCCCGGCAGCAGATTGTTGATGTTCACGCCATATTCGGCGACCTGCCGCGAGGTGCCCGCAACGAAGCCCGTCAGGCCAGAGCGCGCGGAGTTCGACAGGCCGAGCTGCGCGATCGGCGCGCGGACGGATTGCGAGGTGATGTTGACCACCCGGCCCCAGCGCTGCTCGATCATGGCAGGCAGAACCGCCTGCATCATCGCGATCGGCGCGAGCATGTTCGCGTCGAGCGCCGCGATAAAATCGTCACGCGACCAGTCGCGCCAGTTGCCCGGAGGCGGGCCGCCCGCATTGGTCACCAGAATGTCGACCTCGCCCGCTTCGCTCAGCACCGCCGCGCGCCCCTCGGGCGTGGTGATGTCGGCGGCCACGGGCGTCACGGTCACCCCGGTCGCAGCCATGATCTCGTTCGCGGTCGCGGCCAGCGCATCGGCACCCCGCGCGTTCAGCACGATCTCGACGCCCGCCTGCGCCAGCGCCATCGCGCAGCCCCGTCCAAGCCCTTTCGACCCCGCACATACGATCGCCTTGCGGCCCTTGATCCCAAGATCCATCGCGCCCTCTCCTTTACTGTCATTCTCCGGCGTGATCTGGCGGGGACCTTCGCACGAAACACCGCGCGCCGCCCTGCCAGCTTCGCCTCGGACAGTAGCTTGCGCGCGGGGGAGGACAAGCGCGCTGTCGCCGCTTGACCATCGGGAGCGGCCCGCGGTAAGCCGATGCGATCCATCAGTTTCAGACGGCCCGGCAGGGCGAGGGAGAGCGCGTGTCCAACCCGAGCCAGATCGTTCACGTCTTCGAGGCCGAGGATATCTGGGTGACCTCCGGGGCCAATCATGGCGACGCGCTCGGTCTTGCCGAAGACTGCGAACCCGGCGACATCTATCAGCTTCATCGTGCCGCCAAACCGCGCCGCCTCGTGCTGGCCCAGCAAGGGGCCGCGCCGATCGTGGCGACAGGCTCCGAGATCGGCGCGCCGGGCGATGCGCTCGCATTGATCGCGCGGCATTTGCTGATCACGCCCGAGGGCGACACGGTCGATATCCTGATGATCCAGCACGACGCCACTGGCGCGCTCTATGCGCTGCCGCTTTCGCCGATGGCGGCGCGCTTCGATTACACGCTGCTGGAAGCCAGCGAGGATCCCGGCGAGGCGCTGCTGTCGGACCTCGTCTGCGTGGCCTTCACCACCGGCACGATGATCACGCTCGCGGGCGGCGCGCAGATGCCGATCGAGCAACTCACGCCGGGCGCACGCGTGCTGACTCGCGACAATGGCCCGCAACCGGTGAAGCTGGTGGCGAAAGCGACGATGCGGGCACTGGGATCTTTCGCGCCGGTCGTGATTTCGGCAGGCGTGCTGGGCAATGAAGGCGACCTGGTGATCTCGCCCCATCACCGCGTGTTCCTCTATCGCCGCGGCGCGCACAAGCTGGGCGATACGTCGGAAATCCTCGTGCAGGCCAAGCATCTCGTCGATGGCGAGAATGTCTGGCAGCGCGAGGGCGGTTTCGTCGATTACTACGCGCTGGTCTTCGACCGGCACGAGATCATCTATGCCGAGGGCATCCCGGTGGAGAGCCTGATGGTCTCGGAGGCGACGCTCTCGCTGCTTCCCGAGGAGTTGGGCCGCGAGATCTCGAACCGCCTGCCCGACCTCGCCCATCGTCAGCATTTCGGCACGGAAGCCACGCGCGAACTGCTGGACCGGATCGGACGCGAGAAGCTGTTCCGCAAGCGCAAGGACTGAGGGTGGAGGGGGCGCTGCCCCCGCTTGCTGCGCAAGCCCCCCGGGATATTTTTGCCAAGAGGAAGAGGTTAGCCGTTCAGCACGTCGAGCGCGGCTGCGTGGATCTCGGGCGACGCCGCAGCAAGCACCTGCCCGCCGCGATGGGCCGGACCGCCCTGCCAGTTGGTGACAAGGCCGCCCGCCGCCTCGATCACGGCGATGGGGGCCGCGACGTCATAGGGCTGCAGCCCCGCCTCGACGACCAGATCGATCTGGCCGGCGGCGAGCAGCGCATAGGCGTAGCAATCCATCCCGTAGCGTGTCAGCCGCACCTGTTGCGAAAGCCGCGCGAAGGCCGCGCCTTCGTCGGGCGTGCCGACTTCGGGGAAGGTGGTGAAAAGCGTCGCGCTGTCGAGCCCGCGCCCGCTGCGCACGCCGAGATCGCGCCCGCCATGCGGCCCCTCCAGCGTCGCGCGGCCGAAGCCGCCGGTGAAACGCTCTCCGATATAGGGCTGGTCGATCACGCCCATCATAGGCGCGCCGGGGCCATCCGCTTCCTCGGCGCATAGCGCGATCAGCACGCCCCAGGTCGGCGTACCCGACAGGTAGCCGCGCGTGCCGTCGATCGGGTCGAGCACCCAGGTCAGGCCGCTCTCGCCACGGGTCACCCCATGTTCTTCACCGTAGATGCCGTCTTGCGGGCGGCGTTCCGCGATCAGGGCGCGCATCGCGGCCTCGGCGGAGCGGTCGGCCTCGGTCACCGGATCGAAACCGCCTTCGAGCTTGTTATCCGCGCCGATCCCGCCCACGGGCCGGAACTGCGCCAGGGTCTCGCGACGGGCGCAATCGGCAAGGTCATTGGCCAGCACGGCGAGCGCCGCACGGGTATCGGTGTCGAGATCAAGCATCGGTGTCCTCCCCGGGCCGTGCCGTCACCGCAACCGCCCCCCAGAAATGAGATAAGGGGAGCGGTAACCGCCCCCCTTCTCCGGGTCAAGCTGCCGACCGCCCCACATTCGGTCGCCAGTTGCGCCTAAACTCGTCTGCATGGCGCTCAGGCCGCGTCGGACAGAACCTTGGCCAGTTCGAACAGCCGGCGGCGCTGCGCCTCCGGGATCGCGTAATAGGAACGCACGAGTGCGAGCGCCTCCTTGTCGGACAGGATATCCCCCGCCACTTCCGGTTGCATCCCGCTGTCTTCCGCGAGACCCTCGAAGAAGAACGAGATCGGAACCTCGAGCGCATCCGCGATATCCCAGAGACGCGACGCCGAGACGCGATTCATCCCGGTTTCGTATTTCTGAATCTGCTGGAATTTGATCCCAACTTTGTCCGCAAGCTGTTGTTGGGTCATCCCAATCATCCAGCGCCGGTGCCGGATCCGCTTGCCCACGTGGACATCAACCGGATGCTTCATACTCTTTCCCCTTTAAGCCAATTTCACCCGCAAACTACCGTGCGCTGAGTGTGGCCTGCGCGGGTAAAATCGCAAACCTGTCTAAAAAGACAGGGAATTTGCGGCTTTCCGCAGCACACCTAACCTAAAGGATAGGTCGCCCGCTATTCGCCTTCCGCGTGTTTTGCGATTTGCAAATCAACGACTCAGGTGCCGTAGGGGAAGATGGTGGCGCTAACCGGTCTTTCACGAGGGATTGATTCGCGCGTCAACCCGCGGATCGGACCTGCCGCGGGGTCGCTTCCGGCGCCAAATGTGCGGGCTGGTCCTGATCTCTCGCGCGGTTTATCACGGGCAACGAAGGGTCCAACCGCTTGGCCGACCCGCCTCAAGACACAACCTGCCGGAGCATTCGATGCGCGCCTATGTTCAGACCGCCCCCGGGCAACGCCCCGAGCTGACCGAAATCCCCCTGCCCGCGCCGGGGCCGGGCGAGGTGCAGGTGGCCATCCGGGCCTGCGGCCTGAACTTCGCCGACCTGCTGATGATCGAGGGGAAATATCAAGACACCCCCACCCCGCCCTTCACGCTCGGGATGGAGCTCGCGGGAGAGGTCATCGCGGCAGGCGAGGGCTGCACCCTCACCCCGGGCACCCGCGTCGCCGTCTTCGCAGGACAAGGCGGGCTGGCCGAGTCGGGAAATTTCCCGGAAACCCGCTGCACCCCAATGCCGGACGCGATGAGCTACGCGCAGGCTGCGGCCTTCCAGATCGCCTACGGGACCAGCCATGTGGCGCTGGAGACGCGCGCAGCGCTTGCCGAGGGCGAGACGCTGGTGGTTCTGGGCGCGGCTGGTGGTGTCGGCCTCACCGCGGTCGAGATCGGCAAGAAGATGGGCGCACGGGTGATCGCCTGCGCGCGCGGCGAGGCGAAGCAGCAAATCGCGCGCGACGCCGGGGCCGATGAGACGCTCGACAGCGAGAGCGACGACCTCAAGGGGGCCATCAAGGCGCTTGGCGGCTGTGACGTGGTCTATGACGCGATCGGCGGCCCGGCGGGCGAAGCGGCGTTCCGCGCGCTGAAGCCCGGCGGGCGTTACCTCGTGATCGGCTTCGCCAGCGGCAGCCAGCCGAAGCTGCCGCTCAACCACGCGCTGGTGAAGAATATCGCGATCCACGGGCTCTACTGGGGCGGCTATCTCAAGCTCGACCCGCAGGTGCTGACCGGCTCGATGGCGCGGCTCTTCGACTGGTTCGCGCAGGGCGGCCTCAACCCGCATATCGGCGCGACCTATCCGATGGAGCAGATCCCCGACGCGCTGGAGGATCTGCGCGCGCGCCGCTCCACCGGCAAGCTGGTCATCGAGATCGGCGCTCAGGCATAGGCCTCGCGGAGCATGGCGCGAAACGCATCGACCGGATCGCCGGTCAATCGTCCCGTGTCATAGAAGCAGATGCGAGAGCGGCCGATCGCCGGCAGGCCGCTCTCGGGCCCCAGGGCCACGCAGCCCAGCGGGATATATCGCGACAGCCGCACCGCGACGCCCATATCGGCCGCCACCGTTGCGCTCGCCATTTCGTCGGATTGTCCCTCGAAAGCGGATTTCGCCTCGATCCCGACCGATTCAAGCGCCTCCAGTGCCGCGTCATAGAAGGCGCAGCTTTCCTCGATCGACAGCATCAGCGGGCGCTCGCAAAAGGCCCGCCCGAGCTGCGCGCCGATCCAGACCAGGTCATCGGAAGCCAGCACCTCGGCCTCGTGTCCGGGCTTGTCTTCGGTGGTCAGGATAATATCGAGCTCCCCCGCATCGAACATCCGGCGCAGCACCGACGAACGGCGCGAGACAAGCTGAAGGCGCACCATCGGCCATTGCTCGGCCATCGCGCGCAGCAGGCCCGGCATTTGCGGGCTGACCAGATCATAGGGCAGACCGAACCGCACGGTCACCTCGGCATCCGCCGCGCGCAGTCGCGCCAGCGCCGCATCGTTCTCGGCACAGATGCGGCGGGCGTGGTCCAGCAGCGAGCGCCCCGCACGGGTCAGCGCCATCTTGCGGTTCGCCCGGTCGAAGAGCCCCTTGTCGAGCGCCTCCTCCAAGCGACGGATCTGCATCGAGACCGCCGATTGCGTCAGGTTCAGAAGTCGCGCCGCCTGCGTCACCGACCCGGTCTCGGCGACCGTGAGAAGCGCCCGCAGCGCCGCGATATCGAGGTTTTGCGCCATGCCACCCATCCATCACGTTTCGTGATGCTCAATAGCACAATCATTCGTTTTCATCATCAATAAACTTGCGCCATCTTTCATTGCAGGAACGATCTGCCACGGAGGATGAGACGATGACCTTCCTGACCCGGCGCAACGCCGCCTGCTGCGCCCCTGCCCGTCCCGCCCGGCGCGGCCTCTTTGCGACCCTCGCTCGCATGGCCGCCTATCACCGGTCGCGCCGGGCGCTCGAGCGCCTTGATTCAAGGCTTCTCGACGACCTCGGGCTGAGCAAGACCGAGGCCGCATTCGAGGCACGGCGCCGGATTTGGGACGCCCCCGATCACTGGCGCGCGGGCCGCTGAGACAAAAGACGTGAAAACAGTGTGAAAGGGCGCATTTTCAGGCAGCCCCAAATCTTGAATTTCGGGGCTGCTCTGCCAATATCGGTACCGAAACCGGTCCGAGGGACGACCGGGAGATATAGTTGGAGGTGCTGATGGCTGATTTCGAAACGATGCGGACCCCCCAGGCGGGCACGCGTCAGGCTGCGATTGACGAGGGTCTTCGCGCACATATGAACAAGGTCTACGGGCTTATGTCGCTGGCGATGCTGGTGACCGGGGCCGTGGCGTTTGGTGTGGGTACGAACCCGGCGCTCGTTGCCGCGATCTTCGGCTCGGGCCTCAAATGGGTTGTGATGCTGGCTCCGCTGGCGATCGTCTTCGCCTTCGGCGCGATGATCAACAAGATGTCGACCAGCACGGCGCAGATCGTGTTCTTCGTCTATGCCGCGCTTATGGGGCTGTCGATCAGCTTCATCTTCGCCGCCTATACCGGCATCTCGATCGCGCAGACCTTCCTCGTGACGGCGATCTCCTTCGCGGGTCTTTCACTTTACGGCTACACCACGAAGCGTAACCTGAGCGCGATGGGCTCGTTCCTGATGATGGGTCTGATCGGCCTGATTGTCGCCTCGATCGTGAACATCTTCCTCGCCTCCTCGGCGATGGCCTTCGCGATCTCAGTGATCGGCGTTCTGATCTTCGCGGGCCTCACGGCTTACGACACGCAGAACATCAAGAACACCTATCTGCAGCTCGCAGCCAGCGACTCGGAGTTCATGGGCAAGGCCGCCATCATCGGCGCGCTGCAGCTCTACCTGGACTTCCTGAACCTGTTCATGTTCCTGCTGCAATTCATGGGCAACCGGAACTGATCCGCGCCCAAGCGAACACGACACGAAGCCCCGCCCAACCGGCGGGGCTTTTTCATGTCAGCCCATCCGCAGCGCCATATCGAGCATGCGGTTGGAGAAGCCCCACTCGTTGTCATACCAGCCGAAGACCCGGATCAGCCCATGCTGGGTCGCCCGCGTCTCGGGCAGCGCCATGACGATGCTCTCGGGGCGCGCGCGCAGATCGGTGGAGACGAGCGGTTTCCCGGTCGTGCCGATCACGCCACCCGCGCCTTGCAGCACCGCGTTGACCTGCTCGACCGTAGCGGTTTTTTTCACCGTCACCGCCAAATCGACCGCTGAGACGGAGGCCGTGGGCACCCGCACCGCCTGCGCAATCAGGCGACCGGCGAGGTCGGGCAGCACCTCTTCCATCAGCTTGCCCGCGGAGGTCGTCGTCGGCACCATCGAGAGCGCCGCCGCGCGCGAGCGCTCCATAGGGCCCCGAGGCTTGTCGACCGTGGGCTGCGAGCCGGTATAGCAATGCACCGTCGTCATCGAACCGGTGCCGATCCCGAATTCCGCGTCGATCAGCCGCGCAAGCGGCGCCAGAGCGTTTGTCGTGCAGCTGGCGTTGGAGACGATCTTCTGCCCGTTCAGCGCCGCGTCATTGGCGCCCAGAACCACCGTGATCTCGGCCGCTTTCGCAGGTCCGGAAATCAGTACGCGAGACGCGCCACCCGCGATCCCCTGCCCCGCGATCTGCGGGCTGTCGGCGCGGCCGGTGCATTCCATCACCAGATCGACATCCGACAGATCGAGCGTGGAGATATCATCCGCCCGGTGCAGCGCGATCCGGGTGCCGTTGATCACCAGCGCGCCCGGCTCCAGCGTGACACTCCCGCGCCACGGGCCAAACACGCTGTCATATTCGAAGAGGTAAGCGAGCATTTCGGGCGCTTCGATATCGTTGACGCCCACGATCTCGAGCCCCGGCCAGCGCGCAGGTGCCTCCGCCCAGGCGCGCAGCACCGAGCGACCGATCCGTCCGAACCCGTTTATGAAAACACGCATCTGGCGCACCTCCTGCAAACGCCCTTAGCGCCGCAGGGCGCCAAGGGAAAGTGCGCGATTGTCACCGATACGAGAGACTTCAGGCCGACAGTTCGTGCGCGGTGATCTGATAGGTGAAGTCCTTGGCGTCTAGATAATCGCGGCGTTTGCCGTCGATCTCGGCCTGCGGATACATCAGATAGGGCAGCTCCGGCCCGTCCGACCCCGGCAGGTCCACGTCATGCGCGTAGTTATAGCCAACCCAGTTGCCTTCCCATGCGCCGAACAGCTTCGCGCGCACGTCGACCACCTTGGGATCTTTGAGCCCCAGATGGCCCTCGCCTTCCTGCAGCATCACCTTGCGCACATCGGCCGCGTCGGCAGGCACCCAGCCGAAGCCGCTCAGCCAGACTTCCGAGCGGCAATGCTGCGCGCCGGTGGCATCTTCGGATTTCAGACCGAGGCTCTTGTAGCCGAAGCGCGAGGGCGCGACGCGGATACCGTAGACGTCACGTGCAGGCAGACCGGCAGCACGTGACAGCCCGACGAAGAGCGCGTTGAGATCGGCGCATTTGCCCGACAGGTCGCCCGAGGTCAGCATGAAAGAGATATCGCCCAGACCGCAGCCCGGCGTCTTCGGGTTGCGCACGGTGTTCTCGACGATCCACTCGTAGATCGCGCGGGCTTTCTCCAGATCGCCGGTCTTCCCGCGGGTGATCGAGTCGGCGGTCTGCTTCACGATCCCGTCGGTCGGCAGCAGCTTGGTCGCGGCGGTGAAGCGCGCACGCTCGACCTCGTCCAGCGGCTCCACGTCGCCCGGTTTGCTCAGATCGACCACGAAGTCCTGCGTCTGCGCCTGCGCGGTCAGGGTCAGCGTACGCGGGCCGTCGGAGGCGCCCCAGACCGCATGCACCATCGGCGTGCCGGTGTCGGACGCATTCACGATCTGCACCTCGTCCGCATCGCTTTCCCAGTTCACCGCGCCAGGCTTCATCCAGCCGTCGCCATGCACGGAAGGTACCGGCACCCAAAGCTGCGCCGTCTCGCCACCGCCGGGCAGGCTGACCTTGGTGACCAGCTCGAAGCTGCGCCAGCCCGTGGGCTTGGGATCGAACGCGGCCATCGCACCGCGCGGGCTGGCCGCCAGCGCCATCGAAGCCGCACCGAGTTGCAGAAGACGCCGTCTGTTCAAAGCCATGTCACCACTCCGCTGAATACTGGCCGCGTTCTACGCCCGCGTCCCTGCAAGAACAAGGCAGCAGTTCGGTCAGCCGAACCGCCCGGTGATGTAATCCGAGGTGCGCTCGACCCGCGGGCGGGTGAAGATTTGCGCGGTCTCGCCCTCTTCGATCAGCTCGCCCAGATACATGAAGGCGGTGCGGTCGGAGACGCGGCTCGCCTGCTGCATGTTGTGGGTCACGATGGCGATGGTGAACTGCTCCTTGAGCTGGTGGATCGTCTCTTCCAGCTTGCCGGTCGAGATCGGATCGAGCGCGGAAGCCGGCTCGTCGAGCAGGATCACCTCCGGCTCCACCGCGATGGTGCGCGCGACGCACAGGCGCTGCTGCTGGCCGCCCGAGAGCGACTGGCCCGAACTTTGCAGCTTGTCCTTCACCTCGTCCCAGAGCGCCGCCCCTTTCAGCGCCGCCTGCACCCGGTCGTCGATCTCGGATTTCGCGTAATTCGCAAGGCGCAGGCCGAAAGCGATATTCTCGTGGATCGTCATCGGGAAGGGCGTGGGTTTCTGGAACACCATACCCACTTTCGCGCGCAGCCGGTTCAGATCGACCTTCTTGCCAAGGATATTCTCGCCATCGAGCAGCACCTCCCCCGTCGCGGTCTGCTTCGGATAGAGATCATACATCCGGTTGAGCACGCGCAAGAGCGTGGACTTGCCGCAGCCCGACGGGCCGATGAAAGCCGTCACACGGTTCTCGGGCAGGTCGAGATTGATCGATTTCAGAGCTTTGAAATCACCGTAGAAGAAATCGAGGTTCTTGATCGAGATGCGCGGTTTCGGCGCAGGATCGACCCCGTCGAAGGTCATCGGCGAGCGGTCGCGAATGAGGGTATCCATCAGTGTTTCTCCTTCTTGGAGGTGACGAGGCGGGCGACAATCGACAGCGCCAGCACCGCGACGGTGATGAGAAGCGCGCCAGCCCAGGCAAGGGCTTGCCAGTTGTCATAGGGCGAGAGCGCGAATTGGAAGATGGTGATCGGCAGCGAAGCCATAGGCTGCGTCAAATCGAGGCTGAAGAAATTGTTGGACAGCGCCGTGAAGAGAAGCGGCGCGGTCTCGCCCGAAATCCGGGCGATGGCCAGCAGCACGCCGGTCACGATCCCCGCCATCGCCGCCTTGTAGGCGACCGTGCGGATCACGATCCAGCGCGGCCAACCCATCGCAAGCCCCGCCTCGCGCAGCTGGTCGGGCACGAGGCGCAGCATGTCCTCGGTGGTGCGCACGACGATCGGGATCACGAGGATCGCCAGTGCGACCGAGCCCGCGAGCGCCGAGAAATGCCCGAGGCTGACGACGAGCACCTGATAGACGAAGAGGCCCACGATGATCGAAGGCGCCGACAGCAGGATGTCGTTCACGAAGCGGATCACCTTCGACAGCTTCGCATAGCGCCCGTATTCGGCCATGTAGGTCCCGGCGAGGATGCCGATCGGCGTCCCGATCGCCACCGCGATCGCCGACATGATCAACGAGCCGAGGATCGCATTGCGCAAGCCCCCCGGCTCCATCGGCGAGGGCGTGTCTTGGGTGAAGACGGAAAGGTTCAGCGCGCTCGCTCCCTTGTAGAGCAGGTAGAGCAGGATCACGGCCAGCACAAACAGGCCAAGCGCCGCCGCCCCCGTGGACAGCGTCATCATCACCGCGTTGACGGTCTTTCTGCGGGTCATCGAAGCCATGTCTTACGCTCCCGACTTTTGCTTCATGCGCTTGAGCATCCACTGGGCTGCGGCAAGCACGATGAAGGTAAGGATGAACAGAACGAGGCCCAGCGCGATCAGCGACGAGGTGTAGATCGGCGTCGTGGCCTCGGTGAATTCGTTGGCGATCGCCGCCGAGATCGTGGTGCCCGGAGCGAGGATCGAGCCCGAGATGCGATGCGCGTTGCCGATCACGAAGGTCACGGCCATCGTCTCGCCCAGCGCGCGGCCGAGCGACAGCATGATGCCGCCCACCAGCGCGGTGCGCACATGCGGGATCACGATATGGCGGTTCACCTCCCAGCGGGTCATGCCCATGCCGTAGGCGCTTTCACGCAGCATCGGCGGCACCGTCTGGAAGATGTCGCGCGCGAGCGAGGCGATGAAGGGCAGGATCATCATCGCGAGGATCAGCCCCGCGGTCAGCATCCCGATCCCGTAGGGCGGGCCCGCGAAGAGGGTGCCGATCACCGGGACATGGCCCAGCGTGTCGATCAGGAAAGGCTGGATATAGCTCTGCATGAAGGGCGCGAAGACGAAGAGGCCCCAGATGCCGTAGATGATCGAGGGGATGCCCGCGAGCAGCTCGATCGCGATCCCCAAGGGTCGGCGCAGCACGCGCGGGCAGGTCTCGGTCAGGAAAATCGCGATGCCAAGCCCCACCGGCACCGCGATGACCATCGCGATGATCGAGGTGACGACCGTGCCGTAAAGCGGCGCCAGCGCGCCGAACTTGTCGGTCACCGGGTTCCATTTCGCCGTCCACAGGAACGGCAGCCCGTATTCCTTAAACGCCGGCCACGCCCCCATGACGAGCGAGGCGAACACGCCCAGGAGAACCAGCAGCACCACCACCGCGGCGGCCAGCGTCAAAGAGCCGAATATCCGGTCGGACTGGGCCACCGGGCGCGTGCTCTTCACGCCGCTGTCGTAATCGCTTGTCGCCGTCATCGCGCACTCCACTCAAAATCGCAGAAAGGGAGGGCCGCAGATGCAGCCCTCCCCCGAAGGTGTTTATGGCAGGAAGGATCAGTGGTTCATCGACCAGACAGCTTTGCCGTCCTTGCCTTTGATCTGGCCCCATTCCTTCTTGATCTGAGCCACGACGTTTTCGGGCATCGGGATGTAGTCCAGCTTGGCGGCAGCATCGCCACCGTTCGCATAGGCCCAGTCGAAGAACTTCAGCGCTTCGGTCGAAGCCGCACCGTCCTTGGCATCCTTGTGCATCAGGATGAAGGTCGCCGCGGTCATCGGCCAGGTCTTGTCGCCCGGCTGGTTGGCGAGGATGACGCCGAAGCCCGGCTGGCTCGACCAGTCGGCATTGGCGGCGGCTGCGGCGAAGGCTTCGGCCTTCGGCGCGACTTTCTTGCCTGCTTTGTTGATCATGTCCGTGTAGGTCATGTTGTTCTGCAGCGCGTAGGCATATTCGACATAGCCGATCGAGTTCTTGGTCTGATCGACGTTCGCAGCCACGCCCTGGTTACCCTTGGCGCCAAGGCCCACCGGCCATTCGACAGCGGTCGAGACGCCGATGTCGTTCTTCCAGGTCTCATCGACCGAGGCGAGGTAATAGGTGTAGTTGAAGGTGGTGCCCGAACCGTCCGAACGGTGGACGACGGCGATCGCCGCGTCGGGGAGCTTCACGCCTTCGTTGAGCTTGGCGATGGCCGGATCGTTCCACTTGGTGATCTTGCCTTCGTAGATCTTCGCCAGCGTCTCGCCGTCGAGAACCAGCTCGCCCGGCTTGATGCCTTCGACGTTCACGACCGGAACGATGCCGCCCATGACGGTCGGGAACTGAACCAGCGTGTTCTTCTCCAGCTCGTCGCCGCCCAGCGGCTTGTCGGACGCGCCGAAGGTCACGGTGCGGGATTCAATCTGCTTGATGCCGCCGCCCGAGCCGATGGCCTGGTAGTTGAGGCCCGTGCCCGTCTTCTCTTTGTAGGTTTTCGCCCAAGCCGAGTAGATCGGATAGGGGAAGGTCGCGCCGGCGCCGGAGATGTCGGCGGCCTGCACCGCGGCGGCCGAAGCCAGCGTCGCACCGGCGATCGCGGCGGTGAGGGTGAGGCGGGTGATGAACATTGAACAGTCCTCGCTGTCAGAATTCGGAAGCTATGAACGCGGTAACGAAACTCGTCCCGTCCGCTGGGTGCACTCATGACGGGGCTTTTTGACAGCTATGTAACAGTCGCGATGGCGTGACAGGGCGTGATAATCTGGCGTTTTTAGGGGCTTCTGGATCACGACACGCCTTGGGCAAGAAACCCCGAAAACGGAAGCTCCATAGGGCCTTTCACACGACTCCGGCGATCACGCCATTATCGCAAGGCCGCGAGGCATGGGGCGCATACGGCGCCCCCTACGTAAATTTCGCCGAGAAAATGACAGCCTGCAGGCGGTTTTTGTGACGGTTTCGGTGTCACGAAGCGGTCGCGAAGGCCGGATTGCCCTGCCCTCGCGACTCAGAGTCGGCGTGCGGCGAGCGAACGCCGCACGAGCTGACTCGCGACAAAAGTTACAAGATCACGCGCGGCTCGGGCACACCGACGACCGGCGCGCGCAGCAGATAGGACAGCCCCTGATCCGCATCGGGGTCGGTCATGCCCTCCAGCGCGCTCGTGACCAGCACGTCGCGCATATCCGCGCCCCCGAAGGCCGGACAGGTGCTGTTCTTCCCCGGAAGATCGAGATGATGGGTCATGCGGCCTTCCGCATCGAAACGGGCCACCCGCCCCGAACTCCAAAGCGCGCACCAGAGGCCACCCTCTGCATCGACCACTGCCCCGTCAGGGTAGAGGCCCTCGGACGAGAGGTCGAGAAACAGCCGGCTCTCGCCCTCGGGCCAGCCCTCCGCATCCAGTGGCTGGCACCAGACCTTATGGCTGGGCGTATCGGCGTAGTAAGCCGTGCGACCATCGAGCGTGAAGCAGATCGCATTTGGGATCGAAATCCCCGAGACGAGATGGCGCAGCTCACCCCGGTAATAGCGATAGATCGTGCCGCGCCCGCGCTCGGCCTCTTTGCCCATCGTGCCGAACCAGAAGCCACCCTGCCGATCCGCCCGCCCGTCATTCGAGCGGGTGCCGGGATCGTCGGCCTCCACTTCGACGAGCGGCTCCAGAGTGCCCTCGCCGATATGGAACAGCGACAGGCCGGTCTCGGTCGCGAGGATCATCCGCTCGCGATCTACCCAGCCTGCCGCCGAGGCCATGCCCTCGAACTGCCATTCGAGCGGCCCGCTGGCATCGCGCGTCAGCAGCTTGCGGTTCAGGATATCGAACCAGAAGAACTGACTGCGCTCGGGATGCCAGAACGGCCCCTCCCCCAGTTCGCAAACCCTGTCGTCAAACACGCTCATATGAATCCTCCCGCAATTTGCGGAAGCCTCTCACCCCTGCAGGTCTTCGGGCAAGAGGTTCTCGGGAATGTTCTGGAAACAAACGGGCCGCAGGAAACGCCGGATCGCGAGCGTGCCGACGCTGGTCGCGCCGAAATTCGTGGACGCCGGATACGGCCCGCCATGGACCATCGCGTCGCAGACCTCCACGCCGGTCGGGAACCCATTCGCGAGCACCCGGCCCGCCTTGCGCTCCAGCACTGGCAGCAGCCGTCCGGCCAGCGCCGCATCGCCGTCATCCATATGCAGCGTCGCGGTCAACTGCCCCGAGAAGCTGCGCGCGACCTTCACCATCTCGTCGTCATCCTTGACCGTCACGATCAGACCAAGCGGGCCGAACACCTCCTCAGAGAGAACCTCGTTCTCCAGCCAGTCGGCGGCGGAGACGCGGAACAGGTAGGGCTTAGCCTCGCGCCGGTCACAGACCTGAGTGAGCAATTGCTGAACGCCGCCAGCTTCCTCGAACCGCGCGGCGCCCTTGGTATAGGCTTCGGCGATGCCGTCGGTCAGCATGACCTGCGAGCCACCGGCCTCGAGCGCTGCGAGGGCCGCGTTCACGAAACTCTCGCCCTCGGTGCCTTCCCTGACGACCACGATGCCGGGATTGGTGCAGAACTGGCCCGCCCCCATCATCAGCGAGGCCGCCCAGCCCACGCCCAGATCCTCACCGCGCGCTTTGATCGCTTCGGGCAGCATGAACATCGGGTTGACCGAGCCCAGTTCGCCGAAGAAGGGGATCGGCTCGGGACGCTGCGCGCAAAGGTCGTAAAGCGCCTTGCCGCCGCCCAAGCTGCCGGTGAAGCCCACCGCCTTGATCAGCGGGTGTTGCACCAGCCCCTGCCCCACATCATGCGAGCCGCCTTGGACGAGGCTGAACACCCCCTTGGGCATTCCGCATTTCTCGACGGCGGCCTTGATCGCTTCGGCCACGATCTCTCCGGCGCCGGGATGAGCCGGATGCCCCTTCACCACGACCGGGCAACCCGCCGCCAGCGCCGAGGCCGTGTCGCCGCCCGCCGTCGAAAACGCGAGCGGGAAGTTCGACGCGCCGAACACCGCGACCGGGCCGATGGGACGTTGGATCATCCGCAGGTCGGGGCGCGGTAGCGGCTGGCGATCGGGCAGCGCCTTGTCGTGGCGGCGATCCAGATAGTCGCCCTTGCGGATATGCTCTGCAAACATCCGCAGCTGGCCGGTGGTGCGCCCGCGCTCGCCGTTCAGACGCGCTTCGGGCAGGCCGCTTTCCTGCGTACCGATTTCGGTGATCGCCTCGCCGCGCGCCTCGATCTCGTCGGCAATCGTCTCGAGGAACTTGGCGCGGGTCTCGCGGCTCGAATAGCCATAGTCCCAGAACGCCTCCTCGGCCGCTTCGCAGGCGGCATTCACCATCTCGACCGTGCCCATGCAGAACTCATGCGAGGGCCCGTGCGCCGGGTCAGAGTTGAAACGGGTCTCTGTCTTTACCCAATCGCCTGCGATCAGATGCTTGCCATGCGGGGTATAGGTCATTTGGTATCCTTCAGAATTCGAAGTCTTCAACAGCGGTGCGGCGGCCCAGCAGGAACGCGTCGGCCACATGCACCATCGGCGCGAGATCCACGTCGGATGCGCCTTGCCGCACCAGCTCCGCCATGCGGGCATAGAGTGCGGGGTATTCTTCCATGATGCTCTCGGCACCCTCGGCTTTCGTGCCGCCGATCTCAAGAACGTTGCCGCCAAGCCGCAACGCTATCGGTCCGGCATCGGTTTCCAGCGCGATATCCCAGGTCTGCGGGCCTTCCTGCCGCCAGTCGAAATCGGCGGAAATTTCGCCGGTGAAATTCAGCCGCGCGGCGATGGGGGCCTGTCGGTTGGCGGGAAATTCCAGCTCCGCCGAGGTCAGGTGAACCGGCGCGGGTAGAATCTCGGTTAGGATCGAAAGCGCATTGATGCCAGGATCGAAGACGCCCATGCCGCCGGGTTCGAACACCCAATCCTGTCCGGGATGCCATTTGCGCACATCCTCGCGCCATGTGATCCGGCCCGACTGAACCTTGCGATCGGACAGCCACGCCTTGGCGGCGGCCACCGCATGGGCCATGCGCGAATGCCATGTCGCGAACAGCGTGAGGCCCCGCGCAGAGGCCATCGCCTCAAGCGTATGCACCTCGGCCAAGGTGGCCCCGGGCGGCTTTTCGAGCATCACGTGCCGCCCGGCTTCAAGCGCTGCGCGCGCAGCCAGAAAGCGCGGCACGGGCGGCAGGCAGAGGCTCACCACCTCAATCTCGGGATGGGCGGAGAGCATCTCCTCGATCTGCGTATAGGCGGGCACCCCCTCGACCGTCCCATGCCGCGAGACCGTCGCGGCCAGTTCCCAATCGGAGCTGGCAGCGATTGCGGGCACGTGCTGATCCAGAGCGATCTTGCCGATGCCGACGAGCGCGAGTTTCATCAATGACTGTCCTTTCCGACCGGGTTGCCCCGGCAGCCGACGAGGAAATCGAGATCCGCCCCGGTATCGGCACCCATCACATGCGCCTGATGCAGCCACGCGTAGCCACCGTCCGGCCGCTCATGACTCGGCTGCCACTTGGCAAGGCGCTCGGCCAGTTCCGCGTCCGAGATTTCGAGCGTCAGGCTCCGGTTCGGCACGTCGAGCGCGATCATGTCGCCGTTCTGCACGACCGCGAGCGGGCCACCGGCGGCCGCCTCGGGCGAGGTATGCAGCACCACCGTTCCGTAAGCGGTGCCTGACATCCGCGCATCCGAGATGCGGACCATATCGGTGATGCCCTTCTTCAGCACTTTCGGCGGCAAGCCCATGTTTCCGACCTCGGACATGCCGGGATAGCCCTTGGGGCCGCAATTCTTCAGCACCATCACGCAGGTCTCGTCGATATCGAGCGCGTCGTCGTTGATCTTCGCCTTATAGTCGTCGATGTCCTCGAAGACGACCGCGCGACCGCGATGGGTCAGCAGATGCGGGCTCGCCGCAGAGGGTTTGAGCACCGCCCCTTTCGGCGCGAGATTGCCGCGCACCACCGCGATGCCGCCCTGATCGGTCAGCGGCTTGTCGGCGGGCAGGATCACGTCCTCGTTCCAGTTCACGACGTCCTTGACCTCGTCCCAGATCGCCCCGCCGGACACGGTCAGCGCATCCTTGTGCAGCTGCCCCGCCTCGCCAAGACGTTTCAGCACGACCGGCAGACCGCCTGCGTAGAAGAACTCTTCCATCAGGTATTTCCCCGACGGCATCAGGTTCACGATGGTCTTCACGTCGCGCCCGCAGCGGTCCCAGTCGTCGAGCGTGACATCCACGCCGACGCGCCCCGCCAGCGCGAGCAGATGCACCACCGCATTGGTCGAGCCTCCGATCGCGCCATTGGTGCGGATCGCGTTCTCGAAAGCCTGCTTGGTCATGATGTCGGAGGGTTTCAGATCGTCCTTCACCATCTGAACGATGCGCCGACCCGAAAGCTGCGCCATCACGCGGCGGCGGCTGTCCACCGCCGGGATCGCGGCATTGCCCGACAGCGCCATGCCGAGCGCCTCGGCCATGCTCGCCATCGTCGAAGCCGTGCCCATCGTGTTGCAGGTGCCCGAGGATCGCGACATCGAGGCCTCGGCTTCGAGGAATTCGTCCTGCGTCATCTCGCCCGCCTTCACGGCCTCGGAGAATTTCCACAGATGCGTGCCCGAGCCCACGCGCTCGCCCCGGAAATAGCCGTTCAGCATCGGCCCGCCGGTCACGACGATGGATGGAATATCGCAGCTCGCCGCCGCCATCATCAGCGACGGCGTGGTCTTGTCGCAGCCCACCAGCAGCACCGCGCCGTCCATCGGTTGGCCGCGGATCGTCTCTTCGATCGCGAGCGCTGCGAGGTTGCGAAACATCATCGCAGTCGGGCGGAACGTGTTCTCCGAGGCCGAGAAGACCGGCACTTCGACCGGGAAGCCACCAGCCTCCCAGATGCCCGCCTTCACCTTCTCGGCCAACTCGCGCAGATGCCCGTTGCAAGGCGTCAAATCGGACCATGTGTTGAGGATACCGATGATCGGGCGCCCGTCGAACAGGTCATGCGGATAGCCTTGGTTCTTCATCCAGCCGCGGTGATAGATCGTGTCGCGCGTATTGCCGCCATACCATTCCTGCGAGCGCAGTTTGCGGGGCCAAGGGGCGGGTGTGAAAGCCATATCGGACCTCAGAGGCTGGCGACGGCCACGGGGGCCGACGCGTCGGAATTGCGGACGAGCGGATTGCGGAGCGCGAGACCGAACTGTGGGCATTCGATCTCGAACACGTCCCCCGGCGCAGCGCTGATGCCGTCGGCGAAGCTGAGCGTCGCGGTGCCGAAGAAATGCACATGCACATCGCCCGGATCGCGGAAGGGCGCGTATTTGAAGTGGTGATGTTCGAGATTGGCGATGGAGTGGGACATGTTCGCCTCGCCCGACAGGAACGGCTTTTCCCATAGCGCCTCGCCATCGCGCAGGATGCGGCTGGTGCCCTCGACGCTATCCGGCAGATCGCCCACCAGCATCTCGGGGCCGAAGCTCGCCGGGCGCAGCTTTGAATGCGCAAGCCACAGATAGTTCCCGCGCTCGGTCACATGATCGGAGAACTCGTTGCCCAGCGCGAAGCCCACGCGGACCGGCTGCCCGTCGGGCGCGATGACGTAAAGCCCCGCGACCTCCGGTTCCTCGCCGCCATCGAGCGCGAAGCTCGGCGAGGTCAGCGCAGCGCCCGGCGCGACTGCCGCCAGACCGTTGCCCTTGTAGAACCACTCGGGCTGGACACCCACCGAGCCAGCGGCGGGCTTTCCGCCCTCCAGCCCCATGCGGAACATCTTCATGCTGTCGGTCATCTCCTCGGTGACCTTGGTGTGCATCGCATCGCGAGTGGAGGCGGAGCCCAGATGGGTCAGCCCCGTCCCGGTCAGATGCAGATGCGCGGCATCGGGATGATCGAGCGGCACCAGCATCCGCCCCTCGGCATAGGCGGCCTCCAGGTCCACCTCGTCCCCCTGCCCGCGCGCGGCGATCTCGGCAGCCAGATCGTGCCCGGCGGCGATGGCGGCCAGCGCCAGATCGCGGGTCGAGGTGACACCCGGAACCAGATGCGCGGGGCCGTTGTCGCGCACGGCCACGGCGCGCGATCCGTCGGCAAGGGTCAATTGCGAGAGCAACATCTCAGGCTTCCTTGTTCTTGTTGTAGACATCGAAGAAGACGGCGGCGAGCAGCACGAGTCCCTTGATGACCTGTTGGTAATCGATGCCAATCCCGAGGATCGACATCCCGTTGTTCATCACGCCCATGATGAAGGCGCCGACGACCGCGCCGATGATCTTGCCGGAACCGCCCGACATGGAGGCGCCCCCGATGAACACGGCCGCGATCACGTCGAGCTCCACCGCAAAGCCTGCTTTCGGCGTGGCGGTGTTCAGGCGTGCCGCGAAGACGAGACCGGCGAGCGCGGCCAGAAGGCCCATGTTCACGAAGGTCAGGAAGGTCAGCCGCTCGGTGCGGATGCCCGACAGCTTGGCCGCCTTGGAGTTGCCGCCCACTGCGTAGACCCGGCGGCCCAGCGTGGTGCGTTCGGTCACGAACACATAGATGATTGTCAGGATCACCATCGACAGCAGCACGTTCGGCAGGCCACGGAACCATGCGAGCTTCCACGTCACGAAGAGAAGCGCCACGGCGACGATCGCATTGCGCAGCACGAAGAGGCCAAGCGGTTCGCCTTCAATCCCGTAGCGCGCATCGCGGGACCGCGCCCGCAGGCCCAGCCACACGAGCAGCACCACAGCCGCGACACCGACCGCCAGTGCCAGCATGTTCGGACGGCCCACGCCGAACGGGTCGGCGATGAACCCGGTCGACAGTGCCTGGAACGATTTCGGGAAGGGGCCGATCGACTGGCCTTCGAGCAGCCAGAGCGACAGCCCGCGGAATACCAGCATCCCCGCCAGCGTCACGATGAAGGACGGAATTTTCCAATAGGCCACGAAATAGCCCTGCACCGCGCCGATCGCCATGCCCATCACGAGGCACGCCGGGATCGCAACCGCGACCGGCAGGTCCATCGACACGATCAGCACCGCGGCAAAGGCCCCGATGAAGCCCATGACCGAGCCGACCGAGAGGTCGATATTGCCCCCCACGATCACCAGCAACATGCCCAGCGCCATGATGATGATGTAGCTGTTCTGCAGGAACAGGTTGGTGATGTTGACCGGCTTGAGCAGCGTGCCGCCCGTGACGATCTGGAAGAACAGCATGATCGCGATCAACGCAAACAGCAGTCCGTATTCGCGGATGTGGCGCGCGATGTAGGCGCCGATCCCAAGGCCTCCCGAAGGCTCGGAATTTGCTTGTTCGATCTGGTCCATGACTTTCCCTATTCCCTAACGATCAAGGACATGATGCGCTCCTGGCTCGCCTCGTCGGCGTTCAACTCGCCCACGAAGCTGCCCTCGTTCATCACGTAGATCCGGTCGGACATGCCCAGAAGTTCCGGCATCTCCGAAGAGATCATGATGACGGCCTTCCCGGCCGCGCTCAGTTCATTGATGATCCCGTAGATTTCGTATTTCGCGCCGACATCGATGCCGCGCGTCGGCTCGTCGAGGATCAGCACCTCCGGCTCGGTAAAGAGCCATTTCGCGAGCACGACCTTCTGCTGGTTGCCGCCCGAGAGGTTCATCACCTTCTGGAAGACCGAGGGCGTGCGGATATTCAGGTCGCGGCGGTATTTCTCGGCCACTTCAGTTTCGCGGAAGTCCTCGACGACGCCGTTCTTCGCCACCGCGCCGAGATTGGCGAGGCTGGTGTTGCGCTGGATCGTCTCTTCGAGGATCAGCCCGAGGCTCTTGCGGTCCTCGGTGACATAGGCGAGCCCCGCCGCGATGGCGCGGTCGACGGTCGAGACATCGGCGGGCTTTCCGTGGATCAGCACCTCGCCCGAGATATCGCGCCCGTAGCTGCGTCCGAAGACGCTCATGGCAAGTTCCGTGCGGCCCGACCCCATCAGCCCGGCGATGCCGACCACCTCGCCAGCGCGCACATGCATCGACAGGTCGCGGATCATCTGGCGGTCGCGATGTTCGGGGTGGCGCACGTTCCAGTTCTTCAGCTCGAACAGCACCTCGCCCGCACGACGGGTCCGGTCGGGGAAGCGATGCGCCATGTCACGGCCCACCATGTCGCGCACGATGCGGTCCTCGGTGAGATCGCCACCGCGCGCGTCTATGGTGGAGATCGTGGCGCCGTCGCGGATCACGGTCACGCTGTCGGCCACGCGCTTCACCTCGTTCAGCTTGTGGCTGATGATGATCGAGGTGACGCCCTGCGCCTTCAGCTCCAGCAGCAGATCCAGCAGCGCCTGACTGTCGGATTCCGACAGCGCCGCGGTCGGCTCGTCGAGGATCAAGAGGCGCACGTTCTTCGACAGCGCCTTCGCGATCTCGACAAGTTGCTGCTTGCCCACGCCGAGGCTGTCCACCAGCGTGCCCGGCGCCTCGCGCAGCCCGACCTTCTTCAGCAGGCCTTCGGTCTGCTGGAAGGTTTCCTGCCAGTTGATCACGCCGCTCTGGGCGCGTTCATTGCCCAGATAGATGTTCTCGGCAATCGACAGCAGCGGCACGAGCGCCAGTTCCTGGTGAATGATGATGATGCCGCGATCTTCACTGTCGCGGATGTCGCGGAATTCGGCAGCGGCGCCGTCATAGACGATCTCGCCCTCGTAGCTGCCGGCGGGATAGACGCCTGAGAGCACTTTCATCAGGGTCGATTTTCCCGCGCCGTTCTCGCCGCAGATCGCGTGGATTTCACCGTCACGGACCGCGATCGAGACGTCGTCGAGCGCTTTCACACCAGGAAAGGTCTTGGTGATGTTGCGCATTTCAAGAAGGGTGGTCATCCGACCTCTCCGGCGTCAAATCGAGTTGGGGGACTGGCCGCCCCGAAGGGCGACCAGCGAGTGGCAAGGCGGGGAGGCCCGGCTTACTCGATCTGATCCTTGGTGTAGTAACCGGAGCCGATCAGAACCTTTTCCCAGTTCGATTTGTCTACCGGCACCGGCTGGAGCAGGTAGGACGGGATCACCTTGACGCCGTTGTCATAGGTCTCGGTGTCGTTGATCTCGGGCTCGCCGCCCTTGAGCATCGCGTTGACCATGCCGACGGTGACTTTCGCCAGTTCGCGGGTGTCCTTGAAGATGGTCGAGTACTGCTCGCCCGCGAGGATCGATTTCACCGACGGCACTTCAGCGTCCTGACCGGTGACGATCGGCATCTTCATGTCGCCCGAGCCATAGCCCACGCCCTTGAGCGAGGACAGGATGCCGATGGACAGCCCGTCATAGGGTGAGAGCACGCCCTGCACCTGCTTGTCGGTGTAATTGGCCGAAAGAAGGTTATCCATGCGCGACTGTGCGACGGCACCGTCCCAGCGCAGCGTGCCGACCGTGTCCATGCCCATCTGGCCCGACGGGATCACGACATCGCCCGAGTCGATGAGCGGCTGCAGCACCGACATCGCGCCGTTATAGAAGAAATAGGCGTTGTTATCGTCCGGCGAGCCGCCGAACAGCTCGACATTCCACGGCTTGGTGTCGGGGAAACGCTCCTTGAGCCCCTGCACCAGCGAATTGGCCTGCTCCACGCCAACCTTGAAGTTGTCGAAGGTCGCGTAATAGTCGACATCCGGGGTGTCGCGGATCAGGCGGTCGTACGCGATGACCTTGATATCGGCGGCCTTCGCGTTGGCCAGTGCGTTCGACAGCGTCGTGCCGTCGATCGCCGCGATCACCAGAACGTCCACGCCCTTGGTGATCATGTTCTCGACCTGAGCGAGCTGGTTCGGAATATCGTCTTCCGCATATTGCAGGTCAGTGTCGTAGCCAGCTTCCTGGAACTGTTCGACCATCGAGTTGCCGTCAGAGATCCAGCGAGCCGACGATTTGGTCGGCATCGAAATGCCTACGGTTTCGGCCCAAGCCCCGGAACCGAGCAAAGCGGTGCCGATCGCCAGCACTGCGGCGGCGGTTTTGATTTTCATGGTGTCCTCCCTGTGACGGTGCGCGACCCGTCTGTCCTCCTCGCGCAGCCCGATACCGGGCGTGGGAGAAACACTAGCAATGTGGGAGCATGATGATAAAATTACATTCAACGCAATCTGCATACCGAAAGTGATATGCCCCTTTCTCACCTGATGCTGAAACCGGCGCAGCTGCGGCTGATCCGGGCGGTAGCCGAGTCCGGGCAACTCCAGCTCGCCGCTGAAAGCTGCGCCATGACGCAGCCGGCCGCGTCCCGGATGCTGGCCGAGGTGGAGCGTCGGGTCGACGCGCCGCTGTTCAACCGGATGCCCAAGGGGATGGAGCCGACAGAGATCGGGCTGGCCGTGTTGCGCCGCGCCAGGGCCGTTCTGCGCGAACTCGAGAGCATGGGCTCCGACATCGAGGCGCTGCGCAGCGGCCATGCCGGGCGGGTGCGGATCGGCGCGGTGACCGGCCCTGCGGTGGGCTATCTCGTGCCCGCCATCCGCGCCGTCAAACGCTCGTCCCCGGAGACAGATATCTCCGTGGAGGTTCTGCCGTCACGCGATCTGTTGGGCTATCTCGCGGCGGGAGAGATGGACTTCATCCTCGCCCGGGTTCTGCCCGAGTTCGACAGCGAGCTTTTCGACATCACACCGATGCGCGACGAGAAAATCGTCTTTCTCGTGCGCGCAAATCACCCGCTGGCCCGCTCGCCCTTCGTCACGATGACCGAACTGGGGGATTACGAATGGATCCTGCAGCAGCGCGGCGCGCCAATCCGCGAGGCGACCTTCGAGGCCTTCGCAGCGCTGGGCCTGTCCGAGCCGCGCGACTGCGTGAACAGCCCGTCGCTGCTGTTCACCATCGCCTATCTCGCGCAAAGCGACGCCGTGGCCGCCGTCTCGGAAGAGGTCGCGCAGCTTCTTATCCGCGAGCCCGTCAACGCGGGCTTCGCGGTTCTGCGCACCCAGCAGGAATTTCGGGTGTCGTCCTATTACCTGCTGGGCCTGCGCCGCCGCCCGCTCTCGCCGCTCGCGCTCAGACTTCGGGAGGAGCTGCTGCAGCTTTCGGGGCAGGCAAGCTGATCTCAGACAGCAACCACGTCCCCACATCCCTATCCGCTTGGTTCACCCGGTCAGGCGCGTCGCGCGCAGATCGCCTGCCTGTTCGAGGATCGGATAGGCGACATAGGTCACGTCCGTGTTGATCTGCTTCAGCGCGCGCACGGTTTCCTGATGGATATTCGTGGTCTCGATAGAGGCGCTGTTATTCGCGCGCAGCCGGGCAAGGTGGGCTGCCTGCAAATCGGCCTCGGCGGCGCGGGTGCGGTCTTTCTCCTCCACGAGCTGGCGCGCATCGTCGATCTCCCCCGACATCAGGACGTTCAGAGCCAGACGCGTGTTCGAGGTGACGCGGTCGTGGAAATCGGTCAGCTCCCGCAGCCCCTCTTCCGAGAAAGTCAGACCGCGTTCGTGGATGCGCTGGGCGAGATCGACGAGATTGGTCGAAATCTGATCGCCCGCATCTTCGAGATGGTTCGCCACCATCGCGATCTCCATCGCGCGCCGGGATTGCTCGGTGCTCAGCCGCGTCTCATTGAGCCGCGCGACATAAAGCTTGATCTCGTAATGCATCCGGTCGACTTCGCTCTCGTTGCGCTTGATGCGGCCGGCGACCTCCGGATCCCAGCGAACGAAAAGTCCGAGCGCCGGCTGCAGCATCTCCAAGACCTGCTCGCCCATGCGCAGCAACTCGCGCGCGGCATTGCCAAGGGCATGGCCCGCGTCCCCCAGCCCCTTTTCATCGAGCGCAGTGATCCGGGAAGGCGACAGGTCCTTGCGCTCGACCACGACCGCCTCGGCAAGGCGCAACACCCCAGGGATCAGCGGCAGCGACAGGATCGCGACGCCGAGGTTGAAGACCAGATGCAGGTTGATGACCTGCCGCGCCGTCGTCGCACCCAGATAATCGAGCGCATGCGGGAAGGCCATCAGACCGATAAGCACCAGCGCGGCCCCGCCCCCGCGCAGGACGAAATTCGAGACCATGATGCGGCGCGGGATCGGATCGGCGGACAGCGTGAGCATCACCGGGATGATCGCCCCGCCGAGGTTCGCACCCAGCACCATCGCCGCAGCGCCCGTCCCCGGCAAAAGGCCCTGGCCCGCGAAGGTCACGAACATCAAGACCGCCGCGATCGAGGAATGCATCGCCCATGTCAACAAAGCCCCGAGCACGAAAGCCGAGACGAGATCGCTGCCCAGCCGGGTCAGCACCGCGTCTACCAGTTCGCTGTCGCGCAGGGGCGCCGTCGCCTCGCCGATCAGACCCAGCGAGAGCAGGACCAGCGCGAGCCCCACGAAGATGCGCCCCGCTTGGCGCGGTCGCCGGGCTTTTGATTTGAGAAACAGCGTCACCCCGATCACGAGGAGCGCGGGCACGAGAACATGGATCGGCGAGAGCAGGATCTGCGCCACGATGGACGAGCCCAGATCGGCGCCCAGCACCAGCGCCACACCCGACACGGCAGCCAATGTCCCGCTCGCGGCGAAACCAGCAGTCAGGATCGCGACGGCGGTCGAGCTTTGCAGCAGCATCGCCGCCCCCGTCCCCGCCGCCATCGCACTGATCCGCGTGCCTGCCGTGCGACGCAGGAACTGGCGCAGCGAGGCCATGAAGGCGCGCTCGACCCCGGTGCGGATCAAACGAACCGCCCAAAGCAGCAGCGCCACCGCGCCCGCGAGATTGATCAGGAAATAGATCATGCGCTCTCCCAAATCCCGCGTTCGGCTTCGGATGCCCTCCACGGCCACGCGGTTCTACCCCGTTAAACTGCATCAAAATGTGGTTTTCGCAACATTTTTCTTGAATTTATGCGACATAGGCCACATCAATTTTAGAATTAGGTGAGCTTTATCACCTTCAGGAAAAGCGATGGATGCGAGCGTGAAACAAGAGGGACAGCGACTGCGCAAACGCGACCGGCGCGAGCAGATCCTGTTCGAGTTGAAGCTGCGCCCCCACCTGCGCATCTCGGAACTCGCGGCGCGGTTCGGGGTCTCGACCGAAACGATCCGGCGCGATTTCGATGCGCTTGAGGAGAAGGGGCTGATCGACCGCGCGCATGGCGGGGCCTCGCGCCCCCATCCGGGTCACTATCCGACGCTGGACGAGCGCGAACGCGACCAGTTTCAGGAACGCGAGCGGATCGGGCGCATGGCCGCAGCACAGGTAGCCCCCGGCGAGACGCTGATGATCGATTCCGGCTCCACCACGCAGCAGATGGCCCGGTTTCTCGCCATGGCAGGCACGCCCTGCCGCGTCATCACCAATTCCCTGCCCATCGCGATGCTTCTGGGCGGTAGCGAGGGGGCGGAGGTGATCCTTGCCCCGGGGAATTACCTGCCGACGGAATCGGCGGTCGTGGGCGAAGAGACGCTCGAATTCCTGTCGCGCCATCACGTCGACCGCGCAGTGATCGGGGCCACGGCGCTCTCGATCGAGGGCGTGTCCGAGACCATTCCGGGCTTCGCCGCGATCAAACGCGTGATGCTCGCGCAGGCGCAGGCCGGAATGCTGCTGATCCTCGGGTCGAAATTCGGCATTCACGGCTTCACCCGCGCCGCCACGCTAGGCGCGCTCGCCTCGGTGGTGGCGGACCGCGCGCCGCCCGCCGATCTGAAAGAGGCGCTGCGCGAGAACGCCGTGGAGGTGTTGCTCGCGAAGTGACGCCTCTGAGAAGGGCAGGAATGCCAGCGCGCCGCACGCCTGAACCTGCTGGTGATCCTTGCCGCAGGAGTGGTAAGCGAACGGATATCGGCGAAGGTGCAAGGGACGATTTTCTGATGACAATGACCGCGCAGGAAGCGCTCGCAGCCTATGAACGCGCGCGCCACCGACTGCCCTCCCCCAGCGCGGGTACGAAAAGCCAGATGGCGCGCGACCTCTCGGAGCTTGCCGATCTGTTCGACGTCTTCCTGCTCGATGCGTTCGGCGTGCTCAATATCGGCGAGACGGCGATCGAAGGCACGCCCGAGCGCGTCGCGGCGCTGCAAGCGGCGGGCAAGCGGGTGATGGTCGTGTCGAACGCTGCCGGTGTTCCGCATGACGGCCTGATGCGGAAATACACGCGGCTCGGCTATGCCTTCGCGCCCGAGGACGTCGTCACCAGCCGCACCGCCATTGTCGCGGCGCTGCGCTCCACCCCTTCCCGCGCATGGGGCCTGATGGCGAGCGAGACGGCAAGCGATGACGAGCTGGATCAGTTCGACGTGACATGGCTCGCCGAAGACCGTGCTGCCTATGACGCGGCCGAAGGGTTTCTGCTGATCGGCGCGGCGGACTGGACCGAAGAGCGGCAGAGCCTGCTCGAAGCGACCCTCCGCGACAACCCGCGCCCGGTCTGGGTCGGCAATCCCGATATCGTCGCGCCCCGTGAGGTCGGGTTCTCGCAGGAGCCGGGTCACTTCGCGCATAGGCTCGCCGATGCGACGGGTGTGGCGCCGGAGTTCTACGGCAAGCCTTTCAACAATATCTACGACATCGCCTTCGCACGTCTCGGTCCGGTCGATCCCGCGCGCGTGCTGATGGTGGGCGACAGCCTGCACACCGACATTCTCGGCGCACAGGCGACCGGAATCCGCTCTGCCCTAATCGCGGGATATGGCTTCTTCGGCGGCGAAGACGCGCAGGCGGCCATCTCCTCCTGCGGCATCGTTCCGGATTTCGTTCTGGAACGACCGTGAGCGCGCCGCCGCTTACCCCGGCGAAATGACGTGATTTTTCAAAGCCATCGCGCGCGCACCCGACCCGGCCGCGATGGGCTATACTTGATATGCACCTTTTAGTATGTGTGTCCCCCGAGGAGCACGGAGGCCAGACCAGTCATGGACTCACCAGAAAGCATCCAACAGCATTTGGCTGCGATTGTGGAAGGCTCGGAAGATGCGATTGTCACCAAGGACCTCAACAGCATCATCCTGAGCTGGAATCGCGGCGCGGAAAACCTGTTCGGCTACACTGCCAAAGAAGCCATCGGTCAGCCGATCACGATCATCTTTCCCGACGACCGGATGGATGAGGAGGTCGATTTCATCGCCCGTCTGCGGCGCGGAGAGCGGATCGCCAATTACGAAACGATCCGCCAGCGCAAGGACGGCAGCCCCGTTCCGGTGTCTCTGACCGTCTCGCCCGTGCGCGATGCCGATGGCCAAGTCGTCGGCGCGTCGAAGATCGCGCGCGACATCACCTTGCAGCATCAACTGGCGGAGCAGCAGAGACTGCTCCTGTCCGAGATGCGCCACCGGGTCGGCAACGCCTTCGCCGTGGCGGCGTCCCTGATTGCCGTGGCCGCCAGGCAGGCGGACAGCGCAGAGCAACTCAGTAACGAGATGCGCAGCCGCCTTCACGCGATCGCGTCGCTCAACTCGATGACCGTGAACGACCCTTCGGGTGAACAACCCGATGGCATGCCGCTCTCCTATCTCGTCAGCACGATCCTGAAACCCTTCAGCGAAGGGGCGAGCGTTCAGACCTCGCTTCCGGATATTCAGGTGCGCCCTGCTGCGATCACGCCGCTGACCCTCGTTCTCTTCGAGCTCGCGACGAATTCGGTGAAATATGGGGGCCTGTCGCAGAGCGGCCACGGCGTCGAGATTAGCGCGGAGATCGAGGACGGGCGCTTCAGGCTCGCATGGAAAGAGCCTGGCATCACCGAAGCGGGATCCGGCAAGGACGAAAACAAAGGGTTCGGCACGTCGCTTTGCCGGCTTACCGTATCCACCTCGCTTGGCGGCAGCTTCTCGCGCGAATTCACGCCAGAAGGATTGGTCGCGGCGTTGGATCTCGATCTGACCATGGTAGCGCAGATGTCGTGAGACCGCCGGGCGCGGAGATGGCCCTGCGATTTGGGTTTCGGGTGTCGCGATTTGCGCCCAACTCGAAGAAAAGGCTACGTATGTCGCGGAGATAGCAGAAAAATCGCGAGGCTCGGCGATGACACCGGACGAAACCACCCCCAAACCGGCGGAGCTTCGGCATCGGATCATGGCCGGTTTCATCGGCAACGTGGTCGAATGGTATGATTTCGCGCTCTACGGCTATCTTGCAGGCGTCATAGCCCCGGTCTTCTTTCCGTCCAACGACCCGACCGCGGGCCTGATCGCGACTTACGGGATTTTCGCGGCCGGTTTCCTGATGCGTCCGCTTGGCGCGGCTGTGTTCGGGTGGTTCGGCGACCGCTATGGGCGCGCACGCACGATGCAGATTTCGGTCGTGATGATGGCGATGCCGACGCTGTTTCTGGGCATATTGCCGACCTATGCGCAGGTCGGCGTTCTGGCGCCGGCGCTTCTGGTTCTGGTGCGGCTGCTGCAGGGCCTGTCGGTCGGCGGTGAGTTCTCGTCCTCGGCGACCTATCTCGTCGAAACCGCACCCCTGAAGAAACGCGGCCTGACAGGGAGCTGGGCCAATATCGGCTCCATGTCGGGCTCGCTACTGGGGGTCGGGGCGGCGGCGCTCGTAACGAACCTCTTCGATCCGCAGACACTCGCGGATTGGGCATGGCGCCTGCCCTTCCTCGGAGGCGCGCTCCTCGGCACGGTGGCGATCCTGATCCGCCGCAACCTGCACACATCAGAGCATTTCCAGCAGCATCAGGCGGGGCGCGACGACACATCGCCCCTGCTCGAAGCCTTCACGACGAACCGCAGGGAAACGCTTTTGGCGGTGGCCTTCGCGGCCAGTTACGGCACCTGCTACTACATCGCCTTCGTCTATCTTCCGGAATGGCTGTCGGGTCAGGGATTGATGCCGCGGGACACGGCCCTGCTGATCAACACCGCGATGACGGTCCTCGTGATCCCGGCGATGCCGCTGGCGGCGATCGTGGGCGACCGGTGGGTGCCGCGCCGGGTCTGGATCGCTCTGGCGATCGGACTGCTGGCGCTGGTCGCATGGCCGCTGCACGAATGGATGCTCGTGTCGGGCGGCGCATTGCTGCCCGTGGTCGTAGCACATGCCGTGACCTTCCTCCTGTTGGCCGTGCCGCTGGGCTCCGGCCCCGCCCTGTTCGCGGAGATGTTCCCCGAGCGCGACCGGCTGTCAGGCTATTCCGTCGCCTTCAATATCGGCCTCGGCATCTTCGGAGGCCTCACCCCGATGATCGCCACGAGCCTCATCGCCGCGACCGGCATGGTCACCGCCCCCGCGCTTTACATGCTCGTGGCGGGTTTGATCGCTGTGATCGCGCTCGTCTTCACTCCGGATCGCAGCCGCGCGCCTTTGCGCTGACCGAAGCACATTCGCGAAACCGAATTGGAGGCTGGACCGATTGCGGGGATGCGCTATCACGGTGACGGCGCGCACGCTTTGGAGATGTGAGGCGCCATCGACCGTGAGACGTGCAGAAGGACCACAGACCGGATGGAACAGCGCGGAACCGACCGTCTGAAACTCGCCCTCCTCGCGCTCGCCGTAGCGGCGCTGGTGGTGGGCCTCGCCTTCTGGGCGGCTGGCGCGGACGCCTTGGCGAAAGCCAGTTGGATCGTTGGCGTCGTGCCCACCCTTGCCGCGCTTGTTTTTGAGATCTCTCGCAGCCTCCGCCGCGGCGAAGTCGGTCTGGATATCGTGGCCGCGCTCTCGATGACTGCCGCGCTTGTCTTCGACGAGACCCTCGCCGCGGCGGTGGTCGCGGTGATGTATTCCGGCGGCACCTTTCTTGAGAGCTTCGCCGAGGGCCGCGCCCGGCGCGAAATGCACGACCTGCTCTCGCGTGTCCCACGGACCGCGACGCGGCATCGCGATGGCGGGCTGGAGGATATCCCCCTCGACGAAATCGCCCCCGGGGATCGGCTGCTGATCCATCAAGGCGACGTGGTGCCGGTGGACGGGACATTGGCCTCCGAGACAGCTTTTCTGGACACCTCGGCACTGACCGGGGAGTCTCTGCCGGTTCGTTTGGCGCATGGGGCCGACGTCATGAGCGGCTCGACCAACGCAGGCGAGGCGTTCGATCTGATGGCGGTGCGGCCCGCAAAGGACAGCACCTATGCCGGGATCGTCCGGCTGGTCGAGGAAGCGCAGGCTTCCAAGGCCCCGATGTCGCGCCTCGCGGATCGCTGGTCGCTGGGGTTTCTCGTGGTCACGCTCGCCATCGCCTTCGCGGCGTGGTGGTTCACCGGAGACCCGATCCGGGCCGTCGCCGTGCTCGTGGTCGCCACGCCCTGCCCGCTGATCCTCGCCGTGCCGGTCGCTCTGGTGGCGGGCCTTTCGCGCGCGGCGCATTACGGCGTGCTGATCAAGGGCGCAGGACCGCTCGAGACGATGGCGCGCATCGGCACGCTGGTCCTCGACAAGACCGGCACTCTGACCGAAGGCCGCCCGCAGATCGTGTCGATCGACAGTCACGACGGGATGGAGGAGGATGAGATTTTGCGCCTTGCCGCAGCCCTCGATCAGGCCTCGAAACACCCGGTGGCACAGGCGATCGTCACCGCCGCGAAAGAACGCGGCTTCACCCTGCCCGTCCCGTCGGATGTGGCGGAAATCGCAGGCGAAGGTGTCGTGGGCCATGTCGAAGGGCGCAAGGTCATCGTCGGTGGCGACGACTTCGTGGCGGCACGCGTCGGGCGCAAACCGGGGGACCACCCGACGATGGCTGCCGGGGCGGTTCTCGTCGCCGTTGCCGTGGACGGGCGTATGGCCGGGCATCTGGTGATGGCCGATCCACTGCGCGACGATGCGGGCGCCATGCTCGACGGGCTGCGTCACGAGGGGATCGAACGGATTCTGCTCGCCACCGGCGACCGGACGGATGTGGCTGAACGCGTGACCGAGGGGCTCGGCCTCGACGGGCTGCGCGCGGGCCTCACACCGGACCAAAAGGTTCTCCTCGTGCTTTCCGAGCGCAAACACGGGCCGGTCATGATGGTGGGCGACGGCGTGAACGACGCGCCCGCGCTCGCCGCGGCAGATGTCGGCGTCGCCATGGGCGCGCGCGGGGCCGCCGCCTCAGCGGAAGCGGCCGATGTCGTGCTTCTCGTCGACCGGATCGATCAGTTGCGCGCGGGCATTGAAATCGCCGCTTCCTCGCGGCGGATCGCCTTTGAGAGCGTCGCCGCCGGGATCGGCCTCTCGGTGCTCGGCATGATCGCGGCCGCCTATGGCTACCTCACGCCTGTGGAGGGCGCCATTTTGCAAGAGGCGATCGACGTCGCAGTGATCCTGAACGCCCTGCGCGCTCTTCGGATCAGGCCCAAGTGAAGGCGCAAAGCAAGCCTGCCCCCTCACCCGAACCTGTGCCCACCAGCACTATCGCAGGTAGACCTGATTGCCGCTACGCACGACGCTCACCCTGTCGCCGACGCGGAACTGGTTCGACATCTGGATGACCGTAATCGAGCCACCATTGTCGAGCCGCACGGTCCACGCATAGGACGTGTAGGTGCCGCCCTGGCTGGCGATATTGCTGCCGATAATTGTGCCCGCGATCGCGCCCGCGCCGGTCATCACGTCCTTGCCGGTTCCGGAGCCGAACTGGTGCCCGATCACCGCGCCGACGAGGCCGCCCGTGACCGCGCCGACGATCTGGTCGCCGTCATTGGTGCGGCGCATCGTGACCGGCTGCACCGAAACGATGCGGCCATATTCGATGCTGTCATAGCTGTAGGTGGTGCGCGGGCCGGGGCCGGGACCGGTATAGGGACCGTTCGCATAGGGACCCGGCGTCGGGTTGCAGGCGGCAACGCTCAGCGCCGCAGGCAGAACAAGAAGAAAAATACGCATTTTGAACCTCCATGGTAGCTCCGCCGCATGTCTGTGACATCCGGGCGTGACAGAAGCTTGCCGCGATTCAGACCGCGTTTCCTTGTTTTCGGACAATGAGGTTGAATAAGTCGCAGGCGGAGGCCGCGTCGCAAGAAGCGAGGATTTTGGCGATCCCTGAAGGACTCGAACCCTCAACCTGCTGATTAGAAGTCAGCTGCTCTATCCAGTTGAGCTAAGGGACCGCGTGGCCCCTAAATGCGCGATCGGCGCGCGTGGTGCAAGTTCAGATCGCGCGCATCAGGAAGACGGAATTCGGATCGGGCTGGTAGCCGACATAGGGCCCGCATTCCGCAAAGCCCGCGCGCAGGTAAAGCTGGCGCGCCGGGGCGAAGGAGTCCTGCGATCCGGTCTCGAGATAGAGCCGCGCCATACCTTCGTCTCGCGCCGCGGCGATCAGCTGCTCCAGCATCCGCCGTGCGAGCCCCCGCCCGCGCATCTCGGAGAGGATATGCATCGATTTGATCTCGCCCTCATCGGGCGCGATGCGCTTCAGCGCGCCCATGCCCACCGGGCGCCCCGCCTGACGCATCACGAAGAAGGAAATGCCGGGCGCAGCCAGCGCATCTGGCGGCAGCATATGGATCGACTCGGGCGGCGTATCTTCATGCATCGCCGCCGCGTGGCGGGCGTGAAGCTCTGCAAGATCCGCGCCCAGCGGGGTTTCGCGCGCGATTTCGATCGTGTCTTCCATGGGGCACCCTCATCCGTGTCGGCGGCAGATTAGGCGCGGCGCGCGCCAGCCTCCAGCGCGAAAACGCCTCAGTTGCGGATGACTTTGCAGAACCCGCCCTGTCCGCGGATTTTCTCGCAGGTCGCCAGCGCCTCCTTGCGCGAACCTGCCGGGACTTGCGCCGTGTATTGCGCGCGCCGCCCAAAACCCGGCAGCACCGCGCGCACGAAGCGCAGCTTGGCGTCCCCAATCGCGCCGGAATGACGCGCCGCGGCTCGTTTCCCGAAGACCTCAGCCGACCGCTGGGTGCGCCCGGCGGCCACGATGACGCCCCAAGGCGGAACCGGATCGCGGAACTCCCGGATCGCCCTGCCCTTCGCCAATGTGGTGCAGGCCACGAGAAACGGCGTATCGCCATCGAGGCGGAAATCCACCTCCTCGGGCGGCGTGTCGCGCCAATCCTCCGCGGAATGGCCGGTGATCGCGCGCACATAGGCGCGGGTCTCGCCCGCAAGCCCACCGGTCTTCGCGATGAACCCCGCCGCACGGTCCTCGCCGCCGTTATAGCCGATCGCCGCGAGGCCGGGATTGCCGAAGCGCGTCGCCATCTCGGCCAGATAGCGCGCCGAGGCTTCGATCGCCTCGGCCGGGTTGAACGGGTCGGCAAGCGCGCGCAGCCGCGCCGTGCCGGGCATGAATTGCGCGATCCCCTGTGCCCCGGCCGGGCTGATTGCCGCCGGATCGAACCGGCTTTCGCGCCAGAGAAGCCGCGCGAAATAGCCCGGGTCGATCCCTGCCTCCTGCGCCGCGTTTTCGATAAGCCCGCAGGTATCGGCGAAATAATCTTTCAACCCGATGCAGCGGCGCCCGTCCTCGGTGCAGCGCAGATCGGGCGCCGGAGGCCCGATCATCGCCCGCGCAGGCTGCGCGTTCAGCGCCCCCGCGAGGACACAGAAAAACAGAGCTGAGAGGAGGGTTTTCATCACTGAAAACTAGCGGGATTTCCGGCATGGCACCAGAGCGACGTCGAGGCCGAGCCTTAGTCGCGCAGCACACCGGCGGCGGCGAGCACTTCGCGGTCCGGGCGCCAGATATCGCGATGCGGTGTCGCGAAGGCGCGCGTGGAGAAGCTGGCACTCACGCCCCGATCGCGCAGGAAGGCCCGGTCGATCGCCTCCTCTTTCGCGACGTCTATCGGCAGCGGGTAGGCTTTCAAGCTATAGCCGTGAAAGCCCAGCGTGCCCTCCGGCCCAAGATCGCGATGCGCGCCTGCCATGAAGATCAACGTGCAGGCGGAATAGCAGCGTTTCGTCACCTGCGTGCTCAGCCCCCGCGCCAGCACGCGTTGCGCCAGCGCCCGCGCGGCGAAAACCTGCCCGCCGGCACTGTCGAGATCGACCGCCGCGACGCCCGTCGCCGGGGTTGCCTCGAACCGCGCCAGAAGATCGTAGCCGATATCGCCGGTCAGATAAGCGACGCCGTTGCGCACCTCCAGCGGCTGCGGCCCGGCATAGGCGGCCGGCACCAAGGCCGCTGTCTGCCGCGCGGCCTGATCGAGCGCATGGGTCACCGTCACCACCGCGACCGCCACCACCGCCACGCGCCCCGCGAGCAGCACATGGCCCCGCGCCCGCGCATCGATCCAATGCGACAGGCTGCGCCACGCGCCCACCAGCTGCCACAGCGCCAGTGTCATATCCGCGAGGAACAGCAACGCGAAAAACGGCATCGAGAGCGGCGACGACAAAGCTTGCCACAGCTCGGCGACAGCCAACCGTCCGCCGATCAGCACCACGACGAGCGCGATCCAAGGCGGGCACTCGCCCTGCCAGTAGCTGCCGAGACCCCAGTGTGAGGCGGGCTGAAATATCCGGGTGGCTCGGGCCATTTACGTCGTCCTTTCGAGCACCATCGGCTTTCAGTGTAGCACAGCTGGCCCGAAAATTGGGAAACTGCTGGAAAGGACGCGACTACGGGCGGGCCGAAGGCGGGACTTCTGCCGCGAGCCATGCCTCTGCTATACTGCGACGATGGGAGGTCCCTTCGCATGATCACGCTTACGATCAACGGGCGGCACGTCGAAGTCGATGAGGGCACCAGCTTGCTGGAGGCGGCGAAGCAGGCTGGCATCCATGTCCCGACCCTGTGCTATTACCCCGGCTTGCCCGCCCATGCCGTGTGCCGCATGTGCCTCGTGGAGATCGAGGGCAGCCATAATCCGCAACCGGCCTGCCGCACCCTTGCGAAGGAGGGCGATGTCGTTGCGACGGACACCGAGGCGCTGGCGGCCTTTCGGAAAGCCGATGCCCAATGGCTGCTCGCGCGTCACCCCAATGACTGCATGCGCTGCGAGGTGAACGGGGCGTGCCAGCTCCAGCGTCTCGTCCATGAGAACCAGTGGGAGGAGCGTTGGCCGAAGATGCCCGCCGGGGCGCCTGCCGCCTCGGAAGAACTCGCGACCGATCACACCTCCCCCAGCATCTGGCGCGATCTGTCGAAATGCATCGAATGCGGGTTGTGCGCGGAGGTCTGCGGCGACGCCGTCCAAAACCAGAATGTCATCGGGTTCGCCAATCGCGGGTTCGACCGCCGCCCTGTCACGGTCTTCGACGTGCCGCTGTCGCAGACCAATTGCATCTCCTGCGGCCAGTGCACGCTTGTCTGCCCTGTCGGCGCGCTGATCGAGGCGCCGCATTGGCACGCGGTGCTGCAAACGCTCGACGCCCATCGGCGCGTCTCCGTGGTTCAGGTGGCCCCGGCGACCCGCATCGCCATCAGCGAGGAATTCGGGCTGGAGTCTGGCACTGTCAGCACGGGGCGTTTGATCAATGCGCTGCGGCTTTTGGGGTTCGATTACGTGTTCGACACCAATTTCGCCGCCGATCTCACGATCATGGAGGAAGGCACCGAACTTCTGTCGCGGCTCAAAGCCGGGACGGAGCTGCCGCTGTTCACCTCCTGCTGTCCGGGTTGGGTGAATTGGGTCGAGCTGAACCGTCCCGATCTTCTGCCGCATCTGAGCACGACCAAATCCCCGCAGCAGATGCACGGCGCGATTGCCAAGCGGGGCCGCTTCGCACGCGCGCTCGGGCCCGATTTCGCGGACGGCAAAGCCGAGCCCTATGTCGTGAGCGTGATGCCCTGCACCGCCAAGAAGGACGAAGCCCAGCGCCCCGGCGTCTCCGGCGATGTGGATCATGTGCTCACCACCCGCGAACTGGCGCGGATGATCCGGTCGCGCGGGATCCCGTTCGGGGCGCTCTCCGAGGACGGGCAATTCGACAGCCCGCTGGGCGAGAGCACCGGGGCCGCCCAGATATTCGGCGCCTCCGGCGGGGTCATGGAGGCGATGGTCCGCACGGCTGCGCATTTCAAAGGGGTCGAGCACGATCTGCCGCTGGAATGGGAGGCGCTGCGCGGCGTCCGTGAGGGCGTGAAGACCGCGACCATTCCCGGCGTCGGCACCGTGGCCGTGTGCAACGGGATCGCGTCGGCCCAGCGCATGCTCGAAGACGAGGCATGGCGCGACGACTATGTCGCGATCGAGGTCATGGCCTGCGTCGGCGGCTGCCTCGGCGGCGGCGGCGAGCCGAAATCCATGGACCCGCATATTCTGCAAAAACGCGCCAAGGCGATCTACAGCGTCGACGCGAAGGCACCGCGCCGTCGCTCCTATGAGAATGCGGATGTGCAGGCGCTCTATGCCTCGGAACTGGGTGCGCCGAACTCCCCGACCGCGCACCGTCTGCTTCACACCCATTACGCCGCCAGACATTCCGAGCGCTCGCTGCTGATGCGCTTTCTGGATTGCGTGGACCGGCGCGACGGTGCGGCGGCCGCAAAGCTGTTTCACCCCGACGGGGTTTGGTCGACCGCCTCTCCCTTCGGCGTGCTGACCGGCGCGGACGAGATCGCGGGGCTCATCAACGCGAAGCTGCCGCCGAACCTGCGCGGCGCGAAATATGCGCGTCACCAGATGGAGCGCGCCTCGGATATCGACGACCTCACGGTCCTCGCGCCCGACGGGAGCCGCAGCCGCTTCGATCTGGAGATGAGCACCGTGGAAGCTGACGGCTATTCTCAGACGGTGATCCAGACCCTCACACGCACCGTCCTTTGACACTCTCCTGCGCAGGCTTTCCGCGTCGAGGGCGAAGACAGGTCACAAATTCATCATTCCGACGATCACAAGCGCGTTTCTTTTTCCTTTCTTGTTCTAGAGCAAAGCCATAGCGGGCGACGGGGTTCATGCTCCGGCACGTAGTAAACCTGCCCTGCCCTGCGGGAAGAGACACCGGAACGGAAGACCTATGCCAAGCCAGAGCCGCGACGAAATCGAAAAAATGCTGTCCACTGCGAAGAGCGGACGCCCTTGGCGACTCTGGGCTTTCGGCGCGGGTGCCGTCGTGATCGCGATCGGAGCGTGGCTCTGGCTTGCGCCCTCCGGTGACACCACGGGCACGAGCTATGTGACGCAAGCCGTCACGCGCGGCGATCTGACCGTCACGGTCACCGCGACCGGCACGGTGCAGCCTACGACGGAGGTTGAGGTCTCTTCGGAGCTGTCGGGCACGCTCGATAGCATCGACGTCGATTACAACGACGAGGTCAAAGTGGGTCAGGTCCTCGCGCGGCTCGACGACACGAAATTCAAGGCGCAGGTCGCCAATGCCGAAGCCGCGCTTGCGGCCGCCAAGGCGCAGCTCGCGCAGGCCGAGGCCACCCAGACGGAAGCGACGGCGCTCTATGAGACTCAGGCCGAGCTGGACCGGCGCGGTGTCTCGACCCATAGCACCTTCGTCACCTATATCGCGGAGCGCGATCGCGCCGTAGCTTCGGTTCAGGCCGCGAAAGCGTCACTGACGCTGGCCGAGGCGAATCTTGCCCTGGAGAAGGACGATCTGGAGAAATCGGTCATCCGCTCCCCGATCAACGGCGTCGTTCTGGACCGCAATGTCTCGGCCGGTCAAATCGTGGCCGCCTCGCTGTCCGCGCCCACCCTGTTCACGCTGGCCGAGGACCTGCGCCGGATGCAGTTGCTGGTCGATATCGACGAGGCGGATATCGGTCAGGTCGCGGTCGGCAATGACGCGACATTCACCGTCGACGCCTATTCCGGTCGCTCCTTCCCGGCGACGATCACGCAGGTTCGCTACGCTCCCGAGACCACCGACGATGTCGTGACCTACAAGGGCGTGCTGGCGGTCGACAATGCCGATCTTCTCCTGCGCCCCGGCATGACCGCGACTGCGACGATCACCGTGGACGAGGCCAAGGACGCGCTGCTGATCCCGAATGCGGCGCTGCGCTACGCGCCCCCGCAAGAGGTCGAAGATGCGGGCAATGGCGCGAGCGGGCTCGTCGGCCTCGTGATGCCGAGCCGACCGAGTTCGGAGAGCGGCACCGCGAGCGGAAAATCCGTCTGGGTTCTTCGCGACGGCACCCCCGTCGAAGTGGCGGTCACGCCGGGGGCGACGAACGGCAAGTTCACGATCGTCACCGCGGGCGATCTGGCCGTCGGCGATCAGGTCATCACCGATCAGCGGGATATGTCGCGATGAGTGAGCCGCTTCTCGAGCTGCGCGGAATCGAGCGCCACTATGGCCACGACGAAACCCTCGTGCGCGCCCTCGATGGCGTCGATCTTCGCGTCGAACCGGGGGAATTCCTTGCGATCATGGGGCCCTCGGGGTCAGGAAAGTCGACCGCGATGAACATCATCGGCTGTCTCGACCGGCCGACCGCGGGCAACTACCTGTTCAACGGTGTCGAGGTCGCGACCCTGAACCGCGATCAACGCGCGCTTCTGCGCCGGCACTACCTCGGCTTCGTCTTTCAGGGCTACAACCTCTTGCCGCGCACCACCGCGCTGGAAAATGTCGAGCTTCCCCTGATCTATAAGGGAATGCGCAAGGCCGAACGTGTGGCGCGGGCCCGTCAGGCTCTGGCGCGGGTCGGGCTCGAGGGGCGCGAGGATCACACGCCGTCGCAGCTCTCGGGCGGTCAGCAGCAACGCGTCGCCATCGCGCGGGCGCTTGCGGGCGAGCCGATGGTGATGCTTGCCGACGAGCCCACGGGCAACCTCGACACCAAACGCAGCGTCGAGATCATGAACCTGATGCAGGACCTCAACCGCGAGTCCGGGCTGACCATCGTGATGGTCACGCATGAGGAGGACATGGCCGCCTATGCCTCCCGTCTCGTCGTCTTCACCGATGGCCGCGTCGTACGCGACGAGAAGATGCACGAAGGAGCCCTGTGATGCTCTGGGAAACCATCCGCCTCGCGCTGACAGCGATCATCCGCAACGCGCTTCGGTCCTTTCTCACCGTGCTGGGTGTCGTGATCGGGGTTGCCGCCGTCATCGCGATGGTGACCGTCGGGCAAGGCTCCTCCGAACAGGTCTCGGCCAATGTGGAATCGCTTGGCACGAATGTGCTGGTCCTGCGCTCGGGGGCGCGGATGATGGGGCCCGGATCGCGCGATACCGCCCCGCCCTTCAAGCTTTCGGATACAGAAGCGCTGGAGGACCTGAGCAGCCTCTCGGCCGTCGCGCCTGTCGTCTCGACCGCAGCCACGGCGGTCTTCGGCAACAACAATCGCACGACATCGATCACCGGCACGACGTCGCCCTATCTCGAGATCGGCGGCTGGACGATCGCGCTCGGGCGCAGCTTCACCCCGGCGGAGGACCGCAGCGGCGCCAATCTTTGCATCATCGGCGAGACCGTGCGGACAACCCTGTTCGGCGCGACCGATCCGACCGGCGAGAAGATCCGCATCAAGTCGATCTCCTGCGAGGTGATCGGCGTGCTGAAATCCAAGGGCGCCGGGTCCTTCGGGCAGGATCAGGACGACCTCGTGCTGATGCCGGTCCGAACGGTGCAAAGGCGGCTGATGGGCAGTCAGGACGTCTCTTCAATCTCGCTTCAGGTGGCCCGGACGGCCTCCGTGGAACGGGCGACCTCCGATATCGAGGCCCTGATGCGCGAGCGCCGCCGCATCGCCATCGGTGAAGACGACAATTTCTCGGTCTTCGACATGGCCGAACTGAGTTCGATGCTCAATTCGGTCAACTCGGTTCTTACCGGCCTGCTCTCCTCCGTCGCGGCGGTCAGCCTGCTCGTGGGCGGGATCGGGATCATGAACATCATGCTGGTCTCGGTGACCGAACGCACCCGCGAGATCGGCATCCGCCTCTCGGTCGGCGCGCAGGCGCATCAGGTCCTGATGCAGTTTCTGGTCGAGGCGGTGGTGCTGTCGGTTCTGGGCGGGATCATCGGGATCCTCTGCGGCCTCGGCCTCGCCTATGTCGCGGCGCAGATCATGGCGATCCCCTTCTCGCCCAGCCTGGACGTCATCGCCCTCGCCTTCGGCTTCTCCGCCGTGGTGGGGATGGTCTTCGGCTACTTTCCCGCGCGGCGGGCAGCCCGGCTCGATCCGATTGACGCCCTGCATTATCAGTAGATGTCAGGCACAAAAAAGCCCCCTGCCGCGGAGGACAGGGGGCTTCGGGATCATGTATCGTCGCAGGTGATCAGGCGTTGTTGTCGACCACGACGATCAGATTGCCTTCGGCGTTGATATACGCGGCAGCGACATCCTCGGGCGTGTAGTCGGTGCCATCGAAGACGCTGGACGGAAGCTGGCTGTAATCGGCATCCACGTCGGCGCCCATTGCGTTCTCGAGTGCCGCGGAGCCATTCTCAGCGCCTTTACCCTTCAGATCGGACAGAGCGACGATCTTGGCTTCGCCATCGGTTCCCACTTCATAATCGGCGAACTGGTCGGTGGACGCAGCGCCATTGGCCTGAAGGTCCGCGACGAGCTGACCATAGGTCTTCACCGACCCATCTTGGCCCATTCCACCATTCGAGCCCGCAGTCGTTGCGGCGTCCGTCGATGCGCCCATATCCGCGCTTGCGCCGACATCAGCGCCTGCAGCCTGCGCCGAGACCGATGCGCCAGCGTCCGTTCCGGTGGATACGTCAGCCTGAGCCAGGGCCGCAACGGGCGCGGCAGTGGCCAGAATACCTGCGAGAGCGATCGACTTGATGGTGTAGGTCATAGTGTTCTCCTTGCATTTCATGCGCCGACCGTCAGCCGGCAGACAGAGAACACTGCAGCGAAGTCACCGTTCCTGAGCGCGAGCAGGCTCGGAAAAACTCTGCTCAAACGTCGAAGATCGTGAGCGCGATAATGCCAAGGAACAAAGCGACGGGCTCTTTGGATGGAACGCAGAGCTACGTCGGAAATTCGAACCACGTTCGAACCTGCGCGAGACCGTCGGTGGCACAGGTTGGAAAGCTGGAGGAAACCGAAACGCAGCCTGACGCGCCAGCTTCATTCACGTGGAATGCGCGGGGTCGCGGTGCGGAAAAGCTCCCCCTTAGCCGGGACAGCTTTCGCCGCTGGCGCAGGTATTCAGTGCGTCCAGTTCGCGCGGCGGTCGGTCGCGAAGTTCTCGCCATAGCCGCGGGCACGGACATTCGGGGCGCGCTTATGCGGCTCCGTCACGACGTAATCGATGCCTTTTTCCTTGGCATAGGCTTCCGCCGCCTCGCGGGTCTCGAAGCGCAGCCGCACTTGGGCCTGCGTGTCGTTGGAGCTGGTCCAACCCATCAGCGGGTCGATCTCACGCGCGTCGGAGGCGACATAGTCGAGATACCAGAACCGCGTCTTCGCGGTGCCCGATTGCATGGCGTTGCGGGCGGGTTGGTAGATGCGCGCGCGCATGGGCAAACTCCTCTGCGATACCTCTGACTTTTCTTAGTGCATCTGAGCCAAATCGCAAGCCCCGGAGCGCAAAGGCGAAAGATGCGCGACGATTGTGCATGGCATGCCGGACCCTTCGATGACGCCGCCGCCCGCCGCGCCGGGAGGATACCGAAGGCCCCCCGCAAGTTGAGGAACTGCCGACCGGCTGGGGAGCAAGGGGTGGGGGTGGTGCGCCGGCCGGCAGTCTGATGCTGCTTGCAAAAGGCAAGATGCGCGCGACCCGCCATGAATTCAAGCCAAACAGAGACGCAAGCCCCTGTTAAATATAGACGATTCGAAACTCTGCGTTAAGCCTTCCGTAACGCCTTTCGCAAACCCTTGAATGCGAACGAAAAGAGGACAACTTTGGGGAGCAAGCAAAAGGTCTGCGCGATGCCTCACAACAATACCAATCTGCCCTCCGAACGCCCCGACGTGCTCACCCGCCCCAAGCTGGAAGGCGGCAAGCGGTTCGTGATGCAGACTCAGTTTAACCCGGCCGGCGACCAGCCGACCGCGATTGCGGAGCTATCCTCGGGCGTCGAGGCGCTCGAACGCGATCAGGTGCTGCTCGGGGCGACCGGCACGGGCAAGACCTTCACTATGGCCAAGGTGATCGAGGAAACCCAACGCCCCGCGATCATCCTCGCGCCGAACAAGACGCTGGCCGCGCAGCTCTACGGTGAGTTCAAGAGCTTCTTCCCCGACAACTCGGTGGAATATTTCGTCTCCTACTACGACTACTACCAGCCCGAAGCCTATGTGCCGCGCTCGGACACCTATATCGAGAAGGAATCGCAGATCAACGAGCAGATCGACCGGATGCGCCACTCGGCCACCCGGGCGCTTCTGGAGCGTGACGACGTGATCATCGTCGCCTCGGTCTCGTGCATCTACGGTATCGGCTCGGTCGAGACCTATTCGGCGATGACGCAGGACCTCAAGACCGGCGATCTGATCGAGCAGCGCAAGTTCATCAACGAGCTGGTGGCGCAGCAATACAAGCGACTCGATGCGGCCTTCCAGCGCGGCGCCTTCCGGGTGAAGGGCGATACGGTCGATCTGTGGCCCGCCCACTTGGAGGACCGCGCCTGGCGATTCTCCTTCTTCGGCGAGGAGCTGGAGGCGATCACCGAATTCGACCCGCTGACCGGGGCGAAGACCGACAGCTTCGATCAGATCCGCATCTATGCGAACAGCCACTACGTCACGCCGCGCCCGACCCTGCAGCAAGCCGCGAAGGGCATCCGCAAGGAGCTGGCGCTCCGGCTGAAGCAGCTGGAAGAGGAAGGCAAACTGCTGGAGGCGCAGCGCCTCGAACAGCGCACGAATTTCGATCTGGAGATGCTGGAGGCGACTGGTGTCTGCAACGGGATCGAGAACTATTCGCGCTACCTCACCGGCCGCGCGCCCGGCGAGCCGCCGCCCACCCTCTTCGAGTTCATCCCCGACAACGCCATCGTCTTCGCCGATGAGAGCCACGTCACCGTGCCGCAGATCGGCGGCATGTATCGCGGGGACTATCGGCGCAAGTTCACGCTGGCCGAACACGGCTTCCGCCTGCCGTCCTGCATGGATAACCGCCCGCTCAAATTCGAGGAATGGGACGCGATGCGCCCGCAATCGGTCTTCGTCTCGGCCACCCCCGCCGCGTGGGAGCTGGAACAGACCGGCGGCGTCTTCACCGAACAGGTCATTCGCCCGACGGGCCTTCTGGACCCGGTCGTGGAGATCCGCCCGGTCGAGACGCAGGTGGACGATGTGCTCGACGAAATCCGCACCGTCGCGGCGCGCGGCTATCGCACGTTGGTCACCACGCTCACCAAACGCATGGCCGAGGACCTGACCGAATACCTTCACGAACAGGGCGTTCGCGTGCGCTACATGCACTCTGACATCGACACGATCGAGCGGATCGAAATCCTGCGCGACCTGCGCTTGGGCGCCTTCGACGTGCTCATCGGGATCAACCTGCTGCGCGAGGGTCTGGACATTCCCGAATGCGGGCTGGTCGCGATCCTCGATGCCGACAAGGAAGGCTTCCTGCGCTCGGAGACCTCGCTGATCCAGACCATCGGCCGCGCCGCGCGGAACTCCGAGGGCCGCGTCATCATGTATGCCGACAGGATCACCGGCTCGATGCAGCGCGCGATGGACGAGACCGACCGTCGCCGCGCCAAGCAGATCGCCTATAACGAAGAACACGGCATCACGCCCGAGACGATCAAGAAGAATGTCGATGACGTTCTGGCCGGGCTCTATCAGGGCGACACCGACATGTCGCGCGTCACCGCCAAGGTCGATGCGGTCAAGCCCGGTGCAAACCTGCAGGCGCATCTGGATGACATGCGCGCCAAGATGCGCAAGGCCGCCGAGGATCTGGAATTCGAGGAAGCCGCCCGCCTGCGCGACGAGGTGAAACGTCTGGAAGCGGTGGACCTCGCCGTCCACGACGACCCGCTCGCGCGGCAATCGGCGGTGGAGGCTGCAAGCGAGGCCGCCGTCAAGGCGCAGGGCCGGTCGACTGCGGGACGGCCGGGTCAGCGCGGGGGCGTGAAGCGGAAGAAGGGGCGGTGAGGCTCGTCCGGCACATCGTCCTGAGCGCCTGGCTCGGTGTGATGACCGGACCGGCGCACGCCCAGATCCTCACTTGCGCCGCCCCACCCTTCGATAAGCCACCCGAAATCGCAGCGCTCGTCACACAGCTGCGCCCCGCCCTCGACCGCTGGCCGAGCCTGCATGTCGCGCTCTTTCAAGACGCTGGCGAGCTGTGTCTCGCCGACACGCTGCACGACGCACGTGGCTATTTTGAGCCGCGCTCCTCCCGACTCGTGATCGCCACCGACATGGCACCCGCCCTGCAAAAGGCAGTTCTGATTCATGAATTGCGCCATCTGGAGCAGAAATTCCACGGCTCCTGTCCCGATCCGAACCTGTCGATGAAGGAAAATGCCCGCGCGATCTTCGCGATGGAGGCGGATGCGACGACCTTCAGCCTCGCTGTGGCTTGGGATCTGCGCGAAGCCGGGATGCCCGACGCCTGGGACGCGCTTGCAGGATGGCCGATGCAGGACGACATCGCCGCAGCCTTCGAGACAGAAATGGGCCGCTCGGACGATCTCATCAGCGCGGCCAGCGCCGCTTTCACCCAGTGGTACGCGAATGACGAACGACGCGAGCTATACTACCTCGCGTCGTGCAGCGATTATCTCGAGTCCCGCGACCGGGAACACAGAATGCTCAGCTATGATCGGCTTTCCAGCAGCTTCTTCGACGCGCTTTGTCGGCTACCCGATGGCGAGGCCTACCCTTGCGCGGAACCCGACAAATAGGGATCAGCCCCCGCTGACCGTCAGGCCCAGCAGCCGCCATTGCTGCATCCCGCCGCGGTAGTAATAGATCTTTTCCGCCGGGAAACCGGCTTCGATCATGCGGCGTGCGGCAGTGGGCGACTGGCCGCACCACGGGCCGTTGCAGTAAAGCGCGACCGATTTCACGTCCTCTCCGTCGCAGATGAAGCCCTCGAAATCGGGTTGGCAGCCAAGCTCGCCCAGACGGTCGGGCGCTTCCATATAGGGGATGTTGATCGCACCGGGGATCGCGCCGCCCTCGAAGTCGCGGGTCACCCGCCCGTCAACGACCACCACGTTGGGATCCTTGAGAAACTCCAGCATCTCCAGCTCCCCTACCGGGGTCACGCCGGGGGCCGGGATCATCGGCTGGATGCAGAAGCTCGGACAGGGGCGCGAGGTCTTGGCCCAATCGCCCTCGAGCTTGTTCTCGTTATCCTGAATCCGCTTGATCTCGACCGGGCCCTTGGCAGTGTCGACCGTGACGGACATGACGTCGGGGCGAATATTGACCGGCTCGGCGAAAGCGGGCTCGACCAAAACAGGCGCGGCAGCCAGCAGCGCGGCAAGAAAAATGAAACGCATGTTACCCTCCCTTTTTCGTGATCATAACACGACTGCCAGCCTTGTCGCCGGCGGTGTGGACCTTTAGCTCAACGAAATGAGAGCGATTTTGATCCTTGGTGCAGCGGTTTGGGCAGATGGCCTCCCCTCACCCAGCTTGCAACGGCGCACCCGTCATGCGGCGGCGCTCTGGCACGAAGGCGCGGCGGAGCGGGTGATTTGTTGCGGGGGTGTCGGGCGGCATCCGCCGAGCGAGGCGGAGGTGATGTCCCGGATCTTGCGCGCGGAAGGCGTGGAGGCTGAGGCGATCTCTCTCGAAGATCGCTCGACCAGCACTTACGAGAATATCGGCTTCGCCCGGGCGCATCTGGAGAGCGACGAGGTGATCATCGTCACCGATCCCTATCACGCGCCGCGCGCGGTGATGATCGCGCGGCAGATGGGGCTGCGGGCGCGCGCGGACTGTCCGCCGCACCGGGCGAGCGCGAAGGCCCGCGCCCGCGAAGGGTTCGCCTACCTGAAGCTGGGATGGTGGCTGGCGCGCGGTGGGCCTTCGCCCTAATCCGCGCGGCCCGCGTCAGTCGAGGATCATCTTGCCGATGACCAGCACGATGACTGCGCCGACAAGCGCGATGGCAATGATCGCAAGCAGCCCGCCCGCCGCCAGCACCGCCCCGCCCAGAAGAGCCACGATGAAGGGGGTGATGAGGGCGCCGACCACGCCGATCGCCAGATAGGCGGCTTTGTGACGCCCACCCGAGACGACGCTCGCGATCCAGCCCGCCAGAAGACCTGCGAGCACGAGAAGGATCAGCCCGACCGTGCCGATTGCTTGCAGAACGCTTTCCATGATGTCACTCCGATATGTCTTTTCACATCAACGCGAGGCGCGCCCTGAAGTTCCCTCCTCACGCGCCTATTTCGGCAGCGCAGCAATCCGCACGCCCGCCCGTCAGAAATCGGCCGAGACCTCGTACATCACCGGCTCGAAATTGCGGCACAGCGTGTAGATCACGCGGTTGCGCGAGATCATCTCGGGGCTGCGCAGCATCGCCTGATAGTCGCCCCGCTCGTTCCATTTCGAATAGGTCGCGATCCGCGTGCGCGCGTCGTTCATATGCAGGCCCGCGCCGATGAAACCGGGCGCTTTCGAGATCACCTCGGAATAGGCGGCTTGCAGCTTCTCCATCAACTCATCGGCTGTGGCGGGCGTCATCTCGAAGGTGCAGATCACGGTCTGCCCTTTGAAATCGCTGGTAATCTCGGTCATGGGCGGTCCTCCTCGGCATCATGCTCGCACAGAAGCGCGCAGAAATCACCGCTCTTTTGCGGAGCTGCGTCAGAGTGGCAGAAGCGCGAGCGCCGGGACCGCCACGATCAGCGCGATGCGGATCAGATCGGCGCCCACGAACCAGCTCACCGCGCCTCATCCTCAGAACGAATGTTTCTCGATCAAGGCGCGGGCAGAGCTCAGCAACTCTTCACCCGGCACACCCTTTTCTTCCATCTCGGCAACCCATGCGTCGATCACCGGCTGCGACGCGTCTTTCCAGATCGACGTATCCTCGGCCGGGATCGTGATGATCTCATTGCCCAGATCCATCGCGACCTGACGCGAGGGGATATCCTCGGCCTGCTGCAGGTGTCCCGCCTGCGCCGAGAACTCAACGCCCGAGACGCTGTCGATCGCGGCCTGCAGATCGGGGTCAAGCGCGGCGTAGCGGTCCTTGTTCATCGCGAGAATGAAGCTCGCCGTGTAGATCGAGGGGCCTGCAAATTGCGTGTGGTGATGGACCAGCTCGTCGATCCGCAGCGAGGCCGAGACCTCCCAAGGCAAGAGCGCCCCGTCGATCGTCCCGTGCGAGAGCGCCTCGGGCACAGCCGGGACCGGCATCTCGACAGCCGTCGCGCCGAAATGCTCGAGCAGCTTCGTCGTGACCCGCGACGGGCCGCGCAGCTTCAGCCCTTCGAAATCGGGGATCGCGCGCACGGATTTGTTCGCGTGGATCACGCCCGGCCCGTGCACCCAGGTCCCCAGCAGGTGAATGTCGCGGAAATCCGTATCGACCATCTCCGCCTGCGCCAGCTCCCACAGCGCAGCAGACGCGGCCTCGGCCTCGGCGACCAGGAAGGGAAGCTCCATCACCTCGGTGCGCGGAAACCGCCCCGGCGTGTAGCCCGGCAGCGTCCAGACAATGTCGACAACCCCGTCAGTGACCTGATCGATAAGATCGGTCGGCTTCCCGCCAAGCTGCATCGAGGGGTAATGCTGGATGCGCACCCGGCCCTGCGACGCCTCCTCGACTGCCTTGATCCAAGGGGTGAGGATATGGGCGGGCACGAAGCTGGTCAGCGGCAGGAATTGATGCAGGCGCAGCGTGACCTCGGGCTCCGCGGCCAGCACAGGCGGCGCGGCCAAGGCGGCGGCACCGGCGGCAAGGGCGAAACTCTCACGGCGGGTAAATCTCTGGCTCATGCGGGTCTCCCTCTCACGCGGTCCAAAGCGGATTTACCCGGCGGATGCCCCCAACGTCCAGTTTTGCTTTTCGCGAGATGACGGGACCTGTCGTGCGGCCACAGCAGCGGCACTCGACGCATGGCAAATCCGCTCCTTCCCGCAAAAGAAAAACCCGCGCCAAGCGCGGGTTTTTCCTGTCCCCGGAGCGTCAGGCCCTACCCCGTATCTCCGGAAATGAAAAAGGCCGGAACGCGTACGTCCGGCCCCTTCCAATTCGGTGTTACCCGAAATTAGTTGTTCGAGGCTGCGACAGCAACGCCGAGCAGCAGCAGAACCGGGATGATGATGCCGGCGTTCGAGGACGACGACTGCTCAACCACAACGGGCTCGGGCTCGACGACCGGAGCGGTGTAGCCGCCAGCAAAAGCGGTCGAACCGGTGAGGCCGAGGGCCAGGGCGATGGTAGCGATCTTTTTCATAGTAATCTCCGTCATTACCGTAGGGAGCCGCCGGACTTTTCTGGCAGCTTCCCGGCGAGACTTACACAGCTTCCCGGGATTGCAAAGAGTGAAATACACGGCCCATTCACGCAGAGGCGAAGACTGTTGCACTTTGGCACTTTTCTTGCATGAAATGCCCAGAATTCGTGTCTAACGCGGCACAGGCAACCATTCCGCGCTTCTGGAGCGACGCGGATTCTGAGAAGAATTACGAGAACTTGTCCGGAACCGGCTTGCAATTTCGCCGCCCGGGAATCAAGGCACCGACACAGCACAGGCAAGGACGAGAATATGAAAATCGCGATGATCGGCACGGGCTATGTTGGCCTTGTTTCGGGGGTGTGTTTCTCCGATTTCGGCCATGAGGTCGTTTGCGTCGACAAGAACCCCGCGAAGATCGAAATGCTCGAGGGCGGCCGCGTGCCGATCTACGAGCCGGGGCTCGACGAATTGATGGTGAAGAACGTGGAAGGCGGACGCCTGACCTTCACCACCGATCTCAAGGCCGCGGTCGCCGGTGCCGATGCCGTCTTCATCGCGGTGGGCACGCCGACGCGGCGCGGCGATGGCCATGCGGATCTGACCTATGTGATGGCCGCTGCCGAGGAGATCGCAAACGCGATGACCGGCTATGCGGTGATCGTGACGAAATCGACCGTGCCGGTGGGCACCAACCGTCAGGTTGCCGAGGTCGTGCGCAAAACCCGCCCCGACATCGAATTCGACGTGGCCTCGAACCCCGAATTCCTGCGCGAAGGCGCGGCGATCGACGATTTCATGCGGCCCGACCGGGTCGTCGTCGGCACCACCTCGGAGAAGGCCGAGGCCGTGATGGGCGAGATCTACCGCCCGCTCTTCCTGCGCGAATTCCCGATCCTCTATACCGATCTGGAAACCGCCGAGATGATCAAATACGCGGCCAACGCGTTTCTGGCGACGAAGATCACCTTCATCAACGAGATCGCGCGGCTCTGCGAGAAGACCGGCGCGGATATCAAGCAGGTCTCGCGCGGCATGGGGCTCGACGGCCGGATCGGCAACAAGTTCCTCCATGCGGGCCCGGGCTACGGCGGTTCGTGCTTCCCGAAGGACACTGCGGCGCTCGCGCGGATCGGTCAGGACTATTCCTGCCCGATGGAGATCGTCGAGACGGTCATCAAGGTGAATGACGACATCAAGCGCCGGATGATCGAGAAGGTCGTCGATCTCTGCGGCGGCTCGGTCAATGGCAAGACGATCGCGATCTATGGCGTGACCTTCAAGCCGAACACCGACGACATGCGCGAGGCCCCTGCACTCACCATCGTGCCCGCACTGGTGGGCGGCGGTGCGAAGGTCCGCGTGGTCGACCCGCAGGGCAAGCGCGAGGGCGAGGCGCTGCTGCCGGGCGTGTCCTGGATGGACGATGCCTATGCGGCAGCCGAGAAGGCCGATTGCGTCGTGATCCTGACCGAGTGGAACGAGTTCCGCGCGCTGGATCTGCAGAAGATCGCCACGACGATGGAGACCGCGCGCATGGCCGACCTGCGCAACATCTACGCCGAGAAGGACGTCAGGAAGGCGGGCTTCGAGGATTACGTGGCGGTCGGGCGGTAAGCCCTGACGGCATAGAAATCGATCCGGGAGGGGGCTCTGCCCCCGTCACCGGAGGGCGACAAAACTTAAGAGGGAGGGGGCTCTGCCTCCGTCGCCGGAGGGCGACATAACTTAAGAGGGAGGGGGCTCTGCCCCCACCCTTCGGGCCCCTCGGGGATATTTCTTCCAAGAGGAAGAGGCGCGTGGTCAGGCCACCTGCCCCGCAGCCCAGCCCGAGGCCCAGGCCCATTGGAAGTTGTAACCGCCCAGCCAGCCGGTCACATCGACAACTTCACCGATGAAATAGAGCCCCGGCACCTGCTTCGCCTCCATCGTCTTCGCATCGAGCGCATCGGTCGACACGCCGCCTAGCGTGACCTCCGCCGTGCGATACCCTTCCGAGCTGACCGGCCGCACCTGCCAGCGATGGATCTGATCGTCGAGCTTGGCGAGGTCCTTGTTCGATTGCTCGGCCAGCCGCCCCGATAGCTTCGCCTCCGCCACCACGAAATGCGCGAGCTTCTCCGGCAGATGCCGCGCGAGCGCATTGTGCAGCGCCTGCCGGCCCGCCGCGTCGCGCTGCTCCGACAGGGCCGCCGCGATGTCATTGCCCGGCGCGAGATCGACCTTGAGCGTGTCACCCTCGCGCCAATAGCTGGAGATTTGCAGGATCGCCGGGCCGGACAGCCCGCGATGGGTGAACAGCAGATCCTCGGCGAAATGCGTCTTGCCGAGGCGCAGATCGACGGGCCGCGCGAGACCCGACAGCGGCGCGGTGCGCGCCAGATCTTGCTCGGCGAAGGTCAGCGGCACCAGAGCGGGCCGAGTCTCCACGATATCGAGGCCGAAGGTCTGCGCGATCTCGTAGCCGAGGCTGGACGCGCCCATCTTCGGGATCGACTTGCCGCCCGTCGCGACAATCACCGAAGCCGCGCGGATCGGGCCCTGCGAGGTTGTGACGAGGAAGCCGTCGCCCGCGCGTTCCACCCGCTCGATCTCCGTCTCGAGCGACAGCACGCCGCCTGCCGCGCGCAGATCGCGCAGCAGCAGGTCGATGATCTGCGTGGCCTTCCCGTCGCAGAAGAGCTGTCCGAGATGCTTCTCGTGCCAGGCGATCCCCGCCGCATCGAGCCGCGCGATGAAATCCGCGGGCGTGTAGCGCGACAGCGCGGAGAGCGCGAAGCGGGGATTGCGCGACAGGAATCGTTCGGTCGCGTTTTGCCGGGTCAGGAGACGGTTGGTGAAGTTGCACCGCCCGCCGCCAGAGATTCGAATCTTCTCGCCTGGGCGCCGCGCGTGGTCGAGCACCCGCACCGAGCGCCCGCGCCGCGCCGCCTCGATCCCGGCCATCAGCCCGGCAGCCCCTGCGCCAAGCACTAAAACATCGCAATTTTCCATGCCATCTCGCTTGCCGTAGCGGCGCGTGACGCGCAATCGAAATTTGTCGGATTTTCCTCTTGAAGCCCCGCGCCCACTTGGCTACATACCCCCCCACGTTGGGGCGTAGCCAAGTGGTAAGGCACCGGTTTTTGGTACCGCGCACCGTAGGTTCGAATCCTACCGCCCCAGCCACTTTTCTCAGTAGAACTGAATTATTTTAGGTTTCTCTGGCCGCTCAGGCCGTGAAATCGACGTCTGCTCGGCTTGGTAACACGCGGCGGCGACGCGACGTCTCCAGAGCTGCGCTCTCTCGACCCAAACGACGGCCACAAATCGCAGCCCCCTTCGCTCGAGGAAGGACGGCTTCACTTCGCCGCCGGAATCACGCTGACCAACTATTCCAACCGGACCTTCATGTGGTCGCGCCGAACAACAGCTCGAACGCGTTTTCACGATTGAAAACGGCGCCGCTTGGTGGCGCATGTCGGTCATCTAAGGGGAGGAGGAGGCGGTGACCTCAGGGAGGAGGAGAGAGGCCACCGCCAATTTCCGAGGCTCAGGGAGGAGGAGAGAGCCTCAGGAACTGTTGCAACGATTTGTTCGCTGCGTTGAAATCTTTTTCGCACAAATGCTGCGCCGCAGAAACAGCTTATTCGACATAGCCGCGCTGCGCCTTCCGCATAGCTGACGGCGGATCACGATCCGTGCTGCGGGGCACTGACCTCGGCCGACAGACCCGGGGCCAGTCGTTGGGCCTGCGGTTGATCGGGGTCGATCGCGATCCGGACCGGCACACGCTGTGCGATCTTGATGAAATTCCCGGTCGCATTAGAGCCCGACAACAGGCTGAACTGCCCCGCCGTCGCGGGCGAGAACCGCTCGATATGGCCTTTGAACTGCGTCTTTCCCAGCGCATCGACGGTGAAGGTCACAGGCTCGCCCATCTGCAGTCCCGCAAGCTGGGTCTCCTTGTAATTCGCGATCAACCAGAGATCGGAGGGCACGAGCGAGACCAGTGTGCTCCCGGCGCTGACGAATTTGCCGACTCGCGCCGAGACCTGGCCCAACCGCCCATCCTCGGGCGCACGGATCACCGCGTGATCGAGCGCCACCTGCGCCGCATCCAGCGCGGCCTGAGCCGCATCGGTCTTCGCGGCGAGCGAGCGTTTGTTCAACTGTGCCGTCTGCACCGCCTGCTCGGCTACGTCGATGGCGCTTTGCGCCTCCTGTGCGCCCGCCTTCGCCTGATCGAGCGTAAGCTGCGCCTGATCGGCATCCGATTGCGAGACATAGCTTTTCTTCGTCAGCTTCGACGCCCGGTCGCGCGCGGTCTGCGCCGTGGCTTGCGCTGCTTTCGCCGAGGCGAGCGAAGCCTGCTTCGCCTCGAGCGTCGCCTTCGCCGAATTCACCGCCTGCGCCCCGTTCGACTGCGCGGCCTTCGCCGTCTCCAGCGCAGCCTGCGCCTGCTCCACCGCCGCTTTCAACGCACGATCATCCAGCCGCACCAGCACGTCGCCTTTCTTGACCTCTTCGAAATCACTGACCGGCACCGCCGTGACCTCGGCCGCGACCTGCGCAGAGATCGGGGTGACCTTGCCTTGCAGATAGGCATTGTCGGTCCAGGCAACGTCAGAGCGGAACGGCGGCAGGCGCCATGCATAGAGCACGGTCGCGACACCGGCGAGCGCAATGAGAAGGATCAGGGCGGAAGCGAGATAGCGGCGGGTCTGTGACATCGGATCAACTCGTAGAAACAGGGGTGGAGGGCGTGAGGCGCAGGCGCGGGAGGGGCCAGCTTCGGTGCAGGGCGACATGGGCGATCAGCCCGGCCAAGGCCGCCAGCGCGAACCAGAACACGGCGCGGAACGCATCGTCATAGGCGAGAATGGTTGCCTGCTGCTGCACCGTAGAGGCGACGGAAGACAGCGCGGCCCCTGCCCGCGCCCCGGCATCCGCAGTCTGGCTGCCCAGCGATGCGGCACTCTGCGCGAGGGTCTGGCTCAACATCGGGTTGTCGGCCGATATCTGCGGCGAAAGCTGCGCCATGTGATAGGCGGTGCGGTCGACCACCAAGCTCCGGAACAGACCGGAGCCGATAACCCCGCCGATGGATTGCGTGGCCAGAAACAGCACGACGAAGCTCAGCAGGTAGTGCGGCCCCTTCGCGAAGGCAGCTCCCAACCCTTTCGCCATCGCTGGCGGCAGGAACAGGATACCGGCAAAGCCGATCATCGCTTGGCTGAGATACATCTGCTCGGGCCCGGTGAGCGCGGTCGATTGCGAGTCGAGCCACGCCCCTGCCGCGATCAGCACCAGCGCAATCCCGTGGAACAGCGGCGCGCGCGCTCCGCTATTGGTCAGCATCAGGACACCGGTCGCGGCCAGCATCGACAGCGCGATGATCCCGAACAGCAGTTGCTCCTGCCCGGGCTGCAGCCCCATCGTGCGCAGGAAACCGACGGCGCCCGCGCTTTGTTCGGCCAGCGCGATACGGAACACCAGCAGGGTCCCCGCCAGGTGCAGGATCGGCGGACTTAGCAGCCAATGAAAATCGATCAGCGGATTAGCCCGCTGCATTTCGATCAGCACCGCGCCCGCGACCATCACGATCGCAGCGACGAGCGCCACGCCCAGCCATTCGGTCTGCGTCCAGTAGTCGAGCGCACCGAACATGAAGACACTGGTGAACGCGCCGAAGCCAACCGCGAGCAGACTGAAGGAGACGAAATCGAGCGGCTTGAGAACCTTTTGCAACGGGCGCGGCGTCAGTGGCAGCGCGAAGATCAGTGCCAGCGCCACCAGCGCCATGCCCATCTGGAACAGGCTCACCGCGTGCCAACTGGCATTCGCGGTGAGTTCGGGCAGCAGCACCCGCGCCAAGGGCCTGCCCACCATGATCATCGTCAGCACGGCGGGGATCGCGACCTTGAGGCGCTGAGCGGCGGGTATGGCCTCCAGCATGTAAAGAAAGCCGAGGCTCGACAACGGGGCGGCGGCACAGCCGCTCAGGAAGGCCACGATGACCGCGGAATGCAGATCGTCCACCCAGAGATTGAGCACCATCGCCAGCACGAAGCAGACGATACCGACCTCGGCGAAGCGGCGCAGACCGAACTGGTCGCGGATGCGGATCAGCATCAGCGGCATCGAGGCGCGCGGCGCCATGAAGGCGGCCATCACCCAATAAGTGTGGTTCGTGGTTGCGTGCAGATCGCCCGCCAGCTGCGGCAGATTGGCCGAGACGAAGCCGGTCGCAAGCGACTGCGACAGGGCCACGAAGACGGCGGCGCTGGCATAGACGATCCGCTTGCCTGCGGAATGGTCGGGCTCCGAAGGCGCGGCGGGCTGGGGCGCGGCCTCCGTCTCGACGGTCTCCGCCTCTGCGGCCTCGTTCTGCGCGACCTCGGCCACTTTGACCGGAGCCGCCTCGGGCCGCACGCGCTCGCGCGGCGATACCGGTTCGGCGGCCGTCGGACGCGCATCCGGGCCGTTGATGTCGCGAATCTGGAAATTCATTGGCCGCGCATCCTCTCGAGATTGGCCTGCATCCGCTCCATCGTCTTGCGGGCGCGGGCGACCTCGTCAGCGTCGATACCGTCGTAGAGTTTCGCGCGCAGCGCCTCGACGAAGGTCTCGATCTCGGAGGCATTTGCGCGGGCATGTTCGGTGAGGAAAATCTGGCGGACGCGTTTGTCGTCGGGATCGGCGCGGCGCTCCACGAAACCGAGCTTCTCCAGCCCATCGAGGGTCCGGTTCAGCGTCGGCGTTTCGATCGCCAGTGTCTCTGCCAGTTGAGTCTGCTTCAGTCCCTCGTCGCGCGAGATCGCCAGAATCGCCTGCGCCCGCGCAAAGGTCAGGCCCATATCCCGCGCCTGCGCGTCGAACATCGCGCGCACCGACCGCGCCAGCAGCATCATCGTGCGCGTCAACTCGGCACGGTCGCGGCGGGCGGCTTCGGTGGGTACGGATGTAAGAGCGGCGCGGTCGGACATGGGGGCCTCGGGAATAAAGTTAGCCTGCTAACGTTTTCGTCCCATCCCACATATCCTCTGGGTCGCGAGGATCAACACAGGCCGCCCGCACAGGGGGCCGTGCGAAATTGCGAAAGGCCCCGGATCGCGCTGTCATTCAGCGTTCACGCTCAGGCGGAAAGCAAGGTCACAAGCCCGAGACCTGCGCCCACCAGCATCACCAGCGACAGCGTCACCGTCGCGATCACACGCGGCCCGGCGGCTGCCACCGCCCGCGCATCGACGCCAAGCCCCAGCGCGGCCATCGCGATCACCGTCAGGATGGACGCCACCTGCCCCATCGGCGCGAGAGCCTCCTCCGGCAGTGCCCCGGCGGAGCGCAGCACGATCATCCCGAGAAACCCGAGGATGAAGAGCGGCGGCATCAGCCCGCGCCGTACGCGGCCCTCCGGCGCGGCAGAGCGCCCATCAGTCGGCAGATGCGGCGCGAGAAGCGACAGAACCACCGTGATCGGCCCCAGCATCAGGACACGCACCAGCTTCACCAGAGTGCCGAGCTGAATTGCGGCGGCCCCCATCGGCGAGGCGGCAGCCAGAACCTGCGGCACCGCGTAGACCGTGATCCCCGACAGGATGCCATAGCCGTTCACACTCATACCTCCGACATGACCGACGACGGGCAGCAACAGCACCACCGCGACGCCCAGCACGGCGGTGAACGCGATTGCGGCACTGACATCGTCGCTATCGGCGTCGATCACCGGGGCGACGGCGGCGATGGCGGAGTTCCCGCAGATGCCATTGCCGCAAGCGATCAGCAGCGCCATGCGGGCCGGTAGGCGCAGGGCCCGCCCCAGCAGGTAGGCCGCGGGCACCATCAGCGCGACTACCGCCACGATGCCGCCCAGAAGCCCCGGCCCCACCGACAGAAGCGTCTGCGCACTCACCGAGGCGCCAAGCAACACGATCGCAATCTCCAGCACCGTCTTGGCCGCGAAACGGATACCGGCATCGAAGCGCGCAGGCGGCGTCCAGAGGGAGCGCACCACCGCACCGATGAGGATCGCCAACACCAGCGGTTCCAGCCATGCCGCGCCGAACAGCGCGTGCTCCGCCAAACCGCCCAAGGCCGCGAGCGCGGCGACGCCGATGCTCAACCCAAGCCCCGGCGCGAACGCGCGAAGCGCAAGCCGCGGGCGGGAAAGGCTGCAGGCAAGGGTCGAATGGTGCGGCACGGCGGCCTCCTATCGTCAAGTCTTGTCCTGTATTTGCCCGCGCCAATTCATTCTTCAAACGAAATGTTTTTGTCGATATGATCGTTTTTGTCGATCAATAGAGCCGGAGACATGCATGACCCCCGAACAACTCCGCGTATTCGTCGCGGTGGCGGAAGAGCAGCACATGACCCGCGCTGCGGCCCGGCTGAACATGACGCAATCGACGGCCTCAGCCGCCATCGCGGCGCTTGAGGCGCGTCATGAGATCGCGCTGTTCGACCGGATCGGGCGGGGGATTTCGCTGACCGAGGAAGGCCGCGCCTTTCTGCCCGAGGCGCGCGCGGTGCTGGCACGGTTTGCCGAGGCGGAGGCGATGCTCGCCGAGACCCGCGGCCTCGAACGCGGGCATATCCGCCTGATCGCCAGCCAGACCATCGCGGGCTACTGGCTGCCGCCCTACCTCGCCGCTTTCCGGCAAGCCCGCCCGGGGATCGAGGTCACGCTGGAGATCGGCAACACGCAGGAAGCGGCAGAGCGTCTGCGCGCGGGCCTGCACGATCTCGCGCTTGTCGAAGGCGATGTCGAGGATGCGAAGCTGGAGCGGGTTCAGATCGGGGCGGATCGGCTGATGCTGGTCAGTGCCGCGCCGCCCCCCGGCAAGCTGGATGCGCGGGCGTTGAGCGCGGCGAGTTGGGTGCTGCGCGAGCCGGGCTCTGGCACGCGCTCTACCGCGGAAGCGGCCCTCGCCGATCTGGGTGTCGCGCCGCGCGCGCTCTCAGCCGCGCTGGTCCTGCCCTCGAACGAGGCGGTGCTGAGCGCGGTCGAGGCAGGGGCCGGGATCACCATACTCTCGGCCCATGTCGTCGCGCGGTCGCTAAGCCTTGGAACAGTCCGGGACTGGGATTTGCACCTCGCGCCGCGGCCCTTCTATGCGCTGCGTCACCGCGACCACCATGTCAGCCACGCCACGCGCGACCTGCTGGCACGGATCGATCAGTCCCAGCTGGACGATCTCACTCAGACGGAATGAACCAATTCGCGAGCTTCGCCTCGATCTCCGAGGGGAGCGCGGGCTTCGGGCAGACAGCCGCGCCGGGATAGCGCTCGCGTAGCTGATTGGCTTCGGCATGGCCGGAATGGAACAGGAGCGGCACGCCCGCCTTGTGAAGATGATCGGCCAGTTCGTAGACTTCGCCATCGGCCAGCATCACGTCGAGGATCGCAGCGCCGGGCAAACGATCTCGGACCAGGTCCAGCCCCGCACGCACGGTGGCGCACGGTCCCCAGACCTCCATCCCGAGATCCTCGAGCATGAACTGAAGATCAAGCGCGACGACGGCTTCATCTTCGACAAGGAGCACCTCGCTCGGTGCTTTCTCAGTCAGCGTCGCCATCGATTTCATGCGCGAAGATAATCCTGTTGCAACGGCTTTCCGGTGTCTGACGCGTGTCGACCCGCGCCGATATCTGGCTTGCGGAAATATCGACCAACGTCGAGCCGAAGCCCTGTTTGTTCGTGTCGAGTTGCAACGCTTCACGGTACCGCTCGTTCCACGAAAGTATCACGGTATCGTCGTTTTCCATCGACCATGTGATCTCGAGATCACCCTCTCGCGGCCCCAATACCCCATATTTAGCGGCATTAGTGCTCCATTCGTGGAAAATCAGCGCAAGAGCAGTCAGGTGATGCGTCGGAACATCAACATCCGGCCCATCGATCAGGAAGTTCGACGGGTCGTCATAAGGGGCCAGAGTCGTCTCGATCACCTCGCGCAGCGGGATCGCCGCACCAGAGGTTCGGGTGCGTGCCAGATCATGCGAGCGCGCCAGCGCGTTGATCCGCTGGCCCACATCCTCGACCAACTCGCGCGGGCTGGCCGCCGAACGCCCCGCGATGCGCAGCATGCCCGAGACGATGGAGAACAGGTTCTTCACCCGGTGGTTCATCTCGCGCAGCATCAGCTCGCGCATCTGCGCCGCCTCTTCATCGGCGGTGATGTCGACGCTGAGCCCCAGCAGGCGGTGCTCCTTGCCTTCGCCCATCATCCGGCCCGTCGCGCGCAGATGGCGCTTCGTGCCGGAGGGGAGGTCGAGCTCGTAGTCGACTTCCAGTTCAGAACCGTTGTCGCGGGCCTCGCGCACCGCCTGTTCGACTCGGGCACGGTCATGCTCTGCGACACGTTCGAAGAACCGCGCGATCGGATAGGTACCGGCCGCGTCGAGTTCGAAGAAGGCGGCGACGGATTCGTCGATTTCAACGTCTCCGCTCGGCTCGATAATCGACCAGACCCCGATCTGCGCGATCTCCAGTGCGAGTTGCAGCCGCTCGCCCTTCAGCGTCAGCTCGGTTTCGAGGCGCAACGCCTCGGTGATGTCGGTGAAGACGAGCGTCGCGCCTTCCACCTCGCCACGCGAATTCAGATACGGCGTCGCGGAGAGCGACCAGACCTTGCCGAGTTCGGTGGACTTGACCCGGCGCGGCCGCGGCAATTCGCCTTCAAGGATCGTATTAATCAATTCGATCATCACCTCGGGCGTGTCGAGCAGGTTCTGAATGTCGTCGAGCGGACGTCCGCGATCGCTGCCGCGCAGGCGGATCATCTCGCTCGCGCCATCGGTGAAGTTGCGCAGGCGCAGCTTGCGATCGACCGTCACCAGCGCATGCAGCTTGGAATCGAAGATGTTGCGCAGATCGGCATTCGCGGTCGAAAGCTCCTCGACCTTGGTCTTGAGTTCGTCATTGACCGTCGCGAGCTCTTCGTTTGTCGATTGCAACTCCTCGTTCATCGACATCATTTCCTCGTTCGAGGATTTCAGCTCTTCGTTGGCGGTCTCCAGCTCTTCGACCGTCGTGCGCAGGCGGTTGCGGGTCGCGCGCAACTCGGCCTCGAGCACCTGCACATGGCTTTCCGACGGCGCGATCTCGTCGAAATCATATTCGTCCAACGCTTCGAACGGGCCACGGTCGCGGAAGACGATCAGCAGCGTATCGTCGGAGAGCGGATCAGCCAGCACATCGACACGCTGCCGCCCGGTTTCCGAGATCACTTCGACATCGCGCACGATCTTGCGCGTGCCAAGCTCCGCCGACTCGCGGATCACGGCGGAGAGCGCCTCGCGCAGGCCCGCGCGCGCGAGCGATTGTGCATAGCCCTGCCCGGTTTCGGACGGGTCGATCTCAAGATACTTGCCCAAGCGCCCTGTCGCGGCGAGGATCGCCCCGTCGCGATCGACATTCAGCGTCGCGGGCGCATAAAGATCGAGGATACGATTACTGGCCAAGGTCGTGTTCCAGTCTTTGGTTCTTCTGTCAGTCGTCTTCGGTCGGAGTGGCGCAAGTCGCGCATGAGGGTCGGAGCGCATCGGCAGTTCGGTCGGATAAGGAGACCGGGGCCCTATGCTGCGGAAGATGCGCATCGCGCCATCTATGGGATCGAAAAGTTCCTCATGCCGCCCGATCGTCTCGGATGGGCCGAGGAAGAGAACGCCGCCCGGATTGAGCGCGTAATGGAAGATCGGCAGTGCCCGCGCCTGCAACTTCTCTCCGAAATAGATCAGCAGATTGCGGCACGACACCAGATCGAGCCGCGAGAACGGCGGGTCCTTGATCAGCGAATGCGGCGAGAAGCGCACCCGGTCACGCAGCGCGGCGGTGATCTGGAAATTGCCCTCACGCCCGATCGTGTAGAGATCGCGGTACCTTTCGGGCAGGTCGAGCAGGACCGAGACCGGATAGCGCCCCTCACGCGCGATCGCGAGCATCCGCTCGTCGATATCGGTGGCGAAGATCTGAAAATCGATCTCCTTGTCGCTCGCATGGATCGCCCGGTCGATGAGCATCGCCAGCGTGTAGGCTTCTTCGCCGCTTGAACAGCCCGGCACCCAGATGCGCAGCGCGCCGCCATCGTCGGCCTTCTCGACCATCGGCTTGATCGCCGTCTCGTTGAGCGCTTCGAAATGCGCGCTGTCCCGGAAGAAGCGGGTGACATTGATCAGCAGGTCGCCGAGCAGCGCCAGAGGCTCGTCTTCTTCGCGTTCGAGCCGTTCGAGATATTCGCGCGGGTGCAGAATACCCACGACCTGCATCCGGCGCTGGATCCGACGCTCGAGTGTCGAACGCTTGTATTGCGCGAAATCATGCCCCGTCAGACGGTTCAGCGCCGCGCAGATTTCATCCAGCGTTCCGGAAACCGGCGGCGCCGTGTTCACCTGATCCGGGTCGACATTGCGGAATTCGGTGATCCGCGCGATCACGTCAGAGGGCGCGCTGACCACGTCAACCATCCCGGTCGCGACCGCCGAATTCGGCATGGAATCATAACGCGCCGTGGCATCCTGCGCGATGCAGAAGCCGCCATGCTCTTTCACCGCCCGCAGCCCGACAGACCCGTCCGTGCCAGTGCCCGAGAGGATCACGCAGACCGCGCGGCGCCCGAGGTCCTGCCCCAGCGACACGAAGAAATCGTCGATCGGACGGCGCAGACCACGGGGCTGGGCGAATTCCGAAAGCTTCAGACGCCCGTTTTCGACCTCCAGCCCGTAACCCGGCGGGATCGTGTAGACATGCCCGGCCTCCAGCTTCGCGCCATCTTCGGCCTGAAGCACTTCGAGCGAGGTCGACCGGCCGAGCAATTCCGCCAGAAGCGACTCGTGGTTCGGATCGAGATGCTGAACTACGACATAGGCGCTGGGGTCATCCACCCGCGCGGGCTCCAGCAAATCGCGAAGCGCTTCAAGCCCACCAGCGGAGGCGCCGATGCCGACAACGTATAGATCCTCGAGGGCGTCCGTCACTGCACGGCCCGCCGATCCGCGCAGCGCGCGTCCAAAAGGGCGCGGCCTGCGCGCCCTTCTCTATAGTTCTCTTTGCAGTTCATCCGGAGATCGGTGTCACTAGCCTCAGGGCCCTGCAATAACATTTGACATAGTACTGAACACATAACCGTGGCCGCAGCCATTCTTAGCCCTCGCGGTAGATAATCGTGGCCATCGTGGAGAGGCTCTCCGACAGAACCTTCGCAGAGCCGATCATCGCGAGACCGAATCCGCGCGACATCGCGGCGAGATCGTCGGCATTGCGCAGCAGGCTCTCGTCATGCGCAGCGATGTCGACCTTCACGTTCTGACGTTCTGCCGCGGAAGTGAGGTCGAACTGCGACCCGAGAAACAAGCGCGTCTCTCCATTGGGTTCGCGCAGACGCGTCATGAAGACGAAATTCTGGAAGGTTTCGCCATTCGCGCGGCTGTTGGTGACGCGGAAACGGCCCGCGGAGATGTCCTCGTCGTCGATGAACTCCCGCATCGCAGAGCGTTCTTCCTCGGTCGCGGCCCCCGCCTGCAGGAAGCGGCAGTTCTGCCCCAGCACCTCTTTAGCGGAATAGCCGGTCAGATTGAGAAACGCCTGATTCACGTAGACAAGCGGCACATCCTCACGATCGGCCGCGGCAATGGTCAGCGCGACATTCGACTTGTCGCAATAGCTGACCAGCGTCTCCGGCAGTTCGTAATCAGTGTAAACAGGCATGAAGCCTCCGCTGCGTTTGAGAAAACAAGATTGATCATTGCACGGAAAAGTCCAGCGCGCGCGGCGAAATACCACCGATTAACGTATCTGAAGGGGGGGGGATGGTACCGCCTCCCCGGCTTGAACGGGGGACCTCTGGATCCACAATCCAGCGCTCTAACCAACTGAGCTAAGGCGGCACTGGCGCGGGATTTAGCCCCCTCGCGCGCGGAATGCAAGTGTCCGATGACGAGAAATTCGCACCAAGTCTTGCCTGCGCACGTCACGGGGGTTAGGTGCATTTTCCATCCAACCTCTCAGGAGTTTTCGATGAGCATCGACAAGGAAAGCGACATCTCCGCGAATCTTCAAATCGGCCCGACCTCGCTCGGGATGGTGCGGATCTATGTCGAGGGCGAAGGCGTCGAGCTGCCGCTCGATTTCGATCCCGACGAGGCGATGGAAATCGCCGAAGAACTGCAGGCCGCCGCCGAAGCCGCACGCGAAATGAGCAAGGGCGGCAAGGGCAAGAAGCGCTGAGCCTCAAAATCCGGGCGGAATCGCGCCCGGATCGCACAGCCGCTGCAACCGCCGTGCCGACGCGCGCGCGAAATCGAGCGTCAGCGCCTTGCGCCGCGCCGGCGCAAGCTTGGACAGCGGCGCCTCGCGGATCATCTCGGCCCCGTAGCCATCCGCGATGAACAACCCCGTCCCCTCGGGCAGAAGATCCGTGGGGAAATCCTGGTCCACCGCCCAGAAATAGCGGTCGCACCAGTCCAGATAGCCGTCCCATTTCCGATCCGAGGTGAAATCGGCGCGGCTCGACTTGCACTCCACGATCCAGATTTCGCCCTTCCGGTCGATCGCCATAAGATCGGCGCGCAGCCTTGGGCGCAGCACCATTTCCGGCAAGCTGTCGAGCCCCAGCTCGGACAGCGCGCGGGCCGTGCCACGCGCAAGCACCTGGCCCGGCTGAAGTTCGGAAAGCGGAATCTGCGTCATGCGGACAAACATGAACGAAGTGTGAACAAAAGTCCAGTCGCCCTGCACGCGCGCCCTTCTCCGCCGCACCTAGGACGCTCGAGTGGCGCTGTTCATTCTCCCCCCTTGTCGGAACCCGATTTCACCCCTATCTGGGGGTCTGACGGTTACTGCTCTTTCTGTGAAAGACCCTTTTCCAGTGGCCTATACCATTCCTGAGGGAGCTGGCTCTGCCGGGGTCCTGGCCTCGGTATCTGGCGCCCACCTGACTTTTCAGGTCTCCGGGAACTCTCGTCTACACGTCTGCTGCGGTTTCCGTCACTCTACCCATCGCAAGACAGCAAAAAGCCCCGCCGGATCGGTCGGGGCTTTTGTCGTCTCGGGAGGTGGATGCGGTCAGCGGCGCAACTGCATCTGCTGGCGCGACTTGGGCGTATCGACCGGAACCGGGATCGCCAGATGCTCGGCCGCCATATCGGTGGGAATGCCGTCGCGCTTACCGCCGCCGGAGCTGTCGTCATCCTCAGCCATGCGCATCACCGCGATCGCGAATTGCACGCCGGAGAAGACGATCGTGTTGAACACGACCAGCAGCGCCATCGCGATATAGCCGATATCGGACGTGAAGATCAGGTGGCGAAGATTGCCGACATTGAAGCCGAGAAGAAGGCCAACGAAGGCGAGCGCGATGAAGAAGCCGATGACGACGTTCTTGATGTAGAGCCGGACCAGTTCGGGCATGAAAAATCCTCCTGCTTACCTCACAATCTAGTACATATTCCCAAGTTTCAAACAGGGAAACGGGCGGCGATTGAGAGATAAGCGGGTGTTTGCCCGTGGCATGGTGTCGCGAGTGAGCGCGCTCAGAACGCGTCGGGCTGCAGCGCGCGCGCCATGTGATCGAGCACCGCGTTGACGAATTTCGGCTCTTTGCCTTCGGGGAAGAATGCGCGGGCCACATCGACGAACTCGGTGATGACGACACGCGGGGGTGTCGCGGGGGTGATCAGCTCGGCCCCGGCGGCGCGGAAAAGCGCGCGCAGCACCGGGTCGATCCGGTCGATCGGCCATTTCGCCACCAGCGCGCGGTCGGTCGCCTGGTCAATCTTCGCCTGCCAGGTCACCGCATCGTCGATCAGACGGCGGAACAGGTCGAGATTGCCCTCGGCCATTTCGGTGCCGTCTTCATCCACGGCGCCAAAGCGGAAATCCTCGAACTCGCGGCGCACCTTGTCGGCGCCCTGCCCGGCCGCTTCCATCTGAAACAGCGCCTGAACCGCGTAGAGACGCGAGGCGGATTTCATCTGGCGCTTCTCCTCTTGGGTGAGCTTGCGCGGTTTCGGGGCGTCTTGGGGCGCGTCGGAGGAGGCGTCGTCGGTCATGCGTTGTTCGATCCGTCAGTGTCGCCGGCGATACGGAAGGATTCGGCGGGTTTGAACCCGATACCCTTCGTCCGGCGCGCCCATTTGCGCGACAATGAGATGAGATGCAAGGCCGCAGCCGCCGCACCGCCACCTTTGTTTTGATCGGCAGGGTCGGCGCGCACGGCCGCCTGCTCGTAATTTTCGACCGTCAGAATGCCGTTGCCGATGCAAATCCCTTCGAGCCCCATCAGCGTCAGCCCGCGCGAGCTGTCGTTGCAGACGGTGTCGTAATGGGTGGTCTCGCCGCGGATCACGCAGCCAAGGGCCACGAACCCGTCGTAATCAGCCATGCGCGCGGCCATCGCGATCGCGGTCGGGATTTCCAGGGCGCCGGGCACCTCGATCACGTCGACATGGGCCCCTGCTTCTTCGACCGTGGCTTTCGCGCCCGCGATCAGATTGTCCGCGATATCCTTGTAATACGGCGCGACCACGATCAGCAGCCGCGGTGCGCTGTCGAATTTCGGCAGGTCGAGCGTGTAATGCGAGATTCCGGCCATGTCTTACTCCGTGATCGGGCGTGTGCCGACGATGCGCAGGCCATAAGCGTCGAGGCCTACATATTTCGTCTGCGGATTGTCGGTGAGAAGGATCATGTCATGCAGCCCCATCGAGGATAGGATCTGCGAGCCCAGACCGATCTGCTTGATCGTACGCGGGCCCTGATCCTCTTCGCGCAGAAGGCGGTTCGACGGGTCGCGGAACAAACAGACGAGGCCGCGGCCTTCCTCGGCCACGATCTCCATCGCGCGGCGCACCTCGTCGGCGGGACCGGGGCCGATCCCCAGCACGTCGTCGAGAATGTTGAGCGAATGGGTGCGCACCAGAACCGGCTCGGGCGTGGAAATATCGCCCTTCACCAGAACGATGTGATCGACGCCCTCGGCCATATCGGTGAAGACACGCATCTCCCACTCACCGCCATGGCTCGACGTGACCATCTGGCGCAGGCCCTCGCGCACGAGATTGTCGTGACGGCGGCGATAGGCGATCAGATCCGAGATCGTACCGATCTTCAGCCCGTGTTTCTTGCCGAACTCGATCAGCCCCGGCAGGCGCAGCATGTGACCGTCATCGCCCATGATCTCACAAATCACGCCAGCGGGCTTGAGCCCGGCCAGACGCGCCACGTCCACGGCCGCTTCGGTATGGCCCGCGCGCACCAGAACGCCACCGTCGCGCGCACGCAGCGGGAAGATGTGGCCGGGCGAAGCGATGTCCTGCGGCCCCTTGCTCGGGTCGATCGCCACCTTGATCGTCTGCGCCCGGTCATGGGCGGAAATGCCGGTGGTGATGTTCTCGCGCGCCTCGATCGAGACGGTGAAGGCGGTCTCGTGGCGCATCGAATTGGCGCGCACCATCGGCGCAAGGCCCAGTTGGTCGACGCGATCGGAGGTGAGCGGCAGGCAGATCAGCCCGCGCCCGTAGGTCGCCATGAAGTTCACCGCCTCGGGGGTGCATTTCTCGGCCGGAATATACAGATCGCCCTCGTTCTCGCGATCCTCGTGATCGACGAGGATCACCATGCGCCCGGCCTTCGCCTCGGCGATAATGTCCTCGGCGGGCGCGATCACGTGGCGCAGGCTTTCCTCGACCTCACCGGGCACGTCATGAGTGCCGGATTTGTCGACCGGGGTCAGGGGTTTGCCGTCGGTGGTCATGCGTTCCACTCCTGCAGCCGCGCGACATAGCGCGCGAGCGTGTCGATCTCGAGATTGATCCGGTCGCCCGCCTTGGCATGGCCCCAGTTGGTGACTTGCTTGGTATGCGGGATGATGTTGACGCCGAACGTCGCGCCATCGACCTCGTTCACGGTCAGCGAGGTGCCGTTCAGCGCGACAGAGCCTTTCGGCGCGATGTATTTCGCGAGGCTCTCCGGTGCGCGGAAGGTGAAGCGGGTGCTGTCGCCCTCATCCACCATCGCCACGATCTCGGCCACGCCATCGACATGGCCCGACACGATATGGCCGCCCAGCTCGTCGCCCACTTTCAGCGCGCGTTCGAGATTGATCTTTTGGCCCACCTGCCAGCCGCCGCTGGCATCGTTGCCGCGGCCGCCGATATTGGTCTTGGCCTGGCTCTCGGCGGAGATTTCCACGTCGAACCAGTTTTTCGGCTCAGAGCCCGTGGCGATCACGGTAAGGCAGCAGCCGTCGCAGGCGATGGACGCGCCCAGCTCGATGCTGCCCACGTCATAGCTTGTGCCGATCCGCGCGCGAAGATCGCCGCGCTGCTCCAGCTCCAGAATTTCTCCGATATCGGTCACGATCCCGGTGAACATGGCATATCCCCTCAGATTTCGGACCTTAGCTAGCCCGCAGGGCGCGCCTTCGCAAGAGATGAGCGCCTCGCCGTCCCGTCACACTCTGCGCAGCCCCGCACAGCGCCTGCCCTAAAATTGTCCAATATTTAAGGGATTACCCCACAAACTCCGTGACTTCGCGCGCATCCTGCGCAATCACGGATGCAGGCCAAGGACCCACGACTGGATGAACCGTTTCGAAAATCGCCACTTCCTGATGCTGCAGGGGCCCCACGGCCCCTTCTTTCATCAGCTCGGCGCGATGCTCAGGCAGGCGGGGGCGACGGTCTGGCGCGTGGGCTTCAATCGCGGGGATGAGGTCTTCTGGTTCGACCGCGCCTCCTACCTGCGTTTCGACGCCCCGCCGGAGGATTGGGCCGATCACCTGCGCGCCCTGATCGCGGAGAAAGGCGTCACCGATCTCGTGCTCTATGGCGACACCCGCCCGATCCATGCGCAGGCGGTTGAGGTCGCGAAGGCGATGGGCCTGTGCGTGCATGTCTTCGAAGAGGGGTACGTCCGCCCCTATTGGGTGACCTACGAGCGCGGCGGCTCGAACGGGCATTCCCGGCTGATGGAGATGTCGGTGGCGCAGATGCGCACCGCGCTTGCCCAATCCGAGATCGAGTTTCCCGATGCGCCGCCCCGCTGGGGCGATATGCGCCACCACGTTTTCTACGGCGCGCTCTACCATTTTTTCGTGATGCTCCGCCCCGGCCCCTATCGCCGCTTCCGGCCGCATCGCGACATCACCGTGTTTCAGGAATTCCGCCTCTGGCTGCGCCGCCTGCTGCTGATGCCGCTGCATATGCTGGAGCGCAGACTCGCGACGCGGCGCATCCGGCATGGCGGCTTCCCCTATCATCTGGTGCTGCTGCAGCTGGAACACGATTCCAGCTTCCGGATGCATTCACCTTTCACCAGCCAGACCGAGTTCATTGATCTGGTGATGGAGAATTTCGCGAAAGGCGCGCCGCCCCATCATCACCTCGTCTTCAAGGCCCATCCGCTCGAAGACGGGCGCGCCCCGATACGCGAAACGATCCGCAAGGCCGCCCGCGCGCATGGCCTGGCGTCGCGCGTGCATTTCGTGCGCGGCGGCAAGCTGGCCGGGCTTCTGGCGCAGGCGCGCTCCGCCGTCACGGTCAATTCGACCGCCGCGCAGCAGGCGCTGTGGCGCGGGCTGCCGCTGAAATCGCTGGGTCGTGCGATCTTCGACAAGCCGGAATTCACCTCCGCGCAACCGCTCGAGGCTTTCTTCGCAAGCCCGGCCCGCCCCGACAGCCGCGCCTATCGCGACTACCGTCACTACCTTCTGGAAACGAGCCAGGTGCCGGGCGGCTTCTACTCCGCGCGCGGACGCCGCGCCCTGCTGCGACAGGTGGTCGACATGATGCTGGCCGCCGAAGATCCCTATGATGCGCTGGTCGCAGGCAACGCGGCCCCACGGCAACAGTTGCAGGTGGTACGATAATTTTTCTCGTTTTTTTCCCGAGGCTTCGGTAGCTTGGTCGCAAAACGATAAGCAGCATCCCGAACGAGGAGCTCGAGCAGTGACCATGACCCCTTCCCGTAGGGCCGTTTTGACGGGCCTTTCCGCCACGCTTTTGACCGCATCTTGTGGTCTTCCGCGCTCCGGCCCCAACAAGCGCGAACTCTTCGCGGGCTCCGTGATGCGCCAGGGCGATGCCTTCGTCGTCAAGGTGAACGACTTCGTCACCCGCGCAACCGCCGTGCAACCGGCGCTCGGCTTTACCTCCAGTTTCATCAATGCCGGCCAGATCGGCTCCGATACGATCCGCCCGGGCGACACGCTTTCGCTGACGATCTGGGAGAACGTCGATGACGGGCTGCTCGCCAGCAAAGGCGCCAACGCGACCCAGCTGCAAGAGGTGCAGGTCGATGGCGCGGGCTTCATCTTCGTTCCCTATGCGGGCCGCATCAAAGCCGCTGGCAACACGCCCGACGGGCTGCGCCGCATCATCACCACCAAGCTCGACGCGCAAACGCCGGACCCGCAGGTTCTCGTGACCCGCGTGGCAGGCGATGGCGCGACGGTGTCGGTCATGGGTGCGATCAACGGCCAGGGCGTCTACCCGATCGAGCGGCCGACCCGGACGCTTTCGGCGATGATCGCCAAGGCGGGCGGCGTGGCGATCCCCCCCGAGGTCGCCAAGATCACCGTGACGCGCGGCGGCATGTCGGGCTCGATCTGGCTCAAGGATCTCTACGAGAACCCCAAGATGGACATCGCGCTGCGCAATGGCGACGTGATCCTCGTCGAGAAGGACCAGCGCGCCTTCACCTCGCTCGGCGCAACCGGCAAGCAGGCCCGCGTGCCCTTCGAGACCCAGACGCTTTCGGCGCTGGAGGCCATCGCAACGGTGGGCGGCTTGCAGTCGAACCTCGCCGATCCGACCGGCGTCTTCGTGCTGCGCAACGAGCCGGCCGATATCGCGATGAAGGTGCTTGGTCGCACCGACCTCGTCGGCGATCAGCGCATGATCTACGTGCTCGACCTGACCCAGCCCAACGGCATGTTCATGGCGCGCGATTTCGCGATCCGCGACGGAGACACGGTCTATGTCACCGAGGCGCCCTTCGTGCAGTGGCAGAAGACGCTCTCGGCTCTGACCCAGCCGCTGGGTACGGTCAACACGCTCAATACGCTCGCCGGGAACTGATGCCCCGCGACAGTGACCACAAGGCCGCCGGGGCGATCCCCCGGCGGCTTTTTTTCTACAATGGCGGTGTGCTGCGCCAGAAGCGCCTGCGCGAGATTTTGCGAGCAGCGGGCCATGCGCCGCGCCTCGGCCTGCCCTGCCCCGACGATGGCGTGATGGTCTGGGGCCGCTCGCCCTATGCGGCACGTGGCGAGGCGGTGGCCGCCAAGCGCGGCGTGCCGCTGATCCGGGTGGAGGATGCGTTTCTGCGCTCGATCCGCCCGGGCCGGACCGGCGCGCCACCTTTGGGCCTGATCCTCGACCCGATGGGCGTGCATTTCGACAGCGCCCAGCCCTCGCGGCTCGAACATCTCCTCGCGACCGAGCCGCTCGACGATAGCGCCGTCCTGCAGCGGGCCCGCGACGGGATCGCCCGGCTGAAAACCTCGGAGCTCTCGAAATACAACGATTTCGACCCGGACCTGCCCGTCCCCGATCCCGGCTATGTTCTGGTGATCGACCAGACGCGGGACGATGCCTCGATCACCCACGGCGGGGCGAGCGCCGCCACGTTCCGCGAAATGCTGGCCTATGCGCGGATCGAAAACCCCGGCGCGCACATCCTTATCAAGACCCATCCCGAAACCCGCGCCGGGCTGCGGGGCGGCCATTACGGGCCGGAAGATTGCGATGCGAATTCCGAGATTTACGACGCGCCGGTCTCACCATGGACCCTGCTCGAAGGCGCGATCGCGGTTTATACCGTGTCGTCGCTCATGGGCTACGAGGCGATCCTCGCAGGCCACAAGCCGCGCGTCTTCGGCCAACCGTTCTATGGGGGATGGGGGCTCACGCAGGACGAAAACCCCGCACCCCGCAGATCGCGCAGCCTGACCCGCGCGCAGATTTTCGCGGTGTCGCATATCCTCGCGCCGATCTGGTACGATCCTTGCCGCAAGCGCCTGTGCAGCTTCGAGGAGGCGGTGGATCAGCTCGAGGCCGAAACCCGCGCCTATCGCGAGGATCGGCAGGGCTACGTCGCGGGCGGCATGTCGCTGTGGAAACGCCCGCATCTGCGCAAGTTCTTCGGACATCACGGGTCGCTGCGGTTCAGCGAGACACCCGACCCTGCTCGGCCCTTTCTCTACTGGGCCACGCGCGCGGCCCCAGACGACGACCGCGACCCTATCCGCGTCGAAGACGGGTTTCTGCGCTCACGCGGCCTCGGCGCCGAACTCGTCCCGCCGCTCTCGTTGATCGCGGATCGCACTGGCATCTTCTACGACCCGACCCATCCCAGTGATCTGGAGGCGTTGATCGCGCGGCCTCTGCCGCCGGGCGGCGAGGTGCGGGCGCGCAAGCTCATCCAACGGATCACGACCGAAGGTCTGACGAAATACAATCTCGGCGGCGCGCTTCCCAAACTACCCCAAGGCCATAAGATCCTCGTGCCCGGTCAGGTCGAAGACGATGCCTCAATCCGGCTCGGCGCGGGGGAAACTTGCACAAATGCGATGCTTTTGGAGAGAACCCGGGTCGAAAACCCCGACGCAGTTATCCTTTTCAAACCTCACCCCGATGTCGTCGCTGGTCTGCGTTCCGGCGTCGTACCCGATGACGTAGCGGAGACATATGCCGATCTGATCCTGCCCGAAGCCGACACCGCTGCGCTGATCGATGCGGTCGACGAGGTCTGGACGATGACTTCCGGCCTCGGCTTCGAGGCGCTCTTGCGCGGCAAAGCCGTCACCACCCTCGGCACACCCTTCTATGCAGGCTGGGGGCTCACGCGCGATCTCGGGTCTGTTCCGGCGCGCAGAACGGCGCGCCCCGATCTGCTGCAGCTCACCCATGCCACGCTGATCGCCTATCCCCGCTATCTCGACCCGGTCAGCGGGCTGCCCTGCCCGGTCGAGGTCGCGCTGGATCGTCTGAGCGAGGGCCGCGCCCTACCGCGTGGGCCGCTCAACCGGATCGGTGCAAAGCTGCAAGGCGTGTTCGCGTCCTACGCGTGGCTCTGGCGCCGCCAGCGGTGAAGCAGGTCGTCGCCGATGGGGCGGCTTTCGACCAGCGTGTAGCGCGGCGCAGAGGCCAGCGCACTCAGCCCCACATCGCCGACCCCGGCGCGACCATCCGCGCCCAGCACCATGCCCGCCGTGAAGCCGATCAGCTCGTCCACCAGCCCGGCATTGATCAGAGAGGCCGCGAACTTACCGCCGCCCTCGCAGAACACGCGGGTCAGGCCGAACCCGGCCAGAGCCTCCATCAGCGCCAGCGGATCGAGACCGCCGCCAACTGTCTCGGCCACCTCGATCAGCTCCGCGCCCACCTCGCGCCAGTAAACTTTCGCTTCATCGGGAGCATCAGCCCCATGGATCAGCCAGAGCGGCGCGACGTCCAGCGACCCGGCAAGCCGCTTGCGCGGCAAATCCAGCATCGCCGATGCCACGATCCGCAGAGGTTGGCGCAGCGGCTTGAAGCTGCGCACGGTCAGCAGCGGATCGTCGGCCCGCGCGGTCCCGCCGCCCACCATCACCGCGTCGAATTCAGCGCGCATCGCATGGACCAGCGCGCGCGATTGCGGCCCGGTGATCCACTGGCTCTCGCCGGTCGAGGTCGCGATACGCCCGTCGAAACTGCTCGCAAGCTTCAGCGCGAGCCACGGCCGCGCGCGGGTCACACGGCTGAGAAACCCCGCCTGCAGATCGCGCGCCTCCGCCTCCATGAGCCCGGTTTCCACGTCGATCCCCGCGTCGCGCAGCATCGCATGACCGCCGCCCGAAACGCGCGGATCGGGGTCTTCCATCGCCGAGACGACACGCGCCACCCCGGCCTCGCGCAGCGCCATCGCGCAGGGCGGCGTCTTGCCGTAATGGGCGCAAGGCTCCAGCGTGACATAGGCCGTGGCGCCATGCGCCGCCTCCCCCGCCTGCGCGAGCGCACGCACTTCCGCATGGGGCCGCCCGCCCGGCTGGGTCCAGCCGCGCCCGACGACGCGGCCCTCTTTTACGATCACGCAGCCCACGGCCGGGTTCGGCCAGACATTGCCAAGGCCCCGGCGCGCGAGCGTCAGGGCCATCGACATGAACCGCCGGTCTTCTTCGGTCACTCGGGGTCGCCCGCTCCCGGCGGACGCAATTCGGAGACGAACTTGTCGAAGTCGTCCGCTTCCTGGAAGTTCTTGTAAACGCTGGCGAACCGGACATAGCCGACCGTGTCGATCCGCGCGAGCGTCTCCATCACGATCTCGCCGATCACCTTCGAGGAGATGTCGGTCTCGCCCATGCTTTCCAGACGCCGCACGATGCCGGAGATCATCTGGTCGATCCGCTCGGGTTCGACCGGGCGCTTCTGCATCGCGATCCGGATCGAGCGTTCGAGCTTGTCGCGATCGAAATCCTCACGCTTGCCGGAGGTCTTGATCACCACGAGGTCGCGCAGCTGGACGCGTTCGTAAGTGGTGAAACGACCGCCGCAGGCCGGGCAGAACCGACGTCGCCGGATCGCGACGTGATCTTCCGCCGGACGGCTATCTTTCACCTGAGTATCGACATTTCCGCAAAATGGGCAGCGCATTCGCTTTCCCCCGTTCGTTGTCCCGCCTCACGATAGGGTCTGCATGCCCCTCTTATCCACAAGACCTTAGCCTAGCGTCGATGGTTTGGGTAGGAAAAATCTTTCGACCCCAGATGTGGCGGTTGCCTGTGGCGAATGAGACTCAGCGCAGGAGCGCCATGACCTCGCGGCGATGCGCGCGGCCGCGATGTTCGAAAAGGTAAATTCCCTGCCACGTTCCGAGCGCCATACGCCCCGAAATGACAGGAATCTGCAAGCTGACCGGCAAAAGCGCCGATTTGATATGGGCCGGCATGTCGTCCGGCCCCTCATAGGTATGGGTCAGGTAGGACATGCTGGGATCGGTCGTGGGCGGCACGAGCCGATGGAAGAATTCCTTCAGATCGGTGCGCACTTCCGGGTCGGCATTTTCCTGGATCGCGAGACTGGCCGAGGTGTGACGGATGAACAGCGTGAGCAACGCCTCCTCCGCATCAGCGCCCGCGACCCAAGCCGCCACGTCACGCGTGAATTCGTAAAGACCCGGGCCCGATGTTGCGATCTCGAACCGGCGATGCATCAGCTTTTCGGCGCGGGACGCGCCTCGGAGCGATCCGTCGCGACGATCGCGAGGCATTCGGGGTTGATGTCCATGATCTTGCGCTCTTTCGCCCACACCGCATCGGCCTGCGCGCCGCTTAGCCCGCGCTTGACCATGGCCTTGGGTTGCGGCGTGCCGTCGCCCACGCCCGAGACCACCGAATAGGTGCCGCCTGCCTCTTCCTGCACATAGAGGAAACAGGTGCCTGCTTGATCCATGCGCGGCGTGCCCGATTGCATCGTGCCGACCTGACAGGCAGCGAGAACGAGAGGGGCGAGCAAGGCAGGCGCAAACTTGAACATGGTATCTCCGGTTATTGGGTCGCCTCAATTTGGACCGCCGCAATGCGACAGGCAATGCCTTTCGCCCACGCGCGCCACACGAATTAGGCCGCCACTACGCGTGGGAAACCTCGGCACTCTGGAACTGCGCGAGCAGGTAACTGAAACCGTAGCCGCAGGCGATGGAGGCGAAGATGATCTCACCGCCATCTTCGATCAAGCCGAGAAGCCATGAGAGCGGAGCGCCCTCGAACACGCTATGGATGGCGTCGAACCCCACTCCACAGATGATGAGACCGAAGATCGAAGCGGAAAAGCGAAGCACATAGAGGCGCTGCTCCGGCGCCCCGAGGCGATAAGCGAGCCAGAGAAGTGCGACCACGATGAGACCCTGCCCCGCAAGATAGACGAGCTCTCCGATCGCCTGCGCGGCATGGGGATCGGAGACGATTTGCGCAAATGCCCCTTCTCTCAAAAAACGGCCCGCATGCTCATGCAACTGCTTGCTGTCATCGGCAAGCAGAATGGCGAAGACGGCGAATATGAACACGCTCGTGGCGTTCGGCTTTTTCAGGAACGACGCGAGCATAAACACCATGATCGCGGTCCATTTGAAGAACCCGAAATTCTCGGAAAAGCTGAGGTCTAGACCGATATCGAACCGCCAGAACTGTTCGGCGATCAGCCCGTCGCCATGATTGAGCCCCAAGACGTTGTAAGTGATGAAAATAGCCAGCAGCACTGCATCCACGAAAAGCAAAGCGAACAGAAACTTTCGCGTTAACTCGTCATTGAACGGTTTCAGCAGGGCTGGCGCGTAATTGCGCAGCCGCATTTAACTCCCCCCAACGAACACCCCAATTGTCCGCAAGGTGACGATAACACGATCAGGGGAATTTCAAACTTTCCAGCAACTTGAGGGACGAAAAAGCCGTTCCACCCCCCGAAATGCTCAAGAAATGTGCGAAATATGCGGTTTAGGGGCCGCCGCCTTGACGCAGCAATGCAAGCGGACCGCCCTCCGTCACGGCACGTGAACGAGACCGTTCATCTTGCAGCCCAGCGGAGCAAGATCGGCTTCGACCGCGGCTTTATGCGCGTTGAATTCGACGTTATGGGCGTCGATCGCCTCTTGGCTCGGGGCGTGGCCGGACTCGCGCTGCGCCGTGGTTTTCGCCTCCAGACGCGCGGCCTCGGCCTGATGATCGCTGGCGAAGACGGCCTTGGCCTTCTCCCAATTCTCGGCGATCGCCTCCTGGCTCTCCCCTTCGCAAGTGAAGAGATAGACCAGCTTGGCGGGCTTGTCGGGAATGTAGAATTGCGCGCGCTCGGCGGCGCTGGCGGACCCAGCGACCAGAAGGGCTACAGCCACGAACGTAGTGAAGACTTTCATGCTCCCTCCCCCGGATGACATGAAAACGCCCCCGAAACCGGGGGCGTCCTGATCGAATGCTATTACTGGTCGAGGAACGAACGCATCTTGCGCGACCGGCTCGGGTGTTTGAGCTTGCGCAGCGCCTTCGCCTCGATCTGACGGATACGTTCGCGGGTGACCGAGAACTGCTGACCCACCTCTTCGAGCGTGTGGTCGGTGTTCATGCCGATGCCGAAGCGCATCCGCAGAACCCGCTCCTCGCGCGGGGTGAGCGAGGCCAGAACCCGTGTCGTCGTCTCCTTCAGGTTCTCCTGAATGGCGGAGTCGAGCGGCAGAACGGCGTTCTTGTCCTCGATGAAATCGCCAAGCTGGCTGTCTTCTTCGTCGCCGATCGGCGTCTCGAGCGAGATCGGCTCCTTGGCGATCTTCATCACCTTGCGGACCTTCTCGAGCGGCATCTGCAGCTTGTCGGCCAGTTCTTCCGGCGTCGGCTCGCGGCCGATCTCGTGGAGCATCTGGCGACCGGTGCGGACCAGCTTGTTGATCGTCTCGATCATGTGGACCGGGATACGGATGGTGCGCGCCTGATCCGCGATCGAGCGGGTGATTGCCTGACGGATCCACCACGTCGCATAGGTCGAGAACTTGTAGCCGCGACGATACTCGAACTTATCCACGGCCTTCATGAGACCTATATTGCCTTCCTGAATGAGATCGAGGAATTGCAGGCCGCGGTTGGTGTATTTCTTCGCGATCGAGATCACGAGACGCAGGTTCGCCTCGACCATCTCTTTCTTGGCCTGACGGGCTTCTTTTTCGCCCTTCTGGACCTGCTGGACGATGCGGCGGAATTCGGAAATGTCGACGCCGACATACTGTCCGACCTGAGCCATCTCCCCGCGCAGCTCTTCCACCTTGTCGGCGGAACGCTCGAACAGGGACTGCCAAGCGCGGCCCGACTTCGCCTGCATCCGCTCGGACCAGCTGGGGTCCAGTTCGTAGCCGCGATACTCTTCGATGAACTCACGACGGTTGATGCGCGCCTGATCGGCGAGCTTCACCATGCCGCTGTCGATCGACATGATCTTGCGGTTGATGCCGTAGAGCTGGTCGATCAGCGCTTCGATCCGGTTGTTGTGCAGGTGAAGCGAGTTCACCAGCTCGACGATCTCGGAGCGCAGCTTCTGATAGGCGGCTTCCTCGGTGACAGAGAAGGAGCCATCCTCGTTCAGCGTCGCCGACATCCGCAGGTCCTGCATTTCGGCAAGCTGAGCATAGTCGCGCGCGATCAGTTCGAGCGTCTCGAGAACACGCGGCTTCAGCGCGGCTTCCATCGCGGCGAGCGAAAGGTTCGCGCCTTCGTCCTCGTCGTCATCGTCGGATTGGATCGGGTTGCCGTCCGCGTCGAGCTCAGGCTCCGAATTGCCGCTATCCTCGGACTTCTTGCTGCCCTCTGTCGTCGCCTCGGCTCCGACGGTGGGCGGTGCGATCTCTTCCTCTTCGCCTTCGACCCCTTCGAGCGAGTTGCCGAAGGTGGTCTCGAGGTCGATCACGTCGCGCAGCAGAATCTCTTCGTTGAGAAGTTCGTCGCGCCAGATCGTGATGGCCTGGAAGGTCAGCGGGCTCTCGCAGAGGCCCGCGATCATCGTGTTGCGGCCAGCCTCGATGCGCTTGGCGATCGCGATTTCGCCCTCGCGCGACAGCAGCTCAACCGAGCCCATCTCGCGCAGATACATCCGCACCGGGTCATCGGTACGATCGAGCGTTTCCGAGCTGGTGGTCGAGACCGCGACTTCGCGCGACCCCGAAGCCGTCGTCGCGACTTCGCCGCCCTGGCTGCTGCTTTCTTCCTCATCGGCCTCTTCGGCTTCGATGACGTTGATGCCCATTTCCGAGAGCATCGACATGACATCTTCGATCTGGTCCCCCGAGACCTGATCTTGCGGCATCACCTTGTTGAGCTGGTCATAGGTGATGAACCCGCGTTCCTTCGCCTCGGCGATCATCCGCTTCACGGCGGCCTGACTCATATCGAAGGACGTCGCGTCGTCGCTCGGGGTGTCGGATTTATTGTCGTCGATGTCTTTGGCGGCCATGTGGGCTCCTCGGTCAGGGCTTGGTTGGGCTCAAGCTATGACGAAAGCGAATCATATCTCGTCTGTGTATCGAATCGCGGCGGCGAATCACAGGGGCGCGAGGGCTGTGGACAGAAAGTTGATTCTGAATGTGTCCGCAACAATTCGCTTTTCCGTAATCCGTTGGCCCGCAGCCATCCGGCTCAATGTTTCTTACGCCAGATTTCCCCGTCGATCATGGCCTGAAGCGTTGCGGACAGCGCCGCTTGATCTTCGCCCATATCGGAGGAGTCCTCCAGTTTCGATCTCTCTGCACGATGGCGAAGCGATGCTGCTTGCGCCAGACGCCATGTCACGCCTTCGTCGGCAAGCCCCGCCAGATCCTCCATCGCATCGGCGACCTCTTCGCGCACGGCGCGAGCGGCGTCCAGCTTGGCCAGTTCCTCGGTCAGGCACATCCGCGCCAAATCGAGGTTCTCAGCGTTGCGAACCGGAGGGGCAGAGCGCAAATGGGGCAGGTTCAACAGTTTTTCAAGGTCGGCCGCCATTTCCGCGTAAAGGTTTTTCGCGATTTCCGGGGCGGGCGCGGCAACATGGGCGAGCATCCGGTGGCGCAGCTGATCATGCGTCGCGTCGCGCAGCGGCACGGCCTCCAGTTCCGCCTCGAATTCGGCGATCAGCGCCGGGTGGGTGACGCAGATGCCGAGGATCATCGCCTCGCGCAGATGCTCGGCCACGTCGCTCGGCGCGGTCGCCAGAAGCGAGGAGCGCGTCTCGGGCAAGGCTGGCGGCGGCGCACCGAAGCGGCCCTTGCCGCGCTTGCCGCCGGGGCCGAAACCGCCCGGCGTGAAGCCCCCGCGGGATCCTTGCGCGCCGCCCTGTGGGCCAGCCTGCGGACCGGTGCCGAACAGCTCCCAGCGCAGGCGTTTGATCTTGTCCCCGTAATGGCCGCGAATCGAGGGATCCTGAATGCGCGCAATCGCGGCGCGCAGGCTCTTGTCCAGGGCCGCCCGGCGCTCGGGACTGTCGAAGACTTTCCCCTCAGTCTCACGTTGCCAGAGCAGCGAGACCATCGGCTTTGCCTCGGCGAGGATCGTCTCCATCGCCTCGCGGCCCTGCTTGCGGATCACGTCATCCGGGTCGAGCCCCGGCGGCATGATCGCGAAACGCACGCCCTTCCCCGCCTCCAGCAGCGGCAGCGCCAGATCGATCACCCGCAGCGCCGCGCGCAGACCCGCCGTGTCGCCATCGAGCGCGATGATCGGCTCGTCATGGATGCGCCACATCAGGCGCAGCTGATCCTCGGTAATCGCGGTGCCCAGCGGTGCGACCGCCCCGCCGAAGCCCCCTTCGACCATGGCGATCACATCCATATAGCCTTCGCAAACCACAAGCGGCGCGCCCTTGCCGCAGGCTTCGCGCGCGGGGCCATGGTTATAGAGCGAGCGCCCCTTGTCGAATAGCGCGGTCTCGGGCGAGTTGAGATATTTCGCCGGATCGTTCGGATCCATCGCCCGCCCGCCGAAGGCGATGCAGCGCCCGCGCGGATCGCGGATCGGGAAGATGATACGGTTGCGGAAGACGTCGAAAGGTTCGCGCCCCTTCTGGCTGTCCTTCGCAAGCCCCGCGCCCTTGATCAGCTCGTCGGAAATCCCCTTCGCCTTGAGCGCATCGCGCAGCCCCTGCCAGCCGGGCGGGGCGAAGCCGATCTCGAAGCGGTCCACGGCGGGTTTGTTCAGGCTGCGCCCGGCCAGATAGTCGCGCGCGGCGCTCCCGGCCTGCGTGTTCAGATGGAGGCGGAAATACTTCACCGCCTCTTCCATCACATTGGCCAGTTCGGTGCGCAGATCGGCCTTCTCCTGCGCCATCGGATCGCGCGCGGGCATCTGCATCCCGGCCTCGCGGGCGAGGATTTCCACCGCCTCCATGAAACTGACATTCTCGGTCTCGCGCACGAAGCTCAGCGCGTCGCCCTTCGCATGACAGCCGAAGCAGTAGTAATAGCCCTTGCGGTCATCGACATGGAACGAGGCCGATTTTTCCTGATGGAAGGGGCACGGCGCCCACATGTCGCCCTTGGCCTGGTTCGACTTGCGCATGTCCCAAATGACCTTGCGCCCCACGACCTGAGCGATCGAGGAACGGCTGCGCAATTCGTCGAGAAATCCGGGTGGCAGGCTCATGCTCTCTATATTGTCTCCATGTGCGGCAGAGTCGAGAGGACCCGCTGAGCTACCCACAGCTTTCGGCCCCTCGGGTGGTGAAAACTTCGCGTCAGCCGAAGGTGAGAAATCCGCCCCTTGAGGCGAGTTAACCTAGTTTAAACGACTCAGTCTCTAAGACGACGCCCAGCGTCAGAAGCCCCTCAGATTGGTGGCCGATTGGGAAACTATTTCACACCCGCTGCGGCATTCCATATTTAAAGCACAACAATTCCATGAAGTTAGACACTCTTTTGCCTTAATTTCGCCGCAGGAATTATGCAGTTTCACACGGTGATTTTTGTGAGTTTTCTCCGCTGGCGGCGATGCCATCTGAAATGGAGAAGGAGGTCGGGGATGAGGGACAAAACCGAACAAAACGGCTTGGCACGCCGTATCGAAGCCGCGCGCGCCCGAATGGGGCGGTTCGCGCAGGATGAGGATGGAGCGGTTTTCATCTTCAGCCTGCAGGTTTTGATCGTGCTGATGGTCATTGGCGGCATTGCGATTGATTTCGTCCGCCAAGACGAACGCCGTACGCTTATCCAAAGTTCGCTCGACCGAGCCGCGCTCGCCGCGGCCAATCTGGATCAGACGCTCGATCCCGCGACCGTGGCGAAAGACTACCTCTCCACCAGCGGCCTCGACTATCTCAATATTGAACCCGTGGTCGAAGAGGGCCAGCAGAAGGAATACCGCCGCGTGGCAATGACCGCGCAGGACGACATGCCGACGATCTTCGGTGACCTGATCGGCTTCGGCGTCAAATCCTTCCGCTCGAACACCCAGGCCCAAGCCGAGGAATCCATCGGCAATGTCGAAATCTCAATGGTGCTCGATGTCTCCGGCTCCATGGGCCAGACGGATTCCGGCTCCTACTATGGCGAGACGAAGATCGCCTCGCTGCGCGATGCCGCGACGAATTTCACCAACAAGATGTTCGACAATGTCCAACCCCCGGGCGCGCCTTCCGGACGCCTTTCGATCTCGATCGTGCCGTACAATCAGCAGGTCTCGCTCGGCCCGGCTCTGGCCTCGGTCTACAACCTGTCGTCCGATCACAGCTACAACACCTGCGCAGACGTGCAGCTTCAGGGGTTCAACAGCGTGAGCCTGCCGACCACCGGCCTGCAGCGCACCATGTATGGCTGGAGCTACGATTTCATCGGCCAGAACATGTATGTCCGGAAATACCTCAGCAACTCCGGCGAGAACTGCTACGATCACAGCTATTCCGACGTCATGGCCTTCGAGGACAACCAGAACGACGTCGTGAACAAGATTGCGTCGCTGCGTGCAGGAGGTGACACAGCGATCGACATCGGCGCTCGCTGGGGCTTCGCGCTGCTCGACCCTTCGGCCAAACCGGTCTCGGCTGCTCTGGTCCAAAACGGGACGATCTCCGCTGATGTGGACGACCGCCCCCTGCCCTATCCCGCGACCGGTCAGAGCATCGACGAACGCTCGATGAAGGTGATGATCCTGATGACCGACGGTCAGAACACACGCACCTTCTCGATGCGGATGCAGTATCGGACGGGCGATTCCGGCCTGTTCTCTGTCGACAGTTCGACGGCCTTCAATGACGACAGCACGACGATGTCGCACATGTACTGGTTCTCGCAGGACCGCGCGAATCTGGGCGAGCCCCCCTATTATTCCTTCGCGGATCGCAACTGGTACGCGCCGGAGGACATCGGCGCGACCACCACGAAGTGGGTCTATGGAAGATATTGCACGACCGACCGTTGGGGCCGCGAATACTGCGATTACGGTTGGTACCAGGAAGAACAGTTCGAGCATCGCGACCTGCATGCGATCGACTGGCGCACCGTCTGGAGCAAGGGATGGACGCTGCAATATGTGATCCAGACCTTCCTTCTGCCGCCGCGCCAGCGCCTAGACCCGCAAGAATCCGTGGCTTCGATCTACGACGAGATGGCGATCTCCTCGATGTTCTCGGAGAAGGACAAGAACCTGCACGACGTGTGCCAGGCCGGGAAAAGCAAGGACATCATCGTCTTCACCGTAGCCGTGGATGCACCGCAGAGCGGCAAGACGGCGCTCGCCGACTGCAGTTCGGGTCCGAGCTATCAGTACGACGTCGACTCCGCCAATCTCGCGGATGCATTTTCCTCGATCGCGACGCAGATCTCGACCCTGCGCCTGACGAACTGACCGGAGAGCGCAGAGCATGGCACTGAGGCTGACACATAAACGAGCCTTCCTGAGGGCGGAGGACGGGGCGGTGACGATCCCCGCCCTGCTCTGGATCGTGTTCCTGATCTTCTTCATGTTCGCCGGGATCGAGCTGGGCGTGATCTTCATCAAGCAGACCCTGCTGACCCGCGCGACCGAAGCCACGAGCCGGATCATCCGCATCGGGAACTACTCCAGCATCGACGAGAAAACGCTGCGCCACGAAATCTGCAAACAGGCGGGCTTCTTCGGGAGCAGCTGCATGAACCGGGTTTCGGTCGAGATGTTTCAGGTCGACAAGACGAACTGGACCTCATCGATCGCCAATCACCCGGTGCGCTGCGAGGATTTCTCGGACGTAACCAAGCCACCACCCGCCGGCACGCTGGAATCCGCCGCCCCGGATCAACTGATCCTCGTGCGGGTCTGCCTGCGCGAAAAGCCGATGCTGCTGGAAGATTTCATTGCGCAAGCTTTCCTCGAAGCATCGCCGGTCGGCGCGGATGGCGATTATGCCTTGGTGGCAACGACCGCGATCGTGATCGAACCGGCAGTCGCCTCTGCTGCAGGAGGGACCTGAGCGATGGTCATGGCAAAGATGCGCAATTTACTCCGCCGCCTCCGCGACGACGAGACCGGATCCATCCCGATCGAAGGGCTGATGGCCTTCATCATGCTGTCGGGCTGGCTGATCCTGTCGATCGAAATGTATGACGTGTTCAAAATTCGCGGTGCCGCGACACGGGCCAATGTAACGGTCTCGGACCTGATCTCGCGCGAACGGGATCCAATCGGTCCGAAATTCGTCGCAGGCATCAAGCAGGTCTACGATTTTGCGACCGGCAATAGCGACCCGTCGCGTAGTTGGATGCGTGTGACCTTGGTGAGTTGCTGGGACGATCCACTTGATCTGGGACACGCCTGCAACGATCCCACCGAAGGCAGCGACGCAAAAAAGGTGAAGCTGGACGATTCCTACGCGACCGGTCTGGCGCAAAGCTACACGCAAGAGGCGCTCGATCTCGAGGCGGATCGCATTCCGGTCCTCGCGGCGGGCGATCAGGCGCTCATCGTGGAGACCTCCTACGCTTATGACCTCCCCTTCAAGTTGTCGGAAGCCTACAAGGCCTATCTGACGTCAATCGGCGAGGATCCGACCAAGCATTTCGTCGGCTTCCACGACGCGATCTCGTTCGACAATTTCATCGTCACCCGCCCCCGCGTCGCACGTCTGACGTGGAGCGACGCAGACTGAGCGGCAGCGCGAACGCCGCGCTCAGCCGTGGTCGCGCCAGCGATTGACGATCGGATAACGGCGATCTAGCCAGAACGCCTTGCTCGACAGGCGCGTGCCCGGCGCGGACTGGTGGCGCTTCCATTCCGAGATATAGAGCAGATGCTCGACCTTCTTGATCGTCTCGCGCTCGTAGCCTTCGGCCACGAGATCGGCGACCGAGGCGTCGCGCTCCACCAGACCTTCGAGGATGCCATCGAGCACCGGATAGGGTGGCAGGCTGTCCTCGTCCTTCTGGTCGGGCCGTAGCTCTGCGGAGGGCGGCTTGTCGATGATCTCACGCGGGATCACCTCGCCTTCCGGACCCTTCATCCAGTCGCGGTAATTCGTATTGCGCCAGCGGCAGGTCTCGAAAACGCGGGTCTTGTAGAGATCCTTGATCGGATTGTAGCCGCCGGCCATGTCGCCATAGATCGTGGCATAGCCCACGGCCATCTCGGATTTGTTGCCGGTGGTCAGAAGCATCTCGCCGAACTTGTTCGACAGCGCCATCAGCATCACACCGCGCAGGCGCGATTGGATGTTTTCCTCGGTCACGTCGGGCTTCGTGCCCTCCATCAGATGCGCAAGCGCATCCGAGACCGCATCGCGCGCACCGTCGATCCGCACGGTATCGAGCCGCATCCCCTGCCGCTTTGCCAGATCGGCGGCGTGATCAAGCGAGCCCTGCGAGGTGTATTCCGAGGGCAGCATCACGCAATGCACGGCCTCCGGCCCCAGCGCATCCGCCGCGATCGTCGCCACCAGCGCGGAATCGATCCCGCCCGACAGGCCGAGCACGACCTTGGAGAAGCCCGACTTGCGCAGGTAATCGCCAAGGCTTTCGACCATGGCGCGGTAATCCTGCTCCCATTCGGAAGGCTGCGGATCGTCGCGGCCCGCGATGCAGACCCAGCCCTCGTCATCACGCTCGAAATCGACATGGTCGATGATCTCGTCGAAAGGTGCGAATTGCGCGGCCAGCTGGCCATGCCGGTTCAGCACGAAGCTCGCCCCGTCGAAGACCTGATCGTCCTGCCCACCGACAGAGTTGAGATAGGCGAGCGGCAGCCCGGCCTCGACCACGCGCGCAACCATATGGGTCATCCGCACGTCAAGCTTGCCCCGGTGATAGGGCGAACCGTTCGGCACGATCAGGATCTCGGCTCCGGTCTCGGCCAGCGTCTCGGCCACGTCGGGGTGCCACGCATCCTCGCAGATAGGCGTCCCGACCCGCACGCCGGCGATCGCGTAGGGCCCCGAGATCTGACCGGTATCATAGATGCGATACTCGTCGAAAATCCCGTGATGCGGCAGATCGTGCTTGAGCATCCGCGCGACCAGCGCACCGTCTTTCCAGACCCAATAGGCGTTATACTGCCCCTGCTCGGTCCAGTAGGGCCCGCCGATGCCCAGCGCCGGACCATCGGTGATGCGCGCACCCAGCGCCTCCATCGCGGCGACCGCGTCGCGCACGAAAGCGGGCTTCGCGATCAGGTCCTGCGTCTGGTAGCCGGTCAGGAACATCTCGGGCAGCACGACCATGTCGGCGCCCGCGCGCTTGCCCTCTTCCCAAGCGGCGAAGGCCTTCTCGGCATTGGCCTCCAGCGCGCCCACGGTGGGGTTGAGCTGGGCCATGGTGAGGCGGAAACGATCGGCCATAAGCGTCCTCGGGGCTGTTATCGCCCTCTCATTTAGCAGAAAACGCTGGGGTGAAAAGGGGATGGCTGCCCTGCATTTGCCGCCCCTTCCCTTCCGCGCCCCCGACACGGACCGCCCTGCCCGCTTGTCAGGCTACCCCCGCGCAATTAACCTTTCCCCAAGCACGGCAGAGCGCGAATCCACGCGCTCGCGAGACCGGAGCACAGGCAGCACCATCAGGGGGCACGCATGGCAGGCGCGCAGCTTCGCATCGCGACATTGGCAGTTCTGATCGGCTGGACCGCGCAGATCGCGCCGGCGCAAGAGGTCATCACCAAGCAATACGATGACGGCGGCCTCTATGAGGGCACCTTCACCGATGGCAAGCAGGACGGCTATGGCAGCTACAAGCTGCCCTCGGGCTACGAATACGAAGGCCAATGGGTGATGGGCGAGATCAAGGGCAAGGGCCGCGCGCGCTTCCCCAACGGCTCGATCTACGAGGGCGAGTTCGACCACGGCAAACCCAACGGCAAGGGCAAGATCACCTTCGCCGATGGCGGCACCTACGAGGGCGACTGGCTCAACGGTCAGATCACCGGCACCGGCACCGCGCATTACGCGAACGGCTCGGTCTATCAGGGCCAGTTCCGCAACGCGATGCATGACGGCAAGGGCACCTTGGAGAGCGCGAACGGCTATCGCTACGAGGGCGACTGGCTGGGCGGCGTCAAGCAGGGCAACGGCAAGATCACCTATCCCGACGGCTCCACCTATGAGGGCCAGATGGCGCATGGCCAGCGCGACGGCACCGGCACGCTGACGATGGCGGACGGGCTGACCTATGTCGGCGACTGGAAAGCCGGCCAGATGAACGGCCGCGGCAAGCTGACCCAACCCAATGGCGATGTCTACGAAGGTCAGATGGTCAACGGCAAGCGCCACGGCTCGGGCAAGGTCACCTATGCCAATGGCGATACTTACGAGGGGGAATTCCTGCTCGACAAGCGCCACGGCACCGGCACGTTCCGCGGCAAGGACGGCTATGTCTATACCGGCCAATGGAAGGAAGGCCGCATCGAGGGTAAGGGCAAGGTGCAGTACCCCGACGGCTCGGTCTATGAGGGCAGCTTCAAGAACGACCTGCCCGACGGTCAGGGCAAAATCACCTATCCCGATGGCTCCAGCTACGAGGGCGGCTGGGCGCATGGCGTCATTCAGGGCACCGGCACCGCGCGCTACGCGAACGGGCTCGTCTATGAGGGTGAGTTCAAGAACGCGCGCAATGACGGCAAGGGCAAGATGACCTACCCGGACGGCTACAGCTACGAGGGCGACTGGGTGAACGGGCAGCGCGAGGGCCAGGGCATCGCGCGCTATGCCGATGGCACGACCTATGAGGGCGCCTTCAAGAACGGCCAGCGCGACGGGACCGGCAAGCTGACCATGCCCGATGGTTTCACCTATGAGGGCGAGTGGCGCAACGGCGCGATCGACGGGCAAGGCCGCGCGACCTATGCCAATGGCGACACCTATGTGGGCAGCTTCTCGAATGGCAAACGCGAAGGGCAAGGCACGATGACCTATGCCTCCGGGAATGTCGCAAGCGGCGAATGGTCGAACGACAAGCTGCAGGATACCAGCGCGCCTGCGACGCAGCCCACGCCCGATGCCAGCGCCGAGACTCCGCCTGCCCCGGCGAACGAACCGGCGGCGACAGAGCCTTCCGCGAACTGATCCGCTTTGCTGGGCAGGCGCGCTACAGCGCCTCGCCCTTGTCGAGCTTCGCGAGCACCGCCTCCGCGGTCTTCAGCTTGGCGTCGCGCGTCTCTTTCTTCTGCTTGTCCCAGTTACGATAGACGAGTCCCATGCGCGGATTGCCCTCGAAGCGGTCGCGATGCCGGTCGAGGAAATGCCAGTACAAGCTGTTGAACGGGCACACTTTCTCCCCGTCCTTCGCCTTCACGTCATAGGCGCAGCCCGCGCAGTAATCCGACATCTTGTCGATATAGGCGCCCGAGGAAATGTAGGGCTTCGAGGCCACCACCCCGCCATCGGCGAACTGGCTCATCCCCGCCGTGTTCGGCGCCTCCACCCATTCATAGGCGTCGATATAGACGGCGAGATACCAGTCCTGCACCTGGCGCGGGTCGATCCCGGCCAGCAGCGCGAAATTGCCCGTCACCATCAGACGCTGGATATGATGGGCATAGGCCAGATCGCGGGTTTGCCCGATCGCGGCTTTCATGCAGGCCATGTCGGTCTCGCCCGACCAGTAGAACCACGGCAGGTCGCGCTTGTGGTGCAGCGCATTGCGCGAGGTGTAATCGGGCCCCTCAAGGAAGTAGATGCCCCGCATATATTCGCGCCAGCCGAGGATTTGCCGGATGAACCCTTCCACCGAATTGATCGGCGCATCGCCCGCCTTGTAAGCTTCTTCCGCGGCCTTGCAGACTTCCAGCGGAGAGAGCAGCCCGAGATTGATGCTCGACGACAGGATCGAGTGGTGCAGCAGCCGGTCCTCAGCCAGCATCGCGTCCTGATAGGTGCCGAAATCGCGCAGGTTATGAGTGATGAAATGCTCCAGCGCGCGTTCGGCCTGCGCGCGGCTGACCGGCCAGTTGAATTCGTCGAGCGATCCGAAATTGTCGGGGAACTCCGCCTCGACCATATCGAGCACCTCCTGCACCAGCGCATCCTTGCGGAAGGTCGGCGCGGGCTCACGGAACAGGTCGGGCTGGGCGGGCTTGCGGTTCTCCTTGTCGAAGTTCCACTCACCACCTGCCGGATCGTCGCCCTCCATCAAAAGGCCCGTCTCGCGGCGCATCTCGCGGTAGAACCACTCCATCCGCAATTCCTTGCGCCCCTCGGCCCAGTCGGCGAAGCGTTTCTCGGAGCAGATGAAGCGGTCGTCAGGCAGTTGCCGGATCTTGATCGGCGCGCTCTCGAAGGCGTGACGCAGCCGCCATTCGCCGGGCGCGAGCGTCACCACCTCCTCGGCCCCCTCTTCCTCGGCGCGGCGCGCGAATTCACCCACCAGCGAGCCCGCGTTGTCGTCATCGGTAAGCTTCGTATAGCGGACCTGCCAGCCGTCGCGCCCCAACTCGTCGGCGAAGCGGCGCATGGCGGCGAAGGTCAGGGCGAGCTTCTGCTTGTGATGGCCAGTATAGGTCGCTTCTTCGCGCACCTCAGCCATCACGACCACATCCGCATCCTTGTCGCCGCAGCGCAAAGCTGCGCCATCATGGCTCAGCTGGTCGCCCAGCACCGCGATCAGCTTAGTCATAGATCATCTTCCGGGTCATGCCGCCATCGACGACCAACACCTGGCCCGTCACAAAGCCTGCATCCGCGAGGTAGAGCACGGCCTCGACGATATCCTTCGGGTCGCCCACCCGGCCCACCGGATGCTGCGCGTGATCTTCTTCGCCCAAGGCCTCGCCGCTCGAATTGATCCAGCCGGGGGCAATCGCGTTGACCCGCACCTCCGGCCCGAGGCTCACCGCCATTGCGTGGGTCAGCGAGGTGACACCGCCCTTCGCCGCCGCATAGGCGAAAGTGTCAGGCTCGGATTGCAGCGCGCGGGTCGAGGCCATGTTGACCACCGCCCCCTGCCCCTTGCGCAAGGCTGGCAAAGCATCGCGGGTCATCAGGAACGTTCCCGTCAGATGCGGGTCAATCCACCTGTGCCACGCCTCCAGCGTCAGGTCCTCCAGCGGTCCGCATTCGGGATTGGCTGGCCCGCCATTGTTCACGAGCAGGTCGAGCGTCTCGAACCCGGCCTCCGCGACGGCCGCACGAATATCGTCTCCGCGCCCCAGATCGCAGCGGATCGCCTGCAACCCTTCGCGCGCCTCCAGCGGGTCGATATCCAGATCGAGCGCCGCGACCTGCCAGCCGCGATCCAGCAGCGCCTCGGTGATCGCGCGGCCGATCCCGCGCGCGGAGCCGGTGACGATGGCGTTTCGGGTTACCATGGGATCTCCTTGCCTGCGTAATCGTAAAAGCCGCCCGATTGCGCGGGCGTCAGCCCGTCCAGTACATCCAACAACCGGCGCGCCGCGTCTTCCGGGGCGAGCTTGTCGCGCGGGTAATCGGCGGTAAAGGGGGTGTCGACCGTGCCGGGATGCAGCGCCGCGACCACGAGCTGCTTGTGAGAGCGCCCCAGTTCGATCGCCGCGCCGTGCAGCAGCTGGTTCAGTGCCGCTTTCGAGGTCCGATAGCTATACCAGCCGCCCAAGCCGTTATCCCCGATCGAGCCGACCCGCGCCGAGAGCGCCGCAAACCGCGCAGGCTTATCGCGGGGCAATAGGCGGGCCGCATGTTTCAGCACCAGCGCCGGGCCCATCGCATTCACGGCGAACTGGTTCTGCAATTCGTCGGGCGTGAGCTGCGACAGCGCCTTTTCTGGCGTGCCAAGCGCGCCGGAGGCCACGAAGATCAGATCTACCGACCCGTCGATCCCGCGCAGCCCCGCCTCGACCGAACGCTCATCCGTCACAACGAATCCATCGCGCGACCGCGACAACCCCTTCACCGCGAAGCCGCGCGCTTCCAGCTCTGCCCGGATCGCCGAACCGATCCCGCCCGTATCTCCGATCACGATTGCCTGACCCGCCACCTTGTCCTCCGTCATATGCGCCAAAAGGCTACGCGCCCCCGCCGCGAGCGGTTCCTTTTTTTCTTTTCATTTATCACTTGGCGCCTATAGTGCCCCCCATGACACGGGTTAAGCATATTCAACTCACCGCAGCCGGGGCTCTCGCCCAAGGCGCGATGCCCCGTGGTCTCCTTCTTCTTAGCAGCCTCTGAGCGTGCCTTCGGGCGCGAACGCTCAGGGGTAACCAGCGCCCGGACAACTTCCGAAAGCCACCGCGCAATGCTGGCCTTCGGGACCAAGTAACGCTAAGAGCCAAGACGAAAGAGACTAGCAGATGGCCCAGACCATGATCGACAAAAACCGCGTTCTGATTTTCGACACGACCCTGCGTGATGGCGAGCAATCGCCGGGCGCGACGATGACCCATGACGAGAAGCTCGAGATCGCCGATCTGCTCGACGAAATGGGCGTCGACATCATCGAAGCCGGCTTCCCCATCGCCTCCGAGGGCGATTTCGAAGCCGTCAGCGATATAGCGAAACGCGCCAAGTTCTCGACCATTTGCGGGCTCGCCCGCGCCAAGCTGCCCGATATCGACCGCTGCTGGGAGGCCGTGCAGCACGCGAAATCGCCGCGCATCCACACCTTCATCGGCACTTCGCCGCTGCACCGCGCGATCCCGAACCTGACGATGGACGAGATGGCCGACGTCATCCACGAGACCGTCAGCCACGCGCGCAACCTGTGCGACAACGTGCAGTGGTCGCCGATGGACGCGACCCGGACCGAGCATGACTACCTCTGCCGCGTCGTCGAGATCGCGATCAAGGCGGGTGCAACCACGATCAACATCCCCGACACGGTAGGCTATACCGCGCCGACCGAATCCGCCGATCTGATCCGGATGCTGCTCGAGCGTGTGCCGGGCGCCGACGAGATCATCTTCGCGACCCACTGCCACAACGATCTGGGCATGGCGACGGCGAACGCGCTGGCCGCGGTCGATGCCGGTGCGCGTCAGATCGAATGCACGATAAACGGTCTGGGCGAGCGCGCGGGCAACACCGCGCTCGAAGAGGTCGTGATGGCGATGAAGGTCCGTCAGGACATCATGCCCTACCAGACCCATATCGACACGACGAAGATCATGAACATCTCGCGCCGCGTGGCGCAGGTTTCGGGCTTCCCGGTGCAGTTCAACAAGGCGATCGTCGGCAAGAACGCCTTCCTGCACGAAAGCGGCATCCACCAGGATGGCGTGCTGAAGAATGTCGAGACCTTCGAGATCATGAAGCCCGCCGATATCGGCCTCAACGAGGCGAATATCGCGATGGGCAAACACTCGGGCCGCGCCGCGCTGCGCGCGAAGCTCAAGGATCTGGGCTACGAGCTGGGCGACAACCAGCTCAAGGACGTCTTCGTTCGCTTCAAGGCGCTGGCCGACCGCAAGAAGGAAATCTACGACGAGGACCTGATCGCGCTGATGACCGACAGCGCCGCGAACACGGCCGATGACTACCTGCAGGTGAAATGGCTGCGCGTCGTCTGCGGTTCGGACGGGCAGGAAGCCGAGCTGAAGATGCTCGTCGACGGCGAGGAGAAATCCAGCAAGTGCCAAGGCGACGGCCCGGTCGATGCGGTCTTCAACTGCGTCAAGGAAATCTACCCGACGCAAGCGAAGCTGAAGCTCTATCAGGTGCATGCCGTGACCGAAGGCACCGACGCGCAGGCGACCGTTTCGGTCCGCCTCGAAGAAGACGGGCGGATCGGCACGGGGGCGGCGTCGGACACCGACACGATCCTCGCCAGCGTGAAGGCCTATGTCGGCGCGCTCAACCGCCTGCGCTTCCGCAGCCAGAAAACCGCGCCCGACGCGGATGTGAAAACGGTGAGCTACAAGCTCTGAGCCGACCACAAATTGCACAGCTTTCGGGCAGCCCGCGAAGGGCTGCCCGTTTTCAATCCAGCCCCCGCGAATTCCCCGATTTCAGCACGATTTCGTGACGTATCGCATATCTGTAATTTCAAGCAATTTTTCCGGGCGAAATCCGCCCAAAATGTTGAAAAAGGTCAATCCCTTGGCCTAGCCTCAGCGGATAACCGCAGGGGGGGCTTGCCTGTGGCGCAAATCCGCTTCCCCGTAAGGGCCGCTTTGACTATACGAGGCGCGGGCCGTGGCTTGGCGCGAGTCGCGGTGTTTCTAAGAAATTTGGGATGGGACAGGCGTAATATGGTTGGTGGGATCTTCTCCTCGGACATGGCGATCGACCTCGGGACGGCGAACACGCTGGTCTATGTCAAAGGCAAGGGGATCGTGCTGAACGAACCCTCGGTGGTCGCCTATCACGTCAAGGACGGCAAAAAGCAGGTGCTGGCGGTCGGTGAAGACGCCAAGCTGATGCTCGGCCGGACCCCCGGCTCGATCGAAGCGATCCGCCCGATGCGCGATGGCGTCATTGCGGATTTCGACAGCGCCGAGGAAATGATCAAGCATTTCATCCGCAAGGTGCACAAGCGCTCGACCTTCTCGAAGCCGAAGATCATCGTCTGCGTCCCGCATGGCGCGACCCCGGTGGAGAAGCGCGCGATCCGTCAGTCGGTTCTCTCGGCAGGTGCGCGCCGCGCCGGCCTGATCGCAGAACCGATCGCAGCGGCCATCGGTGCCGGCATGCCGATCACCGACCCCACGGGCTCGATGGTGGTCGATATCGGCGGCGGCACGACCGAGGTGGCCGTCCTCTCGCTGGGCGACATCGTCTATGCGCGCTCGGTGCGCGTGGGCGGCGACCGCATGGACGAGGCGATCATCTCCTACCTGCGCCGCAACCAGAACCTTCTCGTGGGCGAATCCACCGCGGAGCGGATCAAGACCACGATCGGCACCGCGCGGATGCCCGATGACGGGCGCGGCATGTCGCTCCACGTGCGCGGTCGCGACCTGCTGAACGGCGTGCCGAAAGAAACCGAAATCACGCAGGCGCAGGTCGCCGAGGCGCTGTCCGAGCCCGTCCAGTCGATCTGTGACGCGGTGATGCAGGCGCTGGAGACCACCCCGCCCGACCTCGCCGCCGACATCGTCGACCGTGGCGTGATGCTGACCGGTGGCGGTGCGCTGCTGGGCGAGCTGGATCTGGCCCTGCGCGAGCAGACGGGCCTCTCGATCTCGATCGCCGATCAGTCGCTCAACTGTGTTGCCCTCGGCACCGGCAAGGCGCTTGAATATGAAAAGCAGCTTCGCCACGTCATTGATTACGACAGCTGAGACGGGGCCGGGATCGCACCACGCCCGGCCAGTGATCTGACCGGAGACGGATTTGGCCAGAAATCGCGACGACCAAGACTATATCGGACCGCTGCGCCGACTGGGCGTTGCGGTTCTTGTCGTCGTGTTGCTCGCGCTCTTCCTCGTCTGGCGCATCGACAGCCCGCGGATGGAGCGGTTCCGCTCTGCCCTCGTGGATCGCTTCGTGCCCAGCTTCGATTGGGCGATGGCGCCGGTCACGAAACTGACCGACATGGTCGAGGGCTTCCAATCCTATTCCCGCATCTACGAGCAGAACCAGGAGTTGCGCCGCGAGCTGCAGCAGATGAAGGCGTGGAAAGAAGCCGCCGTTCAGCTGGAACAGCAAAACGCGAAACTTCTGGCGCAGAACAAGGTGCGGCTCGATCCGAAGCTGACCTCCGTGTCGGGGCGCGTGCTCGCCGATAGCGGCTCGCCCTTCCGCAAATCGGTGCTGCTGAATGTCGGCAAGCGCGACGGTATCGTCGATGGCTGGGCCACGATGGACGGGCTGGGCCTTGTGGGCCGGATTTCGGGCGTGGGCTCCTCGACTTCGCGGGTGCTGCTGCTGACCGACGCCTCGAGCCGCATCCCGGTCTCGATCCCGGCCTCGGGGCAGAACGCGATCCTCGCGGGCGACAACTCCCCCTACCCGTTCGTGGATTTCCTCGAACATCCCGACCGCGTGCGCCCGGGCGACCGCGTGATCTCCTCGGGCGATGGCGGGGTCTTCCCGGCGGGGCTGCTGGTCGGTCAGGTCTTCCAGGGCCGCGACAAGCGGCTGCGCGTGCGCCTCGCGGCCGATTACGAGCGGCTCGATTTCCTGCGCGTGCTGCGCTCGCACCCGGCCGAGCGGATCGAGAATGCAGGCGGGCTGATCGCGCCCGACCCGAAGGTCATCGAACAGGAAGCCGCCGAGAAGGCGCGCTCGGAGGCCGCCGAGGGCGCGCTCGAACCCGATGACGGGTCGGAGGACGGCAACGGGGGCAGCCAATGATCGACCCCATCACCCGCCGCCGCCTCAGCTACCGGACGCTCTTCGTCGTGATTGGCCTCGTGCTGATCTTCGTGCGCCTGATGCCGGTCGACCATTCGCCGGGCGGCCTGCCCGGCCCCGACCTGACCTTGGCCCTGACGCTGGCCTGGGTGCTGCGGCGCCCCGAATACGCCCCGGCGCTGCTGATCGTTCTGGTTTTCCTGCTTGAAGACATCATGTTCTGGCGGCCCATCGGCCTCTGGGCGCTGATCGTCCTCGGCGCGACCGAATTCCTGCGCCGCCGCGAGCAAAGCCTGCGCGATCTGCCCTTCGCGCTGGAATGGGCATTGGTTGCGGGGCTGCTGATCGCTATGGTGGCAGTGAAGCGCATCGTCCTGCTGGTCACTATGGTCGATCAGCCGAGCCTCGGGCTGGAGCTGTTCCAGATGCTGGTGACGCTGGCCGCCTATCCGGTGGTGGTGCTGGTGTCGCGGGTGGCCTTCGGCCTGCGCCGCGCGGCACCGGGCGAGGTCGACGCCTACGGACATCGAATGTGAGGGGGCCCAGAATGAGACGATCCCCGAAAGAGACCGAAGTCAGCACCCGCCGCATCACGCGACGCGGCTTGCTCTTGGGCGGCGCGCAGGCGGCGGTGGTAGCCGTGCTGGCAGCGCGGATGCGCAAGATGCAGCTAGAAGACGCCAAGCAATACCGGCTGCTGGCCGAGGGCAACTCGGTGAAGATCCGGTTGATCCCGCCAGCGCGCGGTCTGATCTTCGATCGCAACGGGGTCATGCTTGCGGGCAACGAGCAGAATTACCGTGTGACCATCACCCGCGAGGATACCGATGACGTCGATGCGACGCTGGCCGCGTTGCGCCGTCTGATCCCGATCACCGATGGCGATACGAAAGACATCCTGCACGATATCCGCCGCCGCCCGCCGACGACGCCGGTCACGGTGGCCGACCGCCTGACATGGGACGAGTTCTCGCGCGTCGCGGTGAACGGCCCCTCGCTGCCCGGTGTCAGCCCCGATGTCGGCCTGTCGCGTCTCTATCCGCGCCGCGAGGATTTCGGCCATGTGATCGGCTATGTCGGCCCGGTCTCGGATTACGATCTGAGCAAGATGGAAGACCCCGATCCGCTGCTGCTAATCCCGAAATTCCAGCTGGGGAAAACCGGGATCGAGGCCAAAGAGGAAAGCGTGCTGCGCGGCGCGGCCGGTCAGCGGCGTGTCGAGGTGAACTCCGCCGGGCGCGAGATGCGAGAGCTGTCGCGCGAACCCGGCCAGCCCGGCGAGAACCTTCAGCTGACGCTCGATTATCGTCTGCAGAACTATGCGCTGCAGCGGTTGGAAGAAGAATCCGCCGCGACCGTGGTGATGGATGTGACCAATGGCGACGTGCTCGCCTGCGCCTCCGCACCGAGCTTCGACCCCAACCTTTTCGTGCGTGGGATTTCGGTCGCCGATTATCAGCGCCTCACGCAGGACGATCACCGCCCGCTGGCCGACAAGACCGTGCAGGGCCTCTACCCGCCGGGCTCGACCTACAAGATGGTCACCGCGCTCGCCGCGCTGGAGGCGGGGCTGGTGACGCCCGAGGAAACCATCTGGTGCCCCGGCTATGTCGAGATCGCGGGCCGCCGCTTCCACTGCTGGAAGGGCGCGGGGCACGGCCATGTGAACATGACCAAGAGCATGGAGCAGTCCTGCGACGTCTATTACTACGAGCTGTCGCAGCGCGTTGGCATCGACAAGATGAGCGACATGGCCAAGCGTCTGGGCGTGGGCGTCCGGCCCGACCTGCCGATGTCGGCGGTGAAGGAGGGCGTGGCCCCCACCAAGGAGTGGAAGCGGGAGCGTTACGGCAAGGACTGGCTGATCGGCGACACCGCGAACGCGGCGATCGGTCAGGGCTATGTGCTGGCCTCGCCGATGCATCTCGCGATCATGGCGGCGCGCATCGCCAGCGGGAAAAAGGTCGAGCCGCGTCTGATCCGCGCCCGTGACGGGGTCGAGCAACCGATCCGCGTCACCGACGATCTGGGCGTCGAGAAGGTCTATCTCGACAGCGTGCGCAAGGGGATGACCGCGGTGGTGAACTCCTCGCGCGGCACCGCGCGCGGCTCGCGCATCGCGATGAAGGAATGGAAGATGGCGGGCAAGACCGGCACCTCCCAGGTCCGCAACATCACCAAGGCCGAACGTGCCCGCGGCGTGATCCGCAACGAGCAGCTTCCCTGGAACCGGCGCGACCACGCGCTCTTCGTGGCTTTCGCCCCCATCGACAATCCGCGCTACGCGGTCTCGGTCGTGGTCGAACACGGCTCGGGCGGCTCGACGGCCGCCGCCCCGATCGCGCGCGACGTGTTGCTGTTCGCGCTGGCGGGCGGCCTGCCCCCGGACGATGCCTACCCGTCCTTCGCCCGCGCGAAGGCCAAGGAGCTGAACGAAACGCTCGATCTGGTCGACCCCGACACCGTGCAGAAGCCGCAATCGAGGTCGCGCGCATGAGCTATCTCGAGAGCAATCTCAAGACCGTCCCGACGGGATGGCGCAAGATCTTCTATCTGAACTGGCCGCTGGTGATCCTGCTGACGGCGGTGGCCTGCGCGGGCTTTCTGATGCTCTACTCGGTCGCAGGCGGGAATATCCATACCTGGGCCGAGCCGCAGATGAAACGCTTCGCGCTCGGTATGATCGCCATGTTCACTGTCGCCTTCATCCCGGTCTGGTTCTGGCGCAATGTCTCGGCGCTGGCCTATTTCGTGGCGCTTTTGCTGCTGGTCGCGGTGGAGTTCTTCGGCGCGATCGGCATGGGCGCACAGCGCTGGCTGGAGATCGGCCCGCTGCGCATTCAGCCCTCCGAGTTGATGAAGATCACCCTCGTGATGCTGCTGGCCGCCTATTACGACTGGCTGCCGGTCGAGAAGGTCTCGCGCCCGCTCTGGGTGTTCATCCCTGCGGTGATCATTCTCGCGCCCACCTTCCTCGTGCTGGCCCAGCCCGACCTCGGCACTGCGGTGATGCTGGTGCTGGGCGGGGCCTTCGTGATGTTCGCAGCCGGGGTGTCATTTTGGTATTTCGGCACCGTGATCGCGCTGGTCGTCGGGCTTGTCTTCGGCGTGATGGAAAGCCGCGGCACGGACTATCAGCTGCTGCACGACTACCAGTACAAGCGCATCGACACTTTCCTCGATCCGGGTTCCGACCCGCTTGGTGCGGGCTACAACATCATGCAGGCGCAGATCGCGCTCGGCTCGGGCGGCTGGTCGGGGCGCGGCTTCATGCAGGGCACGCAAAGTCGCCTGAACTTCCTGCCCGAGAAGCACACGGACTTCATCTTCACCACGCTCGCCGAGGAGTTCGGCTTCGTCGGCGCCTTCTCCCTCCTGATGCTTTACACCGGCATCATCGGCTTTGCGCTTTATACCGCGATGGCAACGAAGGACCGCTTCGCCTCGCTGCTCAGTTTCGGGGTCGCCGGGACGTTCTTCTTCTTCTTCGCGATCAACATGGCGATGGTGATGGGGCTGATGCCTGTCGTGGGCGTTCCCTTGCCGCTGGTGAGTTACGGAGGCACCGCCATGATGATCCTGCTCGCGGCCTTCGGGCTGGTGCAAAGCGCCCATGTCCATAGACCGAGGCAAAGATGATCCGCGTCCTTTTCGCCGACAAGCCCGAGAACTGGGCGCGTTACGAACGCCCGCTGACCGAGGCCATCGCGGCCACTGGCGTCGAGGCGCAGATCGTCCAGCCGGACGAGATCGACCCCGCGCAGGTCGACTATGTCGTCTATTCTCCGCAGGGACCGGTACAGGATTTCACCGCCCTCACCGGCGTGAAGGCCGTGCTGAATCTCTGGGCCGGGGTGGAGCGCGTGGTCGGCAACGAGACCCTGACCCAGCCGCTGTGCCGGATGGTGGATGCGGGACTGGAACGCGGCATGGTCGATTACGTGACCGGCCATGTGCTGCGCTATCACCTCGGGATCGACGCGACGCTGACCCAGCAGGACGGTGTCTGGCGCCATGACGGCGGCGTGCCGCCCCTTGCGCGGGACCGCTCGGTGGTGATGCTGGGCTTGGGCGCTTTGGGCAAGGCCTGCGCGGAAGCACTCGCAGGTCTGGACTTTGCGGTCACCGGCTGGAGCCGCACGAAGAAGGACATCGCCGGGATCAGCTGCTTGTGCGGCGACGATGGGCTGCGCGAAGCGCTGACGCGCGCCGAGATCCTCGTCTCGATCCTCCCCGACACGCCCGAGACCACCGAGCTTCTGAACGCGGACACGCTGGCGCAGATGCCGAAAGGTGCGCGGATCATCAATCCGGGCCGCGGCACGCTGATCGACGACGACGCGCTGCTCGCAGCGCTGGATCGCGGCCAGATCGGCCATGCGACGCTCGACGTCTTCCGCGTGGAGCCCCTGCCCCCCGAGCATCCCTATTGGGCGCATCCCCACGTGACGGTGACGCCCCATATCGCCGCCGAGAGCCGCGCTGAGACCGCCTCGGAGGTCATCGCGGAGAATATCCGGCGGGGCGAAGCGGGCGAGCCGTTCCTCTATCTCGTGGACCGGTCGCGGGGCTATTGAGCGGCGCAGGCCGGGGGTTTCACACCCCCGGCCCCCCGTGGGATATTTCGACCAAGAGGAAGATCAGAGCGTTGGCGCGGGCAGTCCGAGCTGCTGCGCGAGACCCGCAAGGCGGCTTTCCTGCCCCGACCAATCGGCGGCACGCGAGGCAAACAGCGTCGCCTGAGATTGGTGGATCAGCCCGTCCGAGAGGATCTTCAGATGGTTCGCGCGCAGCGTCTCCCCGCTCGAGGTGATATCGGCCACGGCCTCGGCGGTGAGGTTCGCGATGGTGCCCTCGGTCGCGCCCTGGCTGTCGACGAGCTGCCAATCGGCCACGCCCTCGCGGGTCAGGAATTCGCGCACGAGGCGGTGGTATTTCGTGGCGATCCGAAGGCGGAAGCCGTGGGTGGCGCGGAAGCGGTGGGCGGCGGCGTCGAGGTCTTCGAGGCTGTCCACATCCGACCAGCAGGCCGGCACCGCGATGATCAGATCGGCATGACCGAAGCCCATCGGCGCGAGATCGGCGACCTGGCTCTCCCAATCGGCGAGCTTCTCACGCACGAGATCGGAACCGGTGACGCCCAGATGGATACGCCCCGCCGCCAGTTCGCGCGGGATTTCTCCGGCTGAGAGCAGCACGAGCTGCACGCCCTCGGCCCCTTCGACCGCGCCCGCATATTCGCGCTCCGACCCGGTGCGCTTGAGCGTGATACCCGCTTGCGCAAACCAGTCGAAGGTCTTCTCCATCAGACGCCCCTTGGAGGGCACACCGAGTTTGATCATGGCCTCGCTCATGCTTGCGCCTCCAGATCGGCCATCAACCCTGCACGGATCACGCCGCCCACGGCGGGGATTTCGCGCCCCTGCCCCAGTTGCCGGGTCAGCGCGTCGTAGCGCCCGCCGGAGGCGACCGGCGGCAGTGCCGGATCGGCTGCGGTGAAGGTGAAGACGAAGCCGTCGTAATATTCCATCGTCGAGCGCCCGTGGCTCGCGTCGAAGGTGATCGCGGCGAGGTCGATGCCGCGCGTGGCGAGCGCATCGAGGCGCTTTTCGAGCCGCGCGATTGCCGGTTCGATCGCTTCAATGCCGAGCGCGCGCAGGGCGGCAGGCGCCTGATCTGCAGCACAGCGCAGCTCAGCCAGTTTGCCCATCGCGGCAACCGCATCGGTCGGGATCGGCGCAGCGGCAGCGTCGGCGGCGAGCGTGGCGATCCGCGCCTCCATCTCCTCGCGCGAGCGCAGCCCGATCCACGGCGCGCCGGAGCGCTGGCCGGTCAGCAGATCGGCGCGGGCTTTCGGCACCTCGACCTGCCCCGAATAGCGCGCAAGCAGATGCTGGAAGCGTTTGGGACGCCAGATGTGACGGGCGAGCGCGGCTTTGCGCTCGGGCAGCGTGTCGAGCCCGTCGACGGCGGCGCGCAGCAGGCCCATATCGCCGATCGTGGCGGACAGGTTCAGCTTGGCGAGAAGCCCCGCGAACAGCGCGAAAACCTCGGCATCTGCGGCTTCGGGATCGGCGCGGTCGAAGATTTCGAACCCGGCCTGAAAATACTCATGGGCACGCGCGGCGCCGCGATGATCCTGACGGCGGAACACCTCGCCCGCGTAAGCGTAGCGCGCAGGTTCGGCGCCATTGGCCATATGCTCCTGCACGACCGGCACGGTGAAATCCGGGCGCAGCATCATCTCGCCGCGCAGCGGGTCGGCGGTGACATAGGCGCGGGCGCGGATATCCTCGCCGTAAAGGTCGAGAAGCGCCTCGGCGGGTTGCAGGATGTCAGGCGTAACCTCGACCGCACCCGCTTTGAGGAATTGCTCCAGCAGACGGCCTGCCTGTCCCCGCGCTTGCGCCTTGTCCGCCATCACTCGGCCTCGTAGCGCGCAAGGATTTCTTGCACTTTTGCGACCATTTCCCCGGTCGGAACCTCGAATTGCGCCGGTTGGGATTTCCATTCTTCAACCGTCGCGTCCTGCGCGATCTTCGCGCCAAGGATCAGATCCTTGATCTGGACGACGCCGCGGTCTGCCTCGTCCGAGCCTTGGATGATCGCCACCGGGCTTTCGCGTTTATCGGCGTATTTCAACTGGTTGCCGAAGTTCTTCGGGTTGCCCAGATAGACCTCGGCGCGGATGCCTTCCCCGCGCAGCGTGGAGGCCAGCGCCATGTATTCGGCCATCCGGTCGCGATCCATCACGGTCACGACGACCGGGCCCTGCGCGGAGCCGCCGATGCGGCCCTTGGCGCGGAGCGCGGCGAGAAGGCGGTCGACGCCGATCGAGACGCCGGTGGCCGGAACGACCTGACCGGTGAAGCGCTTGACCAGATCGTCATAGCGCCCGCCGCCTGCGACCGAGCCGAATTGGCGCGGGCGGCCCTTTTCGTCGGTGATCTCGAAGGTCAGCTCGGCCTCGAAAACCGGGCCGGTGTAATAGCCCAGACCGCGCACGACCGAGGGGTCGATCACGATGCGGTCGGGGCCGTAGCCCTGCGCGTCGAGAAGCGAGGCGATCTGCTCGAGTTCGTCCACGCCTTCCGCACCCAGCGCCGAGCCTTCGACCAACTCGCGCAGCCGCGCGACGGTGGCGGCGTTGTCTTCGCGCTTGGCCTCCATGAAGCCCATGACCGTATCGGCCTGTGCCTCGGACAGCCCCGCGCCCTTGGTGAAGTCGCCGGAGTCGTCCAGACGCCCCTCGCCCATCAGAAGGCGCACGCCCTCCTCGCCGAACTTGTCGAACTTGTCGATGGCGCGCAGGACGATGCCGCGTTCCTCTTCGAACTTCGTGGGGTCGGCCGGATCCAGGACGCCAGCGACTTCCATCACGCCGTTCAGAACCTTGCGGTTGTTCACCCGCACGACGTAATCGCCGCGCGGAATGCCGACGGCCTCCAACGCGTCCGAAAGCATCCCGCAAATCTCGGCGTCAGCCGCCACGGAGGGCGCGCCCACGGTATCGGCATCGCATTGATAGAACTGGCGGAACCGACCCGGACCGGGCTTTTCGTTGCGCCAGACGGGGCCCATCGTGAAGCGACGATAGGGCGTCGGCAGGTCGTTGCGATATTGCGCCGCGACCCGCGCCAGCGGCGCCGTCATGTCGTAGCGCAGCGCCAGCCACTTGCCGTCATCTTCCTCCTGCCACGCGAAGACGCCCGCGTTCGGGCGGTCCACATCGGGGAGGTATTTGCCCAATGCCTCGACCGTCTCAATGGCCGAAGTTTCAAGCGCCTCGAAGCCATGCGTGCGATAGACCTCTGCGATCTTCGCCAGCATATCGGCCCGCTCGGTCACCTCCGTCCCGAAATAATCGCGGAAGCCCTTCGGGGCCTCTGCTTTGGGACGGGGCTGCTTTTTCTGTTTCGCCATCGGCTTGCACCTGATCTTATCTCGCGCGAGGGTGTAGCCCAAGGGGCTGGCCCCGGCAAGCAATAGGAACGGCAGATGCAGGAACGGCTGGAACGGGCGGAAGAACAGATCGCCTATCTGACGCAAACGGTGGACGAGCTGTCCGATGTCGCGGCCGCGCAGGCGCGTCAGATCGAACGGCTGGAGCGCCATCTGGGCCTGCTGATGGAGCGCGAGGCCGAGCGCGAATATGACAGCGGCAGCGCGATCCCTCTGGCCGACCAGAAACCGCCGCACTGGTAATGGACGCGGCGCTCTGGGGGCTGAACGGTGTTTTCGTGAGTGCCCAAGCGCTCATCTACACCGCTTTGCTGATCTGGCCCCCGGGCATCGACCTTCGTTCGACACTCGACCGGTTCGAGCTGTGGCAGGGCAGCGGCATCCTTGCGATGCAGGTGTTCTTCGCCGTGCCGCTGATGTGCGGGCTGATCTGGCGGCTGCGCAGCCATCGGCAGGCCATGATTTTGGTCTCAATGAGTTTTCTGGCAACCGCCGTGCTGGGCGCGGCGGCGTGGCTGGAGATGGGCATGATCTCCGGTGCGGTGCGCGACGGGATCAACGAGCCCGATCTGCTGCGCGGCGTGGCGCTGCTGCGCTGGGGCGAGTTCGCCACCGCCCTTGCCGCCGCGATCGCGCTGCGACTGGCATGGGTGGCGCGCAGCCTGTGAGGCTCAGACCTCTTCGACCTCGCTCACCCCGCGCAAAGAGCGCAACGCGCCTTTCACCTGAGCATTGACCGGCGCCTCGGGCATCGCGGTGATCTGGTAGCGGCAGCCGCGCTCATTGTCATAGACCATGAAGCTGATCGGACCGCGCGAATGCACCTTCCCTTCGCGGGCGACGCGCTCGACGAGGCTCGCGACAGAGGCGACCGCGTCATTGTTGTCGATATGCACCAGAAGCCCCGACGAGCCCGCATCCGCCGTCGCCTTCTCCACGGTCTGGGCCGAAGTGGCGACCATACGCACCGACTCGCCGTCGACCTCGACCTTCACGGTCAGCACCAGAAGGTTGCCGGTTTCCAGCACATCGCGGCAGGCTTCCAGCGCCTCGGACCAGAAGGCGACCTCGTAGGGCCCCGACGCATCCGAGAGTGCCACGAAGGCGAAGCGGTTGCCCTTGGCGGATTTCTTCTCGCGCACCGAGGCGACCTCGCCCGCGATCTTGGTCACGAAAGGACCGCCCACGGCTTTTTGCTGCACCTCTTCCCAGCTCAGCACCTTCTTGCGCTTGAGCGCGGGCAGGTAATCCTCGATCGGGTGGCCCGAGAGGTAGAAGCCGATGGCCTTGTGTTCTTCGGCCAGACGTTCGCCCGGCAGCCAGTCGTCGGTATCGGCCAGACGCGGCGGCGGCAGATCGTCGCCCGCCTCACCGAACAGCGACACCTGCGCCGACTCGCGCGCCTCGATCACCGCGCCCGACCACGCCATCAGCGATTCCAGCGACTCGAAGACGCGCTTGCGGTTCGGATCGAGCAGATCGAAGGCCCCTGCCCGCGCAAGCATCTCCAGCGGGCGTTTACCGACGCGCTTCATGTCGACGCGGCGGGCGAAATCGAAGAGGTCCTTGAACGGCTCGTCGCCGCGCGCAGTCACGATCATCTGCATCGCGTCCGCGCCGACATTCTTCAGCGCGCCCAGCGCATAGACCAGCTTCTGATCGACCACGTCGAAGGTCGAAAGCGAGCGGTTCACGCAAGGCGGAATGATCTCGATCCCGAGCTTCTTCTGCACCTCGTCGGCATAGATCGCGAGCTTGTCGGTCAGATGAATATCGCAATTCATCACGCCGCCCATGAACTCGACCGCGTGGTTCGCCTTCAGCCAGCCGGTGTAATAGGACACCACCGCATAGGCCGCCGCGTGGGATTTGTTGAAGCCGTAGTTGGCGAATTTCTCCAGAAGGTCGAACACCTCCGAGGCCTTCTTCTTGTCGACCCCGTTCTTGGCCGCGCCCGCCTCGAATTTCGGGCGCTCGGCGTCCATCGCCTCCTTGATCTTCTTACCCATCGCGCGGCGGAGAAGGTCCGCGCCGCCAAGCGAGTAGCCCCCCATGACCTGCGCGATCTGCATCACCTGCTCCTGATAGACGATGATGCCTTGGGTCTCTTCGAGGATATGGTCGATGGTCGGGTGGACCGAGGTGATCTTCTTGAGCCCGTTCTTCACCTCGCAATAGGTCGGGATATTCTCCATCGGACCCGGACGATAGAGCGCCACCAGTGCGACGATGTCCTCGATACAGGTAGGCTTCATCTGGCGCAGGGCCGATTTCATGCCTTCCGATTCCACCTGGAACACGGCGACCGTCTTCGCATCGGCGTAGAGCTTGTAGGTCTTCTCATCGTCCAGCGGGATCGCGTTGATATGGTTCTCCGCGCCATCGGCCGGCTCGTAGAGCTGGTTGCCCGCGGCATCGACATGCAGCGGACGGCCCGATTTGAAGATCAACTCCATCGCGGAGCGGATCACGGTCAGCGTCTTCAGGCCGAGGAAGTCGAACTTCACCAGCCCCGCCTGCTCGACCCATTTCATGTTGAACTGGGTCGCGGGCATGTCCGAGCGCGGATCCTGATAGAGCGGCACCAACTCGTCGATCGGACGGTCGCCGATCACGACGCCCGCCGCGTGGGTCGAAGCGTTCCGAAGCAGCCCTTCGATCGCCTTCGCGTAGTCGAGAAGCCGTGCCACGACCTCCTCGTTGCGAGCCGCCTCGCGCAGGCGCGGCTCGTCGGCCAGCGCCTTCTCGATGCTGACGGGCTTCACGCCCTCGACCGGGATCAGCTTAGAGAGCTTGTCGACCTGTCCGTAGGACATCTGCAAGACCCGGCCTACGTCGCGCACGGCGGCCTTGGACAGAAGCGCGCCGAAGGTGATGATCTGGCCCACCTTCTCGCGCCCGTATTTATTCTGAACATATTGGATCACCTCCTCGCGGCGATCCATGCAGAAGTCGATGTCGAAGTCCGGCATCGAGACACGTTCGGGGTTGAGGAAGCGTTCGAACAGCAGCGAATAGCGCAGCGGATCAAGGTCGGTGATGGTCAGTGCGTAAGCGACGAGTGAACCCGCACCGGAGCCCCGCCCCGGCCCGACCGGAATGTCGTGATCCTTGGCCCATTTGATGAAATCGGCAACGATCAGGAAGTAGCCCGGGAAACCCATCTGCTCGATGATGTCGAGCTCGAATTGCAGACGTTTCTCGTAATCTTCGACCGGGGCTGCATGCGGGATCACATCCAAACGGTTGCGCAACCCGTCCCATGCCTGACGCCGCAGTTCCTCCACCTCGTCATCTGCGAATTTCGGCAGGATCGGCGCGCGCTTATAGGTCGAGAAAGCGCAGCGTTTCGCGATCTCGACGGTGTTCTCCACCGCTTCGGGCAGATCGGCGAAGAGCGCGACCATCTCACCTTCGGATTTGAAATAGTGCTGCGGGGTCAAACGCCGGCGCGGCTCGATCTGATCGACATAGGCGCCTTCCGCGATACAGATCATCGCGTCATGGGCCTCGTAGATCGCGGGCTTCGGGAAATAGACGTCGTTCGTGGCGACCAGCGGCAGACCCAGCTCATAGGCCCATTCGACGAAAGGCCGCTCGGTCGCGATCTCGGCCTCGGTCAGCGTGCCGCCCTCGCCCGGGTGGCGCTGCAATTCGACATAGAGGCGGCTCGGGAAAATCCCGGCAAGCTGTTGCAGCAGCGCCTTGGCGCGGTCCTTCGCGCCATTCCGGATCAGCCGCCCGACGGGGCCGTCTGGGCCGCCCGAAAGACAGATCAGCCCCTCGGAATACCGCTCCAGCTCCTCCAGCGTGACCTGAATAAGCGCCCCGTGCTTGTCGAGATAGAGGCACGAGTTCAGCTTCATCAGGTTCTCGTAGCCGCGCTCGGTCTGGGCCAGCAAAACGATCGGTGCGGGCAGGCGCGGACGCTCGCCGGGCTTGGCCGGATCGAACTCCAACGAGACCTGACAGCCGACGATCGGCTGCAGCCCCGCCCCCGTCGCGGTTACGGAAAATTCGAGCGCCGCGAACATGTTGTTCGTGTCGGTCACGGCGACGGCGGGCATCTTCGCCGACTCGCACATCTTCACGAGTTTCTTGGCGGGCACGGCGCCTTCGAGCAGGGAATACTCGGTATGGACGCGCAGATGAATGAATCGGGGGCTGGTCATGCCACCAGATTTAGCGGGTCGGGCGCGCTGCAGAAAGCGGGAAAAACTTAGCGATCAGACTAACCATTGACTCGAATCGGCAATACGCAAACAGTTAGCCACATGGCTAAGCATTTCGACACACAGGCACTCGACCGCTATTTCGCCGCCATGGCCGACCCGACCCGCCGCGCGGTGCTGGAGCGGCTGACGCAGGGGCCCGCTTCGGTCTCCGACCTGCACGCGCCGCATCAGATGGCGCTGCCCAGTTTTCTGCGCCACCTGCGGGTGCTGGAAGACGGCGGGCTGATCGTGACCGAGAAGCGCGGTCGCGTGCGCATGGCGAGGATCGAGGCGCTGCCGGTCCGCGCCGCCGAAGACTGGCTGGCCACCTTGCGCCGGCAATGGGAGGACCGCCTCGACCGGCTCGATACGCTGGCAGAGGCCTTGGAGCATGACACGAAGGGAGATGCGCAATGACAACCGAACTCGACCTGACCCTGACCCGGCGCGTGGCCGCCAGCCCCGCCACGGTCTATCGCTGCTGGACCGAACCAGAGTTGCTGAAACAGTTCTTCGCTCCGAAACCCGGCAAGACGGTCGACGCCAAGCTCGACGTCCGCCCAGGCGGCGCGTTCTACACGAAGATGGTCTTCGAAGAGTACGGCGAGATCGAATCCGAGGGCTGTTACCTGATCGTCGAACCGGCAAAGCGGCTCGTCTTCACCGATTGCCTAAGCGCCGATTTCCGTCCTTCGGCACAACCCTTTTTCACCGCAGATCTGAACTTCATCGAGACCGAGGAGGGCTGCGAATACAATGTCATCGCCCGGCATGGCAGCGCGGAAAGCGTCAAACGCCACGAGGAGATGGGCTTCCATGAAGGTTGGGGCACCGTCGCGAGGCAGATGGCCGAGATCGCTGAAGCCATTGAGCGCGGCTGAACGCCCAATTCTTGATCACCGGATCAAGTTTCGGGCAACGCACCGCCGCGAATCCCTTGCCAAAGCCTGTCCGCATCGGCTTTGCTGGGCCGGTCCCGTTCTACGCCGCATCGAGGGGGACCGCAGGGACGACTGGTAAGGCGGCGGATTTTTCGTATGGAGATCACGTTTCTTCTCAATGGAGAAACCCGGACGGTGACGCTTACCGATCCGACGCAATCTGTGCTCGACTGGCTGCGCGCCGAAGGGCTGACCGGCACCAAGGAGGGCTGCAACGAGGGCGATTGCGGGGCCTGCTCGGTCATTGTGACCGACACGGAGGGCGCCAAACCGCTCAATGCCTGCCTGATGATGATGCCCCATCTGCACGGCCGCGCGCTGCGCACCGTCGAGGGCGTCGCCGGGCCGAAGGGCGAATTGCACCCGGTCCAGCAGGCGATGGTCGATCATCACGGCTCGCAATGCGGCTTCTGCACGCCCGGTTTCATCGCCTCGATGGCGGCGGGGCATCTCAACGGGCGCCGCGATCACGACGATCTGCTTGCCGGAAACCTGTGCCGCTGCACCGGCTACGCGCCGATCATCCGCGCCGCCGAGGCGGCGCAGGACGAAGCCGTACCCGCATGGATGCACGACACGTTGCCCGATCTGGCAGAGGTCGCGCCAAAGGCCGATCACGTCTTCCTGCCCGACAGCGTGGATGCGCTGGCGGAGTGGTATGTCGCCCATCCCGACGCCACGCTGATCGCGGGCGCGACCGATGTGGGGCTCTGGGTCACGAAACAGCTGCGCGAGCTGAAAGAGGTCGCCTTCCTCAACAACTGCACGGACTTGCAGAGCATCGAGGAAACCGACAACCGCTATATCGTCGGCGCGGGCGTCACCTTGGCCGCGTTGCGCGAGGCGATCCGCGACACGCTCCCGAGCTTTGCCGAATTGCTCCGCCGTTTCGCTTCAGAACAGGTGCGTCAGGCGGCGACCATCGGCGGCAATATCGCCAACGGCTCGCCCATTGGCGACAGCCCGCCCGTCCTGATCGCGATGGGCGCGGAACTAACGCTGCGCAAGGGAGAGGCGCGCCGCACGATTCCGCTGGAGAGCTTCTTCCTCGACTACGGCAAACAGGACCGCGCGCCCGGCGAATTCGTCGAAAGCGTCAGCTTCCCGAAATCCGCGCCCGATCTGGCTTGTTACAAACTCTCGAAACGCTTCGATCAGGACATCTCCGCCGTCTGCGGCGCGCTGAACATCCCGTGCAATGGCGACAAGATCGGCGCGCCGCGCATCGCCTTTGGTGGCATGGCGGGTATCCCGAAACGCGCCGCGGCACTGGAGGCCGCGCTGGAAGGTCAGCCCTTCACCGAAGAGGCGATCACGGCCGCCCTGCCCGCGTTGGAGCAGGACTTCACGCCGCTCACCGACGTGCGCGCCTCGGATGCCTACCGGATGGAGGCGGCCAAGGCGATGCTGATCCGATACGTCCGCAATGCCCAAGGCGCCCTCTCCATTCTGGAGGTGCAACCATGAGCGTCGGCACGAAGAAACCCCACGATTCCGCGCAGTTGCACGTCACCGGCGCAGCGCGCTACGTCGATGACATCCCCTGCCCCGGCATTACGCTGCATCTCGCTTTCGGCCTGTCGACCGAGGCTCATGCGGAGATCGCCTCGCTCGATCTGAGTGCGGTGCGGAGCGCCCCGGGGGTGGTCGCCGTTCTGACCGCCGAGGATATGCCGTTCGCCAACAACGCCTCGCCCGCGCCCGAGCCCGAACCGGTTCTGGCCGAGGGCATCGTGCATTTCGTCGGCCAGCCGATCTTTGTGGTCGCGGCGACCAGCCATCATGCGGCGCGCAAGGCGGCACGGCTGGCGAAAATCGACTATGCGCCCCGCCCGGCGATCCTGACCGTCGAACAAGCGCTGGAGGCCAAAAGCCATTTCGAAGGCGGCCCGGTCACATGGGCGCGCGGCGATACCGGCGCGGGCTTCGCGCAGGCCGAGCATATCGTCGAAGGCAGTTTCGACATGGGCGGGCAGGAACATTTCTACCTCGAAGGTCAGGCCGCCCTCGCGCTGCCCGACGATCAGGGCATGGTGATCCGCTGCTCCTCGCAGCACCCGTCCGAGGTCCAGCACAAGGTGGCCGACGCGCTTGGTTGCGCGATGCATGACGTCCGCGTGGAGATGCGCCGGATGGGCGGCGGTTTCGGCGGCAAGGAGAGCCAGGGCAACGCGCTCGCCATCGCCTGCGCGGTGGTGGCACGTGCCACCGGGCGGCCCTGCAAGATGCGCTACGACCGCGACGACGACATGGTCATCACCGGCAAGCGCCATGATTTCCGGATCAATTATCGGCTCGGCGCAGATGCCGAGGGCAAGATCGTCGCGGCCGAGTTCACCCATCTCGCCCGCTGCGGCTGGTCGCCCGATCTCAGCCTGCCGGTCTGCGACCGCGCCATGCTGCATACCGACAGCTCTTATTACCTGCCGAATGTGAAGATCGAGAGCCACCGGCTGCGCACCAATACCCAAAGCGCGACGGCCTTCCGGGGCTTCGGCGGCCCGCAGGGCATGATCGGCACGGAAGCCGCGCTCGATCACCTCGCCCATGTGATGGGGATCGATCCGCTCGATCTGCGCAAGCGCAACTACTACGACCCCGAGGGCGGGCAGAGCACGCATTACGGCCAGCCGGTCGAGGATTTCATCCTGCCCGAAATCACCGAGCGTTTGGAGCAATCTGCCGAGTTCGCGGCGCGCAAGGCCCGCGTGGCTGAGTGGAACGCCGCCAATACGACCCTGAAGCGCGGCATCTCGCTGACGCCGGTGAAGTTCGGCATCTCCTTCACGCTGACCCAGCTGAACCAGGCGGGTGCGCTGGTGCATGTCTATGCCGACGGCTCGATCCAGCTGAACCACGGCGGGACCGAGATGGGTCAGGGCCTGCATCGCAAGGTTTGTCAGGTCGCGGCATCGGTCTTCGGCGTCACGGATGAGGATGTGCGCATCACCGCGACGGCCACCGACAAGGTGCCCAACACCTCCGCGACAGCGGCCTCCTCCGGGGCCGATCTGAACGGCATGGCGGTGAAGGCCGCGTGCGAGACGATCAAGGCGCGGCTGGCGGGTTTCATGGCCGAAAGCGCGGGCGCTGCGGTGGAAGACGTGACGTTTTCCAACGGCGAGGTGCGCGCGGGCGATCACGCCCTGCCCTTCGCGAAGCTGGTGAAGCTCGCTTACGAGGCGCGGGTATCGCTCTCCTCGACCGGCTTCTACGCCACGCCGAAGATCAGCTGGGACCGGATCAAGGGTCAGGGCCGCCCGTTCTTCTACTTCGCCTATGGCGCGGCAGTGACCGAGGTGGTGATCGACACGCTGACCGGCGAAAACCGCATCCTGCGCACCGACATCCTGCATGATGCGGGGGCCTCGCTGAACCCGGCCATCGATATCGGCCAGATCGAGGGCGGCTACGTGCAGGGCGCGGGGTGGCTCACGACCGAGGAACTGGTCTGGGACGACAAGGGCCGCCTGCGCACCCATGCGCCTTCGACCTACAAGATCCCCGCCTGCTCGGATCGACCGCGCGTCTTCAATGTCGCGCTCTGGGACGAGCCGAACCGCGAGGACACGATCTATCGCTCCAAGGCGGTGGGCGAGCCGCCTTTCATGCTGGCGATCTCGGCTTTCCTCGCGCTGCAGGATGCCTGCAAATCCTGCGGCCCGAACTGGCCCGATCTGCAGGCGCCCGCCACGCCCGAGGCGGTTCTGGCTGCCGTGCACCGGGCAAGGGGGGACGCATGAGCCTCGATCCCGCAGCCCTCGCCCGCGCGGCAGACCGCGGCCCCTTCACCCGCGTCGTGGTCGCGCGCGCCCAAGGCTCCACCCCGCGCGAATACGGGGCGGAGATGCTGGTCTGGGCGGATCATGTCGAAGGCACGATCGGCGGCGGCGCGCTGGAATTCTCCGCCATCGCGAAGGCACGGGGCGGGCTGACGGGGATCGAGAAAATCCCGCTCGGCCCCGCGATGAATCAATGCTGCGGCGGGGCCGTGGTGCTGGGGTATGAGCGGATGGACCAGACCACCGTTGCGCAGATCACGGGCGATTGGCACGCCCGTCCACTGACGCCGGGCACGCCCGAGCCGCTGGCCGTCACCCGCGCGCTGGCCCGCGCCCGCGATCGCGGCGAGACACCGCCGCTGCTGGTCGAGAACTGGCTGATCGAACGCGTCGCGCCGCCCGCTACGCCCGTCTGGGTCTGGGGCGCAGGCCATGTCGGTCGTGCGCTGATCGGCGCGCTGTCCCCCCTGCCCGGCCTTGCCCTATCCTGGGCCGATAGTGGGACAGAGCGGTTTCCCGATATGATCCCCGAGGGCGTCACACCGCTGATCGCCGAGAACCCGGCAGATCTGGTCACCCTCGCCCCCACTGATGCCCGCCACTTTGTGTTGACCTATTCACATTCTCTCGATCTGGAGCTTTGCCACCGGCTGCTCGCCCATGGCTTCGGCGGGCTCGGCCTGATCGGGTCGGACAGCAAATGGGTCCGCTTCCGCAAGCGCCTCGCCACGCTCGGGCATTCGGATGCACAAATTTCGCGCATTGCCTGCCCGATAGGCGATCCGACCTTGGGGAAGCATCCTCAAGCCATTGCCCTTGGGGTAGCGACCGGGCTAGTGAAAGAGCTGAACGCCGCGCAAGCGGCGACGGGGAAAGGGAAACGCGCCGGGTGACGGAGCTGCTCAAGATCGACGGGCTGACGAAAGCCTATCCTGGGGTCGTGGCCAATGACGGCGTCGGCTTCTCGGTGCGTCCGGGCGAAGTCCACGCCTTGCTGGGCGAAAACGGCGCCGGCAAATCGACGCTGGTGAAGATGATCTACGGGCTGGTGAAGCCAGATTCCGGCACGATGCACTTCGCGGGCCAATCCTTCGCGCCCGCCGATCCGCGCGCCGCGCGCGCCGCTGGCGTCGCGATGGTGTTCCAGCATTTCTCGCTTTTCGAGGCGCTTAACGTTGCCGAGAACGTGGCGCTTGGCATGGAAAACCCGCCGCCGATGCGCCAGCTTGCCAAGCGTATCCGCGAGATTTCCACTGCCTACGGCCTACCGCTGGACCCCGCGCGACTGGTGGGCGACCTCTCCGCGGGCGAGCGTCAGCGCGTCGAGATCGTGCGCTGCCTGCTGCAGGACCCGAAGCTTCTGATCATGGACGAGCCGACCTCGGTGCTGACGCCGCAGGAGGTGGAGATCCTGTTCCACACCCTGCGCAAGCTGTCGGCTGAGGGCACTGCGATCCTCTATATCAGCCACAAGCTCGAAGAGATCCGCACGCTTTGCGAAGGCGCGACGATCCTGCGCGCGGGCAAGGTGGTGGCAAGCTGCAATCCGCGCGAAAAGACCGCGCGCGAGCTGGCGGAGCTGATGGTCGGCGCGGAACTGAAAGTCACCGACCGGGCCGAGCGCAAACTGGGCGATGTCGTGCTGAAAGTCTCGGGCCTTTCCCTCGCGCCGCTGTCGCAGTTCGGCCCCTCGCTGAAGGATCTGAGCCTGGAGCTGCGCGCGGGCGAGGTGCTGGGCATCGGCGGCGTCGCGGGCAACGGTCAGGAAGAATTGCTGGCGACCCTGTCGGGCGAGCGCCCCTCCGCCCCCGGCACGGTCAGCCTGATGGGCGAGGACATCTCCGGCCTCGGGCCCAATCCACGCCGCGCGAAGGGCTTGCTGGCCGCGCCCGAGGAACGGCTGGGCCATGCCGCCGTCCCCGCGATGAGCCTGACCGAGAACGCGATCCTCACCGGCACGATGCGCAAACCGCTGACCCGCAACGGCTTCGTCGATCAGGGCGCGGCGAAGACCTTCGCCGATGAGATCATTCAGGCCTTCGACGTGCGCACACCGGGTTCGCATGTCGCGGCCCGCGCGCTCTCGGGCGGCAATCTGCAGAAATACGTGATCGGCCGCGAGGTGCTGCAAAACCCCGCCGTGCTGGTGGTGAACCAGCCGACATGGGGCGTCGATGCCGCCGCCGCCGCGTCGATCCGGCAGGCGCTGCTGGACCTCGCGGCGAAAGGCGCTGCGGTGATCGCGATCAGCCAGGACCTCGATGAGCTTATGGAAATCTCCGACCGCTTCTCGGCGCTGAACGAAGGCCGTCTGAGCGCCTCGCGCCCGACCCAAGGGCTGACGATCGAAGAGATCGGCATGATGCTGGGCGGTGCGCACGGGATGCAGGAGGCCGCGGTATGATCACCCTCGTCCGACGCCCCACCCCGTCGCAATTCTGGTCCTACGCGACGCCGCTCCTCGCCGTGATCGCCACGATGATCGCGGGCGGCATTCTCTTCGCGATACTGGGCAAACACCCGGTCGAGGCGATCCGCGTGATCTTCTGGGACCCGCTTTTCGGCGGCAATGCCAGCTATTTTCGTGGCCAGCTTCTGGTGAAGGCCGGGCCGCTGATCCTGATCGCCTGCGGGCTCGCCGTGGGCTTTCGCGCGGGCATCTGGAATATCGGCGCCGAAGGGCAATACATCATGGGCGCGCTGTTCTCGGCATGGCTGGCGCTGAAGATGTACCCGGCTGAGAGCCACTGGCTGTTCCCGGCGATGATCGCGCTGGGCGCGCTTGGCGGCTTCCTCTGGGCGATGATCCCGGCGGTGCTGAAGGTGCTGTTCGGCACCTCGGAAATTCTCGTCTCGCTGATGCTGGTCTACGTGGCCGAGAACCTGCTGGCCTATATGGCCTTCGGCCCGCTCAAGAACCCTGAGGGCTTCGGTTTTCCCGGCTCGCGCAACCTGCAAGACTACCGCTCGGCCTTCAATCACGAGCTGATCGAAGGCACGGGGATGCATTGGGGCGTCGTCGCGGCGCTGATCGCGGTGATCTTCACCTATGGCCTGATGCACCGCCACATCACCGGTTTCCGCATCCGTGTCGCAGGCGAGGCTCCGCGGGCTGCGCGTTTCGCGGGCGTGATCCCGGCGCGGCTGGTGATGCTCGGGCTTGGCATGGGCGGCGCCTTCGCGGGGCTTGCGGGCATGTTCGAGGTCTCCGGCCCCTCGGGCCAGATCACCGACAGCTTCAACGTGGGCTACGGCTTCACCGCGATCATCGTGGCCTTCCTTGGCCGCCTGCACCCGATCGGCATCCTGCTGGCGGGGCTCTTGATGGCGCTCACCTATATCGGCGGCGACATGGCGCAGCTGATGCTCGGCCTGCCCTCGGCGGCGATCCAGGTCTTCCAGGGGATGCTGCTGTTCTTCCTGCTGGCCTTCGATGTGCTGACCAACTTCCGCATCCGTTTCGGGAGGGTCGCGGCATGACGCAGAAACTCCCCTCGCTACGCCTGATGATCATCTTCCTTGGCGGCACCGTCATGGGGCTTGGCCTGTACTACCTGCTCGCGGTGGCGCAGGCGTTCTGGGCCTTCGTCGTGATCGGCGTGGTGATGATGGTGGTGTTCGAGCTGGCGCTGGGAGCCTCGCGGGCGGTGATCTACCGCATCGGTGCGCGACCCGACAGCGAAGAGCCCCGCCGCCCCACCCTGCATGGACGCGAGCGTTACGCCTCTGTGGCCGGGCTCGTCGTCGGCCTCGTCGGCGGTTATCTGGCCTGGGGGCCGGTTCTGTTCTGGGGACATGGAGGCGCACTATGATCGTGGGCGGCATCGATATCATCACCCTGACGGCGACGCTGATGGGCGCATCGACCCCGGTTCTGCTGGCCGCGACCGGCGAACTGGTCGCCGAGAAATCGGGCGTGCTCAACCTCGGCGTCGAGGGGATGATGATCATGGGCGCGGTCGCAGGCTTCGCCGCCGCCGTCGCGACCGGCAGCCCGGTTCTGGGCTTCCTGATGGGCGCGATCGCCGGTGCTTTGCTGGCGACGCTTTTCGCCTTCCTGACGCAGAAGCTGCTGTCGAACCAGGTCGCGACGGGCCTTGCGCTGACGCTGTTCGGGCTGGGCCTGAGCGCGCTGATCGGCAAGGGCTACGAGGGCGTGCGCCCGCCGCCGACGGCCAAGATCGATTTCGGGCCGCTCTCGGATATTCCGGTGCTGGGCCGCATCCTGTTCTCGCATGACTGGATCGTCTATCTCTCGCTGATCCTCGTCGCGGTGGTCTGGTACGTGCTGCGCTCCACCCGCGCCGGGCTGATCCTGCGCGCGGTGGGCGAGAGCCATGACGCAGCCCACGCGCTGGGATACCGCGTCGTCGCCGTGCGCTTTGCCGCACTGGCCTTCGGCGGGGCGCTGGCCGGTCTGGGCGGCGCCTATCTCAGCCTCGTGCGCGTGCCGCAATGGACCGAAGGCATGACCGCAGGCGCGGGCTGGATCGCTCTGGCCATCGTCGTCTTCGCAAGCTGGCGCCCGTGGCGGGTGCTGCTGGGCGCTTATCTCTTCGGCGGCATCACCGCGCTGCAGCTGCAATTGCAGGCCGCAGGCTACGCGATCCCGGTGCATATCCTCTCGATGGCCCCTTATGTCATCACCATAGTGGTGCTGGTCATCCTGTCCGCCATTCACCGCCACGGCGTGCAGGCCGCGCCTGCCAGCCTCGGCAAATCTTTCCACGCCTCGAGCTGAGGCATCTCTCGAAGGGCCCCATCAAGAGGCCCGCCACCCAACTTGGAGTAACGCGATGAACCGCAGATCCTTTTTGAAAACCACCGCCGCCACGGCCGTCGTCGCGGGCGCCGGCGTCCCGGCTTTCGCCGCTGACGAGCCGCTGAAAATCGGCTTCATCTATGTCGGCCCCGTCGGCGACATGGGCTGGTCCTACCAGCACGACCAAGGTCGTCAGGCGATCGAAGAGAAATACGGCGACAAGGTGAAGACCTCGTTCATCGAGAACGTGCCGGAAGGCCCCGATGCCGAGCGCGCGCTGACCCAGCTGGCGCTGGACGGCAACAAGCTGATCTTCGCGACCTCCTTCGGCTACATGGACGCGGTGATGAACGTCGCCAAGAAATTCCCCGACGTGAAATTCGAGCACGCCACCGGCTACAAGCTCGCGGACAACGTCGCCACCTACGACGCCAAGTTCTACCAGGGTCGCGCCATTCAGGGCACGATCGGCGGTCGCATGACCAAGACCAACAAGATCGGCTATATTGGCTCCTTCCCGATCCCGGAGGTCTATCAGGGCATCAACGCCGCCTATCTGGCCGCGAAGAAGGTGAACCCGGATATCGAGATGAAAGTGGTCTGGGCCTACACCTGGTTCGATCCCGCGAAAGAGGCCGACGCGGCCGCAGCCCTGATCGCCGATGGTGTGGACGTGCTGCTGCAGCACACCGACTCGACCGCGCCGCAGGCGAAAGCTCAGGAAGCCGGCAACGTCATCACCTTCGGTCAGGCCTCGGATATGTCGAGCTTCGCGCCGATGCCGCGCGTCGCGTCGACCATCGACAACTGGGCGCCCTATTACATCGAGCGCGTCGGTGCGGTCATGGACGGTTCGTGGAAGTCGGAAGCCACCTGGGGCGGTATCGACAGCGGCATGGTGGAGATCGGCGAAATCTCCTCGGCCGTGCCGGACGACGTCAAGAAAGAGGCGCTGCAGCTCAAGGAAGATATCGGCTCGGGCAAGGTCCATCCCTTCACCGGTCCGCTGAACAAGCAGGACGGCACGGCCTTCCTCGCCGATGGCGAAATGGCGACCGACGATCAGCTTCACTCGATGACCTTCTACGTCGAGGGGATCACGGCAGAACCGCCGAAGTAAGTCAGTCCTACTGATGCGAATGGGAAAGGGTCGGCCACGCGCCGGCCCTTTTTCGTTGTTTCGCAAGTGTCTTTTCACTTCACGTTAGCGTCAGACTTGTTCCACAGGCTGATTCGTCGCAGGATTTGAAAGGCGGGTCTTCTTGACACATTCAAACAATTGCATCTATCGAGTTAGACGTGACAAGTTGATGACCGGGTAACGGGAGGGAACAAAATGGCACATATCGTGGTGCTCGGCGCAGGTCTTGGCGGCGCAATCATGGCTTATGAATTGCGTGACCAAGTCCGCAAGGAAGACGAAATCACCGTCATTACCAAGGACCCGAAGTACCACTTCGTGCCCTCCAACCCTTGGGTCGCCGTCGGCTGGCGCGACCGCAAGGACATCACCGTCGATCTCGAACCGACGATGAAGAAGAAGAACATCAAGTTCATTCCGGTCGCGGCAAAGCGCCTGCACCCCGATGACAACAAGGTCGAGCTGGAGGATGGCCGCGAGGTTTCCTACGATTACATCGTGCTCGCCACCGGGCCGGAACTGGCCTTCGACGAGATCGAAGGGCTCGGACCCGACGGCTTCACCCACTCGGTCTGCCATGTCGATCACGCCGAGGATGCCGGCACCGCCTTCAAGCGCTTCTGCGAAGATCCCGGCCCGATCATCGTGGGCGCGGTGCAAGGCGCGTCGTGCTTCGGCCCAGCCTATGAATTCGCCTTCATCCTCGACACCGCGCTGCGCCGGGCGAAGATCCGCGATCAAGTGCCGATGACCTTCGTCACCTCCGAACCCTATGTCGGCCATCTCGGCCTCGATGGCGTCGGCGACACCAAGGGTCTTCTCGAAGGCGCGATGCGCGACAAGCACATGAAGTGGATGACCTCGTCGCGCGTGAAGAAAGTCGAAGACGGCGTGATGCATGTCGAAGAGATCGCCGATGACGGCTCCGTCAAGGCGACCCACGAGATGCCGTTCAAATACTCGATGATGCTGCCGCCTTTCCGTGGCATCCCGGCGGTGATGGGGCTCGAAGGTCTCGTGAACCCGCGCGGTTTCGTCATCGTCGACAAGCACCAGCGCAACCCGAAATACCCGAATGTCTTCGGGATCGGCGTCGGCATCGCGATCCCGCCGATGGGCCCGACCCCGGTGCCCTGCGGCGTGCCGAAAACCGGCTTCATGATCGAGTCGATGGTCACCGCCACCGCGCATAACCTCGGCAATATCGTGCGCGGTCAGGAGCCCGACGAGACCGGCACCTGGAACGCGATTTGCTTGGCCGATTTCGGCGACAGCGGCATCGCCTTCGTGGCCCAGCCGCAGCTTCCGCCGCGCAACGTCAACTGGTCGAGCCAGGGCAAATGGGTCCACCTCGCCAAGATCGGTTTCGAGAAATATTTCATGCGCAAACTGCGCAAAGGCACTTCGGAGCCGTTCTACGAGAAGACCGCGATGAAGATGCTCGGCATCGACAAGCTGAAAGCGGTCAAGAAGACCCACTAAGCCGCACCGGCACAGATTTTTCTTCCCAAATCACGGGGCGGGCCTGCAGGTCCGCCCCGTGCTGATTCACGCCGATGGCCAAGTGGACGCCGGAACACACAGCCTCGTGAAACGTTTGGACCCCCGATACGCGGCCAGATGCCGCATGAAAGGGAGACGACATGAAGACGTTGAAGACGACCACTGCGCTCGTTGCCGGCCTTGCCGCGCTGAGCCCGGCGATCCTGCCGTTCAGTGCGCTTGCCCAGGATAGCAATACCGCCGCCGCTGAATGCATCGCGAAGGCGGTCGCCGATGGCACCCCGATGGAGAAGGCGAAAGCCGATTGCGAGGCCGACGCGGCAAATGCCGATGGCTCCGCCGAAGCTGCGGCAGGCACCGATCCGGCGAATGCCGACGCGCCGATGAGCGACAGCGAAGCCGATCAGGCCGCAAAAGCCGCGATCGAAGGCGCAGCCCCGCCCGCCGATCAGGACCCGGCTGCGAGCGGTGACACCCCCGACGCCAGCGCGAAAGCCGCAGTCGAAGGCGGCGCGGATGTGACCACTCAATCCGAGACCACGGGCACCGATGCCAACGCCGACGCGGCCGCCGCTGCGACGACGGATGCCAATACCGATGCGAATGCCGATGCCTCTGCCGAGACCGACGCAGCCGCTGCGACCGACGCACAGCCCGATGCTGCGGCACCGGCAGAGACCGACGGTTCGGCCACCGCAAACACCGATGGCTCGACCTCGGCGGATACGACCGCAGAGACCACCGCTGAGACCGACAACTCCGCTACGGCTGAAACCGATGGCTCGACCACCGCAACGGCTGATGGCTCGACCGATGCCACCACCGCGACCGACGGCCAGACGGACGCCGAGGCGACGAGCACGCTCAGCCCCGACACCACCTCGCAGGACGCCCCTGCCCCGGTGACCGACACCACCGAAAACGCGATGCAGAACTCGGAGGCCCAGGCGGACAGCACCGCGACGGCAGAGCCCGAGGCGAAACCTGCAGGCGAGGCTTCGACGGACACCACCTCCGACACGCAGGTCGTGCAGGAAGGCAACGGCGGGTCCGGCTCCGAAGTCGAACCGAAGGTGATCCAGCCGGAAGAGGCTGCCAATGCCGACGCGACGGCAGACGGCTCGACCAGCGCGGACACGACCGCAAATGCCGAAACCGATCAGCAGGCAAGCCAAGACACGGCGGCCACCAAGGCGACGAAGCTGCTGGAGAACGCGCTGACCGATACGAAAGCCGCGATCGAAGGCGAAGCCGTGCAGAACGAGGCGCTCAACGCGCCGACCGACAGCACCGACACCGCCAATGCCACCGAAGAGACGGTGACCGAAGAGACCGCGCGCAGCGCATCCGAAGACTTCTCGACCTCGGTCGACGCCAAGCCCGACGCTCAGGCGCAGGCAACCGCGCAGACCGACTCGTCGAAGAAGAAAAAGAAAGACCGTCTGAGCACGCTGGAAACCGCAGCCCTCTCGGGTCTCGGTGCGCTCGCCGTGGGGGCGATCCTGAACAACGGCTCGAAAGTGGCCGTGAATTCGGGCGACCGCGTCGTGGTGCAACAGCCCGATGGTTCTTACCAACTGGTGAAGGACGACAACGCGCTGCTGCGTCAGCCCGGCTCGAAGATTCGTACGCAGGACTACGCGGACGGCTCGTCGCGCACGATCGTGACCAAGCCCGATGGTAGCCAGATCGTGACCGTCTATGACGCCCAGCGTCAGATCCTGAAGCGGACGCTGGTCCAGCCCGACGGTACGCAGTACCTGCTGGTCGACGACGCGCGCGGCGCCGATCCGGTCGACGTCTCGGCGCTTCCCAAGCCCAAGCCCGTCGCGACGGTTTCGTCCAGCAACGAGCAGGCTCTGCGCGATGCGCTGACCCGTCAGAGCGGCATCGACCGTACCTTCACGCTCTCGCAGGTGCGCAACATCACCCCGGTTCGCGATCTCGCCCCGGCGATCTCGGTCGAGAATATCAACTTCGAGACCGGTTCCTCCGCGATCCAGCCCGATCAGGCGCAGGCCCTTTCGGCTCTGGGTCAGGCGATCCAGCAGCGCATCGACGAGAACCCGCGCGAGCTGTTCCTCGTGGAAGGCCATACCGACGCCGTCGGCAGCGCCGCCTACAACCTCGCGCTCTCGGACCGTCGCGCGGAATCGGTTGCGCTGGCTCTGAGCGAGTATTTCGACGTCCCCGCCGAGAACCTTGTGGTGCAGGGCTATGGCGAGCAGGACCTGAAGGTGCAGACCGAAGGTGCCTCGGAAGCCAACCGCCGCGCCGTCGTGCGCCGGATCACCGATCTTCTGCGTACCGCCTCGAACTGAGGTTGAGCCAGAGACAAAAGCAAAGGGCGCCCTGCGGGGCGCCCTTTTCGCATCTCTCCCGAAAGAGGGGGAGGAGTGGTGGCGAGGGGGGGACTTGAACCCCCGACCCCACGATTATGAGTCGTGTGCTCTAACCAGCTGAGCTACCTAGCCACTGGGGGGCTAACTAGGCAAAGCGGATCGTCCAGTCAAGGACGTTTTGCGGGAAAATTGCCCCCATTTCGCTGCGGCATATTGGGAATTGGCGAAGCCGCGCGCAAAGGCTAGGCATGAGGGGAAAAGGAGAGACCATGCACGCCGCCCCTGCCCTGCCCCTGACACGCGATATCGTTCTGATCGGGGGCGGTCATACCCATGCGCTGGTGCTGCGGATGTGGGGGATGAACCCGTTGCCGGGTGTGCGGCTGACCGTGATCAACCCAACCCCCTCCGCGGCCTATTCGGGAATGCTGCCGGGTCATGTGGCGGGGCATTACACGCGCGACGAGCTGCAGCTCGATCTGGTGAAGCTCGCGCGGCATGCGGGCGCGCGGCTGGTTCTGGGGCGCGCCACGGGGATCGACCGGGCGCGGCGGCTGATCGAAGTGCCGGGGCGCGCGCCGATCGCCTATGACGTAGCCTCGATCGATATCGGGATCACGGCAGAGATGCCGCAACTTCCGGGCTTTCTCGACCACGTCGTGCCTGCGAAACCGCTCGACGCTTTCGCTGATGCCTGGGACGCTTTCGCCGCCAATCCGCCCGAGTCGCCGAAGATCGCCGTGGTCGGCGGCGGCGTGGCAGGGGTGGAGCTCGCGATGGCCTGCGCGCATCGGCTGCCGCAGGCGCAGGTCACGGTCTACGAGGCCGCCCCCGAGGCACTGCGTGCGCTTGGCACCGGCGCTCGGAACGCGATGCTGGAGCACTGCGCGCGGCTTGGCGTGACCATCGAGACCGACGCGGCGCTGATCGGCGCGGAAAAAGGGCGGCTCCTTCTGGAAGGGGGCCGCGCGGCTGCGGCCGATTTCATCATAGGCACGGGGGCTACGAAACCCGCTGACTGGCTGCCCGAGTCCGGGCTCGATCTGACCGACGGCTTCGTCACGGTCGGCCCGACGCTGCAAAGCTCTGACCCCGCGATCTTTGCCGCAGGCGACATCGCCCATCTCAGCCACGCGCCGCGCCCCAAGGCGGGCGTCTATGCGGTGCGCGAGGCCAAGCCGCTATTCGCCAACCTGCGCGCGGCGGCGTCAGGCGGACCGATGAAGACCTATCAGCCTCAGCGCGATTATCTGAAGCTGATCTCCACGGGCGGCAAGCAGGCGGTGGCCGACAAATGGGGCCTGCCGCTGAACGGGAAATGGCTCTGGCGCTGGAAGGACCACATCGACCGCAAGTTCATGGCGAAGGTCCATGATCTGCCCGCGATGCCGACGCCGCCTCTGCCGCGCGAGCACGCGCAGGGGATCGCGGAAGTGCTGGGCAGCAAACCGATGTGCGGCGGCTGCGGCGCGAAGCTCGGCGGTCAGGCGCTGCGCGAGGCACTGTCCGATCTGCCCGCGCCCACGCGCGGCGATGTGCTGAGCGGTCCGGGCGACGATGCCGCCGTGCTGTCTTGCGGCACGCAGACGCAGGTCTTCACCACCGATCACGTCCGCGCCTTCACCGAGGACCCGTGGCTGTTGGGCCGGATCGTGGCACTGCATGCAATGAGCGACGCCTGGGCGATGGGCGCGGCGCCGCAGGCGGCCTTGGCGCAGGTCACCCTGCCCCGCCAATCCGAGGAACTGGGCGCGCGGGCTCTGCGCGAGATGCTGGGGGCCGCGTCCGAGGCGTTCCGGGAAGCAGGCTGCGATCTCGTCGGCGGTCATACCTCGATGGGCGCGGAGCTGACGCTGGGCTTCACCGTGACCGGGCTAGCCGAGCGGCCTTTGGGTCAAGACGGCGCGACGCCCGGCGAGGTGCTGATCCTGACGAAGCCCCTCGGGGCCGGCGTGATCCTCGCCGCCGAGATGGCGAAACACGCGCCCGGCGAGGTGGTGGCAGGCGCGCTGGAGAGCATGGGTCGCAGCTCTGCCGAGGCCTCCGTGATCCTCGCGCCGGTGGCCTCTGCGATGACGGATGTGACGGGCTTTGGCCTCGCGGGGCATCTGCTGGGTCTGTGCGAGGCGTCGGGCGTCTCGGCAGAGCTGAACCTCGCCGCGATCCCGCTGCTCGATGGGGCCGAGGCTTTGGCCGAGGCAGGCGAGCACTCGACGCTCTTGCCGCAAAACATAGCCAATTGCGCAGGCCGGATGACCGCGCCGCCGGGGCCACGCACGGAGCTGCTGCACGATCCGCAGACCTCGGGCGGGTTGCTGGCCAGCGTGCCCGCGGCGCAGGCTGCGGAGGTTCTGGCAAAGCTGGAAGCGGCAGGCTACCGCGCCGCGCAGATCGGGGTGATTGCGGAGGGTCCGGCGTTCCTGCGGGTGCGGTGAGAAAAGGGTCGCGCCCGAGCCTTGGGTGGGCGCTTTGACCGGTCGGTGGCTTGGCGCTTTATCACGCAAGTCCGGACGACATTCCTACTCGCGATGACATCGCCAATGCGCCCTCCCGGGGGGAGGGTCGGGCGCGGCCCGGGCTATTCGCCCGCGCCGAGGGCTCACGGCCTCAGCGCTCCGCCATCTCCTGCGCCTCTTTCACCACCTGCGCTGCCAGGCCTTCGATCGCCTCCGGCGCGAGGCTTTCCGCCTCGATCACCCGCTCATGTTCCACATGGCGCGCGCGGTGCTTCTCATAGCGCGGATCGTAATGGTCGCGCATCAGTTCTCCCGCCAGCGCCGCATATTCCCCCGCCGTGGCCTGTGCCTGCCACGCTGCGATCCGCTCGGCGGGTTGGAAGGGCCGCAGCTGATCGAGTACCGCCAGCAGCCGATCGGCATCCGCCGTGATATCCGCATAGGCCCGCGCGAGATACTGCGCCCGCTCCGACAGCGGCGCACGCACTCGCAGGCGCGGCGCGTCCTTGATCGCGGCCCAGATCCCGGCGGGCAGTTGCAGATCGCCGATCTTCGAGCTTTCCGCCTCCAGCAGCACCGGCCGCGTCGGATCGAGCGCCGCGATCTCCATGATCAGCCGCGACTCGAAATCCTTCTGGCTCGACTGGCCACCCTCCATCGCCCCGAAGAGCGAGCCGCGATGATTGGCGAGCCCCTCCAGATCGATGACCTGCGCACCCTGCGCCCGCGCGGCTTTCAGGATGTCGGTCTTCGCGGTGCCGGTATTGCCGTCGAGAACCACAACCGGACAGGGCATCTCGGCAAGCCCGGCCTCCACGACCAGCGACCGGAAAGCCTTGTAGCCGCCCTCGACAAGCTCCACGCGCCAACCGACCTGCTTCAGGATCGTCGCGAACGACCCCGAACGCTGCCCGCCGCGCCAGCAATAGACCAGCGGACGCCATCCGCCTTCCTTGTCGGCTAACGGACCCTGCAGATGTTTGGCTGCATTCTGCGCCACCAGCGCCGCGCCGATCTTGCGGGCATCGAAAGGCGCGACCTGCTTGTAGATCGTGCCGACGCGGGCGCGCTCCTCATCGTCGAGCACGGGCAGATTGATGGCGCCGGGGATATGATCCTCGGCGAATTCCGAAGGTGAGCGCACGTCGATGATCGTGTCGAAATCGAGCGCGGCGACCTCGGCAATCGAGGTAAGTTTCATCAGTAGACAGTGACCTGCGTGCCGACGGGAACGCTGTTGAACAGATCGATGACATGATCGTTCACCATCCGGATGCAGCCGTTCGAGACCGCGTGCCCGATCGAACCCGGTTCGGTCGTGCCGTGGATGCGGATCGCCGTGTCACGCCCGTTCTGATACAGATACATCGCCCGCGCGCCGAGCGGGTTCTGCGGCCCGCCCTTCATGCCGTCCTCGTATTTCTTGTAGGCCGGATTGCGTTCGATCATCTCGCGGGTGGGCGTCCAGCTCGGCCATTTGACCTTGCGCGCCACCGTCGCGGTGCCGCGGAACTTCAGCTCATCCTTGCCCACGGCCACGCCGTAACGCATCGCCACGCCCGGCGCGGTGATGTGATAAAGGAAGAACTTATCCGAGACGATGATGATCGAGCCCACCGGCAGATCGGGCTTCACCGCCACTTTCGTCGGATAATATTGCGACCCGATCGGCCAGCGCTTGGCCGGCCCGGTCTCGACGCTTTGCGCGGGTTCGGTTGCGGCAAAGGCGGGCAGGCTTGCGAAGGGCAAGGCGGCCAGCGAGAGAAGAAAAGCGCGGCGATCCATTATCAAACTCCTGCAAAATCCTGCGGCGTCTCCCGGCAAAGCGTTCGACAAACCAAGGGTGAGGCTAGCAAAGCCGCCCCACCCTCTCAAGAATTTGGTCTCGGGTCAGAAAAAGGCCAGCGCCAATCGTTGCCGCTTTGTCGATTACTTACCGAAAGCGCAGCCCGATTTGATGCCGAACTTGCCGAAGATCATCGCAGCCGGGCAGAAGCCGGTGAACGCCGATTGCAGCAGGTTCGCGCCGATGAAGGCGGTGAACCACAGCCAGTACATCGAGACATAAACGGCCAGCAGCAGCGAGATCAGGATCATCACGCCAGCAAAGGCAAAAATCGCACGGTCGAGGTTCATTCGAGGGTACTCCACGAAAAAGGTTACGTTGTCAGAAGATATAACAGTTCCTCACGACAAATTCAATTGATTGCATATGTCGCGCGACGCTTGACCGCAGCCCCGTGCAGGATCAGATAACGCCCTATGAGCGAAGCCACTTTTATCATCGACGCCATGCATTGCGGGGCCTGCACCGGTCGGGTCGAACGCGCACTCATGGCACAACCCGGCGTACAGAACGCCTCGGCCAACCTGATGGCGCGCAGTGCGCATGTCGAATTCGACGGGCCTGCCGATCTCGAAAGCCTCAAATCGGCCCTCGACCAGGCGGGCTATCCGGGCCGTCTGAAAGAAGAGATGGCCAACGGCCCCAGCGCAGCCGAGCGCCAGATGCAGGAGGCGCGCCAGCTCAAGCGTCAGTTCCTGACCGCGCTCGCGCTGACCGCACCGGTCTTCGTGCTCGCGATGGGCGCGCATATGATCCCCGGCATGCATCACCTGATCGCCAATACGATCGGGATCGAAGCAAGCTGGTGGGTGCAGATGATCCTCACCGCGCTGGTGCTGGCGTTCCCCGGCCGCGTCTTTCTGCGCATCGGCGTCCCGGCCCTGCTGCGCGGCTCGCCCGAGATGAATTCGCTCGTCGCGATGGGCTCGCTCGCCGCGTTTATCTATTCCGCCCTCGTCACACTTGCGCCCGGCCTTCTGCCCGAGAGTGCGCGCGGCGTCTATTTCGAGGCCGCGGCGACCATCGTCACGCTGATCCTGCTGGGCCGCTGGCTGGAGGCGCGCGCCAAGGGCCGCGCAGGCGAGGCGATCTCGCGGCTGATCGGGTTGCAGCCCAAGACCGCGCGCGTGCAGACCGAAAATGGTGTCGAGGAACGCCCGATCGAGGAACTCGTGCCCGGCGACATCCTTCTGCTCGCCCCCGGCGAGCGCGTGGCACTCGATGGCGTGATCGCCGAGGGCGCGGGCCATATCGACGAGAGCATGCTGACCGGCGAGCCCGTCCCTGTCGCGAAATCCGAAGGCGATCCAATCACCGGCGGCACCGTGAATGGCGAATCCGCGCTCAGCTACCGCGTCACCGCGACCGGCGGCGACACCGTCCTGTCGCGGATCATCGCGATGGTCGAAGCCGCACAGGGCGCGAAACTGCCGGTGCAGGCGCTGGTCGACAAGGTCACCCGCGTCTTCGTGCCCGTGGTCATGGCGCTGTCGCTCCTGACCTTCGCGATCTGGATGATCGCGGGCATGGGCTTTTCGCATGCCTTCGTCGCGGCGATCTCGGTGATGATCATCGCCTGCCCCTGCGCGATGGGTCTGGCGACGCCGGTCTCGATCCTCGTGGGCACCGGGCGCGGCGCCGAACTGGGCCTGCTGTTCCGCCGTGGCGACGCGCTGCAACGCCTCTCGGAAGTCGCGGTCGTAGGCTTCGACAAGACCGGGACGCTGACCGAAGGTCGCCCCGCCCTGACCGATCTCGAGCCGCTCGCCGATCTGCCCGAGGCGGAAATCCTCGCGCTGGCCGCAGGCGCCGAAGCGCGCTCGGAGCATCCGCTGGCCCGGGCGATCCTCGCCGAGGCCGAGACGCGCGGCATCGCCCACGCGCCGGTCAAGCGCGTCAAGGCGTTGTCCGGCAAGGGGCTGCGCGCGCAAGCCGAAGGCGCCAAGCTCTGGATCGGCAATGCCGGTGCGATGGAAGAAGCTGGGGCCGATATCGCCCCCTTCGCCGAACGCGCGAAGGGGCTGGCCGCGAAAGGCCGCACCCCGGTCTGGATGTCGCTCGACGATCGCCCCGTCGCGCTGATGGCGCTGTCGGACCCGATCAAGGCAGAGGCGCGCGAAGCGGTCGACGCCCTGCATAAGGCGGGCAAGCAGGTGGCGATGGTCACCGGCGACACCCGCGCCACTGCGGAAGCGGTTGGGCACGATCTCGGCATCGACCGGATCGAGGCCGAGGTGCTGCCCGACGGCAAGCGCGACGCGGTCGAAAGCCTGCGCCAGATCGGCCCGGTCGCCTTCGTGGGCGACGGCATTAATGACGCGCCTGCGCTGGCGGCCGCCGATGTGGGCCTCGCGATCGGCACCGGCACCGATGTGGCCATCGAGGCCGCCGAGGTCGTGCTGATGCGCGGCGATCCGAAAGGCGTCGCGATGGCGCTGGAACTGTCGCGCGCGGTGATGCGCAACATCCGACAGAACCTGTTCTGGGCCTTTGCCTATAACGTCGCGCTGATCCCGGTCGCGATGGGCATCCTCGTGCCCTTCGGCGGGCCCGGCCTGTCCCCGATGCTGGCGGCGGGCGCGATGGCGTTCTCCTCGGTCTTCGTGGTCACCAACGCGCTGCGCCTGCGCCGCGCCCTGCGCTGATCCGGGCGCGGATCGGCGAGAGCGCGCCGAGGCTGGAACTCCGCCCTTCCCAAGCGGCAAGGAGGACGCTTAGCTGCTTTCGACCCACCACCCGGAGCGCCCGCATGCTGACTCGTCGCCTCTTCCTACTCTCGCTCGGCGCTCTCGCGGCCTGTGGCGGCTCGCCGCGTCCGATGGCGAAACCGGCCTATGCCCTGCCGCTCCATCGCAACGAGACGCCGGAAATCCGCGCTCTGATCAACCGCTATTCGGACCATTATGGCGTTCCGCGCAGCCTCACCCACCGCGTGGTCCAGCGCGAGAGCCGCTACCGCGCCGATGCCCGCAACGGCCCCTATTACGGGCTGATGCAGATCCTGCCGCAGACCGCGCGTGGCATGGGGTTTCGCGGCAAGCCGCATGACCTGCTCGACCCCGACACCAACCTGAAATACGCGGTGAAATACCTGCGCGGCGCGTGGCTGGTCTCGGATGGCTCGGAAGATCGCGCGGTCAAATGGTATTCGCGCGGCTATTATTACGAGGCGAAACGGCGCGGATTGCTCCGGGAAACCGGGCTGCGCTGACCTGCGACCTGCGCATCCTCGAACGAAGGACGCTCCGCGGGGATATTTGAACCAAGGTGAAGCAAAGCGCCCTTCCTTCGGCTTGGCCGAAATATCCCCGCCGGAGGCAACCAACCTTTGCAGGCAATGCCGCCCTCACTCAGGCGCGCGCAACACCCCCGCAGGCCGGGCCGCAAGCGGGCGCAGCGCGAAGACGAGACCGGCCACCAGCGTCGCGATCACACCGCCCGTCACGATCAGAAGCGCGGGGATCGGCGCGAAATGGAACTCCGCCCCCATCACCAGATCGACCACGGCCCAACCCGCGAGCCCGCCAAACAGAATCGCAACCAGCCCCGCAGCCGCGCCCATCAGCGCCGAACGCAGCGCGAAGCTCGCAAGGATCGCCCCGCGCGTGGCGCCGAGCGTCTTGAGCATCGCCGCCTCCCAGGCTCGCTCGCGTTCGCCCGCCGCCGCCGCGCCGATCAGCACGACGAAGCCGGTGAGCAGCGTCACGCCCGCCGCCAGCGAGGTCGCCCGCGCGATGGCCGAGAGCGCATCGGTCACGCGCTGCAGGGCGTCGCGCACGCGGATCGCCGTGATATTGGGAAAACGCTCCGCCAGATCGCGCATCACCTGCGCCTCGGCGCTTGCCGGCGCGTAGATCGTGGCGAGCCACGTATGGGGCGCACCTCGCAGCGCCGCCGGATCGAGGGTCAGGACGAAACCGATCCCGCCGGTCGAGAAATCCACGTCGCGGAACGAGGTCACCTTCGCGGTGATGTCGCGACCCAGAATATTCACCGTGATGCTATCGCCAAGCTTCAGGCCAATCTCCTGCGCTTCCTTGGCCGAGAAGCTGGCCAGCGGCGGGCCGCTATAATCCTTCGGCCACCACTCGCCCGCAGTGATCTTCTCGCGCGGGGTCTCGGCATAGGTCACGCCGCGATCGCCGCGCAGCACCCAATGCTCGCCATGCGTCTTGCGCGCGTCCTCGCCGTTGATCTTGGTGATCACGCCGCGCAGCATCGGCACGCTTTCGACCTTGGTGACTTCGGGCATATCCGCCAGCAGATCGGTGAAGGGCTGGATCTGGTCGGGCTGGATATCGATCACGAAATAGGCGGGTGCGACCTTCGGCAAATCGCGGTCGATGGCCCCGCGCAAACCGCTATCGACCTGCCCCACGGCCGCCAGAACCGAGAGGCCGAGGCCCAGCGAGAGGATGACCGAGCGCGCTTCGGAACGCGGCCCGCCAATCGCGGCGAGGGCTGCTCGCAGCACGGGGCGGCCTCGGGCGCTATGCTGGGCACGGCGCGCCAGCCAGCGGATCAGGCTCGCCGCGAGCGTCAGGATCAGAAGCGCCACGGCGATGCCGCCGAGGCTCGCCAGCGTCAGCGTCCAGAGGCCCGAGAACCACGCCGAGACGGTGACGATGATCGTCAGAAGCGCCACCGTCAGCACAAGCGTGGGCCAGCCCGGCAGGCGGCGGCCTGCGCCGGTGTCGCGGTAAAGCGTCGCCGCGCGCATCTTCGACATGCGCGAGAGCGGCCAGAGGGCAAACAGCATCGCGACCAACGCGCCGTAAAGCGCGGCCTCGCCCAGCGGGCCGGGATCGAGGCCGATCTCGACCGGCAGCGGCAGCGAGCGTTCGATCAGCCCGGAGGCGCCGAGGACGAGACCGGCGCCGAGGAGGAGTCCGGCGAGAATGCCTGCGAGGCCGAGAGCGGCAAGTTGGATCAGGAACGCCGCGCGGATCGTACTGCCGGTCGCACCAAGCGCGCGCAGGGTGGCAATGGTGGGGGCCTTGCGTTCGATCCATGCGGCGACGGTGGCGGAGATGCCGACGCCGCCCACGGCCAGCCCTGCCAGCCCGACCAGCACGAGGAAAGAGCCCAGCCGTTGCACGAAACGCTCCGCCCCCGGCGCGGCGCGGCGGCGGTCGGACCAGCGCATGCCTGCACCGTCGAACCGGGTCTCTGCCTGCTGTTTCAGGGTGGCGAGGTCGGTATCGGGCGGTAGCGTCGCGCGGTATTCGGTCTCGAAGAGCGAACCCGGCGAGAGAAGCGGCGTGTTCTCGATGGCAGACAGCGAGACGATGGAATGCGGACCAAGGCCCATCCCGGTGCCGGTCGAATCCGGCTCGCGCACGATCCGCGCCATCATCACGAAATCCTGCCCGCCAAGCTGCACCTTATCGCCGGGGCTCAGGCCCAGCCGATCAGCGAGGATCGGATCGAGGAAGATCCCCGGCACACCGCCTTGCCCCTTCAGCGCATCGGAGGCGACGGGCGGATCAAGCTGCAGCTTTCCGGTCAGCGGATAGGCCCCGTCCACCGCCTTCACCTGCGTCAGCGCGCGGTCGGCGGAATCGGTGCCGGTGGACAGCATCGAGCGGAAGTCGATCACCTCGGAGACCGCGGTGGCGCGGTCGGCAATCCATTGCAGTTCCTCGGGCTTGGCGCGGCGATAGGTGAATTCGTATTGCGCGTCGCCGCCCAGCAGCACCGCGCCCTGATCCGACAGCGCGCGCTCGATGGCCGAGCGCACCAGCCCCACGGAGGCGATCGCCGCAACGCCCAGCATCAGGCAGAGCAGCATCACCCAGAAGCCGCGAATGCCGCCGCGCAGCTCGCGCCGGGCGATGGAGAGCGCGAGGCTCATGCGGAGGCGCCCGTTGCAATGTGATCGCCCACGACTTCGCCGTCGCGCAGCTCCACGATGCGGTCGCAGCGCGCCGCCAGTTCGGGCGCGTGTGTCACCAGCACCAGCGTCGCGCCGTGCTTTTCCTGAAGGCCGAAGAGCAGCTCGATGATCGTCTCGCCCGTGGCACTGTCGAGATTGCCGGTGGGTTCATCGGCCAGCAGGATCGCAGGCCGGGGCGCGACCGCGCGAGCCAGGGCCACGCGCTGCTGCTCGCCACCCGACATCTGGCTGGGATAGTGATCGAGCCTGTGCGCCAGCCCGACGGCGTCCAGCTCTGCCGCGGCGCGCTCGAAGGGGCGCTCCACGCCTGCGATTTCCAGCGGCATCGCGACGTTTTCCAGCGCCGTCATCGTCGGGATGAGGTGGAAGCTTTGGAAAACCACCCCCATATTACCCCGACGAAACCGCGCCAGCGCATCCTCGGACAGTTTCGAGAGATCGTGGCCCAAAGCGGTGACAGACCCGGAGGTGGCGCGTTCGAGCCCGCCCATCAGCATGAGGAGCGACGATTTGCCCGATCCAGACGGCCCCGTGAGCCCGACGCTTTCCCCTTTCGCGATGCTCAGGTCGATCCCGTTGAGGATCTCGACCGGCCCGGTATTGCCATCGAGCGCAAGCCGCGCGTCTTTCAACTCAAGGATCGTGTCACTCATGCGCCGTCTTTCTTTTGCTTCAAAGGGATATGGGCCGCGGATGGGGATACGCAAGCGGATCGCGGCGGGTTTTCTCGCCGCAGGGCTGGCGCTGGGGGCCGTGCCCGCCATGGCGGAGGTGTCGATCCTCGCATTGGGGGACTCGCTGACCCAAGGCTATGGGCTCGATAATCCGGCGGACGGGCTGGTGCCGCAGCTACAGGGCTGGCTGCAGGGTCATGGGCAGGATGTGAAGGTGATCAATGGGGGCGTCTCGGGCGACACCACGGCGGGCGGGCTGTCGCGGATCGACTGGCTGCTGACGCCGCAGCCCGAGGCGGTGATCGTGGCCTTGGGCGGCAATGACCTGCTGCGCGGGCTGCCGCCCGAACAGGCGCGGGCGAACCTCGACGGCATTCTGGCGAAACTGCAGGCGAAGGGCATTCCGGCGTTGCTGGCGGGGCTGCCCGCGCCGGGGAATTTCGGACCGAAATACCAGCAGGATTTCGACGCGATCTATCCCGATCTGGCGGAGAAATACGATGCCGTTCTGGTACCCAACCTGCTCGCTCCGATCACGGAGACCCCGATCGAGGAGCGCGCCAAAACCGACCTGATGCAGCCCGACAATATCCACCCCTCGCCCGAAGGGGTGAAGAAGGTGGTCGCAGCCCTTGGGCCGAAAGTGCTGGAACTGCTGGCGAAGGTGAAACCGGGGAGCTGAGCGCTCAGCTCTCCTCTTCGGGATAGGCCGCCTTGCAGGCCGCGATCTGCGCCTCGGCGGTCTTGGACAGCTCCGCCTGCCGCTTTAGCAGCGCCTCAAGCTTGCGTTTCTCGGCTGCCGGATCGATCGGGATCGGGCGCTGTCGCGTCACCGTGTAATCCTCGAGGCACATGCGCGGCTTCTGGATCACCTTGTCTCCCTTGGTGATCGTGTCATAGCCGCAGATTTCCCACCGGCTCGACGTGGTCTCGTAGCTCTGCCACGCGTAGCCCCGCGCGATGTTACCCTGCACCTCGCTCACCAGATCGGTGACGCGACGCAGCTCGGTCGTGGATTGGCGGATGCAGCGTTCCTGCGGCGTGCCGCAGGCGGCGAGCAGGACGAGCGGGATCAGCATGAGGGCGTGGCGCATGGGCTATCTCCTTGATGGGTCGAGCCTACGCCCGCTTCCGACCGCGATCAATCGCGCCCTTCCCGCACTCGTCCGCGCCTGATAAGGATCACGCCAGAGATTTGGGAGGCCCTACGCATGACTGACACAGTTGAGGATTTCGACGCCCGCAAGGCCCGCGCGAGCCAGTGGTTCTCCGACCTGCGCGACCGGATCGTGGCGGCGTTCGAGGGACTGGAAGACAGCCATGCGCAAGGCCCGCTTTCCCATCAGACGCCCGGCCGGTTCGAGGTGACGCCGACCGAGCGCAAGGGGCCGAACGGCGAGGATCATGGCGGCGGCAAGATGAGCGTGATGCGCGGCGGACGCGTCTTCGAGAAGGTCGGCGTGAACATCTCCACCGTCTGGGGCGAACTGGCGCCCCGCGCGCAAAAGGCGATGGCCGCACGCGGCGTGCCGGGGATGGAGGACGACCCGCGCTTCTGGGCCTCGGGGATCAGCCTCGTCGCCCATATGCAGAACCCGCATTGTCCCGCCGTGCATATGAACACGCGCATGTTCTGGACGCCCGGCGCGTGGTGGTTCGGCGGCGGCGCGGACCTCAATCCGTGTCTTGAGTATGACGAAGACACCGCGCATTTCCACGCCGAGATGCAGGCCGCCTGCGACGCCCATGACAAGACCTATTACGACCATTTCAAAGCCTGGGCGGACGAGTATTTCTTCATCCCCCATCGCGGCCGAGCGCGTGGCGTCGGCGGGATTTTCTACGACGATCTGAACACCGGTGAGTGGGAGGATGATTTCGCCTTCACACAAGCGGTGGGCGCGGGCTTCCTGCCTGCCTTCCAGCCGCTGATCGAGAAGCGCCGGGTACAGGATTGGTCCGAGGAGGACCGCGAGGCCCAGCTGCGCCATCGCGGGCTCTATGCGGAGTACAACCTCGTCTATGACCGGGGCACGAAATTCGGGCTCGAGACCGGGCATAACGCCGATGCGGTTCTGATGAGCCTGCCGCCCGTCGCGAAGTGGTATTGAGGGGCGCTGGCCACCCGCGCGCGTAGGCGCGCAAACGGAAAAAAGAGGGGCGCTGCCCCTCTTCGCTAGCGCGAATTCACCCCGGGATATTTTCGCCAAGAGGAAGAGATGGTTGCGCGCCCGAAAGCTCGGACGCGCGCGCTCGGTCGGAACCGCGCGTCAGCCGTTGCGGATCGTATCGACCATCAGGGCCACATTCTCCGGATCGGCATCGGGAGTGATCCCGTGGCCGAGGTTGAAGATATGCGGGCCCTTGCTGAACGCTTTGACGACATGGCGCGTCTCGTCGATCAGCGCCTGACCGCCGGTGACCATATGCGAGGATGCGAGGTTGCCCTGCACGCAGCCAGACACCTGCACATGCTCGGCGCCCCATTCCGGCGTGATCGAATTGTCGAGCGCGACGCAATCGGCGCCGGTCTTCTGATGGAAGCCGATATAACCCTCGCCCGCTTCACGCGGGAAAGCGATGACCGGCAGCCCCGGGAAGCGCGCTTTCATCTCGGCGATGATCTTGCAGGCGGGTTCGACGGCGAAATCCTCGAAATCCTGCCCCTTGAGCGAGCCCGCCCAGCTGTCGAAGATCTTCACGACCTCGGCCCCGGCCTCGACCTGTTTCGACAGGTATTCGATGGTCGAGACGGTCAGCAGGTCGATGATCTTCACGAAGGTCTCGCGGTCTTCGGCCTTCAGCGCATGGGCCGGGCCCTGATCCTTCGTGCCGCGGCCCGCGATCATATAGGTCGCGACGGTCCACGGCGCGCCGGCGAACCCGATCAGCGTGGTCTCTTTCGGCAGTTCTTCCGAGAGGATCGAGACGGTCTCATAGACCGGGTTGAGCGTCTCGTGGATATCGTCCTTGGTCTTGAGCTTGGCGAAGCCCTCCGCCCCGGTGATGGTCGAGAGGCGCGGACCCTCGCCGGTGACGAACCACAGATCGGCGCCCAGAGCCTGCGGCAGCAGCAGAATGTCGGCAAACAGGATCGCCGCGTCGAAGCCGTAGCGGCGGATCGGCTGCAGCGTCACCTCGGCGGCCAGTTCGGGGTTGTAGCACAGCGACAGGAAGTCGCCCGCCTTCGCCCGCGTCGCGCGATATTCCGGCAGGTAGCGCCCCGCCTGCCGCATCATCCAGACCGGAGGGGTCGGCAGCACTTCGCCTTTCAAAGCTCGCAGGATCGTCTTGTCGGTCATTCTCGCGCCTCCTCTTTGCCCCCTTCGACGCGACCTGTGGCGTCATGTCAAGCGCAGGCCTTCTTGCAAGGTCCATCTGTCGCGGATATTCCGGAGCCATGACACAGATGCCCGATGCGAAATCCCCGCTCAAGATCGGCACCCGCGGCTCGCCGCTGGCGCTGGCGCAGGCCTATGAGACCCGTGACCGGCTGATGGCCGCGCATGGTCTGCCCGAAGACGCTTTCGAAGTCGTGGTGATCAAGACCACGGGCGACGACCGGGCGATGATCGCGGCGGACAAGCCGCTCAAGGAGATCGGCAACAAGGGCCTGTTCACGAAGGAAATCGAAGAGGCCATGGTCGATGGCCGCATCGATATCGCCGTGCATTCGATGAAGGACATGCCGACCGAGCAGCCCGAGGGGCTGGTGCTCGATTGCTACCTGCCGCGCGAAGACGTGCGCGATGCCTTCGTCAGTCTGGAATACGACTCGATCATGGCCCTGCCCGAAGGTGCAACGGTCGGCACGTCCAGCCTGCGTCGCCGGGCGCAGCTTGCCCATGTGCGCCCCGATCTGAAACTGGTCGAGTTCCGCGGCAATGTGCAGACCCGGCTGAAGAAGCTGGCGGACGGCGTCGCGGCGGCGAGCTTCCTCGCCTATGCGGGGCTGCGTCGTCTGGGGATGGAGGACTCGGCGCGTGGGCCCATCGCCCCCGAGGAGATGCTACCTGCCGTCGCGCAGGGCGCGATCGGGATCGAGCGCCGGATGGCCGATGCCCGCGCCGAGGCGCTTCTTGCGCCGATCCATGATCTGGTGACCGAGCAGCGGCTGCTGGCCGAACGTGCCTTCCTCGCGACGCTGGACGGCTCTTGCGAGACGCCGATTGCGGGGCTTGCGCTGATCGAGGGCGACCGGCTCTGGCTGCGCGGCCAGATCCTGCGTCCCGACGGTTCCGAGGCGCTCGCGGGCGAGCGCTGGGGCAATATCGACGAAGGCGCCGCGATGGGCGAACACCTCGCGCGCGATCTGCTGTCTCAGGCGGGCGAAGGGTTCTTCGACTGGCGCTGAGCACTCAGCACAGAAGCTGACCGGCGGCGCGGCGCTCCAGCGCCCGCTCCATCTCGGGGATTTCGCCGTCACCGAAGCCGCGCAGGGCAAGGCGTTCCAGCGGGCTGATATCGCACCAGAGGTTTTTGAGCACCTTGTCGCGGCGCTTGCGCGGCACATCGGCCAGACGCATCTCGTAGATCTCGTCCGCTGCCGCGAGCAGGCGCGGATGCAGAGCCTCCAGAAGCGGCTCGAACGCGGCACGCGCGGATTGAGCATTGCGCAACCGCAGGATCGCGCCCTCCCCGATCGTCATCGTCTGGATCAGCGTCCAACCGAGCACGTCGGCGGCACGGTGCGGCGGGATCGGGGCGTGCCCGCTGAGGCCGTAGGTGAGGCTCAGAACCCCGCGTTCTTCTTGCGGCATCGCCAGCACGACGCGGGCGCACTCCTGTTCCAGAGCGGTTTCGGCATCTTCCAGACGGCCCAGCCGCGGGGTCGTCACCTGCGCGGGCGGAACCTCCGCGCGCAGCAGGATATTGCGGATCACATTGTCGAACTTCAGTGCGATATGACGCGAGAGCATGATGCTTCCTTTTACATGTACAACCTCTCCCGCCCTGCCTTTTGAACTAGCGTTCCAGCGCCGCCGTTCCCTGGCTGTGGCGGTTTTTCGCCGAGCATTTCGCTAAGCCTTTGTAGCTCCACGAGTAAGGCTTCGCGGCTGCCTCTTGAACTTGGACGCCCGAAGGCGCAAAGCGGCGACATGCTACGTCCGATCCGTCTCGTCCTCTCCGATCCTGCCCTGCGCCTCGCCGCCATTTTGCTGGTGCTGTTCGGCGCCCATGCGGCGACGATGGGGCCCTATGTCTCGGCGCTGGCGATCAAGGTGTTCGGCCTCTCGGACCGTGCGTATTCGGGCGTTCTGATGGTGGCATCGGTGCTGTCGGTCTCCGCCTCGGTCGGGCTTGGCATCCTCGCCGATCAGCGCGCGAACCGCCGGGCCATCGCGCTTGGCACCTCGGCGATGCTGATCGTGGGCTCGGGGCTGGTGCTGGCGGGCGACAACTGGGTGGTCTTCGTGATCGCCAACGCGCTGATCCTGCCGCTCTCGGCATCGATCTTCGGCCAGCTCTTCGCGCTCTCGCGGCTGGCGGCCTCCACCCATCCCACAGAGGACCGCCCCGCGATCCTCTCGACGCTGCGCGCGCTCTTCGCGCTGCCCTGGGTGGTGGTGCTGCCGATCTGGTCGGTGGTCTTCGACCGAGGCGCAGCGATGACCTCGATTTACCCGGTGACGCTGACGCTTGGGGCCACGATCCTCGCGCTGACCTTCCTGTTCTGGCCGCGCGACGGGGCGACCCGCTGGCCCGACCCGAAATCGGGGCTGACTTTCCGGCAATCCCTGCACGAGATGGCGAACCTGCCGATCCTCGCCCGCGTCGTGGCGCTTGGGACGATCAACGGGTCGATCATGCTCTATCTTGTCGTGATGGGTCTGGTCTTCGAGGCGACGCCGGGACGCGGCGCGGCCGATACCGCGCTATACGCGGGCCTTATGGCGGGGCTGGAAGTGCCTTTCATGCTGGCGCTGCCGCTGGTTCTGGGCCGGATCGAGCGCACGACGATGATCTGGATCGGGGCTGCGCTCTACGCGACCCATCTGGGGCTGATCCCGGTGCTGGCGCCGACGCCTTACGTCTGGTTTCTCGCCCTGCCCGGCGCGATAGGCGGCGCCGTCGTGCTGACCCAGCCGATGGCCTATCTGCAGGACCTGCTGTCGAACCGGCCCGGCGCGGGGGCCTCGCTGATGGCGCTGCAAAAGCTGGCAGGCGACGGGTTCTCCGCGGCTATCTTCGCCATTGGCACGGCGCTTGCGGGCTATGAGTTGGCCGCGGCCGCCGGAGCCCTTCTGGGCGTGGCCGGCGCGGGCGCACTCTGGGCGATGGACCGGCGCGCGGCGCGTTCCTGAGCCTTAGAAGGCCGGGACCTGCACGCGATCCAGAAGGCTGCGCCCACCATCGACATTGATGATCTGCCCGGTTACGAAGCTCGCCCCCGAGGACGCAAGATATTGCACCGTCTCTGCCAGCTCCGACGGCGGCGCGATCCGGCCCAGCGGCGTGCCTTCGCAGATCGCCTCGCGCCAGTCATCGTTTTCCTTCAGCGCGTCCTGCAGCGAGCGGCTCATCACCGAGGCGAAGCTGACGCCGTTTACGCGAATCCGCTTCGGCGCAAGCGCCACGGCGAGCGAGCGGATCGCCTGATCCTGCGCCGCGCAGGCGATCGAATAGGCCATCAGCTCGGGCTGGGTACGGTTCGAGGCCAGCGTCGAGACGTTGATGATCGAGCCGATCTCGCCTTCGGTCCGACCCTCATCCTCGGCCTGCTTGATCATCCGCTTGGCGGTCATCTGACTGACCCGCAGCGCCGATTTCATGTTCTGCGACAGCATCGAATCGAGCACCTCGACGGACGGCTCGAGCGGGTCGCAGGGCGCGAAGGTACGCGCACAGTTCACCAGAATGTCGATCCGGTCGAACGCGTCCACCGTGGCCGAGAGCAGGTTCTTCACCGCCAGCTTCTCGCACAGATCGCCCGAGAAATAGCGCACCGGCCCTTCGGTTTTGGCCGTGTCGCCCAGTTCGGCGGCAAGCTTTTCTTCATCGATATCGGCAAACATCACCTGCGCGCCGCGATCGACGAAATGGCGCGCGATGGCCTGACCGATACCGTGGGCTGCGCCCGTGACGATGACGGTCTTGCCGGAAACAGAAAGGGACATTGGGTGTCTCCTCGTGGATGTTGAGGCAGGTTAGGCGAGCTTAGCGCCGCTTGCGAGGGGCAAGGCTGCGTTTCGGCTCGGCTGTGGCGCGCATGCCCGCCGATTTCCCCGGGGTCTTCCCGGCGGGGATCGGCTTGGCAGCGCGGATGATACGGAAACGGGTCGACGGGCCGCTGGGCGGCGTGATCTCTTCAATCTCGTGGAACGCGGCGGCGAGCGCGTCGGCATAGGGCAGATGGCGGTTCGCCACCATCCAGAGCGTGCCCGAGAGCGACAGCATCCCGCGTGCGGCCTGAATGAAGGCCAGACCGAGTGCCGGATCGGCCCCGCGGGCGGCCCCATGGAAAGGCGGGTTCATCACGACGGCCGTGTAGCGCTCTTCCGGCGCATGGCGCGTGGCGTCGGCCCAAAGGAACTGTGCACGCTGATCGGAAATGTTGCGTTTCGCGCAGTCCAGCGCGACCGCATCCGACTCGACCAGATCGAGCCGTTCAACGCCTTTCTTGGCGAGGATCTGCGCCGAGAGCCAGCCCCACCCCGCGCCGAGATCGGCGACTTTCGACGGCAGGCTATCGGGCAGGCATTCCGCCAGAAGCGCCGAGCCCTCATCCACCGCATCCGCGGAGAACACGCCCGGACGGGTCACGAAACCTTCGACCGGGTGGATATCCTGAGCCGCCCAGTCGGTCAGCAGGTCGGGGGCTGCGAAGAACCATGCGATCTTGCCATGGGCCTTTGCGATCGGCGCGGACAGCTCCACCCGTCCCCGCAACTCCTTGAGCAGCGAGTCGATCCCTTCGGTCTTTACGCCGTCGACATAGATCGGCCCGCCCGGCGCCACTCGCTGGCAGGCCTCGGCGATCAGCGCACGGGCTTCGGCCTTGGCGCGGGGCGCGAAGATGATCGCGGCGGCATAGCTGCCCTCGGCACTCGGCGAGACACGAACGCCGCGCTGCGCGAGCACGTCATGATCGGGCTTCTCGGGCTGGATCGCCACGAGGCGATCGACCGGCAGACCGCCGAGGTCCAGCGTGCCCACGGGCGCGAACAGCGCGATGTCTCCCTCGGGCGGAAGCGCCTCGGGCATCTCGAGAGCGAGCGAAAGTCGCGGATGGCTCATGCAGGGAACCCTCTGAAAGAAACGAGCCCGCCGAATAGGCGGGCGCGACTGAATTTGCAAGGAACCGCTTGGGCGGCCTTTAGTCCTTCTCCATCGTGCATTGCAGCGGGTGCTGGTGGCGGCGCGCGAAATCCATCACCTGCGCCACCTTCGTCTCGGCCACCTCGAAAGAGAAGACACCGACCACCGCAAGGCCCTTCTTGTGCACGGTCAGCATGATCTCGAACGCCTGCGCGTGGTTCAGACCGAAGAACCGCTCGAGGATATGGACGACGAATTCCATCGGCGTGTAATCGTCGTTCAACAACATGACCTTGTACATCGGCGGACGCTGCGTCTTCGGCCGCGTCTTGGTCGCTAGGGACGCATCGTTGTCGCTGTCGTCCTGGTCGTCGTCGGACATCATGTAAAGAGGCTCGGTCAAGGGCGCTCCGGCATCAGGAATCGTTGAGGGGCTCTGGCGGAATATAGGGTCTTCGTGACATATGAAAAGTCTTTCAACACCTCCGGCGAGAAAGGCGGGACGATGCGGCTCACGGCGATTGGCTTCGATGCGGATGATACGCTCTGGCATAACGAGCGTTTCTTTCAACTCACGCATGACCGCTTCACCGACTTGCTGCGCGAGCACGCGGAGCCCGATCATCTGGCAGAGCGGCTGATCGCGGCGGAACGTCGCAACATCGCGCATTACGGCTTTGGCATCAAAGGCTTCACCCTGTCGATGATCGAAACCGCGATCGAAGTGAGCGAAGGCCGCGTGCCCGCAACGATCCTGTCGGAGATTCTCGCGGCCGGGCGGGAGATGCACTCCCACCCGATCGAGCTGCTGCCCCATGCGCGCGAGACGATCGAGGCGCTGTCGGACGACTACCGCATCCTTCTGGTGACGAAGGGCGACCTGATCGATCAGGAGCGAAAGCTGGCGCAGTCGGGCTTGGGCGAGTTGTTCGACGCGGTCGAAATCGTCTCGGACAAGAAGGCCCCGGTCTACACCGAGATTTTCGCGCGCCATGCCGAAGGGGCGGAGCACGGTCTGATGGTGGGCAATTCGCTGAAATCCGACGTGATCCCGATGATCGAGGCGGGCGGCTGGGGCGTGCATGTGCCCCATGAATTGACATGGGCCTTCGAGCATGCCGAGCCCCCGATGGAACATCCGCGCTTCGCGGAATTGCCCGACCTCGGCGCATTGCCCGATCTGATCGCAAAAATCACCGATTGAGCCCTGCATTGCGTGGCGTCATGCTCCGCTGACCTCACGCACCTGTGTCCGAAATACACCACCTATAGACAGGCCGCCGCAAGCACCCCACCACATCTTGCGGTATTGCATGAATGTCGCAGTGAAAGCGCTTGAAAATAGGGAGTTTTCAGCCTGAGAGACCCGTGCTACGCTTCCCGCTAATATAAACCCCGGAAACCGGCTCAAGATCGGTACCGCAAAGGGGTCAAATTGAGGCAGTGAAATAGGTGAAGCCGTGACCACGCTGATGCGCTGGGTCCGTGATGGGCTATTCGTAATCCTTCTGACACTCATTGCGCCGATCGCTGCGCAGGCCGCGCCCTACGCGGCGATGGTCATGGACATGCGATCGGGCGAAGTTCTCTACTCCAAGAACGCTGACACGCCGCTGCATCCGGCGTCGCTGACGAAGATGATGACGCTCTACATCACCTTCCAGGCGATCGAGCATGGCGAGTTCAGCCTCGATTCCATCGTCACCGTGACGAAGCACGCCGCCAGCCAGCCGCCCTCGCGTCTCGGTCTGCGTCCCGGTCAGAAGATCGCCGTGCGCTACCTGATCCGCGCCGCTGCGATCAAATCCGCCAATGACGCCGCTGCGGCGCTTGGCGATTACATCGGCGGCTCCGAAGAAGGCTTCGCCGCGCGGATGAACCGCACCGCCCGGCAGCTGGGCATGAAGAACACCCATTTCGTCAATGCCAACGGCCTGACCCGCAAGGGCCACCTGTCCTCGGCGCATGACATGACGATCATGGGCCGTCACCTGTTCTTCGACTATCCGCAATATTACAACATCTTCTCGCGCCGCTCGGCGGATGCGAAAGTGCGCACCGTCTATTCGACGAACCGCAAATTCCTCGCAGCCTATAAGGGCGCGGACGGCATCAAGACTGGCTACACCTCGGCCTCGGGCTTCAACCTGACCGCCTCCGCTCAACGCGGCAACAAGCGCATCATCGCGACCGTCTTCGGCGGCACCTCCACCGCGCAGCGCAACGCGAAAATGGCCGATCTGCTGGATCTGGGCTTCAAGCGCGCACCGACTAACGCGCCGACGAACCGCCCCCGGATCCCGCAATATATCGAGCCCGCGCAATCGCCGATGTTGATGGCCAACCTCGCGCCGAAGAAGAGCCCGCGCCCCGATATCCGCCCGACCGCGCCGACTGCGGATAGCGATGCGATCTCGATGGCGCTCGCCGCCGCGGTGCAGGCCGATCAGGTGGATGAGAGCACCGACATCCCCGAAGACGTGGCCGAAGGCGCGCAGGACGCTACTGCGGACACGCAAGATGTCGTCGTGGCTGACGCCGGCACGCTCGGGATCGGCGCGGAGATCACCGCAAGCCCCCGCCCGCAGCGCAACCCGCGCGAGATTCAGGTCGCGGACGCGACGAAGGCGCTGCCTGCCGAGGTGACCAAGGCCACCCCGCTGGCACAGGCGCAGGCGCATGACGCCGCCGTTGCCGCCGGCAAGGCCAGCGCGGATGGCAGCGAAGAGCCGAGCGACGTGCAGCTTGCCTCCTACGAGCCCGGCGCGTCGGACGGCCCGAAATTCGTCCAGTCCACCCAGCCGCAGCCCGAGACGATGGAGCTGGCCGAGGCACATACGCTCGATCTGGACAAAAACGGCAAGGCCCCGTCCAGCTTCGTGCAGTCGACGGACCCGCAGCCCGAGACCGCGCAGATGGCCGCAGCCCCCGAGAAGCGCAAAAGCGAGATCATCCTCGCCGCTCTCACCCCCCCTGCCCCGGCCCCCGAGCAGAAACCGCGCGTGGTCGCCCGCGTCTCCAGCTCGGGTGGGCGCAACTGGGGTGTCAGCCTCGGACTGTTCGGCTCGCGATTCGCTGCAGAGCGCCACATGCTGACCACGGCACTGATGGAAAGCGACACTTTGGGCGAAGCTTTGCGCAAAGTGGCCACCCGAAAGACCGGTTATGAGGCGAATTTCGTAGGAATGACCCAAGACATGGCACAACTGGCCTGTGCAAGGCTCGAGTCTCGCGCTATGGACTGCAAAGTGGTCGGCCCCTGAGAGTCTTCCCTTAGGGGCAAAATATGAAAAGCCGCGCTTGGTCAGCGCGGCTTTTCCTTTTTCCGGACCCTAGGGCACCCGCCGCGCGGGTTGCCACGGCAGGAGCCTCCGGCGGGGATATTTGTGCCAAGGCGAAGCGGGCACGGATCTGAGGCGGTCGGGCCGCCCGGCCCTGTCCTTACCGTCGGGCGCTCAGTCCTGCTTCGGGTGGTCGTCGAACTCGTCGGACAGGATACGCTCGGCATCGCCTTTCGGGTCGTCATACTGATTGTTCTTCAGCGACCAGAAAAATGCCCCGAGGCCAATCCCGCCGAGCAGCAGGGAAATCGGAATCGAATAGAGAAGAACCTCCATGAGGGGCTCCTTTCAGCGCAGGCGCAGCGAGTTGAGCGAGACCGTGATCGAGCTGGCCGACATCGCGAGCGCCGCCATCAGCGGCGTCGCAAGCCCCGTCAGCGCGAGCGGCACGGCGACGATGTTGTAGACGATGGAGATGCCGAAGTTCTGCTTGATCCGGCGGCGGGCGCGCACCGAGATCGAGGCGGCATCGGAGACCGGCGCGAGATCCTTGCCCAGAAGCACGATATCCGACGCCGTGCGCGCCGCGTCGAGCGCGGAGGCGGGCGATACCGAGACATGGGCGGCAGCCAGCGCGGCGGTGTCGTTGAGACCGTCGCCCACCATGAGCACGCGGTGGCCCTGTTGGGTGAGATCGCTCACGAGCTGCGCTTTCTCCGCAGGCAAGGCACCGGCGCGGTAGGTGTCGATCCCGAGGCGTGCGGCGAGATCGCTCACCGCGCCTTCGACATCGCCCGAGACCAGCCAGACCTGCTTGCCCTGCGCTTTCAGACCGGCAACGGCCTCTTCGGCCCCGGTGCGCAGCGTGTCGGCGAAACGGATCGAGATCGGGGTCGCATCGCCGATCGCGAGATGGGTCGCTGTGGTCGTGCCGTCCTCGGCGCCGATCCAGTTCGCCCGCCCGAGCCGCACGCGCTGCCCCTGCCAGACGCCCTCGACGCCGTAGCCCGGAACTTCGCGCAGATCGCTCAGCGCAGCGGGCGCAACGCCCTGCCCTGCCGCCGCCTCGTGCAGGGCACGCGCGAGCGGGTGGCTCGAACCTTCGGCCAACGCCATCGCGACAGACAGCGCCTCGGGCGAGAGATCGGAGAGGTTCTGCGGGCGCGGCGCGCCCATGGTCAGCGTGCCGGTTTTGTCGAAGACGACCGTGTCGATCTCGGCCATACGCTCCAGCGCGGTGCCGTCCTTGATCAACAGGCCCTTGCGGAACAGCTTGCCCGATGCGGCGGTCACCACGGCAGGCACCGCAAGCCCCAGCGCACAGGGGCAGGTGATGATCAGCACGGCGGCGGCGATATTCACCGCCAGCCGGAAATCGCCGCCCGTGATCCAGGCCCAGGCGCAGAACGCACTGAAGGACAGGATATGCACGATCGGCGCATAAGCCCGCGCCGCCCGTTCGGCGAGCGAGGTGTATTTGGTCTTCGCGCTCTCGGCCATCGCGACGAGATCGGCCATCCGATGCAGCGAGCTGTCGCGCCCGGCTGCCGTCACGCGCAGGGTCAGCGGCCCGGTCAGGTTCACCTCACCGGCGGAGAGCGTCATACCGGGCAGCACCTGCACGGGCAGACTTTCGCCGGTCAGCAGCGAGCGGTCGCTCTCGGATTGGCCCTCGGTCACTTCGCCATCGGCGGGGATACGCCCCCCCGGGCGCACCCGGATCAGATCGCCGGGCACCAGTTCGCCCACGGGCACCGTGACCTCTTCGCCGTCGCGCAGAACGGTCGCGCGGGGCACTTCCAGCGCCGCGAGTTCTTCGGCCGCCGAGCGCGCCACAGCTCGGGTGCGATAGTCGAGATAGCGGCCCACCAGCAGGAAGAAGGTGAGCATCGTCGCCGCCTCGAAATAGGCATGCGCGCCGGAATGCATCGTCTCGAACAGCGAAATCCCAAGCGCGAGCAGGATCGCGAGCGAGATCGGCACATCCATCCCGAGGCGCCCGCCGCGCAAGCTCGCCCAGGCATTGGCGAAGAAGGGCTGGCCCGCGAAGATCGTGGTGGGCAGCGCGATCGCCGCCGAAATCCAGTGGAAGAGGTCGCGGGTCGAGTCCTCCGCCCCCGACCAGACCGCGATCGAGAGCATCATGATGTTCATCATCGCGAAGCCCGCGACGCCCATGCGCATCAGGAGGTCCCGTCCGCGCTTGTCGGCCTCGGTCGCGGACAGCATGCCGGGATCGAGCTCATGCGCCTCATAGCCGATCTTGTCGAGCGCCGCGATCAGCCCCGCCGGTTCGACATCGCCCGCCGCGTCGACCGAGGCGCGTTTCAGCGTCAGGTTCACCCGCGCCGATTTCACACCCGGCTGCTTCATCAACTCGCGTTCGACATCGGTGATGCAGACCGCACAATGCGCCGTGGGCAACGACAGCATGATCCGCGCGCCCTTGATGTCGCCGGATTTCGCCATCTGCTCGGCCGAGGGGGCCGCGATGCAGGCGGGACAGGCCGAGGCGGAGACATGCTCGTCCTCGAACGGTTCGCTATGCGATGGAGAAGCGGGCGACACCGACATCGGCTCAGCCTTTCACGAACAGGTCAATCCGCTGGCGGAACTCTGTGCCGTCGGCGGCTTTCGCGTCGAGATGCACCAGCCACACGCCCGGTGCAAGATCGAGCTTCGTGGTGAAGATGCCGCCGACATAGTCGAAATCGGGCGTCATGTCATCGCGGACATGGGTGGTGCGCCCGACGAGCGCCTTGAACTCGGCCACCCTCGCGGGCAGCCCGTCCTCGTCGCGGATCACGAAGCTCAGCTTGCCGTCGGAATACTCCGGCGACACGGTCCAGCCGAGCGCATCCTGCGCCAGTTTCTCTTCGTTGAAGGTCTGCGAGGCGACATAGGAATTGTCGACCTCGAGGCCGGGGAAGGTGCTGACGGCCTGCCATGCCATGACGAGGTTGACCGCGATGATCACCCCGAAGGCGCCCACCGCGATCATCAGCACTTTTCTTCCGGTCAGCGGTTTCGCCATCTCGGTCATTGTACCCTTCCGTTGAATACGGTCGTCTCCGACACGCGGTCAGTATTGGTCATGTCCTCGATCCACATCGTCAGCTCGGTACGCTCGCTGGTGGCGATGGACGAACCGGGTTCGGCGACAATATAGACCCTTTGGGTCATGGTTTCATCTGCGGGCACCGTCACGGTGTTTCCGTCCTGACCTTCGAGCAACACGCTCAGCGTGCTTTGCTCGGCCGGATCGGGGGCTTTGACGGAGACCTTGAACTCGGTCGCCTCGCCCGCCTTGTTGCGCAGCCGCAGCGTGTAGATGTTGCGGATCGCGCCCGAGGGCTCCACCACGAAGAGCGGATCGCGGTTCGGGGTCACGTTGAAGTCGATGGGCGAGCGCATGAACAGCGCGACCACCAGACCGATGCCGATCAGCGACCACATCGAGAAGTAAAGGATCGTGCGCGGGCGCATGATGTGCTTCCAGACATTGATGACCGGATTGCCCGAGCGCTCGTTCGCCTCGTCCTTCAGCGCCATGTAGCCGATGAGGCCACGCGGCTTGCCGATCTTGTCCATCATCTCGTTGCAGGCGTCGATGCACAGGCCGCAGGTGATGCATTCAAGCTGCTGGCCGTCGCGGATATCGATCCCCATCGGGCAGACGTTGAAGCAGGCCATGCAGTCGATGCAGTCGCCCTGCGTCGGATCGTGCTGGCCCTTCTTGAGCTTGCCGCGCGGCTCGCCGCGCCATTCGCGATAGGCGATGGTGATCGTGTCTTCGTCCATCATCGCCGCCTGAATGCGCGGCCAGGGGCAGGCGTAGATGCAGATCTGTTCGCGGGCGAAACCGCCGAAGGCAAAAGTCGTGAGCGTCGCCACCGCGATTGTCGTATAGGCGATCGGCGAGGCGGTACCGTGGAACAGATCGGTCAGCAGCGTCGGCGCATCGGTGAAGTAGAACACCCAAGCCCCGCCGGTGGCGACGCCGATCAGCAGCCAGAGCACCCATTTCGTGATGCGCTTGCGGAATTTCTCGGCGTTCCATTTCTGACGCAGCAGACGGATACGCGCGTTGCGGTCGCCCTCGACCCAACGCTCCACGAGAATGAACAGGTCGGTCCAGACGGTCTGCGGGCAGGCATAGCCGCACCAGACGCGCCCCAGCGCCGAGGTGAACAGGAACAGGCCAAGGCCCGCCATGATCAACAAACCCGCGACGAAGTAGAATTCATGCGGCCAGATTTCGATCATGAAGAAGAAGAACCGGCGGTTCGCGAGGTCCAGAAGCACCGCCTGATCGGGCAGTTCCGGGCCACGATCCCAGCGAATCCACGGCGTGATGTAGTAGATGCCAAGCATCACCGCCATGAGCACCCATTTCAGGTTGCGGAACTGGCCGTGTACGCGGCGCGGGAAGATCGGCTCGCGGGCGGCGTAAAGCGGCGGGGGATCGACTGGTTCGGTGGAGCTCACGACTCTCTCCGTTCATATATTTCTCTGCGTCACAGGCTCTTCTGGTATGACACAGTCGTGAAGGCTTTGACCTGCGTCAAAAAGACAGGTCTGCCATACAGGAAATCTTCACTGGTTGGTATTTTTACTGATCACCGGCATGCGCCGCTTGCTTGAAGAGCCAAGACATGAACTGGCGTAGCGCCGGTCGCCTCACGCCCGGTCGCGTAACCGTGTAATAGCCTTTTTCCTCACTGTCTTCAAACAGAAGCCGCAACCGTCCGGCCGCAATATCGCCTGCGACCCAGACCAGCGCGGTCACCGCGACCCCCTGCCCGCCGCGCGCCGCTTCGAGCAAAAGGTTCCCCGGCATCGCTGTCAGGCTTTTGGCCTGATCCTGCGTGACACCATGGCGCGCGAACCAGTCGGTCGACTCGGAGGTGCCGAGTTCTTGTAGCCACGGCAGGCCACGCAAATCCGCCGGACAGTCATATCGCCCCTCCCCCACCAGCGCAGGCGCAGCGACCACGACGATGGGCGAGCGCACCAGAAGCCGCGACTCGAGGCCGGGCCAGTCCCCCGATCCGTAGCGCAGCGCCATCTCGACCCCGCCCGGCGCAAGCGTGGAGACGGTCGCCGAAGGGTCGATGGTCAGACCGATCTCGGGATGGGCTTCGCGAAAGTCCGGCAGCCGGGGCAACAGCCAGGCCGAGGCGAAGCTTGGCGTGGTGGAGATTTGCAGCGGGCGGGAGTCGGCGGTGTCGCTCAGCGAAGCGACCGCTTCGGCAATTGTGCCGAACCCGTCGCGCAGCGCCTGCGCAAGGCGTCGACCGTCGGGCGTCAGCGCAGGCCGCGGCCCCGACCGGTCGACAAGCGTCACACCGAGCCGCTCTTCGAGCCCCCGCAATTGCTGACTGACGGCCGCATGCGACACGTTGAGCGCACGCCCCGCCTGAGCCACCGACCCGGTGTCGGCAAACGCCGAAAAGGCCCGCAGCGCGGTCAGGGAGGGAAGGGTTCGCCAGTCCATATATGTAATTTCACCTTACATGTTGGAAAGTTTCCTGAGTCGCATCTTCGCGCAAATAAAGCATTCTGACCAGAGTTGACCCGCCTTCAGGAGATCAGACATGAAAGATAGAGTTACGCCCGACACGCTGATGCTGTTCGCCCGTATGAACCTCCATCCGCCGCAAAGCAACTGGCCGCACCTGCCGGACCCGATAGACTCGCGCAAGCGCCATCGCGCACCGCGTCCCTCACTGCGCCAACGTTTGCGGGAGATGTGGAAATGATCGGGATCTGGGCGCAGAGCTTCACGATCGCCACGGGCCTCGATCAGCGCCCCGGCCTGCCGGCGGCCCGCTCGCATCGGCGTTCACATCGGCGTGCAAAGATAAGCGCGGAGCTTGTTTTGCCCAAGGATGACCCCAAGATAGACGGCAGGTAACCCTCGACAAACGAGAGGGCCCCGCAACGGGGGCCCTCTGAAATTGGGCACCGGCACCCCCAGGAAACGCGCGAACAGGACGGGGTGCCGGTGCGACCCGCCAGACCAAAGCCCCGCGGGATCTCTGTATTTTCGACCGTTACTGGCCGCCGCCCAGACTGTGAACGTAGGCCGCCACGGCGCGGATATCCGCTTCCGACAGACGCTCGTTCCAGTTCGGCATAACGCCAAAGCGGGCGTTGGTGACCGTGTAGGTCAGCGTGTCCACATCCCCACCGTAAAGCCAGACGGCGTCGGTCAGGTTGGGCGCACCCTGCATCTGGTCGCCGGTGCCATCTTCAGCATGGCAGGCCGAGCAGTTGTCCATGAAGACGGTCTCGCCTTCAGTGGCCATTGCTTCGTCATGGTCCTGACCCGAGATCTTGCGGACGTATTGCACGACCTGATCGATCTGCGCGGGCTCGAGAAGCTCGTCCGTGCCGAAAGCGGGCATTTGCGAGTAACGTGCCTCGCCATCCGGGTCCGTCTCGTTGCGGATGCCGTGCGTGACGGTGAAATGGATGTCCTCCATCGTGCCGCCCCACAGCCATGCGCTGTCGAGAAGGTTCGGATAGCCCAGCTTCGAGTTGCCGCCCGCACCCGCACCGTGGCACTGCGCGCACCAGGTCCGGAACACGGCCGCACCGGCGTTCTGGGTGTAGTTGTTCAGCTCGGGATCGCTCGAAATCTGGTCGAGATCGACCGAGACGAGCTTCTCCTGGATCGGCTTGTTCGCCGCGGCGAACTTGTCGATGTCGGCCTGCACATTCGCGCGGGTCGACGAGCCCATGATCCCCGGCGTCGCGCCGGATTTGAAGATCGGCCATGCCGGCATCGCGATCGAGTAACCGATCCCCCAGATGATGCAGGCATAAAAGGTCCACAGCCACCATTTGGGCAGCGGATTGTTGTATTCCTCGATGCCGTCCCACTGGTGACCCGTGGTCTCGACCTCGTGCTTGTGCTTGCTTGGTCTCTTGCTCATTTTCTCCACGCCTCCTTACAACGTGGCGCCGTCAGTCCTTGGAGGACCGGCTTTCGCCGGCCTCCGAGGCATTGGCGGGTTTGTCTTCGTGCCGGAACGGGATCTCGGACGTATCTTCGTAGGTCTTGCGCGAACCGGGCCGGAAGACCCAGGCCACGACGGCCAGGAAGAAGACGAACATGAAGATCAGAAACCAGCTGTCCGCGAATTCCCTGAAGATGTGATAGTCCATTGATCAGCTCCCCTTACCGGCTGGCCACGGGTTCGAAGGTCGAGAAATCGACCATGGTGCCGAGCACCTGCAGATAGGCGACGAGTGCGTCCATCTCGGAAATGCCCGGGCGACCGTCGAAGTTACGGACGTTCGTCGCGTTGGGATAACGCTCCATCAGCCCGTCATAGTCGCTCATCGGATCGGCCTGAGCCGCGAAGTCCGCCTTGGCGTTCTCGATCATGTCCGAGGTATAGGGCACGCCCACCATCGCATCGGTCGAGAGCCGCTCGTCGATATGCGCGGGATCGACCATGCGATTGAGCAGGAAGCCGTATTTCGGCATCACCGATTCCGGCACGACCGACTGCGGATTGGTCAGGTGATCCACATGCCAGGCGTCCGAGTAGCGGCCGCCGACGCGGGCGAGGTCGGGCCCCGTCCGCTTCGAGCCCCACTGGAACGGGTGGTCGTATTGCGACTCCGCTGCCAGCGAGTAATGGCCATAACGCTCCACTTCGTCGCGCATCGGGCGGATCATCTGCGAGTGGCAGACATAGCAGCCCTCGCGGATGTAGATATCGCGCCCGGTGAGCTCCAGCGGCGTGTAGGGCCGCACCCCTTCGACGTCCTCGATGGTGTTTTCGAGGTAGAAGAGCGGTGCGATCTCCACGATGCCGCCGATCGTGACGACCAGGAAGGCGAAGATCAGCAGGAGCGTGGCGTTCTTTTCAAGAACACTGTGCTTGTCGAGAAGTCCCATCTGTTCCTCTCCTTATTCAGCCGGCACGGCGGCAACCGAACGCGATTCCACGCGCGGCTGACGAGCGACGGTCATCCACAGATTGTAGGCCATGATGATGCCACCCGTGAGGTAGAGCACACCGCCCAGACCACGGACCACGAACATCGGATGCATAGCGGCCACGGTGTCGGCGAAGGCGTTCACGAGGAAGCCCTGGCTGTCCACTTCGCGCCACATCAGGCCCTGCATGATCCCGGCGACCCACATCGAAGCGGCATAGAGCACGATCCCGATGGTGGAGAGCCAGAAGTGCCAGCTGACCAGTTTCAGCGAGTAGAGCCCTTCACGCGCCCACAGACGCGGCACGAGGAAGTAGAGCATGCCGAAGGTGATCATGCCGTTCCAGCCGAGCGCACCCGAGTGCACGTGACCGATCGTCCAGTCGGTGTAGTGCGAGAGCGAGTTCACCGCCTTGATGGACATCATCGGGCCTTCGAAGGTCGACATGCCGTAGAAGCCGACCGACACCACCATCATGCGGATGATCGGATCGGTGCGCAGCTTGTCCCATGCGCCCGAGAGCGTCATCAGACCGTTGATCATGCCACCCCAGGAGGGCATCCACAGGATCACCGAGAAGGTCATGCCCAGCGTCGAGGCCCAGTCGGGCAGCGCCGTGTAGTGCAGGTGGTGCGGACCGGCCCAGATGTACAGGAAGATCAGCGCCCAGAAGTGCACGATCGACAGCTTGTAGGAGTAGACCGGACGTTCAGCCTGCTTCGGCACGAAGTAATACATCATGCCCAGGAAGCCTGCGGTCAGGAAGAAGCCCACCGCGTTGTGGCCGTACCACCACTGCGTCATTGCGTCCTGCACGCCCGAGAAGACCTGAACCGACTTCGAACCGAAGAACGAGACCGGGATCGACAGGTTGTTCACGATGTGCAGCATCGCGATGGTCACGATGAAGGACAGGTAGAACCAGTTGGCGACGTAGATATGGGGTTCCTTGCGCTTGAAGATCGTGCCGAGGAAGGCCAGCAGATAAGCGACCCAGACGATCGTCAGCCAGATGTCGACATACCATTCCGGCTCGGCATATTCCTTCGACTGCGTTGCGCCGAGGATGTAGCCGGTCGCAGCGAGCACGATGAACAGGTTATAGCCCCAGAACACGAACCAGCCGAGGCCGTTGCCACCGAACAGCCGCGCTGCCGAGGTGCGCTGCACCACGTAGAACGACGATGCGATCAGCGCGTTGCCACCGAAAGCGAAAATCACCGCCGACGTATGCAGCGGGCGCAGTTTGCCAAAGTTCAGATAGCCCTGAGCCCATTCGAAATTGAGCGCCGGATAGGCCAGCTGGAAGGCGATAATGACGGCGACCAGGAAGCCCACGACACCCCAGAAGGTCGTCGCGATCACCCCGGCGCGAACCACGCCGTCGAAATACTCGTTCTGAGCCACCGGCTGGCGGCTCCCCATGGTGCGAAGCACCCAGATGAATGCGATGGCCGCGGCCAGCATGACCTCGACTGCATTCACCTGATAGGCAAGATCGCGCGCGTAGCCGGCCGCAATGGCGGCCAGAACCGCCACAAGGCCAAGCGCGATCAGCTTGATATAATCCCACATTTTGTGCGTCCCTTCGTCTGGTCTGCCCCTGCGGCACCCTCGTAAACCGAGAATCCTCCTGGGCTTGACTGGAGTCCTTGTGGTCCGAGGGTATGCACGATGCCTTGATCTGCATCAAATGCTCGCGATCACAGTGCGCCATTCGGTCGCAGTTATGTGATATGACGGGCACGTCCCTTGATCCGCGTCAAAGTGCGGCCGATCTCTTCGGGTTAGTCTCTGGTCTCACATGCTTATTCGCTTTTGGCGCAAGGACAGGACCCATGGCTTACAAGACACTTCTCACGATCGTCACGGATCCCAAGGCGGCCGCGACACAGATCGATACCGCCGTGGCCGTCGCCCGGCGGCGCGACGCCCATCTCGACGTGCTCTGCCTCGGCGTGGACCGCACGCAGACCGGATATTACTACGCGGGCGCGACCGCCTTCGTGCAGCAGGAAACGATGGATCGCGCGCAGGACGATGCGCGCAATGCCGAGACCGCGGTTCGCGCGCGGCTCGAAGCCGAAGATATCCGCTGGGGCGTCGATGCGGTCGTCTCGCAAATCGGCGCGATGCCGACCGTTGTCGGGCAGCGCGCCCGCTTCGCCGATCTGGTCGTGATGGGCCGCCCCTATGGCGAGGGCCGCGGGCCGGAAATCGAGGCCGCTGTCGAAGCCGCGCTCTTCGAGGGTCAGGTTCCGGTCGCGATGGTGCCCGACGGGTATAACGGCGACATGCCCGCCAAGCGCGTCGTTATCGCGTGGAATCAATCTCATGAGGCGATGCGCGCCGTGCGCGCCGCCCTGCCCGTCCTGAAATCGGCCGATCTGGTCGATATCACCGTGATCGACCCGCCCGCGCATGGGCCTGAGCGCTCCGACCCCGGCGGCCAACTCAGCCAGATGCTGGCGCGTCACGGCGTCCATGCCGAGGTGTCGGTGCTGGCCAAGACCATGCCGCGCGTGTCGGACGTGCTCAACCGTCATGTCAGCGACAGCGAGGCCGATGCGATCGTGATGGGGGCTTACGGCCATTCGCGCTTCCGCGAAGCGATCCTGGGCGGAGCGACGCGCCACATGCTCGAGATGGCCGAGGTTCCGGTGATCATGGCGCACTGAGCGCGCCACCTTTCAGGACGGATGACGGCGCCTCTCGGGGCGCCGTTTTCATTGGTGCAGGTCAGTCTTTATGCCCTTCGCCTTGCCGAGCTTGCGGCAATAGCTGGCCCAGTCGCGGAAGTCCTGCGAGAAGGCCGCCATCTTGCCGCGCCCACGCCAGTCGTCAAAGCTTTCACGCTGATGAACCGCGACCCAGCTGGCGGCATCCGTGCGCCCTTCAGCTTCGGCCTGCTTGATCGCCGCGCCTCGCCAGATCATCCCCGCCCGGTCGAGCTTTTCCGCCCGCGCGGGGTCGGACATCATCGTGCCGACGCCGTGAAACAGGCCCGAGCATTGCGCCATACTCTGCGACAACGGCTGCGCCACACTCAGGCCTGGAGCGGCAACGAGGAAGACACTGACAAACAGGATACGCATAACGACCTCCCTCGTTGGGCCTACCCTTATTTACCTAACGACAGTGCCGAAACCGGGGCAGAACCCGCACGAATTCGCGACCTTGTCGCGACATCCCTGCCCTGCGCGGAACTCCGGTCGCGCTGACGGGTTGGCTGGTTAAATAAAGACCGGAGCCCCACAATGACCCGCCGCATCATCCTGCCCGCCCTTCTCGCCAGCCTCGCCCTGCTCGCCGCCTGTCAGGAGATGACGCCGAAACAAGACGGGGCGATGCCCACGACGCTGCCGGAGGGCATGGTCGGGCGCTGGGGGCTGACGAAGGCCGATTGCGACAGCTCACGCGATGACAACAAGGGGCTGATGGTGGTGAAGCCGGACAGCCTGCAATTCTACGAGTCGCAGGCCAAGCTCACCGAGATCGACAGCGCGACCGATCGCGTGGTGCGGGCAACGTGGAATTTCACCGGCGAAGGTCAGAAATGGCAGCGCGACATCGTGCTGACCCTGTCGAGCACGGGCATCTACCTCTCGCGTCAGGATATCACGCGGGACTCGATGAAGCCCCTTACCTATCGGCAGTGCGCAGTTGGCTGATCGCGACGTCGATCAGATGAGGAAGCCGCCGTCGCTGTCATCGCCTGCTTCCAGCAGCAGCCGGTCCATATCCGGCACGGTGACATGGCGCTTGCCTTGCAGCTCGATCACCCCGTCGCGTTTCAGCGCGGACATCTGGCGGCTCACCGTCTCGAGTGTCAGCCCGAGATAATCGGCCATCGCCTCGCGCGTCAGCGGCAGATCGAACACCATATGCCGGGCGCTGGGGCTCATGTTGATCGACGCATCGCGCCGCGCCACGATCGACAGCAGCGAGGCGATCTTCTCGCGCGCGGTCTTGCGGCCCAGAAGCAGCATCCATTCGCGCGCCGCGTCCAGTTCGTCGAGCGTCATCTGCAACAGGCGCTGCGCGATATGGGGCGTGCGCTCCATCATCTCCTCGAAAGGCTTGCGGCGGAAGCAGCACATCAGAATGTCGGTGGTCGCGGTCACGTTATATGCGGCGCGGTTGCGCCCGGGACGGCCCACGAAATCCGAGGGCAGCAAAAGGCCAACCATCTGGGTGCGCCCGTCCTCGAGCGTCTGCGTCAGAGTCGCGATGCCCGAGACGACCGAGGCCACGAAATCCATCTGGTCGCCGGCCCAGATAATCGTCTGGCCTGCCTCGAAACTTCGGTAATATTTGATCTTCTCAAGCTGTTCGAGCTCGTCTGCATCGCATCGTGCGCACACAGCGCGATGTTGGATCGGGCAGTCTCCGCAGGCGAGCGAAGCAGGCTGAACGTCATCATGTGCCATGTGGATATTGCTTGATCTGGGTCAAATTCTGTTGCGCGTCTTACATCTAAAGATACGCCTATGGAACAGGAATCGCAACTGACCCGGCTCGGGCTCTTCGACGCACGGGTGCCCCGCTACACAAGCTACCCCACCGCCCCCCATTTCGCGGGCGATGTCGGGCCGATGGAATTCGCGCACTGGATCGAAGCGATCCCCGAAGGTGCGTCGATCTCCCTTTATATGCACGTGCCGTTTTGCCGACGGCTGTGCTGGTTCTGCGCCTGCCGTACGCAAGGCACGCAAAGCGAAGAACCGGTGCGCGCCTATGCCGAAACGCTGCTGGCCGAACTGCGCCTTTTCAAGGAGCGGTTGGCGCCCGGCGTCACGCTGTCGCGACTGCATTGGGGCGGCGGCACGCCGACGCTGATGCCCGCCGAGATGATGCGCCGCCTCGCCGATGCGGTCTTCGATGCGGTGCCGATGGGCGACGGCGCAGAATTCTCGGTCGAGATCGACCCGAATGAGATCGACGCCAAGCGCATCGACGCGCTGGTGGAATCCGGAATGAACCGCGCCTCGATCGGGGTGCAGGATTTCGACCCGCAAATCCAAGGCGTTATCGGGCGCGATCAGAGCTACGAGATCACCAAGGCCGCGGTCGACATGATTCGCGAACGCGATGTCGCAAGCCTGAACGCCGATATTCTCTACGGGCTGCCGCATCAGACGCCGACGAAGATCGCGGACTCGGTGCAGAAGCTGCTGTCTCTCGGCCCCGACCGGGTGGCGCTTTACGGCTACGCGCATGTGCCGTGGATGGCGCGGCGCCAGACGATGATCCCGTCGGATCACCTGCCCACTCCGCAGGAACGCCTGAAGCTGTTCGAAGTGGCGCGCGAATTGTTCGTGGCCGACGGCTATGACGAAATCGGCATCGACCATTTCGCCCTGCCGACGGACGGGCTCTCGATCGCGCAGAGGGCAGGCAAGCTGCGGCGCAATTTCCAGGGCTATACCGACGATCAGGCCGAAGCGCTGGTCGGGCTCGGCGCCTCGTCGATCTCGCGCTTCCCGCAAGGCTATGCGCAGAACGCGCCCGCCACCTCGGCCCATACCGCGGCGATCCGGGCGGATCGGTTCTCGACCTCGCGCGGGCATCGGTTCACTGCGGATGACAAGATGCGTGCGCGCCTGATCGAGGCGCTGATGTGCGATTTCGAAGTCAGCGCGGCAGAGCTGGTGCAGGACTTCGGCGCCGACCCGGAAGAGTTGTCCGCGCTGTTCGCCACCTGCGCCGAGCATTTCGGCGACATGGTTCAGGTGAGCGCGGAGGGGCTGCGCATTCCGGTCAAGGCACGCCCGTTGACCCGGATGATCGCGCGCCATTTCGATGCCTATGATCTGTCGAAAGCCGGGCACAGCTCGGCGATCTGATCGCGGGGGGAGAGGGACGAGAGAGGGGTCGCGGCGGCGGCCCCTTTTTCTTTTGCTCGGGGTCATCCGGGGCCGCGCCCGCCGCGTATCGCTCTGCATGAAGATGCGCCGCAAATCCGACCTGCCGACCAAGCTCTGTGCCAGCTGTGGCCGCCCTTTCGCGTGGCGTAAGAAATGGGCCCGGGATTGGGAGAGCGTGCGCTTCTGTTCGGAGCGCTGCCGGAGATCAGCAAAGACCGAACCGCCGAGGCGAAATCGCGGCAATTGATTTATCATACCACATGGTATATTAATTCCGCATGACCGCTACGCCAGCCCCATCGCGCCGTGGCCGCCCGCGCCGCAAACCGGAGGATCAGGACGCCCGCAAGGCGCTGATCCAAGCGGGGTTGGCTCAATTGACCGAGCGCGGCTACGCAAGCGTCGCCCTTGAAGAGATCACCGCCGCCGCCGGTGTGACCAAGGGCAGTTTCTACCATTACTTCCCGACGAAAGCGGCCTTCGGCGCGGCCCTGATCAACGCCTATGGCGCCTATTTCGAAGACAAGCTCCGCCGCGCTTTCGATCGCGCGGAGCTTTCCCCCCTCGCCCGGCTCACCGCCTTTACGGAAGATGCCGAGGCGGGCATGGCGCGGTTCGATTTTCGCCGTGGCTGCCTGATCGGCAATCTCGGTCAGGAGATGGGCAGCCTGCCCGAGGAGTTCCGCACCCGCCTGATCGCGGTCTTCGAGCGCTGGCAGAGCCTCACCGCGACTTGCCTGCGTGACGCGCAAGCGGTGGGCGAAATCGGCCCCGATCATGACCCCGACGCGCTCGCAGAGCTGTTCTGGACCGGCTGGGAAGGCGCGGTCCTGCGCACGAAACTTCAACGCAACCCCGAGCCGCTGCGCCGTTTCACCGACGGCTTCCTGCGGCTCGCCCGAAGCTGAAAGGATACCCCATGGTCAAAGCCATCCTGATCGAGAAACCCGAAGAGACACAGAGCGCCGCGCTCAAGGAAATCGACCTGCCCGATCTGACCGAGGGCCAAGTGGCCGTCGACGTCGCCTACTCGACGCTGAACTACAAGGACGCGCTGGCGATCACCGGCGCGGGCCCCGTGGTTCGCAGCTTCCCGATGGTGCCGGGCATCGACTGCTCGGGCATCGTCGCCAACAGCAAGCATCCCGATTTCGCCAAGGGCGACCGGGTCGTTCTGAACGGCTGGGGTGTGGGCGAGAAACATTGGGGCGGGCTGGCCGAGCGCGCCCATCTGAAAGGCGACTGGTTGGTGAAACTGCCCGACGGGATCTCCTTGCGTCAGGCGATGGCGATCGGCACAGCGGGCTACACGGCGATGCTCTGCGTGATGGCGCTCGAGGCGCATGGCGTGACGCCCGAGAGCGGCGAGATCGTCGTGACCGGCGCGACCGGCGGCGTGGGCAGCGTGGCGACCGCGCTTCTGGGCAAGCTGGGCTATACCGTCGCCGCCGTCACCGGACGCCCCGAAGAGGAAGCCTATCTCAAGGGCCTCGGCGCATCGTCGATCGTTCCGCGCGAGGATGTCTCGGGCAAACCGCGCCCGCTGAACAAGGAACGCTGGGCCGGGGCTGTCGACGTGGTCGGCGGCGAGGTGCTCGCCAATGTCCTGTCGATGATGACCTATCGCGGCACCGTCGCGGCTTGCGGTCTGGCGGGCTCAATGAACCTGCCGACCTCCGTGGCCCCCTTCATCCTGCGCGGCGTGACGCTCGCAGGCGTCGACAGCGTGATGTGCCCGATCGAGGACCGCGTCGAGGCATGGCGTCGCCTGGCCGCCGATCTCGACATGGACAAGCTCGCCGCGATGGAGACCGAAGTCGCACTGGAAGACGTGATTGCAACCGCGCCGAAATTCCTCGAAGGAAAGATCCGCGGACGGATCGTCGTTCCGGTCGCACCTGACCTCGGCTGATTACGGTAAAAAATGCTGTCTTTTCTGATCCTCGCGCTCGCCGGTCTCGCGGCGGGCGCTTTGAATGCGGTCGCGGGCGGCGGGACCTTCCTGTCCTTCCCCGCGCTCGTCTGGACCGGCGTGCCGCCGATCACCGCGAATGCGACCGCGACGCTGGCGGCCCTGCCCGGCTATCTGTCGAGCGCTTGGGCCTTCCGCCACGAGCTGCGCCACAAGGGCCCGATGGCGCTGCGCACGATCCTGATCGCGGCCGTCGCCGGCGGTTTTCTCGGCGCGCTGCTGCTGTTGGTCACCCCCGAGAAACTGTTCGCAGGCGTGGTCCCGTGGCTGTTGCTGCTGGCGACGGCGGCCTTCGCTTTCGGGCCGTTGCTGCTGAAGGCGCTGCAACGCTCGGGCCGCACGATGGGCGCCGTGTCCGCCTTTGCCCTGCTGATGGCGGTGACGATCTACGGCGGCTATTTCAACGGCGGGCTGGGCATCATGCTGCTCGCCGCCCTCGGCCTGATCGGTTTCACCGATCTGCACGCGATGAACGGGCTGAAGAACCTCGTCTCGGCGGTGCTGTCGCTGGTCTCGGTCGTGACCTACGCAGTGGCCGGGCTGATCGACTGGCAGGCGGTCGTGGTGCTGGGCATCGCGAGCGCCATCGGCGGCTATCTGGGCGCGCATCTGTCGAAGCGGATCACGAATATGGCGCTGCTGCGCGGCTTCATCATCGCGGTCGGGCTGGTGATGGCGGCGGTCTTCTTTGCACGCGGCTAACCCAGCCAGAGCGCCGAGCCGAACATCTTGCGCAACAGTCCCGTCTGACCGCTGACCCCGGCGCGGGCGTAGATCTGCTTCGAGGTCGAGCGCGCGGTCTCCAGCGTCCAGCCCAGCCGCTCGGCCGCGTCGCGCAGGCTCGCCCCATCGCACAGAAGTGCCGCAAGCCGCGCCTCGGAGCGGTTGAGATCGAGCGCCCCTGCGATCCGCGTGACCGGCAACGTCCCGGCCCTTGGCATGTCGCGCAGATGACCGATCAGCGCGGGACTGCCCCGCCATTGTCCCAGCGCAAGACGGAGAACACCCCGCCCGTCATGACCAAGCGGGATCGGTCGGACGACCTCCCGCCCCTCTCCAAGTGCAGCAAGGTTCTGACGAAAGCGCAGTGCGGCGTCGGGTTCGGCGAATTCCGGGCGCGCGCCCATGCGTAGCCGCAACCAGCCTTGCGCATCGAACTCCGCCGCCACGCGCGGGTCGAATGCGAGCACCGTGCCCGCAGGCGTCAGCACCACCCAGCCAGCGCCGAGCGCTTCGGCAGCCTCAGTATCACGCGCAGCACGGGCTCGCTCGCCACCGAGCGCCTCGCGGATCATCATTGCCTGCCCCAGATGCGGCGCGAGTGTCGAGAGCGCCAGCGCCTCGGCCGCGCGGAAATCCCGATGCGGACGCGCGATCATCAACACAGTTTGACCCGCCGCCCCCGCCGCAACTTTCAGCGCGCGGAGCGGTCCGGGCCATTCGATATCGCCCGGCAGGTCGATCTGCGAATAAACCCGGTCAAGGCGCATAGGGTGCAGGCGCGCAGCATCGGGCAAAGCGATCCTGCCGACTTGCCAGCCCGCGCCCTCCCCCTCGTTCGCGAGAATCTGCACCGCCGCGCCCTCGGCATGAGCCACCGAACAGAGCCGCTCGAGAAAGCGCACCCAGCCAGCCTTTCCCGCCTCACTCGCCGCCGCGAAGAGCGCGTTGATCAACAGTGTGTTTTCGGACTGACCCAACATAAGCAGTATTTACCCCCCATTTGGGGGGTTATCCAGCAAAACCCGACGCCTATATCTTGGAAAACCGCGTTCAGACAGAGACCTCCCTCATGAACAAGACCCTGACTCACCTGCAGCGGCTCGAAGCCGAGAGCATTCACATCCTGCGCGAAGTCGTGGCCGAAGCCGATAATCCGGTCATGCTCTATTCCGTCGGCAAGGACAGCGCGGTGATGCTGCATCTCGCGAAAAAGGCCTTCTACCCGTCGCCGCCGCCCTTCCCGCTGATGCATGTCGACACGACGTGGAAATTCCAGGCGATGTACAACCTGCGCGACAAGGCCGCGAAGGATGCGGGGATGGAACTGATCGTGCACCAGAACCCCGAGGCGAAGGCCAAGGGGATCAACCCGTTCGATCACGGCTCGCTGCATACCGACATGTGGAAAACGGAAGGTCTGAAGCAGGCGCTGGACAAGCACGGCTTCGACGTGGCCTTCGGCGGCGCGCGCCGCGACGAGGAGAAATCCCGCGCGAAGGAACGCGTCTTCTCGTTCCGCTCGGCCAATCACCGCTGGGACCCGAAGAACCAGCGCCCCGAGCTTTGGCGCCTCTACAACGCCAAGAAGGCCAAGGGCGAGAGCGTCCGCGTCTTCCCGATCTCGAACTGGACCGAGCTGGACATCTGGCAATATATCCACCTCGAAGGGATCGAGATCGTCCCGCTCTATTTCTCGGCCCCGCGCCCGACGGTGGAACGCGACGGGCTGATCCTGATGGTCGATGACGACCGCTTCCCGCTACGTGACGGCGAGGAGCCGAAGATGCGCTCGGTGCGCTTCCGCACGCTGGGCTGCTACCCGCTGACCGGCGCCGTCGAGAGCGAGGCGCAGACCCTTCCGGAAGTCATTCAGGAAATGCTGCTGACCACCACCTCCGAGCGTCAGGGTCGCGCGATCGACCACGATCAGAGCGCCTCGATGGAGAAGAAAAAACAGGAAGGCTACTTCTGAGCCCTCCTCTCCCGAGCCGCACGCGCGCCTTCATTTCCACCCTATCAGGTGAGCCGACATGACGACCAACGATCCGATCTACAAGACCGACGCGCTGATTGCGCAGGATATCGACGCCTATCTCGAGGAGCATCAACACAAGACCATGCTGCGCTTCATCACCTGCGGCTCGGTCGATGACGGGAAATCGACGCTGATCGGGCGGCTGCTCTATGACAGCAAGATGATCTTCGAGGATCAGCTGGCAGCCCTCGAGGCCGACTCGAAGCGCGTCGGCACCCAAGGCCAGGAGATCGACTTCGCGCTGCTGGTCGACGGTCTCGCCGCCGAGCGTGAGCAGGGCATCACCATCGACGTGGCCTACCGCTTCTTCGCCACCGAGAAGCGTAAGTTCATCGTCGCGGACACGCCCGGCCACGAGCAATATACCCGCAACATGGTCACCGGTGCCTCGACCGCCGATCTGGCCGTGATCCTGATCGACGCGCGCAAGGGCGTGCTGACCCAGACGCGCCGCCACTCCTATCTCGTCCACCAACTGGGCATCCGCCATATCGTGCTGGCCGTGAACAAGATGGACCTCGTCGATTACGATCAGGCGACCTTCGACGAGATCGTGGCCGATTACAAAACCTTCGCCGACAGCATCGGCATCGAAGGCTTCACCCCGATCCCGATCTCGGGCTTCAAGGGCGACAATATCACCGGCCCGAGCGAGAACACCCCTTGGTACAAGGGCCCCTCGCTGCTGCCCTACCTTGAGGCGGTCGAAGTGGACGTGACCTCCGATCAGGAGCGTCCCTTCCGCATGCCCGTGCAATGGGTGAACCGCCCGAACCTCGACTTCCGCGGCTTCTCGGGGCTGGTGGCCTCGGGCACCGTGAAGCCGGGCGATGAAGTCCGCGTGCTGCCCTCGGGCAAGACCTCGACGGTCGCGCGGATCGTCAGCTTGGAGGGCGACCGCGACATGGCGGTGGCAGGCGAATCCACGACGATCACGCTCGCCGACGAGATCGACTGTTCGCGCGGTCAGGTCATCGTTGCCGCGAAAGAGCCGCTGGAGGTTGCCGATCAGTTCGAATCCACCCTCGTCTGGATGGATGAGACCGAACTGGTGCCGGGTCGCGCCTATTGGCTGAAAATCGGCACGCAGACGGTTTCGGCGACCGTCCACGAGCCGAAATACGAGGTGAACGTCAACACGCAGGAGCATCTGGCGACGAAGACGCTGGACCTGAACGCGATCGGCGTGGCCAACATCACCACCGACCGCGAGATCCCCTTCGCGCCCTATGGCGAGAACCGCGATCTGGGCGGGTTCATCCTGATCGACAAGATGACCAACCAGACGGCGGCTGCGGGGATGATCAACTTCGCGCTGCGCCGGGCTCAGAACATCCACTGGCAGGCGACCGATATCGGGCGCGCGCATCATGCCAACATGAAGCACCAGAAACCCGCCGTGGTCTGGCTGACGGGCCTCTCGGGCTCGGGCAAATCGACCATCGCCAATATCGTCGAGAAGAAGCTGGCGCGGATGAACCGCCACACCTTCCTGCTCGACGGCGACAACGTCCGCCATGGCCTGAACAAGGATCTGGGCTTCACCGAGGCCGACCGCGTGGAGAACATCCGCCGCGTCGGCGAGGTCGCGAAGCTGATGACCGATGCGGGCCTGATCGTGGTCACGGCCTTCATCTCGCCCTTCCGCTCCGAGCGCGACATGGTCCGCGCGATGATGCAGCCGGGCGAATTCCTCGAAGTCTTCGTGGACACGCCGCTGGAAGTGGCCGAGGCCCGCGACGTGAAAGGGCTTTATGCCAAGGCACGCGCCGGTCAGCTGAAGAACTTCACCGGCATCGACTCGCCCTACGAGGCGCCCGAGAATGCCGAGATGCGGATCGACACCACCGCGATCAGCCCCGAGGAAGCGGCCGATCTGATCATCGAGCGGCTCATTCCGTAAGCGGTTACATCCACCGCCCCAAATCACGCGAACGTGCGGCCCTCCCGGGGGTCGCACGTTTTCGTTTTGGCCTTGACCTCGCTCGGGGGCGCGCCCCAACCTGCGCGAAATACCGCCAGCAGAAAGAAGCCCGAATGCCGATCGAAAACGTGCACTTCAGCGAACTCGAATATTCCCGCCGGATCGCGCTCGTGCGTGCCGCGATGGCGCAACGCGAGATCGACATTCTCTTCATCACCAACCCCTCGAACCAGTTCTGGCTGACGGGCTATGACGGCTGGTCCTTCTACACCCATCAGGGGGTAATCCTGCCGATGGAAGGCGCGCCCTACTGGTGGGGCCGCTTCATGGATGCCAATGGCGCGCGCCGCACCGTCTGGATGGAGGAGGAGCACATCCTCCATTACAACGACGCGATGGTGCAATCCGACATCATGCACCCGATGGAAGACCTCGCCTCGCACCTGCGGATCATGGGCTACGGCAAGGCCCGGATCGGTGTCGAGATGGAGACCTATTTCTACACCGCGAAGGCGCATGCGACGCTCTATGAAGGACTGCCCGAGGCCACGCTTCTCGACGCGTCGGTGCTGGTGAACTGGCAGCGCCTGATCAAATCCGACGAGGAATTGCGCTTCATGCGCCGCGCCGCACGAATTTCCGAACTGGTGATCGAACGCGCGATGGAACTGGCCGAGCCGGGGCTGCGCAAGCACGATCTCGTGGGCGAGCTCTATCGCACCGCCGTGCAGGGCGAGGAAGACAGCTGGGGCGACTACCCGGCGATCGTGCCGATGCTGCCCTCGGGCCCCGACGCGTCTGCGCCGCACCTGACATGGAACGGCGAGGCGCTGAAAGCGGGCGAAGCGACCTTCGTCGAACAATCGGGCTGCTACCGCCGCTATCACGCGCCGCTCTGCCGCACCGTGTTCCTCGGCAAACCGCCGCAACACATGATCGACGCGTCCGAGGCCCTGACCGAGGGGCTGAACGCCGGGATCGAGGTCGCCCGCGCCGGCAACCGCGCCTGCGACATCGCGCGCGCGCTGAATGTAGAACTCGCCAAGGTCGGCATCGAACGCCCCAACCGCGCGGGCTATGCGGTGGGCTGCTCTTACCCGCCGGATTGGGGCGAGCACACCGTCTCGATCCGCGACACCGACGAGACGATCCTTGAACCCGGCATGACCTTCCACTTCATGCCCGGTCTCTGGATGGATCACTGGGGAATGGAGACGACGGAGACCATCGTGATCACCGAGGACGGCCCCGCCCTGCCCCTGTGCAACGTCGAGCGCAAACTGTTCATCAAGGACTGAGCCCATGCGGATCGACACAACCCGCGCGATCCTCTCGGACCTGATCGCCTATCCGACGATTTCGACCGACAGCAATCTGCCGATCATTCACTATATCGCGGACCGGCTGGAAACCGTCGGCGCGGCGGTGGAAGTGATGGTCGATGAGAGCGGCCACAAAGCGAACCTCTTCGCCACACTGGGCGCGCCACGCGACGGCGGACTGGTGCTGTCGGGCCATTCGGATGTGGTGCCGGTCACCGATCAGGACTGGACCAGTGATCCGTTCGACATGACCGAGCGTGACGGCAAGCTCTACGGGCGCGGCGCCTGCGACATGAAAGGGTTCATCGCGGCCTGCCTCGGCTCGCTCGACCTCTTGGCCGAGGCCGCGAAGAGCCGTCCGATACATTTCGCCTTCACCCATGACGAGGAGGTCGGCTGTCTGGGCGCGCAGGAACTGGTGAAGCTGCTCGCGAAACGCCCGGTCAAACCCGGGCTTTGCATCATTGGCGAACCGACCTCGATGCAGGTCTTCGACGGCAACAAGGGCTGCTGCGAATATACCGTGCGCTTCGAGGGGCTGCCGGGCCACAGCTCCGCCCCCGAGAAGGGCGTGAACGCGGTCGAATATGCGGTGCGCTACATCAACCGCCTCTTCGGCCTGCGCGCCGAACTTGTCAAACGCTGCCCCGAAGGCTCGCGCTTCGACCCGCCGCAGACGACGCTCAACGTGGGCGCGCTGAAAGGCGGCATCTCGCATAACGTGATCGCGCCCCGCGCCGAACTGGCCTGGGAAATGCGCCCAATCAATGCCGCCGATATGGAGTTCGTCAAAGGCGAGATCGCGAGCTACGTCGAAGACACGCTGCTGCCCGAGATGCGCGCCATCGCGCCCGAGGCCGGGATCTCCACCGAGACCATCGGCGAGGTCGTCGGGCTCGAGCCGATGGACGACAATGCCGCGCGTGATCTGGTCTTCGCGCTGACCGGTCAGAACCACGCAGGCTGCGTCGCCTTCAACACCGAGGCCGGGCTGTTCCAGTCGCTCGGGATGGATGCGGTGATCTGCGGGCCCGGCTCGATCGAGCAGGCCCACAAGGCCGACGAATTCGTCTCGCTTGAGCAGATGGATCAGGCGCTGACGATGCTGGGGAGGCTCGCCAGCGCCCGAACCTGACCGCTCTTACGCGGCGGCTTGTCGCACAGGGGTGGCGGCGGTCTCGCGGTAATGCGCCTGGGCTGCGGCAACCCCGCTGCCCAGCTCCACCGGCAGGCCGAGATCGACCATCGCCATCTCGGCCGTGGCCAGCCCCGAGAGCGCCATCACATCGGTCATCAGGCCCAGATGCCCGATGCGGAACACCTTGCCCGCGACATCGCCAAGCCCGCCCCCGAAGGCCACGCCATAAGTATTCAGCGCCTGCGCCACGATCCGGCCCGCGTCGAACCCGTCCGGCGCACGCACCGCGCTGACGCTGTTGGAGTAAAGATCGGGCGAGACGGCGCAAAGCTCCATCCCCCAGGCCGCCACTGCGCGGCGCACGCCTTCCGCAATCCGGGCGTGACGGGCGAAGACATTGCCCAGCCCCTCTTCCAGCAACATGTCGCAGGACGCTTTCAACCCGTTCAGCATCCCCACCGGCGGCGTGTAGGGATAGCCATTGGCCGCGTAGCCCGTGCGCATGTCACGAATGTCGAAGAAGCAGCGCGGCAGCTTCGCGCCCTCGACCGCCTCCAGCGCCTTTTGCGAAAAGCCTGTGATGGCGAGGCCCGGCGGCAGCATGAAGCCCTTCTGACTGCCAGTGACCGCGACATCGACGCCCCAGTCATCCATCCGGAACTCCATCGACCCGATCGAGCTGACTCCATCCACGAAGAACAGCGCCGGATGCCCTGCCGCATCCATCGCCCGCCGGATGCCCGCGACATCCGAGGTCACGCCGGTCGCGGTCTCGTTATGGGTGGCGAGCACCGCCTTGATCTGGTGGCCCGTGTCGGCGCCGAGGATGTTCGCGAAACGATCGACCGGGATGCCCTCGCCCCACGCGACGCTGACCACCTCGACCTCCAGCCCGTAACGCTGGCACATGTCGATCCATTTATGACTGAACATCCCGTTGCGGCAGGCCAGAACCTTGTCGCCGGGCGAGAGCGTGTTGGTGATCGCGGTCTCCCAGCCGCCGGTGCCGGTCGCGGGGAAGACGAAGGCCTCGCCCGTGGTCGTCTTGAGCACCTTCTTCACGCCGTCCAGCGCCGGGTGGATGATATCGGCGAAACCGGGGCTGCGATGATCCATCGTCGGGATATCGACGGCTTTGCGTAGCGCCTCGGGGATGTTGGTCGGGCCCGGAATGAAAACGGGATTGAGATGGATCATGACGCCTCCTCCATGTGTCGGAAGCGTTTCTACCATGGCGCGGCTGACGCAGAAATTTTTACGGCTCTTGGGCGCTTGCACCGCGTCAGTCGAGAATTTGTAGGAAATTCAGGGCTTTGATTTTTTCACACAATGAAATTAGATTTTGCTTTATACTGCATAAGAAATTTTCTTTTCGCAGATCATAGGTGCGCCCGATGACCATGCCCCGCCGGAAGGGCCGCCCGAAAGGCTTCAACACCGACCCCGCGCAGGGCACGATCCTCGCGCTGGACCGGGCGCTCGACGTGCTGGACCTGCTGGCACGGCATGGCGGGCTGTCGCTGAGCGCCATCGCGCGCGAGCTGGACCAATCTCCGGCGACGATGCACCGGGTTCTCGCCACGCTGCACGCCCGCGATTTCGTGGAACCCGAGGCGCAGGACTGGCATATCGGCCCGGCGGCCTTCCGCATCGGCTCGGCCTTCCTGCGACGCACCAATGTCTTCGAACGCGCGCGCCCGCTGATGCAGGATCTGATGCGCTCGACCGGGGAGACGTCAAATCTGGGCGTGGAGCGGGCGGGACAGGTGCTGTTTACCGGGCAGGTGGAGACGCATGATCCGATCCGCGCGTTCTTCCCGCCGGGCACGGTCGCGCCGCTGCACGCGTCTGGCATCGGCAAGGCGCTTCTGAGCACCTATGCCCCGGACCGGCTCGACCAGCTCCTCGCGGATTACGACTTTACGCGTTTCAATGACCACACCATCGGCGATGCGCCGACGCTACGCGCCGAATTGGCGCGGGTCACGGCGCAGGGCTACGCGGTGGACGATGAAGAACGCACGCTGGGCATGCGCTGCATCGCCGCGCCGATCTTCGACGCACATGGTGACGCGGTGGCGGGGATCTCCGTCTCCGGCCCCGTACAGCGAATTCCCGATAGCCGCCTGCCCGCGCTCGGGCAAGCGGTCGCTCAGGCCGCGAAAGCGATCAGCCACCGGATCGGGGCGGCTTAATTCAGCCGCTGACCGGTTTTCGGATCGAAGAGATGCAGGTCCTCGGCGTTCACCGAAAGCCGCACCTGCCCCACCGCCTGCTTCTCCATATGCACGCCCGGCAGCGCCGCTGTCATCGCCTCGCCGCGCCCTTCCAGCGTGCCGTGCAGAAGCGTATTCGCCCCCAGCGGCTCGGACAGGGTGACATTCAGCGTCAGAGGCCCGTTATCGTCGGGATGCAGGTGTTCGGGCCGAATGCCGAGGCTAACTGGGCGATCGGGCAGATCGGTCGGGCCGAGCGTGACATGGCCCAGCATCACCTGTCCGGCGCGCACCTCGGCATCGATGATGTTCATCGACGGGCTGCCGATGAACTGCGCCGCGAAGATCGTCACGGGACGCTCATAGACTTCGAGCGGCGTGCCGATCTGCTCGGCCACGCCCCCGTTCATCACGATCATCCGGTCGGCCATGGTCATCGCCTCGACCTGATCGTGGGTCACATAGAGCGCGGTCACGCCCAGCTTGCGCTGCAGCTCGCGGATTTCGACACGCATCTGCACCCGCAGCTTGGCGTCGAGGTTCGAGAGCGGCTCGTCGAACAGGAAGACCGAGGGCTCACGCACGATGGCGCGGCCCATCGCGACCCGCTGACGCTGCCCGCCCGACAGTTCGCGCGGCTTGCGCTCGAGATAGTCCGACAACTGCAACAGCTTTGCCGCCTCGTCGACGCGGCGCTTGATCTCGGATTTCGCCATGCCCGCGATCTTGAGCCCGTAGCCCATGTTCTCGCGCACCGACATATGCGGGTAGAGCGCGTAGTTCTGGAACACCATCGCGATGTCGCGGTCCATCGGCTCGCGCTCGTTCACGCGGGCCTCGCCGATGCGGATCTCGCCCTCGGAGATGCTCTCCAGCCCCGCGACCATGCGCAGAAGCGTCGATTTCCCGCAGCCGGAAGGACCGACGATGACGATGAATTCTCCATCCTGGATGTCGATCGAGACCCCGTGCAGAACCTCGGTCTTGCCGAAACGTTTCTTGATATTTTCGAGTTCAACGGTCGCCATTGTCTGCCCTTATTTCTCGCTGTCCACGAGGCCGCGAATGAAGAGTTTCTGCATCGAGATCACCACAATCACCGGCGGGATCATCGCGAGGATCGAGGTCGCCATGATGACCGGCCAATCGGCGATATCGTCGCCCGACGGGAACATCTGCTTGAGCCCCATGACGATGGTGTTCATCTCGGGATTGGTGGTGATGAGAAGCGGCCAGAGATACTGATTCCAGCCATAGATGAAGAGGATCACGAAGAGCGCCGCGATATTCGTGCGGCTCATTGGCAGCAGGATATCGAAGAAGAAGCGCATCGGACGCGCACCATCGACGCGCGCAGCCTCGGCCAGCTCGTCCGGCACCGTCAGGAAGAACTGGCGGAACAGGAAGGTCGCCGTGGCCGACGCGATCAGAGGCAGGATCAGGCCGGAATAGCTGTTGAGCATCCCGAAGCCCGCGACGACTTCGTAGGTCGGCACGATCCGCACCTCGACCGGCAGCATCAGCGTGATGAAGATCATCCAGAAGAAGAAGCGCCGCCCCGGAAAGCGGAAATAGACGATCGCGAAGGCCGACAAGAGCGAGATCGCGATCTTGCCGAGCGCGATCCCCAGCGCCATCACCAGCGAGTTCACCAGCATCGTCGCGACCGGTACGTTCACCCCGGAGAACAGCGCATCCGAATAGTTCTCGATCAGGTGCGAGCCCGGCATCACCGGCATCGGCGCCTGCGCGATCTCTTGCTGCGTGTGGGTCGAGGCCACGAAGGCCAGCCAGATCGGGAAGAAGATCACCAGCACGCCCACGATCATCAGCACATGGGTCAACCAAAGACCGGAGCCGCGCTTTTCCACCATGCCCGGGGGCGGTTCGTTGTGCATGTCAGCCATCAGTAATGCACCCGCTTCTCGACGAATTTGAATTGCAGCACCGTCAGGAAGCCCACGACCACGAGCAGCACCACGGATTGCGCGGCGGAGCTTCCAAGATCCTGACCGACGAACCCGTCGGCGTAGACCTTGTAGACGAGGATCGTAGTGGCCTGTTGCGGCCCGCCGGAGGTGATCGTGTGGATCACGCCGAAGGTCTCGAAGAAGGCGTAGACGATGTTGACGACCAGCAGGAAGAAGGTCGTGGGCGACAAGAGCGGTAGCACGATCGTGAAGAAGCGCCGCCAGAACCGCGCCCCGTCGATCGCCGCCGCCTCGATCACCGATTTCGGCACCGCTTGCAGCGCCGCGAAATAGAACAGGAAGTTGTAGCTGATCCGCCCCCAGGCCGACGCCACGACGACAAGCCCCATCGCCTCATGCTCGTTGAGCACATGGTTCCAGTCGTAACCCATCTGGTTGAGATAGAAGGCGACCACACCGATCCGCGTGTTGAACATGAACAGCCACAGCACGCCAGCCACGGCAGGCGCGACCGCATAGGGCCAGATCAGGAGCGTGCGATAGGTCCCCGCCCCTTTCACCAGCCGATCCGCCAGCACCGCGAGGAACAGTGCCGGGATCATCGAAACCAGTGTCACGAGGGTCGAGAACACCGCCGTCGTCACGAAGGACGCGCGGTAATAGGGGTCGTTGAAGAGATATTCGAAATTGCCGAGGCCCACATATTGCATCGACAGGCCGAACGGATCGGGGATGAACAGCGATTGCCACACCGCCTCGCCCGCCGGGTAGAAGAAGAACACGCCCGAGACGATCAACTGCGGCGCAAGCAGCAGCATCGGCAAGAGCCAGCCCTTGAAGGTTACGCGTTTTTCCATATCGGGATCGGGGCCTTCGAATAGAAATAGCCGCGGGCAGGTTTCCCCCGCCCGCGGCCGGATTTGAGTTAGCGGTTGGCTTGCTCGAAGCGGCGCAGCAGCTGGTTGCCACGCTCCACCGCGTTGTCGAGCGCGTCCTGAGCGGTCTTGTCACCGGCCCAGACAGCTTCCAGTTCCTCGTCGATGATGCCGCGGATCTGGTCGAAGTTGCCCAGGCGGATGCCCTTCGAGTTCTCGGTCGGCGCATTCGCGGTCATCTGCTTCACAGCCACATCGGTGCCGGGGTTCGCGTCATAGAAGCCCTGCTCGCGGGTCAGATCAGCCGCAGCCTTGGTGATCGGCAGATAGCCGGTATCCTGGTGCCACTTCGCCTGCACTTCCGGCGAGGAGAGATAGCTCAGGAACTCGGCGACACCCTTGTAATGGCTGTCATCCTTGCCCGACATCACCCAGAGCGAAGCGCCCCCGATGATGGTGTTCTGCGGCGCACCGTCCACGTCGCCCCAATAGGGCAGCGGGTGAACCTCGAAGTTGAACTTGGCTTCGGACTTGATGCCCGCGTAACCGGCCGAGCTCTCGGTGAAGAGCGCGCAGGTGCCGGCGCGGAAGTCCGCACCACCTTCGTTGCGGCGGCCCTTGTAGATGAACTCGCCCTTCTTGGCCCAGTCACCCAGCGTCTGGATATGCTTGACCTGAACGGGGCCGTTGAATTCCAGCTTGGCGTCGAGACCGGCGAAGCCGTTCTCTTGGCTGGCGAACGGCACGTTGTGATAGGCCGAGAGGTTCTCGAGCTGGATCCAGCTCTGCCACGCGGTGGTCATCGGGCAATCGACGCCCGAAGCCTTCAGCTGGTCGAGCACCTTGCCGACATCTTCCCAGGTGGTCAGCGGCGCATCCTTGGCCACGCCTGCCTCGTCGAGCATGTCGCGGTTGACCCAGAGAACCGGCGTCGAGGAGTTGAAGGGCAGCGACAGCATCTTGCCGTCGGTGGTGGTGTAGTAGCCCTTCACCGCGCCGATATAATCGTCGGGATTGAAGTCGACGCCCGCGTCTTCCATCACCTGATAGACCGGCTTGATCGCGCCCTTGGCGGCCATCATCGTCGCCGTGCCGACCTCGAACACCATCAGGATGTCGGGCTGCTCACCGGCGCGGAACGCGGCAATACCGGCGTTCAGCGTTTCCGAGTAATTGCCCTTGTTGGTCGCCACGACCTCATACTGGTCCTGGCTGGCATTGAAGTCCTTGACCTGCTGATCGACGAGCTCGCCGAGACGGCCGGTAAAGGCGTGCCAGAACTGGATTTCCGTCGCTGCATTGGCCGTGAAGGGCGCAATGAGCGAGGCCGACGCAAGCGCCGCACCGAGTGCAAAATTCTTCATGTCTTCCTCCCATATGTAGCGGGATTCATTGTTGGATGGATCTGAGGCCCCAAGCGAAGCCTCCGCGCTACGCGGCGTAGTGTGCGGATGTAACAGGAACAAAACAAGAGAGTGATTTCGTTTTCGCTTTGACGCTCGGTCGCGTGATCCGATGCGGAGCCGTGGCTCCTCAATCCCTATTTTTCATAGGAATTTCGAAGTTTCTCGAAGTTAGGCCGATCCATTGCTCACGATTTTGTGAAGCGCATTTTTGCGCGCTTCGACCAAAACCGAACAAAAACCGACAGCTCCGCGCAACGCCCGAGCATGTTTCGCCTCGCCCCCGGCGGCGCTTTGCCGAATCCCTCCGATTTGCTAGCCTGTTGAAATGGTTCAACTCAGTTCGGATCATTGTCATGTTCGTTGCGTCGTATCAGTTTTCTGCCTTTCCGATCCTTGCCGTCGCAGGGATCGCCCTCGCATCGACTGGCGCCGCTTATGCCCAAAGCTCCGGTGAAGGTCCCGCCCTGCGATGGGATCAGGCCGAGTGCCTGCGCGATCATGCAACCGACTACCTCGAGCAACGGGCATTCCCGTCAATCCTCTTCGTGGGCTTCTGCAAAGACGGGGTTTTCGACCCCACTGCAGCGGAGATCGCACAGGGAACGAGCCGCAATTCCGCCATCGACTCGGAAGGTCTGCCGCGGTTGCAATCCGGCGCGGTCATCCCCGCCAATCCCAAAGCTGCAGTGCTCGTGTTGACCCGTGCGCAGCTCGAATGCCTGCGCGACAGTTTCGACAGCGTCGCGCGCAAGCAGGTCGCAAAGCTCGACGAGAAGACCGAAATTCCGGTGGCCGAGCTTGATTTCTCGGGATGCCCGCAGTGAGCGCGGGGCAAACGCCGCCCGCTACCGCAGACGCCCCCAATGTGCCCAGAGACGCGCCTGAAGCGGATACCGCCCCGCCCGAAGTCGCGTCCAACACGGCCATGAGCATCCGGGATAAGATCGAGATGGGCTCCTGGATCGCCACGATAGCTGCCCTCCTCTTCACCGCCGGGCAAATCTACCAATGGCGCGAGGACCGGAAGGCCGATCTCTCGCTCGAGATGGTGGCTAGGTTTTCCGACCTCGAATATGCAGGAAGCGCCCGCCGCGAACTTGCGCAGTTCTGGTGGCAGAACTCGGACGCCCTAGCCAAAGTCACAGCGATCAAAGGCGGCATCCCTCCCGCGCAGCGACAAAAATTTCTTGACCTGCTCTTCCAGAAACGCCCCCCCGCAAAGCGCCAGGAGCAATTCGCGGCCGTATCGGAAATGGCGAATTTCTTCGATCAGGTCGAGCTGTGCATCGCGACCAAACGCTGCGACGCACAGATCGCCACTGACTATTTCTGTGGCTACGCCGCCAGTTTCGCCGACCTCTACCAAGGCCCGATCACCCAAGTGCGCGAGACCTTCGGCACTTCCGGGCTCGGGACCGGCCTGCAGCACTTCGTGGAGGCCAGATGCGACGACTGATCCCTGCCTTCGCCGCGCTGAGCACTCTCGCTTTCGCGCCGACTGCCCAGGCGGCCGACATCTACTGGGCACCGCCCATTACCGACGAATTCGTGCTCCCTTTCGGGGAGGAAGCGTTTGGGGATGCCGTGCGCGCGGGCGACAGTTTCGACTTCAAGGATTACCTGCACATCCGGATCGAGGGGGAGATCGAGACCGGGGACGCGGAGAAGTTCAGTGAGGTCGTAGCGGAGCACGCCAGCGAGATTTTCAACCAGACCCAATCTCTTGGCGTGAACGAGAAGAACGTCGTGGTGTCACTCAATAGCGGAGGTGGCGACTTCTACGCAGGGCTAAAGCTCTCCGACCAGATCGTGGGATTTGAGACCTATGTCGGCAAGGGCGATCAGTGCCTATCCGCCTGCGCAATCGCGTTCCTGGGTGGCTCTGTCCGCATGGCCCGTGGCGCAAAGGAAATGCCGATCCGGCATATTCACTCCGAAGCTGTTGTTGGCTTTCACGCCCCATTTTCCAGCATTACGAGCGCAATTCAGGTGTCGGATGGCACGCCATTCTCGAAAGAACTCAGTAAGCTCATCGCAAATCAGTTTTACGCTCAGGCCCAAGATGCGATCAACGAGATCACCAAACGAATGAGCGCTTGGGAACTCGACCCGGATTTCGTCTTCTCGATGATCGGAAAGAAATATCGTCAAGAAGATGAGCGCCCGTTGGCTGAACAGTATCTGCTTCTGAACAATGTTTCGGCATTGAAGGCCACCAAAACGACACTCGTGGCCGATCGCATTACCGCACCCAAGCAGATTGGAATCCTCGGTGCATTTAACGCCTGCACATATGTTGTCTTTGAAAATACCGGGGAATACTGGTTCTACGAGCCTTCTGCCACTATGGTGAATAGCTCTGGAGGAGCCACCCCGACCGGCGCGTTGATCCCTTCGGACGTTAAACGATCAGGCGGTCCGCTTCCGCGCGCCGACATGAAAAACTTCATGCAGCCTCTCTTGCCGCCAAACGGAGATGACGTTTACTTCTTCGAAAACATAATGCTGCGAACGGGGCGCATGGATTGTACCGTTTTCAAGCAGGCGGATGGGCGTTGGTATGTGCAGACCTATTCCCCCGACATTCATTCCCCATACTTCCCAGAGAACCGTCGGCGCGAAATCCTAGACTACGACACTCCCTACCCGATCAACGATTTCACCATCCTCGGCCCGGATGGCGTCTGGAACAATTTCCCCGCCATCGAGCCCTCCGAAGGCGTCGCGCCGATCCTCGCCCAGTTTCCCGACACCACCGCCCCCAGCTTCGATTGTACCAGCAAGCTCGATCCGGCGGCGGAGGTAATCTGTTTGATCCGCCCGCTCGGCCAGCTTGACGGTGTGCTGGGCAAGCTCTACGGACAAGCCGTCGCAAAGGACGCGGACAACACGAAGCAAAGCCAGCGACGCTGGCTCAATATCCGCGACCGCGCCTGTCGTCCGGGCGGCATCGACACGAACGACCCGCTGCAATTCCGCAGCCTGATCGATTGCCTCACCTACTTCTACGAGATGCGCCTGAGAGAGCTCGACCAGATCGCCTCGAATTAACCGCCATAGCGGAAATCGCGCACATGCGCGGGCATTTCGACGCCCTCGAGATTGCGCGGATCGGGGATCGGGTCGCCCACCTCCAGACGGATCGGGATCACCCCGGCCCAGATCGGCAGCGCGTAATCCTCCTCGTCGTCGCTCGGCCCACCGGTCCGGATCTTCGCCGCGCCCTCAGTGATCTCCATCCCCAGCACGGTCGTCGCTTTCAGATCCTGCGCGTGATCGGGGCGCAGCATCTCGTAGCGCCCCGGATAGAGATGGTTCACGAAGGTCCCGAGCTTTTGCAGCTTCTCCGCCGGATCCTCCACCTTGAACGCGGTCCCATAGAGCATCACCGACCGCGTATTGAGCGAATGATGCATGCCCGAGCGTGCCAGCACCAACCCATCGAGGATCGAGACCGTCAGACAAACCTCGGCCTGCGTCTCGCTGCGCAAAGCGCGGCTCGCGGAAGAGCCGTGCCAATAGACGTGATTGCCCTCGCGCCATTGCATCGTCGGCGTCACATAAGGCCTGCCATCGCGGACATAGCCCACATGGCACATCGGCTGCGCATCGAGGATCGCGTTGATCGTCGCGCGGTCGAAATGGCCGCGCTCATGTAGGCGGCGCAGGCGGGAACGGTCGGTCACGGGAAGGGGCTCGGTCATGGGGATCTCACTCAAAGCGGGTCTATCTTGTCCCGGCAGCGATACCGCCCTATTGGATAGGAAAACATGTCCAGTTTCGCCAAAATGCACCAGTCCAATCTGAACGCCGCCCTCTTCGGTCTGTCGCTGGATCGCCGCTCCGGCTTGCCGCTGCACGCGCAGCTGACGCAAGCGCTGCGCGAGATGCTGCGCGCCGATCCCGCCGCAGCCGGAGAGCGCCTGCCACCAAGCCGCGCTCTGGCCGAGGAGCTGTCGGTCTCGCGCATGACGGTGAGCACCGCATATGATCAGCTGATCGCCGAGGGCTACCTGAGCACGCGCCCCGGCGGCGGCACCTATGTGGCCGAGGACCTGCCCCATCTCGCACCGCCCGCGCCGCGGGACGCGCCACATTCGCAGCCGCACACGGCACAGACGTGGCTGCCCTTTCAGCCCGGCCTGCCGGATCAGACGCTGTTCCCGCACAGGCTCTGGGCACGCCACCTTGAGCGGGCATGGCGCAACCCCGATCCCGCGCTTCTTGACCGGCCCGACCCTTTCGGCTGGCCTCCGCTGCGGCAGGCCATCCGCGACCACCTCGCGGCATGGCGCGGCCTCGACTGCGCGACCGAACAGGTGGTGATCACCGGCGGTGCGTGGGACGGGTTCGACCTGATCGCGCGGGCGGCGCTGCCCCCCGGCGCGCTGATGGCGACCGAAGACCCAGGCTGGGCGACGATGGGTCATGTGCTGGCCGCAAGCGGGATCACCGAGCGCCCGGTGCGCATCGACGCCGAGGGGCTCGACCCCGCCGATCTGCCGCCCGAGACTCGCGCGGTCACCATCACCCCATCGCGCCATTTCCCGACCGGGATCGCGATGCCGCTGACGCGCAGGCTGGCGCTGCTTGACTGGGCGCGCGAGCGCGACGCTTTGATCGTCGAGGATGATTACGACAGCGAGTTCCGCTATCGCGGCCAGCCGCTGCCCGCGCTCGCCGGGCTCGATGGATTGCAGCGCGTGATCTATATGGGCAGCTTTTCGAAATTGCTCAGCCCGGCGCTGCGGATCGGCTATCTGGTGTTGCCCGAGCGGCTGGTGACCCCGATGCGCGACGCGATTGCGACGACCGGATCGCGGGTCTCGATGGTTCCGCAACCGGCGCTGGCGAGCTTCATGGCGAGCGGCGAATTCGCAACCCATCTGCGGCGGATGCGGCGCCATTACGCCAAGCGACAGCGTCACCTGCTGAACGAACTGACGGGACTGGAGGACTATCTTCAGCTTCAGCCCGATCCGTCGGGAATGCATCTCTGCGCAGGCCTCGGCCCGGCCCTCGCCCCTCTGGGCGACCGTGCGATATCCGAGCGCGCCAAAGCGGTGGGCCTCACGCTGCGGGCGCTATCGTCCCACGCCCGCCTGCCTGACCCGCCGCAAGGCCTGCTCTTGGGCTATGCCGCCTTCGACGAACGGGCGTTGAGCACCGCCGCAGACACGCTGCGCGCCCTGCTAAAGGAACTCTAGCAGATACGCGGCAGTTGCTCGCCCACCAGCATATCGACGATGCGCTGACCGCCGAAGGCCGTCGTCATCCGCACCTGCTTATGCCCCTCGACCGCACGGCCCACGATCACCGCGCCGGTCCCTTCGGGGCGCGCGCGCATCGCGGCCAGCGCCGCCTCGGCCTCGACCTCGGGCACGAAGACCACGAGCCGCCCCTCATTGGCCAGATACAGTGGATCGAGCCCGAGGATCTCGCACATCCCGACGACCTCGGTGCGCAGCGGCAACGCGTCCTCGGCGATCTCGATGCCGCAGCCCGCGGCTTCCGCAATCTCGTTGAGCGCCGAGGCCAGTCCGCCCCGCGTCAGATCTCGCGCGGCCTTCGCACCCGGCGCCACCGCCAGCACATCCGCCATCAGATGCCCCAGAGCGGCGCAATCGCTCTCGATCGCGCTCGACAGCGCCAGATCGCCGCGCGCGGCAAGGATCGTCGCGCCATGATCGCCCAGCACCCCGTTCACGATCGCCACATCGCCGGCCGCGACCAGCCCTGCGGCCATCTCGACCCCGCCGGAGATCACGCCGACGCCCGCGGTGGTGACGAACACCCCGTCGCAAGCCCCGCGCCCGACCACTTTGGTATCGCCGGTGACGATCCTCACACCGGCAGCCTCCGCCTCGCGCGCCATCGTCGCCACGATCCGGCGCAGAAGCGCGATCTCGGTGCCTTCCTCGATGATAAAGGCCGCCGAGAGCCAGAGCGGTGTCGCGCCGCCCACCGCCAGATCGTTCACCGTGCCGCAAACCGCAATCTTGCCGATATCGCCGCCCGGAAACTCGATCGGCGTCACCACATAGCTATCGGTCGTAAAGGCCAGCCGCGCGCCGGGCTCGGCCAGCGCCTCGGCCTGCAGCCGCGCCTGATCTTCCATGCCGGGCGGCGCGAAGACCGAGGTGAACACCTCCTCGATCAGATCCCGCATCGCCTTGCCGCCGCCGCCATGGGCCAGCGTCACCCGCTCGTCGCGCAAAGCCATTCTAAACACCTTCGCCTTGGTTCAAATATCCCGGGGGAGCGCGCAAGCGCGGGGGCGGAGCCCCCTCTTCCCTCAATCACTGTCGCCCTCCGGCGACGGGGGCAGCGCCCCCTTTACTCCGCCGGCTCGACAGCGCGCGCGCCGCCATATTGCCAATAGGCCGCACAGGCCCCTTCGGAACTCACCATCAGCGCGCCAAGCGGCATTTCCGGCGTGCAACCGCGCCCGAATTGCGGGCACTCCACCGGCTTCATCCGCCCCGTCATCACCTGCCCGCAGGCGCAACCCTCGGCCTCTTCGACCTCGCGCCGACCGGCGGCATAGCCGATGCCGAACTTCTCCTCGGCGTCATAGGCCTCGTATTGCGCACGGATGCGCAGCCCCGACCTGTCGATCTCGCCCAAGCCGCGCCATTCAAACGACGGCCGCGTCTCGTAGACATCGTCGATCGCGGCAAGGCTGACCGGGTTTCCATGCTCGGGCACGACGCGGGCATATTGGTTCTCGACCTCGGCGCGGCCTTCAGCGATCTGGCGCAGAACCATCAGCACCGATTGCAGCAGATCGAGCGGTTCGAAGCCTGCCACCGCGATCGGCTTGCCGTAATCCTGCGCAATGAAATCATAGGGATGGATCCCGATCACCATCGAGACATGACCGGGCCCGATGAACCCGTCGAGGCACATATGCGGATCGTCCAAGAGGGCCTTGATCGGCTCGGGCACGGTGATGTGGTTGCAGAACACGCTGAAATTGCCCAAGCCTTCGCGCGCAGCCTGCTGGATCGCGAGCGCCGTGGAGGGGGTCGTGGTCTCGAACCCCAACCCGAAGAACACCACCTCGCGCTCCGGGTTACGGCGCGCCAGCTCCAGCGCGTCGAGCGGCGAATAGACCATGCGGATATCCGCGCCATCGGCCTTCGCCTGCAGAAGCGATTTCTTCGTGCCCGGCACGCGCATCGCATCGCCGAAAGTGGTGAAGATCACGCCCGGACGCTCGGCGATCTCGATGCATTCATCGACCCGCGCGCGCGGCAGGACGCAGACCGGGCAGCCGGGGCCGTGGATGAACTCGATGCCCTCATGGACCAGCTTGTCGAGCCCGTAGCGGAAGATCGAATGGGTATGCCCGCCGCAGACCTCCATGATGTGGACGGGCTTGTCCTTCGTCGCGCCGATCCGGTCGGCCACCTTGGCGATCTCGGCCAGCAGCACCTTGGCGGCTTTCGGATCGCGGAATTCGGATGCGAATTTCATCTGCCTCACTCCCCTGCCAGCGCGGCGTCGCCCGCGGCCATTTGTTCCAGCGCCTCCTGCGCCTCGCCAAGATCGCGCAGCGCGATCAGCGTCTTTTCGGCCTCGACCTCGTCGATCAGGCTCATTGCGAAACCGACATGGATCAGCGCCCATTGCCCTACGAGCCCCTCCAGCGCGCCATCCGCCACGCAAGCCACGTTCACTTCGCGGCGCACGCCCGACACCTCGGCCATCGCCATCTGGCGCGTCTCATCGGTGATCGCCACGATCTGGCCCGGAATACCCAAACACATCAGTCACTCTCCTCCTCGGTGGCCACCGACGGGTCGGCGATGCCGTAACGATCCAGTTTCGCCCGCAGGCCCACGCGCGACAGGCCCAGCTCGGCCGCAGCCCGGCTCTTGTTCCAGCGGTTGCGGGTAAGCGTCTCGCGCAGGATGCGCATCTCCATCAGCTCGATCCGGTCCTTGAGCGTGCCCTCGGCGGTCATCACGTCCTCGGCGGCGCGATCGGCGCCCTCATCCGATGGATCGGCCTGCAGGATGTGGCGCGAGATCAGCTCTGCGCCCAGAACGTTGTCCTGCGCGAAGATCAGCATCCGCGTGACCTCGTTGGTCAGTTCGCGCAGATTGCCCGGCCAGTCGTAATTCTCCAGAAATTCCAGCGCCGCCGCCTCGAACCCCATCACCGGCTTGCCGTGGCTCGTCGCGACCTCGGACAGGATCGCCTGCGCCAGCATCGCCACGTCGCCCCGCCGCGCGCGCAGCGGCGGGATCGCGATCTCGCCAAGGCTCAGCGCATAGTAAAGGTCCGTGCGGAACCGCCCCTCGGCGACGCCTGCGCGCAGGTCGCCCGACGCGCCCGCGATCAGTCGCAGATTGGTCGAGACCGCCTCCTGCCCGCCCACCGGGGTCACGACCCCGTCGCGCAGCATCCGGTGTAGCGCAAGCTGCAATGCCGGGCTCGCGCCCTCGATCCCGGCCAGATAGAGCGTGCCGCGATCGGCTTTCTGCGCCAGCCCGATCTTGGCCACGCCACCGGGCAGCACGCCGCGCTTGGCGCCGAACAGCTCGACCATCGCGAGATCTTCCGGCATGCCGGAAATATTCAATTCGTAGAACGGCTTCTCCGAGCGCAGCGAGCCGTAATGCATCGCGCGGGCCATCTGCGTCTTGCCCGTGCCCGGCTCACCCGTCATCAACACCGGCACGTCGAAGCTGGCATATTGCCGCGCGAGAGTGACCGCCGCGTTCATCGCGGAATTGGGCGCGCGCAGGATCGTCTCGAACCCCATCCCCTCGCGCAAGGACCGGCGCCGCTTCTCGACCCGCGTCTCGGTGGTCGAGTTGAGGAACCGCATCTCCAGCGTCAGCCGCTCGTTCTCACGCGACAGCTGGAACATCCGCGCGGCATTGCGGGCCACCGCCAGAAGCTGCTCGGGATGCCAGGGCTTGGCGATAAACTGGTGAATGCCCGCATCATTGATCGCGGCCACCATCGACGCGCTGTCGGTGTAGCCGGTGATCACGATCCGCACCGTTTCCGGCCAGCGCTCGCGCACCTCGGTGAGGAAATCGACCCCCGAGCGGCCGGGCATCCGCTGATCGCAGAAGATCACCTGCACCCATTCCTCTTCGAGTACCGCCATCGCCTCTTCAGCCCCCGGCGCGGTGAGGATCTCGAACTCGTCCTCGAGCGCCATTTTCATCGCCTGAAGCGAATGGGGCTCGTCATCGACGAGGAGGATGGCCGGGGTCGAGCCGGTCATGACGCGGCCTTCCGGTCGAGCCCGCGCTTGAGCCAATCGAGCCACGCCTGCATCCCCTCGCCCGTGCGGGCCGAGACGCGCAGCACCTCGATCTCCGGGTTCACGCGCTTGATGTTGGCCTCGTAGAGATCGAGATCGACATCGCAATAGGGGGCCAGATCGGTCTTGTTGAGGATCGCGAGACCGGCGGCGGCGAACATGTCCGGGTATTTCAGCGGCTTGTCCTCGCCCTCGGTGACCGACAGGATCGCGACCTTCGCGTCCTCGCCCAGATCGAAGGCGGCGGGACAGACGAGGTTGCCGACATTCTCGATGAACAGCAGCGACCCTTCGGGCAGCGCGAGCCGGTCCAGCGCGGTCTCGACCATGCGCCCGTCGAGGTGACAGCCCTTGCCGGTGTTTACCTGAATGGCCTTCGCGCCTGTCGCGCGGATGCGGTCCGCGTCATTGGTGGTCTGCTGGTCGCCCTCGATCACTGCGAGCGGCGCATCGCCCAGCATCTCGATCGTGCGGCACAGGAGCGTGGTCTTGCCCGAGCCGGGAGAGGAGACGAGGTTGGTCGCGAAGATGCCCTTCTGCGCCAGTCGCGCCCGGTTCTTCCCGGCGAAATCGTTGTTTTTCGAAAGGATATCGGTCTCGATCTCGATCAGACGTTCTTGGCTCATACCCGGCACTTCGGTGCCAGCCGCCCCAAGGCCGATATGGATATCGCCGTGGTCGTGGTGGTGATGGTGGGGGGCGTGATCGTGAGAATGATGGCCCTGCGCGGGTGCCTGAGTTCCTTGCGCGAGTACCGCCAGAGGCGCCGCTTTCGGCGCAGCCTGACCGCTCTTTTCCAGATGGGCGCGGAACTGATCTTCCACGCTATGTCCGCTGCATCCGCACACCGTGCACATCAGAGCACCTCCATATCCTTGATCCGCATCTCCTCGCCGCCCTGCGCCAGCAATTTGCCGCCGCCGCAGTTCGGGCAAGGGTCCAGTCGATGTTCGATTTCCACAGTCTCCGCGCAATCATAGCAGAGCGCCTTGCCGGGAATGTCGATAATCTGCAATTCCGCGCCTTCCGCGGGCGAGCCGCGCATCACAACGTCGAAGGCGAATTCCAGCGCGTGTTTCTCGACGCCTGCGAAGCGCCCGATTTCGAGCCGCAGCGTGGTCACGCGCGAAAAGCTGTTGGCCTTGGCCGCATCCTCGATCACGCCGCGGATGCCTTCGGCGATCGACATCTCATGCATTGGCGACCTCCCGCATCAGAACTGGCACGCAGGGATCGAGTATGTCCACTACCAAGCTTGCCAAAGACGCTTTCTCTGCGGGCAGGGTCTCCAAGCTGCGCTGCAACATCCCACCCGGCACGGTCAGATGGTCGGTCGGCGTGATCCGCGTGAGCGCGCTCACACGACCGCCGCTCAGTCTGACCTGCAAGGTATAGGCGCCCCGCGCCGCCGCGACCGAAGCCACGCCCGGCGCGATCCGCCGCGCGGACGGCTGATCGACGCACAGCCGATCCAGATCGACCACGCGCCCCAGCGCCCGCCAGAGCGGCCCGCGGCCATGAGTAGCTTCGGCCTGCCGCATCAAATTCGCATCGCGCACCCGTCCGGCGGCGGAGTTTTCCTGCGGCACCAGCGACAAAGGCTGCGACAGGTCGGGCAGATCGGCCACTGCTTCGCCCGGCGCGAAGCGCTCCGCGATCGCGGCCAGAAGCGGGCTGATCCCCGCACCGGAACTTAGCCAATCCGCGAGCTGCGAGGGCCGCGCATTGCCCCAGATCCAGCGCTGCAACGCCGCGCCGCCCTTCGACCAATCCGCGGGCAGCGGCATCGGGTCGTGACCGATCAGCGCGGGCCAGCGCAGGCATAGCTTGGAGAGATGGTCGCGCAAAATCTCGCGCCGCGGGTCGCATCCGGCGGTCTCCAGCCCCGTCGCCAGCCGCACCGCGAGGCCCTGCGCCATGCCGCACAGGTTGAACAGGCGGGGCATCAGTTCCGCGACCTCTTCGGGGGTCTTGCCCAGCATCATCGCCTCGACCGGGCTCGGCGCGGGCAGCGCAAGCACCGCCTTCAGCCGAGCGCCGTCGCGCGCGATGGTTATGCCGAGCGTCTGGGTCATTCCTCGTCATCCGCCGCGTCGCGCGGCCCATCCTCGGCCAGACCGGCCGAGATCAGCTTGCGCCGGGTCGGTTGCGCCATCTCCTCGACGCGGGCATCTTCCGCCGCCTGTGCGGCCTCCGCCTCTTCGACCGCGGCAAGCTCGGCCTCGCGACCGGCGCGGATTTCGGATTTGCGATCCGTCTCGGCGCGGTTCTCGTCCTTGAACAGTTCCATCATGATCGCGCGGGCGACATCGGTCGCCTGCATCTGCGTCTGGAAATCGCCCATCGGCGAGAAAAGCGAACACGCCTTGTAGCCGCCGCCCATCTCGCGGACGTTATGGATGAACTCGTACGTGCCGGACGGGAAGTCGATGTTTTCCTTGGCGCCGGGGACCAGCGCCGACCAATCCTCGCCCTCGCGCGGCAACATGATCAGGTTCATGAACCACGGACTGACAAGCACGCCGAGTCCGCGCCCCTCGTGCGAGACGAACCCCACCGGCTCGACCGAGAGCGCCTTGTTCACCAAGGGCACGTCGCGCATTTTCGAATGCCAGACCTCGCGGAAATCGGCCGTGAGCTTGGCCACCTGTTCCTCGATCCGGCGCGCTTCCAGCATCGCGGGCGCGCCCGGATCGGACTGCACCATGAACTGCTCTTTCGGTGCGTCGCAATTGGGGCAATGCCAGTCCTCGGGCAGCATCGAGAACGGCGTGCCGGGCAGGACTTGGCGGAAATCGTCGCCCTCCGCCGGATCGTAAGGCGTCCAGCAGATCTTGCATTCCATGATCGCCTGATCGGAAATCCGATCATTGGCGCCCATGTAGCTGCCCTCGAACCCCGCGATGCTCATCGGATCGCCTCCAGCACTTCGACGATCCGCTCGGCGGAGTCGACGAGATCCTCTTTCGCGGCGATCGCCACCTCGGGCATCGTCGTCACTTCGAACGTGTCGAGGATCAGCGTGTCCATCGAGTTAAAGAACTGCACCCGCCAGACATGGGGCAGCGCGGTCGCGGTGACGCGGCAATTGCCGTAACCACGCGACAGTATCGTCACCGCGCCTTCGCCCGTCGCCGCATCCAGCCAGACGAGGTCTTCCTCGGTATGGGGCAGCAGGGTCAGGTTCACCACATGCGGCTCGCCACCCATGAAACTGCCCGATTTATCCTCCAGTTCGGCCATCAGCGCCGGCGCATTCACAACGCCCGGACCGCGCGGATGGGTCTTGCCTTCGGCCTTGCGGAACGGCTCGAAGGCGCGGCTCAGCGCCGCCGAGGGGACCGGACCGACCTCGATCTTGTCGACGCCCGACCCTGCGATCATCCAGACGCCCGCGAAGACCGACTCCTGCACGGCGAGCGCCGGGATACCGCGGATCTTCATCGCGACCTCGCCCTGCCCCATCGTCTCTGCGATGAGCGCGCGGTTCTCCGCGTCGAGATGGCTCAGATCGAAGCTCGCCATGCCGCCTTGCGCCGCCGCCCCGCAGGCCTTCGCCACATCGGCCAGCGTCTTGAGCGCTGGCGTCACGCTGGAAGGGTCGTCGATGTCAGGCATATGCGCCGAATAGGTGCGCATACCCGAAGGGAGCTGCATGTATTCGAGTTGCGCATCCTCGTCTTCGGGTTGCGAGCCGGGACCGAAGCCCATGGGCGGAAGGTGGAAATTGGAAACCATCGTCTCAGCCTTTCGCGGTCAGGATATGAGAGGTGCGGGCGACGTAATCGTCCCAGTCGCGGATCTTCTCGATCGCGCCGAGATACTCGCCCTCGCGGTAGAACAGGAAACCGGGGGCTTTCAGCGCGCGGGTCTGCTGGCGCAGCTCGGTCTCGATCGCATCGCCCACCACCGCGCAGTCGAACGCGTGCTGGAAGGCCATGCGGATTTCCGGCAGCACCACGGCGGCGTCGGGGGTCTCGAGGTTGCGCTTGGCGTCGCCCGGAATGAACAGGCAATGCGCCCCGGGACGCGCGGTGAACTCGGCCACATCGGACATGTTCGCCAGAAGCGGATAGCCCATCTCGTCGATCAGGCGGGTTACCAGCGGGTGCATCGCGCCCGAGGGCTGGGCAGTATCGGGCATTGCGAAATCGTGCATGTGTCTCTCCTCAGGCAGTCGTTTTGCCGGCATCGCGCGCGGCTTGCAGATGGGGCGGCAGTTGCGGCTCGCGGGCGTCGAGATCGGCGAAAGCATCGCCCAGATCGCCGCCCTGCATCAGGGCCCGCAGCCCGCCAAGCGCGGCCGCGATCTTGGTCGCCTCGTCCTCGGTGATCACCTCGCGAGAAGCCCCGAGAAAGGCCAGAAGCCAGTCGCCGGGCTTGGCGTCGGGCGTCAGCGACAAATCGATGATGCCGGGCTGCCCCTCTTCGAGAACCTCGCCGCGGATGCCATCGACCGCCACCAGTTGAACCGGGATTCCGACGCACATCAGGCACGGACCTTCTCGGCGCCGGGGAAGAAGCGGTGATCGCCCATCCGGCAGGCCTCGCCCTCGGTCGGGCGGCCCCCTTCGTACGCGCCACGACGGATCGAGGCATCGGCAAGGTCATCGGCCTGCGTCACGCCTGCCGCGACCGAAATACCCCAGCGCGCCAGTTCGGCTTCGCATTCGCGGATCGCGGGCTCGATCTGGGCGGCGACCGCGGGGCGCAGCCCGCCACCGTAATCCTCCAGCTCAACCGGCTGGCAGCCGATCAGCGTCAGCTTCGCCGGGCAGCGGTTCATCAGCTGCGCGGTGGCGATCACGTCCTGAAAGCCGGTCTGGTGCAGGCTCATTTTCTTGGCGCCCATGAAGGCGGGCACGTCCGCGTCGCGCAGCACCCGCATCTCGCCCGGCTCCAGCCCGAAATCGATCGCGTCGAAGACGATCAGCGCGTCGGCCTCTTCGAGAAACGGCAGGAGATACAGGCCCTGCGTGCCGCCGTCCAAGAGCTTGACGTTGTCCGGCACGGCGCGGGTCTCGGCCATGACCTCGACGCAACGCACGCCGAAGCCCTCATCCGCCCAAAGAACGTTCCCGATACCCAGAACGAGCACCCGGCCCGGCGCAAAGTCCAACATGATTTCCTCCCTCTCCCCGAGGCGGCAAGCGCGTTGCCATCCTCGCCTCGAACCGACAATAGGCTTTGCAGGTGGGCGGGTTTCACGGAAATCGCACGGAACTGCGACAATCTGTCTAGTCTTTGTTTTTACTAAATTTTCTTGGAAAACACACCGCCATCAAAGCAATCAAAGTGGAAACTATATTTCCATCTAAGCAGGCTTTTGCAATGAAATCTTCCACAGGCGGCGCAACGCTGGAAACAGCTCGAATCCGGGCCCAAATGCAGAACGGGCGCGGATTGACCCGCGCCCGTTCGCCCTACCACTTCACGAACCGTTACTCGATACGATCGTCCTTAAACGTCCGATGGCCGGAGATCATCGTGGAGACCATCGACTGACGGCTCATGATGTCTTCGCGGATCGCCGCGTAGATGTGCACGATCATGAAGATCACGATGGCCCACATTCCCAGATGGTGCAGCGTGTGCAGCCTCTGCGAGTTCTGCACGAGACCCAGCACCCAGCCCATCAGCGTATCGGGCAAAGAGCCCTGTCCCGCACCTTCCGCATAGAGCGCCCAGCCGGTGATCAGCATGAAGGTGATCCCGAGCGTCATGAAGAAGAACATCGCAAGCTGTGCCAGCGGGTTGTGACCGACATATTTCTTCGGCGTCTTCTCAAGGAAAGCATACCAGCGCAGCTCGTGCCCCAGCTCTTTCCACCAGCGCTTGCGCCAAACCGGCACGTAGAACAGCTGGCGGGCGTGGTGATTGCCCACGAAGGCCCAGTAGATGCGCCCAAAGAAGATCACCGTCAGGACCTGCGCCGCCGCGAAATGGCCGAAGCGGATATAGCCCATGACGAATTGCTCGGTCGCTTCGCCGATCTGCAGCGACGGCAGGGGCGCACCGATCAGGAAACCGGTCACGATCAGCACCGTGATCATCAGCGCGTTGAGCCAGTGCCAGAGGCGCACAGGCGCCTCGTAGACATAGACGGAGGTCCGGCGGCGGATCGAGTCGAGATCTTCCTCGGTCGCGTCGCCGGTCAGGCGGGAGGCCTCGAAGGCCCCTGTCGCCTTGGGGTTTGGCGTGTGGATCGTGTCCTCCATCGCCCTTACTCCTTGCGGACGCGCTTGACGGCGCGGGCGATCTCGACGGCCACATAGGCCAGGGCGATCGCGCCGGCCGCCATCGCGACATGGGCGATGGTGTGCCCTTCCGCGCCGGGGGCCACCGCGTGGCCCGGATGGGCCAGCGCAGGACCTGCGATCATGCTGAAAGCGAATGCGAGTTTCTTCATGATTTCCTCCTCCCTCAGCGCACCTTGACGGTGGTGAGCTCTTCGCCGTCGGGCGACATCACATGGGTCGAACAGGCAAGGCACGGATCGAAGCTGTGCAGGGTGCGCAGGATTTCGACCGGCTCTTCGGGACGCTCCACCTTGGTGTTCATCAGCGACGCCTCGAAGGCCCCGATATTGCCCTGCGTGTCACGGGGCGAACCGTTCCAGGTGGTGGGCACGACGCATTGGTAGTTCTCGATGCGCCCGTCCTTGATCTTGACCCAATGCCCCAGCGCGCCGCGCGGAGCCTCGGTCATGCCGACGCCCTTGGCCTCTTTCGGCCAGCTCGACGGGTCCCATTTCTCGACATTGGCGGTGCTTTCGTCGCCATTCTTGATGTTGGTCATCATCTTGTCGAAGAAATGCCGCTGCAGTCGCGAGCAATACTCGGATTCCAGCGCCCGCGCCGCGGTGCGACCCAGCGTCGAGAAGACCGCATTGAACGGCAGGTCCATCTTGCGCAGCAGGCCGTCGACCTGGTTCTTGATGTCCTCGTGACCCTTGGCGTAGCCCACGACGTAGCGCGCGAGCGGCCCGACCTCCATCGCGTGCCCCTTCCAGCGCGGGGCCTTGATCCAGCTGTATTTCGCAGCCTCGTCAAGCTCGATGATATTGGTCCGCGTGCCTTTGGCGTTCGGCCCGAGCTCGTATTGCGGCTCGGTCACGCCATCCCACGGGTGCAGGCCCTTGCCTGGCTCGCCATAGGTGTACCAGGAGTGATCGACGAATTCCTGCACCTGTTCGGGATCGCGCGGATCGACGTCATGCACCTCGTTGAGATTGCCGTTGATGATCGCGCCACGCGGCAGATGAAGCTGCTCGGGCGAGAAGTCGTTCGGGTTCTCGGGGATGTCGCCATAGGCGAGACAGGCCTGCGACGACAGACCGCCGCCATAGAGCCAGTTCTTGTAGAAGCCGCCGATCGCGATCACGTCGGGGATATAGACGTTCTCGTTGAACTCCTGGCACTTGTCGATGATCGAGGAGACGAGATTCAGCCGCTCCATGTTGATCGCACCGACCGAGCCGACGCCGTCGATATTGATCGGGCACGGCACGCCGCCCACCAGCCAGTTCGGGTGCGGGTTCTTGCCACCGAAGATGGTGTGAACCTTCACGATCTCCTTCTGAAGATCGAGCGCCTCCAGATAGTGCGTCGTTGCCATCAGGTCCGCTTCCGGCGGAAGCAGATAAGCCGGGTTGTCCCAATAGCCGTTTTTGAACAGCCCGAGCTGTCCGCTTTCGACGAATTTCTTGAGACGGTTCTGCACGTCCCGGAAATAGCCTGGGGAGGAGAGCGGATGGCTCGGGCTGACCTTCTGCTGCAGCTCCGAAGTCGCCTTCGGGTCTGCGCGCAGGGCGTTGACCGGATTGACCCAATCGAGCGCGTGCAGGTGATAGAAATGCACGATGTGGTCATGGATCTGCAGCGCGAGCTGCATCATGTTCCGGATCGAATTCGCATTGTCGGGGATCTGGATCCCCAGCGCATCTTCCACCGCGCGGACCGAGGTCAGCGCATGGGTGCCGGTGCAGACGCCGCAGATCCGCTCGGTGAAGGCCCAGGCGTCACGCGGATCGCGGCCCTTCAGGATCACCTCGAGCCCGCGCCACATCGTGCCGGTCGAGACCGCGTTGGTGATCATGTTGTTTTCGTCCACATTCACTTCGCAGCGCATGTGACCTTCGATCCGTGTCACCGGGTCGACGACGACCCGCTTGCCCGAATTGTCCATCGTGTAGCCGTTCGGCGTGTTGAGAACCGACATGGATTACGCCTCCTCGTTCTTCTTCTGGGCGCGTTTGAGCGCGGAGACGGCAGCGTGAACTGCCACCGCACCGCCGACGACGGCCGCCGTGGTGCCGCCGACCACATCGGCATTCGCTTCGATCCCGAATTGCTTGATGTTGGTGAGCCGGTCGTAGAAGGAGCCCTGATCCCAGAACCCGTCCTCGGAACAGCCGATACAGCCGTGACCCGACTGGATCGGGAAGCTGACACCCTCGTTCCAGCGCACGGTCGAGCACGCGTTGTAGGTGGTCGGCCCTTTGCAGCCCATCTTGTAGAGGCAATAGCCCTTGCGCGCGTTCTCGTCGTCCCACGTCTCGACGAACTGACCAGCGTCGAAATGCGGACGGCGGTAGCATTTGTCGTGGATACGCTGCGAATAGAACATCTGCGGACGGCCCTGACGGTCCAGCTCGGGCATCCGGTCGAAGGTCAGCATGTAGGTGATCACGCCGGTCATCACCTCGGCGATGGGCGGGCAGCCCGGCACCTTGATGATCGGCTTGTCGGTGATGACCTTGTGCACCGGCGTGGCGCGCGTCGGGTTCGGGGCGGCAGCCTGCACGCAGCCATAGGAGGCGCAGGCGCCCCAGGAGATAATGGCTTTCGCGTGCTCGGCAGCGTGGCGGAGTTGGTCCACGAAGGGCTTGCCGCCCACGATGCAGTACATCCCATCTTCGTTGAGCGGCGGATTGCCCTCCACGGCGAGGATGTAATTCCCTTTATACTTGTCGATCGTCTCCTGCAGCGCGGCTTCCGCCTGCGCGCCCGCCGCCGCCATCAGCGTGTCGTCATAGTCGAGCGAGATCATCGAGAGCACGACATCCTTGGCCAGCGGGTGGGCAGAGCGGATGAAGCTTTCCGAACAACAGGTACATTCGAGCCCGTGCACCCAGATCACCGGGGTGCGCGGCTTGGTTTCCATCGCATGGGCGATCTTGGGCACATAGGCCGGGCCGAGACCCAGCGCCGCCGCCGTCAGCGAGCAATATTTCATGAAGCTGCGGCGGGTAATCCCCTGCCGACGCATCACGTCGTAAAAGGTTTCGATCGCAGGCAAAGTGTCCCTCCCTCTGTGATCCCGATGACCGGATTCTCCCTCCTCCCGAGGGGAATACGCATGTGTGATCTCAGGATTGGCAGGTCGGGTCCGCGAACAGAACGAAATAATGACAGGATGCCGCAGGCGCGAATTCCTGTTTGTTTCCGATATGTTGCCTGTCAAAACCCCGGTGCGGCGCGGGGCCGCACTGGCACGTCAGTGACCAGCTTTCCGGGATTCCGGTCAGTCTCTTTCCGACTGCGCCGCAGCAATCACCGCCTGCCCCAGTGCCAGCGAGCCGTCATTCGCCGGCAGCGTCCGATGGCGTAGCACCGGCAGATCGCCCAGCGCCGCGCAGGTGAGCCGATGCAACAGCGCGTTTTGATACACGCCACCGGTCAGCGCCACGGCTTTCGCGTCTCCGCTTTCGATCAGAGACCGCGCCCGGCGGGCAATGCCCTGCGCCAGCGCGACATGGAACCGCAGCGCGATGGTCTCGGGCGCAACCCCGGCCTCCAGATCAGCGGAGAGCGCCTGAAAAAACGGTCCGGTCTCGAGCACACCGCCCGCATCCGAGAACGCATAGGCCCCGGCCTCCGCCGACTCCCCGTGTGCCAACGCGTGCGCAGCCAGCGCCTCAAACCGCATCGCGGCCTCGCCCTCATAACTCTGCCGCATCGGGCAAATCCCGAGGCAGGCCGCCACCGCATCGAAGAGCCGCCCCGCCGACGAGGACAGCGGCGCGTTGATCCCCTTCGCCGCCGCCTGACGCGCCAGATCGCGCGGGGCCTCCGGGAACAATCTGTCGGCCAGCACCGCCAGCCCAGCCGCATCGAGCCGCACCAGCGCGTTGCGCCACGGCTCTGCCTGCGCCCGGTCGCCACCGATCAGCGGCGCGGGCTCAATCCAGCCGTGCCGCGCGAACCCATGATAATCGCCCAGCAGCAGCTCGCCGCCCCAGACCGTGCCATCGGGGCCCAAGCCAAGCCCGTCGAGCACGATCCCCGCGACTTTTCCGCCCTCCAGCGGCCAGCCATTCTCGGCCATGCAGGCGGCGAGATGCGCATGGTGATGCTGCACCTCAACCAGCCGCAACCCCTCCCGCACAGCCCGTTCGGCCCCGTGGCGCGAAGCCCGAAAATCGGGGTGCAGATCGACAGCCACCACCTCGGGACGATGATCGAACAGCGCAGCATAATCCGCATCGGCCTGCTCGAACGCCTCCCATGTCAGCGCCTCGTCCAGCTCGCCCAAGTGATGGCCCAGCAGCGCCTGCCCGTTCTTGATCAGGCAGATCGCGGCCTTCATCTGCCCGCCATAGCCCACAACCTGCGGCGCGCCCTCGAACCCGTCGGGCAGCGGCAAGGTGCCCGGCACCTGCCCCCGCGCGCGGCGCAGCACCATCGGCGGATCGGCCCGCACGACGCTGTCATCGAGCCGACGCGCGATCTCGCGGTCATGCATCAGGAAGGCATCGACGAAGCCAGCCAGTTTCTCCCGAGCCTCACCGTTTCCGATCACCTGCGGCTCGCCCGAGAGATTGCCCGAGGTCATCACCAAGGGTCGCCCCTCTTCCCCCCGCGCCCATTCGCGAAGCAGCAGATGATGCAGCGGCGTATAGGGCAGCATCCAGCCGAGGCTGTCCTGCCCGGGCGCCACCGCCTCCGGCAACACCTCCCCCGCCTTTTGCAACAAAACGATCGGCGCCGCAGGATCGCGCAGCAGTTCCGCCTCGGCCTCTGAGACCTTGGCGTAGCGCCGGATGGTCTCGATCTCGCCCATCAGCGCGAAGGGCTTTGCAGGCCTGCGCTTGCGCTCCCGCAATAGCGCCACGGCCTCGGCATTGGTCGCATCGCAGGCGAGATGAAACCCGCCCAAGCCTTTCACTGCGACGATGCCCCCGCCCTGCAAAACCGCTCCGACCTCTTCGGCAGGACGCTCTTCCCCGCCCATTTCCAGCCGCACCCGCGGCCCGCAATCGGGACAGGCGATCGGCTGCGCGTGGAAACGTCGATCCGCCGGGTTCTCATATTCCGCCCGGCAAGCCGAGCACATCTCAAACGGCGCCATCGTCGTCTGCGCCCGGTCATAAGGTAGCGCGCGCAGGATCGTGAAACGCGGCCCGCAATGGGTGCAATTGGTAAAGGCGTAGTGGCGCCTGCGCCCGTCACCCCGGATTTCCGCAAGACAGTCCGGGCAGGTCGCCGCATCCGGCGTCACCCGCGTCTCGGCCCCCGCCCCCTGCGAGGCCACGATAGCGAACCCCTCGGGTGCTGCATCGAAGATAAACTCCGACACCTCCACCGCATCGACCCGCGCAAGCGGCGGTGCTTCATCCGAGATCGCCTCGGCCAAACCGTCCAGCGCCCCCGCCACCCGGATCAGCACCCCCTCGGGATCGTTGAGCACATGGCCCGAAAGCCCACGCTCCTGCGCAAGCCGCCAGATGAAGGGGCGAAAACCCACCCCCTGCACCTGCCCGCGCACCCTGATCTCGAAACCCTGCATCTTCCTCTTGGCTCAAATATCCCGGGGGTTTGGGGGCAGCGCCCCCATATTCTTCAACGTTTCTCGCCCTCCGGCGATGGCAGGGACAGAGCCCCAACTTACTCAATGCACCGTGCAGACCATGCAGGGATCGAAGCTGCGCACGATATGCTGCACCGAGACCGGCGTGGTCTCACCCGCCGAGACCGGCGCGCCGACCAGCGCGGCCTCCAGCGGGCCCGGCACACCCTCCGCGTCGCGCGGGCTGAAATTCCACGTCGTGGGCGCGATGATCTGATAGGAAGCGATGCGCCCGTCCTCGATCCGCAACCAATGGCCCAGCGCGCCCCGCGCGGCCTCCACCAGTCCCGCGCCCTGCCCTGCCTCGGGCAAATCGCCCTGCACCATGAACGCAGCAGCCGGGTCGATGCCTTTCGCCAGCCCCTCCATGAAGGCTTGCGTCCGCGCCAGTTCCAACAGCCGCCCCGCGACCCGCGCCAGCACGCCGCCGCCCGCCAGCGCACGCGCCAGCGGATGCCCGTCCACGACCTGCCGCGCGAGCGCGCCGGTCTCCACCGTCTGCCCGTTCAGCCGCGGCGCCTTGCACCAGCTGTAGGCGGTCTCGCGCATCGCCTCGTCGGGCCGTGTCTCGCCCTGCCAGGGATGGGCCTGCGCCCCCAGCATCCACGCATGGCTGAGGTCTTCCGTGATCGCGCCGAAATCGACTGCGCCCAAGGACCCGTCCCACAGCCCGCGCCCAAAGCCATAGCCCTCGGCCAGCGGATAGGCTCCGAAGCTCATATACCGCCCCGAGCCGCGCCCGAGCCGGTCCAGATCCAGATCGGCCGCGATGCGCAGGAACAGCCCCGCATCGCCGGTCTCCCACGCCATAAGCTGATCGACGGTCTCGATCGCGCAGAACGCCTCCAACGACCCGCCGAAAACCACCTCCTCCAGATAGCGGCGGAAAGCGCGCAACGTCGTCTCGATGCGCACCTTGTCGCGGGGCCCGGGCGCGCGGGTGACGCCGCCCGGCTGGATCGCGAGCGTATGGGGCCATTTGCCCGCCATCAGCCCGAGGATATGCATCAGCTCGGCACGCGCCGCGACCGCCGCACGCTGCGCGCCGCCCTCGGCGGGGGTAAACCGCGCCACGGCCCGATCGAACCACGGATTACCTGCGTAAACGGGGCGGATGAAATCGGGCATGAAGAACAGGTTGAAATGGAACAGGTGGTCCGAGACATTCTCGACCGCATGGATCAGCGCCGCCATGGCCGCGCCCTGCGGCGTGGGCTCCAGCCCCATCGCCGCGCCCAGCGCGCGCGCCGCCGCCGCCGACTGGCTGATCGAGCAGATGCCGCAGATCCGCGGCGTGATCGTCAGCGCATCGCGCGGGTCTTTGCCTTCCAGCATCCGCTCGAACCCGCGATAGAGCGGCGAATTCACCTGCGCCGCGCCCACCGCCCCATCGGCGAGGTCGAGATGCACTTCCAGATCGCCCTCGACCCGGTTGAACGGGCCCACGACGAGGCGCGGCGTCTCAGTCATCTGCGTCCTTTCTGCTTGCGGATCGTCGGCGTCACCTCGACCCGGTCGGCAACCGCGTTCTTCGCGATCCGCTCGGGCGTCGCCGCCTTCGACAGCGAGGCGAGCGCCATGAACCACGCTTTGGGCATATCGGTCGGAAGGCCCACCGGGATGCCCGCGATCTTCGGCGTCTCGGTGAAAGAATGGCGCGGTTCCTCGAACTCGGGCGCGGTGCAGTTGATGCAGGGATAGCCCCCCGAGGTACACGACCCGTCGCCGTTCCACGGCCGGATATTGCAATCGCCCACGGCCTGCGTGCCGATGCAGCCCAAGTTCTCCATCATGCAGCCGATATCGGACAGCTCCACCGCCGAGGCCTTGTATTCGTAGAACTCGTTTTTCGAGCAGCCGTGATGGACGAGGTGCTTGGCATAAAACAGCGGCCGCCCGAAGGCGTCGAGATCTTCCGCCCCCAGCGCGCCTTCATTCAGCAGCATAAGCGTCTCGGTCACCCAGTCGGGATGGGTCGGGCAGCCCGCCACGTTGATCACCGGCAGGCCCGAGCCCGAACGGAACTCCACCGGCAGCGCCCCGCCCGGCAGCGCGCCGTCATATTGCACGCCGACCGCATCGGAGGGGTTGCCGCCCGCCGAGGTCACTCCGCCATAGGTCGCGCAGGTGCCCACCGCGACGACATGGCGGGCTTTCGGCGCGAGGCTCACCACCCAGTCGAGCATCGAGCGCCCGGTGCCGGACACCATCTGGAACTTGCCCGTCCCGCGCGGCCCGCGGGCGATGGAGCCCTCGACGGCCAGCACGTCCAGCGCGATCTCGCCGCTCTCGACCGCCTCGAAAATCGTTCGCACCTCCGCCCCGGTCTCGAGGCTGACCGTCGGGTGCCAGAGGAACTCGATTCCCGCCCCGCCCAGCGTGTCGAAGACATTCGGGGCTTCCGCGCAAAGGAGCGACATGGTGCAGCCACCGCAGCCTGCCGCTTGCAGCCAGAGAACCTTCATTCCGCCCCCTCGCCCAGTTCCAGATCGAAGGAGAAACAGGCCCCGCCCAGCGCCGACCCTTTCGGGCAGAGCCGCAGACGCCCGCCATGTTCCTCGATGATCTTATGACTGATCGCGAGGCCCAGCCCCGTGCCCGCACCCACCGCCTTGGTGGTGAAGAACGGATCGAAGATGGCCTGCGTCAGTTCCTCGGTCACGCCGGGGCCATTGTCGCCAACCGACAACGTCCCGCGTCCCTCCATCACGCGCGCATCGACCTCGATCCGGCCGGTGCCCTCTTCCAGCCCCGAGAGCGCGTCGATCGCATTTTGCACGAGGTTCATCACGACCTGTTGGATATGTCCCTGCCGACCGCGCACCTGCAGCGTCCCCGCGCCGGTGAAGGCGATCTCGACCCCGGCCTTGGAGCCGCGCTGCACCCAGTTCGCCGCCACCCGCGCGGTCTCAACCAGATCGAAGACGACCATCTCGCCCGAGCCTTCGGCACTCAGCCGCCGCAGATCTTCGACAATGTCGCGCACCCGTTCGGCCCCGTCGCGCGCGCCCTCGATGGCCGAGCGCAGGTTGCGGATTTCACGGTCGAGCTTCAGCTCCTCGCGCAGGGCGATCAGTGCCTCTCGATCCGCTCCGGCCTGCACTTTCTCGAAATAGGCCTCGAACTTGCCCGCATAGCGTTCCAGCGCATGGGTATTCGCGTAGACGAAGGAAATCGGGTTGTTCAGCTCATGCGCGACGCCAGCAAGCAGACGGCCCAGCGAGGCCAGCTTCTCGTTGCGCACCAGCTGCGCCTGCGTCGATTTCAGTTCTTCGTGGCTGCGCTCCAGCTCAGAATAGGCCTGCCGCAGCTCGCCCAAGGGTCGCCCGGTCAGCACATAGCCGGCGATGCGCGACCGCTCGTCCATGCGCGGGCTGATCGACAGCTCCAGCGGCGCGGGGCCTTCCGGCCCGCTCAGCGCCGCTTCGATCGTCACCGGTTTGCGGGTATTCGCAGCCTCCGCCAGCCCGCGATCCAAGGCCTCGACCGAGCGCGCATCGAACATGCCTGCGAGCTTGCGACCATGCCATGCGCCGGGCGGCTCGCCAGTCAGGCTTGCGACCGAGGCCGAGGTTTCCAGCACCTCGCCCGAGCGCGAAATCACGATCAGCGCATCCGAGACCGAGGCGAGGATCGAGCCCAGAAACGAGCGCAGGTCTTCCAGCTCGTGGTTCTGCTGCTCCAGCCGCTCCTGATAGTCCACCAGATCGGCATAGGTCCGGTCGACCGCCGAGAGCACATCGAACCAGACGTCTTCGCCCTCCCCCTCATCCGCGCCCGGCGCGTGGCGCAACAGCCCGGCCAAGGTCGGGTCCAAGGGGTGCTGGCTATCGGGTGCGGACTCGCGCGACATGACACTCTCAAAGCCGGGCGCAACGGGCGCCCATCCCTTATCGCTAGCCCATTCGCAGCGCTCAGTCCATGATCTCGGCTCCCGCACCGAGGGGCGGATTTCGTGTCAAAAGACGCACCATACCCCAAGATGACCTTCCGTCAGCCCGCGCCTCGCCCTCTTGGCAAGGGCGCGCGCTTTGCCAAAACTACAGCGCGAGCGCAAACAGGCGGGTGACTTGGCGCGTCCGGCGCGGCGGGAACCCGAGGGAGGACGAGATGCGGGGATGGAAAGCGGTGCTTGCCGGGATCGGCGGGCTTGTCGTGGCGGCGGTGCTCTATGCGGTTATGGTGCCGCCGGAGCTGCTGCGCGTGGGCGCTGGCTATAGCGCGAAGATCACCTGCTCGGCGGAAGCGCTGCAAGGCCGTGACCCCGATGAAGTTCTCGAAACCGATGTGCAGGCGCCGGGCAACCCGTTGCTGCGCGCCTTCTGGGTCAGCACGGATCGCCGGGCAGGCCGGGTCCGAGCCGCCTTCGCCGGGATCATCGCGCCCACGACCGCCGAGGAGCGCGTGGGCCTTGGCTGCGCGACCTACCCCGATGGCAATCTGGCCGACGCCGGCGATCAAAGCGCCCCGCCCGCGCCGGGGCCCAGCAAAAGCGCCGCCCTCTGGCCCACCGGTGCGCAGACCGACCTGACCGGGCAAGGCCGCTTCGAAGCCGTCTTGCGCGACGATGCGCTGACCGGGCCGGGGATGCGCGCGGTGGTGGTCATCAAGGATGGCAAGCTGGTGGCGGAGCGCTACGGCGATGGCTTCGATGCCGCGACGCCGCTTCTGGGCTGGTCGATGACGAAGACCGTCACCGCGGCCCTTGTCGGCACCGCGATCGAGGCGGGCAAGCTGCGGATGGACCAAAGCGACCTGCTGCCCGAATGGCAGGGCGACGACCGTGCGAAGATCACCGTCGCGCAGCTGATGTCGATGTCGAGCGGGCTGCGCTTCAACGAGGATTACGGCGACGTCTCGGATGTGACGCGGATGCTCTATCTCGAGCCGGACATGGCGGAATTCGCGGCCTCCCAGCCGCTCGAACATCCGCCGGGCACTCATTTCAGCTATTCCAGCGGCACCGCCGTGCTGCTCTCGCGCATCTGGCAAAATGCGGTGGGCGACACCTCCACCGCGCTCGCCTGGCCGCGCCGCAAGCTGTTCGACCCGCTCGGGATGAGTTCGGCCACGCTCGAGACCGATGCCTCCGGGACTTTCGTAGGCAGTTCCTACCTCTACGCCACCGCGCGGGACTGGGCGCGCTTCGGCCAGTTCCTGCTACAGGATGGCAAATGGGATGGTCGGCAATTGCTGCCCGCCGAATTTGTGCAGCGGATGCATGCGCCCGCCCGGACCGACGGGGTCTATGGGCAAGGCATGACATGGCTGGCTGGCCCGAGCAATCAGCAGAAAGCGGGCGATGATGCGCGGTTCGGGCTGCCCGCCGACACCTATTGGCTCGAGGGGCATGACGGGCAAACCGTCACCGTGATCCCCTCGGCCGATATGGTCGTGGTGCGGATGGGGCTGACGCCGTCGGACCTGAACTACCGCCCGCAAAAGCTGGTGGCGGCACTGCTGGATGCGGCGAAGGCCACGGCTCACGCCTCGTCGAACATCCCTTCGAACAGCGCCGAAGACAGGTAACGCTCGCCCGAATCCGGCAGCACGACGACGATGGTCTTGCCCGCATTTTCCGGCTCGCGCGCGAGACGCAGGGCCGCCGCCGCAGCCGCACCGCAGGAGATCCCGGCGAGGATACCCTCCTCGCGCGCCAGCCGCCGGGCGGTCTCGATCGCCTCGTCGTTGCTGACCTGCTCGATCCGGTCCACCAGATCCATGTCGAGCACCTTCGGCACGAAGCCCGCCCCGATGCCTTGAATCTTGTGCGGACCGGGCTGCAGCGCCTCGCCCGCGCGGGCCTGCGACAGAACCGGGCTGGCTTCGGGCTCGACCGCGACCGAGATCACCGGCAGACCCTTTTCCTTTTTCAGATAACGCGAGACGCCGGTGATCGTGCCGCCCGTGCCGACGCCCGCGACGAAGATATCGACCACGCCATCGGTATCCTCGAAAATCTCCGGGCCCGTGGTCTTCTCGTGAATCTCGGGGTTCGCGGGGTTGTTGAACTGCTGCAGCAACACGTAACGGTCGGGATCGGAGGCCGCGATCTCCTCGGCCTTGGCGATCGCCCCCTTCATGCCCTGCGCGCCTTCGGTCAGCACGAGCTTCGCACCATAGGCCAGAAGCAGCTTGCGCCGTTCGATGCTCATCGTGTCGGGCATGGTCAGGGTGATCGGGATGCCGCGCGAGGCGGCGACGAAGGCCAGCGCGATCCCGGTATTGCCCGAGGTCGGCTCGACGATCTCCTTGCCGGGACCGAGCACGCCGCGTTCCTCGGCATCCCAGATCATGTTCGCACCGACGCGGCATTTCACCGACCACGCCGGGTTGCGCCCCTCGATCTTGGCCAGAACGGTCGCGCCCGCGCCCTCGGTCATGCGGTTGAGCCGCACCAGCGGCGTGTTTCCGATGCTGAGCGAATTGTCTTCGTAAATACGTGCCATGCGCGCGCTCCCTTCCTGTCGTTTGCCGCGCCATCAAAGAGCAACACGCGCGGAAGGGAAAGACGAAAGCCTCGCATCGCTGCGAGGCTTCCACTTCTTTACCGGGCAACTGGCAGCACCCGGAGCTTTCCGAACGCCGTTACGAGAAAGCCAAATCCGGCGGACAGTACGAGCCGTGTCCGTCATAATCGTCATCCTTGTGTCCGCGACCGCGGCCGCCATGCGTCAGATCTTCGAGAGACCCCAAATGTTTCAATTTGGGCCGCTCATACCGGATGGCGTCATTTTTGCTTCGAGAATTTTCAATCACCACATATACCCCCACGTTTGATTGAATATAGAAAGGGTTACACAGCTCTGATGAACCGCTAGCGGTTTTTGCGGCGATTCAATCCGCGGTTGCGCGCGCATTTAAAAGTCACCCGAAAATGCTTAAAAAACGCGCATTTACGGGCTGGATTCCTGAATTTAACGGAATTGCGATCGGCGGCGGCTGGCCGAAAACCCCTCCGCAAGACAAGAGGGAATCGCCTGACCGTCAGCTATTCGCGGCGGAACGTTCTGTTTTAACACACTTAATGCGTGTTAAATTCAGCTACTTACTCTCGGCAAAGTAGCATCTACGGAGGAATGAGCGCGGCCGACAAAGCGCACGGCATTCCGCTTTAAGACCGCCTTTGGCTCGAAATTCCCCGGCACCCCATTCGCCGCAATCCCCGCCTTCTGGAGCGCCTCGATCCGTGCCGAACGCGGTATCCGCAGAACCTCGCCAGCCAGAAATGCGTCCTTCGCCTCTGGCGAGGTGCGGCCCCAGATCGCCCGTTGAAGCCGCGTGATCGACGCCTTGAGATCAAGCTCGCGCCGCAGCCACCCCTTGTCGAGGCCCAGATTGCGAGTGGTTGATGTCTCGTTCTCTGCCCACGCGGCCAGCCGTTCGCGACAGACATAGACAGGTTCGGAGATCAGAGCCGTGCGCAGATATTCCTCCAGCGTCGGGATCGTATCGACCTTCACCGCCAGACTGCCCTTCATATTTCGCGACCAGAACAGCGCACCGTTCGACACGCCGATCGATCCGAAGATCGCCAGATGAACCTCTTCGGGCGTGTAGGTGCGCTCGTCATAGACATCATCGAAAATGCCCTTGTCGCCGAGACGGGCGTTGGGCGTCCGGCTTTCGTGCTCGATGACCTGGCTCAGCATGCAGAGGTTCACCCCCTGCTGGGTGCAAATCTCGTGGCCTCGCGCAAGGTAGTCAGGGAAGACTTGGTTATCGTCTTCCAACATGCAGAAGTAATCGGCCTTGTAGGGGTTCTCTTTGAGAAAGCAGTCATCGAGATTGCGCGTCATGAATTTCTGCGGGCGATTCTGCACGTAGTGAACCCGCGGATCGCCAATCTCTTCGACCATCGCACGACCGCTCGCATCGGGGCAGTCGTCGCGCACCTCACAGACCCAGTCCTCGAAAGTCTGCGCCTGAAGCGTGCCTATGGCACGCCGCAACAGGTCGGGGCGCCGATAGGTCGGCATACGCACGAGCGCTAACGGCATTGGAACACCTTCTTCGTCGAAAAGAGGTCTGACCGACCGCGGCGCACCAGTCGCTTACAGTGCGGCATCACGCGATCCTCTCAAACAAGTCCAGAAAGCGCCGAGCGCCGCGCTCCAGGGAAAGCTCATCGAGGATGTATTCGCGCGGCTGATACTCCGGCAGCCGCGCCCAGAAGTCCTCGAACCGGTCTTCCATATTCGCACGCGTCCAACGCAGCCCGCATCGATCGTCAAAATAAGGAACGGCCGAGACTTCCAAGCCTTCGGGGACGAACTTGGCACCGAGCGGGTCGACGAGTTCGCCTTCATCCCACGCGAAGACCGGAACGCCGGAAGACATCGCCTCCTGATAAGCAAGGCCTTGGGTTTCGTGCTCGGTCACGAAGATCAATGCACGCCCCTTGGCCAAGGCGCTGCGATACTCTGCCAACTCGTGCTCGCCATATTTCAGCTCGACCGAACTCAGGCCGCGGCGTTCGAGCATTGCCCGCAGCGGCTGCATCGTATCCGCCTCGCGCGCGGCGTGGTTCCAGCGGATCTTGTTGTAGATGACACAGTCGATCTGCTTTCGGTTCTCAGCGAGAAGCGGCCATCGATCCGTATCGATCCCGACGAACATCGGGGCCATTTTCGCGGCGACCTGCGGTGTATAAAGCCGGATCGGCCATTCCGACGGCTGCGTCACGATCTGATAGTTCCGCTCGGCCAGCATCGCCTCGGCGCGGTCCGGATAGGGAACCCAGCCGGGCCCGAACAGGGTCGGATTGGGCAGAACGACATCGCTCCAGACCGACTGATGACCGGCAATGGCGATCGGTCTGTCCGGTGACCGACGGGCGAGCGCGAAATCATTGATCCGAACGTCATACCCGTTTCGCCGAAGACTTTCCGTCAGGTTCAGGAACGCCGTGAAGAACCCGGTATAGGGCTGCTTTCGCTTCAATTTGCGGTAGCTGCGCCGCGCAACCCCGCGCAGCTGCGAAAGCTGCCGCCCCAGAGGCATCTCCCAGGCGCGCATCTCGTAACCGTCATAGAAGACGGGAATAACCTTGTTCGTGAAAGCTGCCCCAGCCAACGTCCACCTTCCCCTTCGCGCTGCGATCGCGCCGCAAACCGAAGTGGCTTTTCGGGGATCACATGCCCCGCACGCGACGCCCTATGCACTTCAGATGTCCTCCAAGGGTTTCCATGACGCGCCGCTCCGAGCCAGCCCGCAGGCAATTCCCGCCACTCGTGCAGCCATGGACGCACAATCACTCAGCAGTGAAAGGTGCAAAAGATGCCAAGCGCCTATTCAGCAGGCATTTTATCGACAACCCACTAACGAATTTCCGTAAACCCTAATTCTGAATAGGCAACCAAGCGGGTTCTCTCAGAGCGCGCGTCGAAAGAACTCTCATTGCGTAAATAGAATCGCTACCAAAGCGCCAAGCAGCCTCGCTGCAGCGCAGAAAGCGCCGCCGATTATTCGTTCACATTACGCACAGTTTCTAAGCGCCTTGGATATTCGCGCGACGTTTCCGCATGCCGCGCGGTAATTCGGCAAACCTGCCCTCCTTAGCATTTGACCGGAAACTGCGCAGATCGAAGCCTGATTTTGCGGTGGTTGGTTTTCGTCCGCTCCGCGCCGCGTTTCAGGCGATCTGGAGGAAGTTGAATGACTCGAAGTGGGCCCGATGCGAATGTCCCGCCCCTGCAGACTGACGGTCACGCGGACCATGTGCAGATCGGTGACTGCCACGCCGTTGATCGCGCGGCAGCGTGAGCGCAGGGAAGACGGCTTTCAAGATGCGTTTGATCTACCTCGTTCATGACCTCGATGATGCCGCGATCTGGCGACGCGTTCAGATGTTGCGCGCTGGCGGCGCCGAGGTGACCCTCGCGGGGTTCCAACGCTCAGCGCGGCCACTGCCGGAGCTTGCGCTCGTCCTCGGGCACACAGCGAATGGGAAAATGGCCCAACGCGCGCTCTCGGTGCTCAAGGCCCTCCCCGGTCTCGCCAAGCAGTTTCCGACGCTCCAAGAGACTGACGTCATCATCGCTCGCAATCTCGAAATGCTCGCGCTCGGGGCGTATCTCAAGCGACGCGCACCGGCGGTACGTCTCGTCTACGAACTGCTCGACGTGCATCGCCTGTTGTCGGGGAACGGCCCGGCGTCCAAGGCAATTCGCGCCATTGAGGCAGCGGCGCTCAAATCCGCATCGGGGCTTCTGTATTCCTCGGAAGGGTTCAAGCGCGGCCACCCTCAGCCGTTCGAGAAGCTCGCGCCGCACCAGTGCCTGATTGAAAACAAGCCGCTCGCGCTCGAGCCGGCACAGCTTCACGCGCGCATGCGCCCTCTGGAGGGGCCGTTGCAGATCGGCTGGAATGGAATTCTCCGGTGCCGCTGGTCGCTGGACACGCTCGACGAACTCACCCGCAACGCACCGGGACATTTCCGGGTCAAAATGCGCGGACGTCCGGCGCTCGATCAACTCCCGGATTTCCATGAGCGCGTCGCCGCAAATCCTGATCTCGAATTTGGCGGCCCCTATACTGCGCCCGATGATCTTGATGAGATTTACGACGCGGTCGATCTTGCCTGGCTGATCGACCGCTACGAGGCCGGAGAGAATTCGGACTGGCTGCTGCCAAATCGCCTTTACGAAGGCTGCCTGCATGGTGCGGTCCCGGTGGTTCTGTCGGGAACCGAGGTCGCACGACGTACCGAAACTCTCGGCATCGGGGTTCAGGTGGCAGAACCGTCGAGCGCGTCGGTCGCGCAAGCCTTTACCGACCTGAGCAATGCGGATCTCCAGAAGCTTCGGCAAGCGGTCGCTGCAAAGCCACGCTCCACCTGGGAGGCGGGTCACGCAGAATGCCGCGCGCTCGTGTCGTGGTTGACCGATCTCCCCACGCTTGGCGCGCCTCGCAGCGGCGCCACGCATCTGCGGGAGGCGCAATCGTGAGCCGCATTCTCATCGCCATCCCCACGCTGAATGAGATCGACCATATCGCCTCGGTCATCTCGGCGCTTTTGCCCTTCGCGCGCGCCCAGGACGCGACCGTCATAGTGGCCGACGGCGGATCGACGGACGGGACCTGCGCCATAGTCGAGAATATGGCACAGGAAACGCCGCAAATCGTCCTGCTGCACAATCCCGACAAGCTGCAGGCCGCAGCGGTCAACCTCGCCGTGGAGCGTTTCGGCGACGACGCGGAATGGTTGATCCGTGTGGACGCACACAGCGCCTACCCGAGCGATTTCTGCGAAACGCTGATGAACGAGGCCATCGACACCGGCGCCGACAGCGTCGTCGTCCGTATGCATGCCGAAGGGGTGTCCCCACTACAGACCCAGATCGCGCGGGCTCAGAATTCTCGTTTCGGGAATGGTGGGTCGGCACATCGCGGCGCAGGGGAAGGCCGTTGGGTCACTCACGGACATCATGCCCTGTTTCGGCTGAACGCCTTTCGGTCGGTCGGGGGGTACAACACCACATTCAGCCATAACGAGGATGCGGAACTCGATCACCGCCTGATCCGCGCGGGCTTCAAGATCTGGCTGACCGCGCGCACCTTCGTCCGCTACTTCCCGCGCAAATCCCTGCGTGATCTCGCGTCGCAATATTTCCGGTTCGGCAAGGGACGCGCCCGCACGCTTGCCTTGCATAGGGAACGCCCGGCGATGCGACAGGCGATCGTCGCGGCTCTGGCACCGGCACTCGCTCTTGTCGTGCTGGCCCCGCTGCACCCGGTCTTCGCCCTGCCCGCGATCATCTGGCTTCTGGGCTGCGCGGTTGCTGGACTGGCGATCGCGATCCAGACGAAGCGCCTCGCCAATCTCACGGCTGGCCCGATTGCGGGTATCATGCATCTGGCCTGGTCCGCGGGGTTCTGGGCGCAGATTTTGGGCAATAGCATTCCAACCATCTGTCGCGGGGTGCCCGAGTGACCAATCCGACGCGCAAAGAAAAAATCGGCATCGGCCTGTGTACTTATCGCCGCGAAATCGTGCGCGACACCCTCGCGTCGCTTGCCGAAACGCTCCCGCCGGATCTCGATATCTGCGTCATCGTCGCGGATAACGATCTTGAACCCTCGTCCGAAGACCGGGTTCGTTCGGTGCCGCTTCCCTTCGAGCTGCACTATCTGCACGCGCCCGCCCACAACATCTCGATCGCGCGCAATGCGGTTCTCGACGCAGCCGAGGCACAAGACTTGGACTGCCTCGCCTTCCTCGATGATGACGAGCGCGCCCTACCCGGCTGGCTCCCTGCCCTGATGGAGGCGCGCCAATCCGAAGAGAGCGCCGCGGTGATCGGCCCCGTGCGCGCCTACCACAATGACGCGGCTCCCGAATGGATGCGCGCTGGCCATATCCACGACACCCTCGCCGAGCACGATAGCGAAGGGCGCGTGCGCGCGGGCTACACCTGCAACGTGTTGCTCGACCTGAAACACCCCGCCGTCTCTGGCCTGCGGTTCGATCCCGAATTCGGTCGCAGCGGCGGCGAAGACACGATCTTCTTCGACCAGATCAAGCGCCGCGGCGGGACGCTTGCCTACGCCCCGGACGCTTGGCTCGAAGAGGATGTGCCTGCTGAACGCGCGCGGCTTTCGTGGCTTTTCCGGCGCCGCTTCCGCATGGGCCAGACCCATGCCGTTCTGGTCTCGCAGGGCAAGAGCTTCGCTGCACGAATGATCGAACTCGGACGCGCCGGTGCGAAAGCACTTGCCTGCCTCGGACTTTCGCTGGGCCACGTCACCGTCCCCTTGGCGCGCAACCGGAATCTGATGCGCGCGGCCCTGCATATCGGTGTCGTCTGGCGACTTGCCGGCGGAAGCCGAACGGAAATCTATGGCGGCGCATCTGCCGATGCCACGCACAACACAGCCTCAAGGCGCAACGCGCGAGGAACGACCTCTTGAGACAGACGCAATTCAAATTCGCAGATACCAGCAACGATCTCGAGCGGCCGATCTCGAAACCGCCCGAAACCGTAACGCTGGGCCAGCTCACGCGTATCCTGCGTCGTCGGCGGTGGTCGATCATCGTTCCCGTCGTGATCCTCGGCATCCTCGGGATCATTTATCTGGCGACCACGCCGCGCAGCTACCTTGCAAATTCGCTGTTGCTGCTGGATGCGAATATCAGCCGGTCTATCGAACAGCTCGGGGCTTCGGAAAGCAACAATCTCAGCGAGTCCGCCCTTGAAGATGCCCGGCTGATCATCCGCTCCGACCGGATCTCGCAATCGGTCGTGAAGGAGCTCGATCTTCTCGACAATCCCTCCTTCACGTCGCCGCCGAGCTCGCTGTTTTCTCGGCTGATCGGCGGCGCGATCAATACGATCCGCACACCGATCAACTGGCTGCGCTCGAAGCCCGAACCGAGCGGCACAACCACTCTGACGCCCGAACAGATCACCGCCGCGCGGCAAGACCTCGCCGCGCGCGCCCTGCAGGCGCGCATCGATGTCGGGCGTGTCGGCAGAAGCTCCGTGATCTCTATCAGCTACGAGTCCTACGATCCGGCCATGAGCGCCGCGATCGTGAATTCGCTCGCCGAGGGCTACATCGCCGATGTCCTCAATGCGAATTTCGAAGCGACCGAACGGACGACGAACTGGATGCAGGACCGGCTGACGGAGCTGCAAAATCAGGCTCAACAAGCCGCGCTGGATGCGGAGACCTTCCGGGCCGAGCATGGGCTTGTCTCCTCGCGCGGCGTTTCGATGACAAAGGATTCCGTCGTCCAGCTCAATGCCGAGATGGCCAATGCGGTCAGCGATGTGGCTCGCGCACGGGCGCGTGTCGACACTTACAACCAGATCATTTCCGGGGGGGTCCAAGCCCTCGTCGATGGCGGCTCCACAGGGGTTGGCGGCGGGAGCGACCCTGCCCTGCAGCAAGCCCGCGATACGCTCACCGACTCGCTGGCGATGCTCAATCAGATCAAGACGAACTTCGGCGAAGATCACCCGCAGTATAAGGTGGTCCAACGACAGGTTCAGGCAGCTGCGGAACGCCTGTTCACCCTTCTCAAGCAAGGGAGCGCGCAGGCGAAGAGCGATCTCTCAAGCGCCGAAGCGAAGGTCGACGCGCTCAAGAACAGCCTCGGTCTCGCGATCGACAGCGACACGAGCTCCGGCACCGTCGAGGTGCAATACAGCGCGCTGCAGCAACGCGCCGACACGCTCTCGACGCTTTACCAGGCGTTCCTGACGAAGTTTCAGGAGATCGAGCAACAGAAATCCTTCCCAGTCTCGAACGTGCGGATCCTGACCAAGGCGGACGTGCCGCGCAATCCGGTCGGTCCGAGCACGAAGCGCGCGCTTGCGATCTCGATCGTGCTAGGTTTGATCATCGGGATGATGATCACGGCCTGGCAGGAATGGCGGGAGCGGTTCCTGCGCACCTCGGATGACGTTCAGGACGAAACCGGTGGACCGTTTCTCGGCTATCTGCCGGAGTTCGAAACGTCGGCACAGTCGGAACCGGTCCGATCGATCACGAGCACCGCCGTGTTCCAGAACCTGCGGGACGGGCTTGCCGAGAATATCTCGAAACCGAGAAACGGGTCGCATTCGACCAGTGAAAGCGCCATCTACGCCGTGCGCCATCCCAGATCTTTCTTCGCAGAAACCCTGCGCAGCGTGCGGCTCGCCGCAGAAATCCGCGCGCCGGTCGAGACCGGGGCAATCGTTCTGGGTGTCACCTCCGCACGTCCCGAGGAAGGCAAATCGACGGTGTCTCTCAATCTGGCCGCCGTGCTCAACATGTCCAATGCACGGGTACTCTTGATCGATAGCGACATCCGGCGCCCGGGGCTCAGCCAGCGCCTCGGCTTCCGCCATGGCGAAGGGCTTGTCGAAGTGCTCGCCGGCCGCGCACCTTGGCGCAACCTGGTACGTGAAGTGGAAGGCACCGGTGTGCATATCCTGCCCTGCATTCCGCCGAACGGCTTCACCCACAGCGCCGAGCTGTTGTCCTCACGCGGCATGCGCGAGTTGATCGCCGAGGTGCGCAGCGAATTCGATTTCGTGATCATCGACCTCGCCCCGCTCGGCGCGATCGTCGATGCGCGTGCCATGATCCCGAACCTCGACACCGTGCTCCTCGTGGCAAGCTGGGGCAAGACGCCGAAGTTGATGCTGAACCGCATCCTCTCGGCCAATGCAGCGTTGCGCGAGCGCCTCTTGGGAACGGTGCTGAACCGCGTGGATATGGAAGACTTGCGTGACTTCGTCGACGTCTCCAGCACCGAGGCCTATTTCGAAGATTACAACGGATATTTCGGGGATCCGGGAAAAAGCTGGGACAAGCCCGAGATGCGCGGCACAAATACCAACACACGCAAGAATTGAATTTCAAATGCTTGACCGGTTATTATCGAGAAGGTAACCGCTGGAGCCCAGCCCAAGTTTCGGAGTGCCAAGCCATGCGCTTGATGCCATTTCTCGTCGTCCTGACTCTTGTCACGATCATCGCTGGCGCGGTCGGGTTCTGGAATGGCATGTCTTTGGGAATGGTCGCGATTTTGTGCATCGCGATCTTCTTTCTCGGTCAGATCCTGTACGTCGGCCTCGTCGCCATCATGACCCGCGAGGAAACGGCCCGGAGAAAGAATCAGGGGCCCGCGCAAGCCGGTCGCGAGGCTTCGGACGACAATACGACGTCGCATGTTTCGCGCGGCGCCTACCTCAATCAGGAAAATCGCTGAGCTTCAGCGCACCGTTTAATGTCACACCGCGCGGCTCGTGCTGCGTTCGGCGTCACGCATTTTCATGAACCTTGCGTCAGGCCTGGTGCGCAGGATCGCAGGCGCACCGCTCTCGACGATCCGACCCTCTTCCAACGCGAAGACCATATCCGCGAATTCGACCATCGAATAGCGATGCGCGATCGTGAGGATCGCCATCGGGGTTTCGATCTTCGCAAGGTTCGCCACGATACGGTTCTGACTTTGCCAGTCGAGCGCGCTCGTCGCCTCGTCGAGGATCAGCAGCTCGGGCTTTCTCAACAAAGCGCGTGCCAGCGCGATCCGCTGGCGTTCACCGCCTGACAACAGCACGCCACGCTCCCCCAGCAGAGTGTCGAGCTGCGCGGGAAGCGAGAAGACGAACTCTGCAGACGCGACGCGGAGGGCCGCCTCCATGTCCTTCTGATCCGCATCCGGCGCGCCAACCTGCAAAGCTTCGCGCACCGTCATCGGTGGCAGATAGGTGTCCTGCGTGACGTAGGAAATCCGGTGCCGCCAACTCCGGATATCCATCGGATCGAGGTCTTGACCGTCGATGAGGATCTTGCCGGTCTCGGGCCGAATGAGGCCGCAAATCAGATCCGCGATGGTCGATTTCCCGGAGCCCGACGGCCCGATCAGCGCCGTCACCTCGCCCGCGCGAACGGAAAGGCTGACATCTTCCAAGGCACGCGGCAGGTCTTCGCCGTGACGATAGGACACGCTTTCCAACTGGATCTCGTGCCATGGCGCGCGCGTCGCGATCGGCAATCCCGCTGCAACATCGCGCTGGCGGATCATCTCACCTTGGATGTTTCGGATATGCTGCCACCCCGGCAAATTCACCAAAAACATCTGCGCCTGCTGCTGAAGCGTCATGAACCGCGGGGCCAGCCGCATCATCACGAGCAGCAAAACGACAATCTCGGAAATCGCGAGGCCGAGCTGCACGAGCGACAGGTAAATGAAGATCACCGCACCGATCGCTTGGGCGATCTGGAAAATCCCTGAGCCGGTCGCGGTGCGCCGCGCGAATTCGCGCGTGTCCGTCCGTTCCATATCAAGGATCGCGTCGAACCCCGCGATTTCCGCCTCCTCGAGGTTCATGGCTTTGGCCGTCTTGAGCCCCGACAGGAAGCCCGAGACCGCACGAAACTGATCGCGCCGTAGCCCCTGCAGCTTCACTCCGTATTCCGCAGACATTTTCCGGTAAGGCCTGAGCGCGAGAAAGGCGACGACGCCGAACACGGCGGACAACACCGTCATCGGCACCGAAATCATCAGCCCCAGCGCAATGTAGAGCACAAGCGATGCAGAGCCCTGGATAAGCGACATCAACAACATCGATGCCATCCGAACCCGCTCCACCTCGCCGACCAGCGCATGTTCCAGATCGGCGTTGCGCTGGCGGACCAGATGATCCCACCGGCTCTCGGCGATGGCGGAAAACAAACCATGCCGCAAGATCGCGGAGAACCTCAGCTGGATGTCGGTGACATAGACCGTGCGCATCCGATTGAACAAAGCCTGCAGAATGAGAAAGCAGACGAGCATCGAGAGCAGCACGGCGAGCGGGAGCGTGAAGGCGGGAAGCGTCACGCCCATGAATTCGCGCTCAGTGATCTCGATGATCGGCGCGCCTTCCTCCGACCGGGACACGAGGCTCAGGATGGGCAGAAGCAGAAGGACGGAAATGCCCTCGCTGAGGCTACTCAGCATCAGCATGCCCAAGGCAATATAGAGCTTGTTGCCCGCCGCACGACGCATCGTCGTAAAGAGGTTGCGCGCCTCGCTCAGAGACGTTCTGGCGGAGAGAACGTCGCTCAATCCTCGTCTCCGGTCATTGCGCGATCCGAATTCAGATCGGCGCGAATGGCATCCGCGAGGGTCGTCATGGCGTCAAGCGTTGCGGGAAGGCGCAGGATGCGGACCTTCACCCGCCCGGCAAGCGAAACGGCGTCCCGGAAATGGCGATTGGCCGGCTCTCCCGACAGCAGGTTCTCTCCGAAGCGAACCCCGTAGGAGAACCGCAGGATCGCGGGAAGCGACTGGTTGGCGGCCACGTCGGCTGTGGAAGCCATCTCGCCCTCTCCGCGTTCGAGAATATAGAGACGCACGGCGGGAGCCGCATATTCTGCCGTCGCATCGCGAGGAAGCTGCACCCGCTTCTTGTCGATTGCCGCATGCACATCGCCCCGGGCGACGGACTTCTGCGGCCGGTGCGCCTCAAGGGCCGCGTCGGACAGCTTCACCTGACCGAAGCCCGACAGAACCTCCCCATCCGGCGTAAAGGCGACAAGGTCATCTGCAAGGAGCTTGCCCCCGGCATTCAGCAATGCCGCCGCGGAGGTCGACTTTCCCGTGCCCTTATCCGCCATCAGAACGACGGCCTGCCCCCCGAGGGCGACCGCACTCGCATGCAGGACGAAATGCCCCTGACGCCGGAGCGACTCGAACAGGATCGGACCGAGCAGCGGAAACGCGATGAGGTCGTCGCTGACACTCTCCGCGGGCTCGCAGAGAATTTCCGTACCGTCGAGATTGACGGAGAAGGCCCCGACCGTTTGCCAGTAGAACCGTGTTTCCGTGGCCCCGAACTCGTACCAGGTCGGCATAGATCTGGCGTTTTCGGGCAGTTCCACCGGCGCGCGGCGAATGCGCAAGCTGCGCGGTTCTGCAACCGAGCCGGGCACGACAGAGGCCAGTTCCGGGAGTTCAATATCGGAAACAACCTGCATGCCATATGTGCTGTAGGAATATGCGGGGGCGCCGAGCCCCTGCGCGGCTTCAATATGTTCGAGTTCGGTCACGCGTGGACCTCCCTTATCGGTTCTATTCCAGATGCAATCGGTTGGCGGGCGCGTTCTTCCCGCTCGAGCCACATGTCGAGCCAAGCAGCGCGCCAGAGCTGCATGACCTCCAATCCACCGGCATCGGCGGAGGAGTCGAAAAGCGCCCGCGCAGTCTCCTGAAGACGCGCAATATTGACGTATGGCTCAAGTCGTTCGGGCGGGTTGTCGATATACCGCCGCAACTGTCCCTGCGGGTCCTCGCGCATCGCGCGGCGATTGTTGGCGGTGAAATCGACCTTCGTCGATCTCAATCGGACATGCTCCGGCAGGATGCCTTTCATCGCATCGCGCATCAGCGCGCGCGGCTGTCCGTTCTTGATCTTGTCCACATCGGATCGGTTTACGCAAAGCTCGACGACGCGCCGGTCGTAGAACGGAAACCGCAACTGCAGCCCCATGGGGCGCGTGGCTCGATCAAGCAGCTCGAACGCGCTCGGCGTCAGATCCCCGGCGAGCGCGCGCGCATGCGTCGCAAAGCCAAACGGCATATCCGAATAGAGTGCGGTGCTCGCGGCTTCGGAACGCGCGCGCAGATCCAAACGCGAAACCAGCTCCGGCGCGACGATGCTGAACCAATCCGGTTGGGCCGGATCGCTCGAGCTGAAAAGCCGACGCTGCAACCGACCCGCCAATTTCGCGGCGCTTCGGTTTCCGCCGTGGCGCGCATAGGCCATCACGAAGGACGCGACCGCGCCACGGCCACCCGCAAACCCATGCAGCTTGCGCAGCAACGTCCAAAGCTTCGCCCACTCACCGGACCGGGCGAGTTCGTTGAGATAGGAAAAGGACGCGCCTCCGATGACTTCATCGCCGCCATGCCCGTCGATCAAAACGGCATGCCCATCCGCCCGCGCTGCGGAACAGATCGTATGCGTCGTCACCATGCCAAAACCCGGAAACGGCTGTTGCTGGTTCGTCAGGAAAAGGTCCGAAAGCGTTGGATCGAGCGCCGTTCCAACGCCGCCATTCAGCATCGTGGGCCGGAAGTTTCCGGCCTCCAGAACGGAAACGATATATTCGCCCTCATCGAGTTCAGGCGCAGAGGGAAACCGCAGCGAGTAGGTCGGGAAAGGCTCTGACGACAATCGCGATGCAAGGATCGCCAGCGAACTTGAATCCAGCCCCCCACTTAGCATCGCGGCGGCGGAGCCTCCGCTCATTGCCTCGCCGGTGGCGTCCGAGAGCGCATCTCGCAAGGCCTCGTCAGTTTGCTCGACCGCGCTCAACTCGCGGGGCTCGAGGCTCCACCACGTGCGCGGTGGTGACAGCATGCCATCGCGATAGTGCATCAGCTTTCCCGGAGGCAAGCGGACGATATCTTTCCAAGCCGTGCGCGTCTGATTGGTCAGCTGCCCCGAGAGATGTTCGGTGATCCAGAGGACGTCATGCTCCGGGCGTTCCCCGGTCATCGCGATGACAGCTTCGGGATCGCTCGCCAACGCAAGCCCGCGCGCATTAGCCCGGTAGACCACCGGCTTGAGACCAAACCTATCCCGGACGACAACAAGGGTTGCGCGCTTCGGATCCCAGATTGCGATCGCGAAAGCCCCCTCGAGCACATGGCCGAGCTCGTCGTCGAAGCGATCATAGGCTGCGGCAACAAGTTCGATGGCCGAGCTGTTCGGCGGCATCGCCAGACGCCGCGCCGTGTCGCGCAGGTGGGTCAGGTCCAGATCGGCCGCGACAAGCGCACCGGTTGCGCTGCGCGTCGTCTGCGGCCCCGACATGAGAACCGAAGACCGCGCGGATGCCTCAACCACGGCGTTCCGCAGCTCGGGAACGGCTGCAAGCTTGGCGGGATCAGCGAAACCGCCAATTGCGCAATGCAGTGCGGGCCGGCTCATGGGCGCGCCTCGCCTTGCGCAAATGCCGTCATATTCTTCAACAGCGTATGGCGCGCGAATTCTGCGCGCGTTCCACCCAGTACGATAATATTGTCGGACATCAACCAGGCATGCGGACGAAACTCTTCCCCGCCCATCGGCAGCGACAGGCGTACGGTGGAGTCGATCCCGCGACGTGCGAGCAAGAGCTGCCCCGACGTGGCCTGGGTCAAGCAGGTCGCTTGCGGGACGAGACGCGCAGCAGCCGCCACGGCCCATGAAATTTCAGCGAGAGTGCCGCGGTCGGCGGCTTTCGGCTCCGGAAAACGCGCGGCATTGGACACCACGATCTTGCGCAATGCATCATGGCGGTGGCGCCACAGATCGACACGCACACGCACGACTGTCACGAGCGCCTCGAACAACAGTCGAGCGTCGTGAAGGATCGGCCGCCTCCAACGCATTTCAAGAAGCCTCGACGAGACCGTTTTCGTGAAGGTCGCTCAGGAGCACCGAGACATCCTCGGCAACGGTGTCGCGCGGAACAGAATAAGCGCCCGAAATCGTATCGATAATTTCTTCGACGCTCTTTTCGTCGCCCAATAGATTCCAGACGATGGCGCCGATGGAATCCAGACTGAAATAGGCATTGGAATTTAAATCCAAAATCGCGACGCCGTCACCATAAGGACAAGCAACACATTCGGAACGAACCCGATATTGGGACATTGCATTCATAGACTTCCCACCCACACCTTGAGAGCCACGTTGCATAGAGTGGACAGAGGCGAGACCACGCCCCTGTCCTTCTCATTTTTTACGAATTACGAGAAGGTAAGACCCGCAATATCCGTACCGGGCGGCAGCACCTGGTCGGCGATCGTGGTGCTACCTGCACCGTGGGTCAGGTCTTCGAGCTTGCCGTGCTTTTGAAGCTGCGGACGAGTATACGTTTTCATCAGTAGATACCCCCTTTTGACGTTACGTACTCATTTTGGCTTGCGCCTCCTAAAGTCTTTAATCAGGCTCCACTTGAGTCAAACCTTAGTCCATTCGGAGCGTCACAGCTTCAGTTCGCTGCGAAAATAACAGGCAAAATCAAGGCAATATTCCCGCGGCCGATTTCAGGGGGTCCAATATGCGAGCATCCTGTCCGAAAACCCGCTCAAGAAATGAGCGCGTTAAAATTTCGCCAGAAAGCTGGACATTTAAAATTGCAACCTTGGGGGAATTAAAAAGTCGCGCAATTCAACCTGGGGTTGATCTCTCGATGGATTCGATTCGCGATTTCGTGAAGGTAGGCGCGTGAGCTTTCCGGAGAAAGAGCTCACTTACGTGAAGCGGCGCGACTGTTCGACACAGGTCGAAATTCTCAGGAAGATGGCATCCGGTCAAGCGCCGCCGACCAGCACCGACCCTCGCCTTCTCTTTGAAATCGCGCGCGTGAACAAGCTGTTGATGCACCCCGGGTGGCCAGACCTCCAAGGCGACGCAGCCGAACAGGTGAACGCTGAACTCAACTTCGGACGCATGCGCGGAATGCTTTCGAATAATCGCGGATTGAAGCTCGCCGCCGAGATCACCGAAGCGCTCGATGCCGGCCAGATTCCGCACCTTCACCTGAAAGGCCCGTTGCAGCAAATCCGGCTCTACGGCACGCCCCTTTTCAAGCCGTCCGGGGATGTCGACATACTGGTCGCGCCCAAGGACCGGATCGCGGCGGGAAAGATCCTCGAAGAGGCTGGGTTCAAGCCCACCGAAGCCGAACTCGGCAGCTGGTGGGTGCATTTCCTCGGCGAACGCCATTTCGAAGCGCCCGACCAACCCATCTTCGTGGACTTGCACCATAGCGTCCAACAGCCCGGCTTGCCGCGCCCTCGGAACTTGGTGGGCTTCCTGCATCGGGCGGTGAGGCAGTCGGTCGCGAACAGCACACTGCCGGTGCCGTCCCCGCCAGACATGTGTTTGATCGCCGCAATCACGCTCTGCAAAGCCTTTCTTTCGCATGAACCTGCGGGCTCTGTGGCCCTCGACATGATCAAGGCATTCGAGAGTCTCGAGTTGGCCGAGCGGGATCAGCTCGAACAACTCGCCCGAGAGACGGGTCTTTCGGAAACGCTGGATTTCGCCATGGCCCTCGCAACGACCAGCATCGGGCAAGACGGCCTCCCGCCGCGATCGCACGAACTGCTTGCCGACCGTTCTGCGGAAACCGTTCGCGACATGGTCTTTCAGCCTTGGAAGCAAGGGCTGAGCTTTCCCAGACGGCGCGAAATTCTGGCCAGCCTCTGCGGGCGCGACCTGTGGCGTCTGGTGCGCGAAAGCAATCGGGCCTTCCTCTCGAACGCCTTCCTTAACGTGATCGCGCGCACACGAAAGCCCGTCGGCGAAGTGGGAGAAACCAAGCGATGACCCCAGAGATTTGCGTCGTAATCACTGCTTATAACGCCGAAGACACGATCGGCGATGCGGTCCGGTCCGCACTCGAACAGCCAGAGGTCGCCGAAGTTGTCGTGGTCGATGATGCCTCCACGGACCGAAGTGCAGAGGCCGCGCAGGACGCCGCGGCGGGTGACGCGCGCCTGATCGTTCTTCGAAACGACAGCAATCAGGGACCGGCCGCGGGTCGTAACCGTGCAATCGCCGCCTCCCGGTCCCCGTTTCTGGCAGTGCTCGATGCAGATGACTTTCTGCTCCCCGGCCGCTTCTCGCGCCTTCTCGCCTATGAAGGCTGGGATCTGATCGCGGACAATATCGCCTTCGTGCCCGCCGATATGGCGCAGGCCTTCGACCCTACCCGGCTTCCCGACAGTGAGACGCGGGTTTTCGAACTCGATCTGGCTGGGTTCGTTGAAGGGAATATGGGCAAACGCGGCGAGACGCGGGGCGAGCTTGGGTTTCTCAAGCCGCTCATGTCGCGCGCCTTTCTGGACCGACATGCTCTGCGCTATGACGAAAGCCTGCGGCTGGGCGAGGACTTCGACTTCTATGTCCGCATGCTTGCGCGCGGCGCGAAATTTCTTGTCACCAATGAATGCGGATACGCTGCACGCGTGCGGGAAAATTCGCTCTCGGGTCGGCACGGGACGAAGGATCTCGGCGCGCTGATGACAGCGGCCTCTGCACATCTCGACGACCAATCGGTGCCCCGCGCCGCGAATTCCGCCATGCGTCGGCATCACGACCAGATCCGCGATCGCTACCTGCTGCGGCGCTTTCTCGACATCAAGGCGCAGGACGGTCTCGGGGCGGCCTTCGAGTTCTCGATCAGGCCGCCGAGGAACTTCATGCCGATCGCGTCGGGTATTCTGCGGGACAAATTACGTGCCCAAAAACAACCCGCCGCGCCGGCGACGAATACGCTCCGCCTCTTGCTTCGACCCGAAGACTAGAGAGCGCTGCCTGCCGCCTATGCCTGCTCCTGCGCCCATTGCGGCAACAGCCAACGCGCCCAGGCCCCTGCCCCATCCAGAGCCTCCGGAATGACGTCATTCGCTTCGGAAAGGGCGCTCAACTTCGCGGCCATTTTCGCGGGTGGCGAGGACCACAGCGCACCGGGCGCGACCGGCTTCGGTACGCTGACATGCATTTTCTCCGCGACGGATGCGTTTGGGATTTCATCGGCCAGCACGTCAGCCCCTTCCTCGGCCCCGAGAGAGACCCGAACCGGACGGCGCTCAGGGCCGGTCGCGTCTTTGCCTTTGCGTCTCTCGGCGAGACTTCGGAGAACGTCCTGCGCCAGAGTCGGACGCCGCGCGATTTTTATCGCTGCCGCCGCGAACTGCCGGGCTTTCAGGTTGGCCACGAGCGCTTCGAAGTCTGCCATCTTCTGCAATCCGCGATGGCGCGCGGCCAACTGCGCGGCAACGGCTGGATCCAGCCCTTTCGACAACCGCTGCTGAGCGCGGACCATTGCGCCGATCGCGGCAGGCGAAAGCCTATGTGAAATAGAGGCATTGTGTCGACGGTACAGATACATCGGGTCGGGCAAAGCGTAGAACTTCGCCCCCTTCAGCAAGAGACGCAGGACGAAATCGAAATCCTCACCGATCCGCAGGTCAGGATCGTAGCGCAGATCGCCGAGGATCGAACGACGGATCATCGGCTTGAGATACCCAAGCGGCGGGAGCTCGGTCTCCGGCGCGGCGGCCTCGACCCACAGCTTCGCCGTAATCTCGAGCGGCGCCACCAAGGACATCGGTTCGAGCAAAGTACGCCCCCCCGATCCCGGGACAGTCCCGAAAAACACCATGTCATCCGCAATAACATCCGCGCCCAGCGCGTCCGCCCCTTCCAGCATCCGCTCCAGCCGCTCTGGATGCATAAGGTCGTCACTGTCGAGAATGGCGACCCACTCGCCTTTGGCCCGCTCGAGCACGCGATTGCGTGCGGTTGCCGGGCCGGAAGACGTATCAGCTGTCAGCACGTCGATGCGCGGATCCTGCCGCGCGAAATCCTGTGCAATGGCCACGCTGTCATCATCCGATCCGTCATCGGAGATGATCAGCCGCCAGTCCGATACGGTTTGGCGGCGTAGCGATGCGATTGCAGTCGCGAGATAGGACGCGCCGCACCAGTTCGCCATGATAACCGTGATGCGCTCCGCCAATACAGTCTCCACCAGTGATGAAGACACGCTAGCCCATGCGTGCTGCCGAGTCGGCTGCACGCGCGCCTGACAAGAAAGCTGCCGAAGTCAGGTCTGCATCACGCTGCATTTGCGAGCCACAGAAAGCGAAACGCCAAAAAATCCATCGCTTTAAGACAGCTATGCCCGAGGCCTCCTGCATGTGCCACCAAAGCCCGAGCGATTCGACTGCGGGGCGCGGTACAAAGGCTGCATGTCGATCTTACGCATCCTTTCTTGTCTCGTCGCTCTCGCCATTTTGGCACCGAGCCTCGCCCGCGCGGAGAAACCTCTGGGCGGTGCCTTCTTCGACAGTTTCGACAGCTTCAACAAGAAGCGATGGTATATCTCCGATGGCTGGACCAACGGCGACCACCAGAGCTGCACCTGGGCGCGGCGTGCCCTCAAGCTCGAGAAAAGCAAACTGGTCATGTTCTTCCTGCCCGAAGCGGGACCGGACAAGACCAACCTGTGCGCCGAAATTCAGACCCGCGCGAGATACAGCTACGGCACCTACGAGGTGCGGCTGAACACGCCTAAGAATTCGGGGCTCAACGCCTCTTTCTTCACCTATATCGGGCCGGTCCACGACATGCCCCATGACGAGATCGACATCGAAATCCTCACCAAGGACCCCTCGAAAGTCTCGCTCAACCGATATCTCTCGGGAGAACCGATGGGCGGCGGGGCATTCCCCTTGCCGAAGCCGACGACCGAAGGGTTCCAGACGCTTGCCTTCCGCTGGGAGCCGGACGCGATCACATGGTATGCCGACGGCAAGGAAATCCTGAAGGTCACATCGGACGTGCCCAGCTCGGCCCAGAAAATCTATCTGTCCTTCTGGAGCACACAGACGCTAAGCGAATGGATGGGGCGCTACGAAAAACCCGACGGTCCGTTGCGCTACACGATCGACTGGGTCGGCTACACGCCGCTCGGCGAGACATGCCAATTCCCTGAATCGATGCTGTGCAAGGAACCATGACGGCCCAGACTGCACATGGCGGTTATCCGTATCGAAATGAGATCGTGATCAGCCCGACGGCGCTCTTCGCGACATTGGCGCTGTTCATCCTGCACATCACGCCGAAGATTGGGACGCTGGGCGCGCTTGGCTTTCTGATCGTCGGGTGTTTCCTGATCCTTCGGCAACCATGGCGTTCGCGCGATGAGATCGTCGATATGTGGTGGCTTCTCGCTCTGCCCGGCTGGACCGTGCTTTCGGTGCTCTGGTCGGATGCGCCAGCTCTCAGCCTTCGATACGGCATCCTTCTGACATTTACCTTCATGGTCGCCATCCTGATTGCGCGGCGCCTGTCCCCGCTCAACTACTACAAGGCCGTTTTCTACTCTTTCGCCGCGGTCAACGTCATCAGTGCGGTGCTGGGGCGCGAGCGCGCGGATGGGCTGGGCTTCCTCGGGATATTCCACAGCAAGAACGCAATGGCGAGCACCGCCTCGATGCTGCTCATCTCGGCGGCGCCACTGTTTTTCGACCGCAGCCTGCCGCGATGGCTGCGCTACTCGGGCGTGGCGATGACCCTGCTGGCCGCGCTGCTTCTCGTGAAAGCGCAATCCGTCGGCGCGATCCTTGCGAGCGTGGGAGCTTTGGCCGTCGCCGTGGGGATCGTGCTTCTCTCGCGAACCTCGGCATGGAAGCGGTTCTTCCTGCTCGTCATGATGTCGATGCTACTGCTTCTGGTAGTTCTGCTCATCATGGCGAATTTCAGCCATGTCGAGTCGTGGTTCTTCCATTCGACGGGCAAGGACGTCACGCTCACCGGGCGCACCGACCTCTGGGCGATCGCGATAAGACAGATTGCCGAACGTCCGGTTCTTGGCACAGGTTTCCAGGCGTTCTGGATTCCCGGCCAGCCCGTCGCGGAGGAAATCTGGGCGCAGTTCGGGATCGCGTCGAAATCCGGTTTCCACTTCCACAACACCCTGCTCACGAACGCCGTGGAGCTCGGCCTGCCCTTCGCACTTCTGCAGACGGGCCTCGTCTTCTGGGCGGGCTATGTCGTGATTGTCTGGGCGATCCGCGATGTGCGCGCCGAAACGATCTTTTTCGCGGCCTTCATGATCCGTCAGTTCGTCCTGTCGCTGGTCGAAGTGACATATTTCTTCCAGTTCGATCCGATCACGGTGATCACAGTCGGCGCGATGGTTTACGCGATCCGATTGCGACGCGGCGAATAAAGCGGGGCGAATAGGCAGGACGCGCCTCAGCCGTTGCTTCCGGTTGCCTGCTTTTGCGGAGCTTCCGTCGTGGCCGCTGTCTCGTTGGGGTCACGCGAAAGCGTCACCTCCACGAGGTCACCCGGCGAAAGCCGCGTGTCGAAATCGGCAACGGTCTTCGCAGCCCCCCCGCCTGCAGGCGTGACGACGACCTGCAATTGCGGGCCGCCCTCTTCGCCTGCCAAGCCTGCGCCGATAGCGCTCGGCACGGCCAGCCGCATCAACCCACGTTGAAGGTCGAGGCGCTCACGCACATCGGAAAGTTCGGATTCCGCTTTCTGCTTATCGTTCAGCAGCTGTGTGATGCGCCCGGCGCCCAGATCGAGACGATCATTTTCGGCGCGGGCCAGTGCTTGACGAGACCGCAAAATCGCAGTGTCGACATCGAGGATCTGACTTTGGATTGCGGCAAGCTTCTGTTCGGCTTCGATTGCCCGGTTACTGGGGCTCAGGCCGCGATCAACGAGCTGCGCAACCTTGTCGCGCTGCTCTGCAATCAACTCCCGTTGGTGGTCCAAGCCTTTGGATTTTTGCTGCAACTTGTCGATCTCTTGAGTCAGGAGGGTCACCTGCCCGTCCACGAGTTCGCTTTTGCGCTTCGCCGAGTCGAGCCGCAATTTCAGAAGCGACTGCTCTTGTGCAACGCGCAACTCTCCATCCTGCCCGAGTGAGGCAGCCGTCGGAAAATTCGCATCACTGGTGCCAGCCTGTTCCGCGTCAAGACGCGCGATGCGCAGACGCAAATCGCCCTCTTGCCGCGCCAGCTGGGCCTCCTGTGCCGCGATCGAAAGATATTGGGACATCGTCCCATCGCCGGAGACGCCGGTCAGCCCGCCCGCGAGTGCGAGGGCGTGACGGACAGTCATCCCGGAGGTGAAGTCCACCGGCCCCGGCTTTCTCGCGAGCCCGCCGACGATCACCGGCGCACGCTGGGTGATGCTCAGCTGAACATCGAGCTGTTCCGTCAGCGCCAACGTATCCTTCAGCCGCGCCGAGATTTCCTCGGCGACAGCCTCAGCCTCGCGCCCCTTCGTCTCGACCTTCCCGATAAACCCGATATCCAAGGCACCGTCAGACGAGATTTCATATGGCCCCTTCAGCGCGGCCCATTGCGCCATTTCACCGGCGACGCTGCGCCACTCAACGATATTGAGCGAGACAACATCACCGGCTTCAAGCTTTTCGGCATAGGCCGGAAATGCAGTCAGCGCAGTCACGGCCAACGGAAAGAGGAAACGCCGTAACGGGACACGGGACATTGGCACAGCTACCTCGCCCCGCTCGCAAACAGAACCGCCGGGATCGTGAGAACCAGAACCTTGATGTCCAGCAGCACGTTCCACGACATCACGTAGTGACGATCGAGAAGCACCCGCGTCGCGTAGCCAGTGTCGCTACGTCCGCTGATCTGCCAGAGGCCCGTCACACCGGGACGCACACGCAGATAGTGACGGCCAGAGCGGCCATATTTGCGCATCTCCTCGTCAACGACGGGACGCGGCCCGACGAGGCTCATCTCGCCGACAAGCACATTGATCAGCTGCGGAAGTTCGTCGAGGCTGAGCTTGCGCAGGACAGCCCCCAAAGGCGTGACCCTCGGGTCGTCATGCAGCTTTCTCTCTTCTTCCCAGATAGTGCGCTCTTCGGGGAAACGCCGGAAATGCTCTTCCAGGATCCGGTCGCCATCGACGACCATCGTCCGGAATTTCCAGCACCGAAACTTCTTGCCGCCCCGTCCGACGCGGACGTGTCCGAAAAGCACGGGCCCCGAACTCGTCATACAGACAAGCGCGGCAACCCCGAGCAAAAGCGGAACAAGCAACGGCACGAAAACGAGCACAAGCAGCAGGTCGAGCCCACGCTTGGCAATATCTCCTGCAGGACGCTCAACGAGCGGTTCAGCAGAAGCAGCACTATGGACTGTAGTCGGAGCAAAGAAGTGCCCCTTACGCGTTTCAAAGGTCATGTTTTCACCCCCCAGTGAAAGAGCGACAGTTTGAAATCCCTCGATTAACGATTTGGTAACCTTGCGAAACGAACAAGACCAAATGCCCCTTTCGCACCTGCAGCATAAATTTCGCATCACTGATCCGCGAAATTGCGCCATTCTGGAGGCGGTCCGCACGAAAAACGGGCGCTAGGAATCCAATTTGAGGATTATGGGCGGCAGAATCACCTTTAATCCCAGGTGCGAAGCTCGTTCGCTTTCCCAGAATTCCGCTAAATCGCGGAATTACCCCTAATTCGAAGAAATTCCTGCGACTTATTTTAGCGATGGCCAGAAAATTGGCCAATTGTGTGGCAGGCGTACGGTTTCATTAAGAGCGCTCGCCCCGTTCAGCGCTTTGCACCTCACAGCGCGGGCCGTTCCTCAGTAAGCCATTGGTATGAAGATGCCGCGACCGGCCCTTTCAAAGGAGGCCGCAGACGCAGCGGCGGCTGCCGACCGCAGCCTGAAGCAACGGTGAGAAGACGGAGGATGATGTGACGACGCCCCGAATTCGCCTCCATCTCGGAGCCCACAAGACAGCGACAACCTATCTCCAGGCGCGCCTCGAATTGAACGCGAAGCTTCTTGCCTCGCAAGGTGTCGCTTTCTGGCCGATCAATAATGTGCGGCCCCTTTTCCATCAGGCATGGGCGGAAAGCGAAGGCACGAGCAGGTCGGAAAAGCTCAAGGCACTCTCGGGCCGTCCAACGCGCCTCGACAAGCTTGGGTCGAAGATCTCGAGCCTGTTCGACACCTCGGACGAACTGCTTGTTTCCGAAGAGAACCTGTTGGGCGAAACGGGTGAATTCCTCGACGGGGCGTTTTATCCGACGGCGATATCGCGGCTCAGCCTCTTGTCGACTTTCCTGCCGGATCGCCCCTTGGATATCTGGCTCTGCATCCGGTCCTATCCCGACTTTCTGGCATCGATCTATGGCGAAGCGATCCGCTTCTCTCCCGTGCCGCCCCCAGAGCAATTCGCATCCGCCTTTTCCTCACCGCAGGGGGCATGGCTGCAGATCATCGACGACATCCGCGATGCCTTGCCGCACGCGAATGTCTTCATCTGGCGCTACGAGGATTTCCGCGACCTCGAGCCCCGCATCCTCGAAGGGTTGAGTGACGTCGAGGCTGAGGCGTTTGAGCCGCTGCAGAACCCTACTGTGCGGGGAAGCGCTTCCGACAGTGCAATCCGCGCCATGGCCGAGACCGCTGAACCGCTCTCAGCGACGGAATGGCGGTTTCGAATGGCGGCTCTGGAGCATGAGTATCCGGTGCAAGGCGCTCAGGACCGGTTCTCCCCATGGCCCGAAAACCAATTCCGAAAAATGCAGCAAGACTACGTTTCGGACCTCTCCGCGATTGAAGCGCGCGCGGATATCACGTTCATCCATTGATCGCCGGGCGACCACCTCGATCATAGCTTGCTGCGAAAGGACGCCCAGAACAGATGACCGACACACGGACACGCCTGCTGAAGGGAGCCGTCTGGATCGCGCTCGGAAGCATGATCGCGAACGGAATCGGGTTCCTGAACACGATCATAATGGCCCGGCTTCTGGTACCCGAGGATTTCGGGCTTGTGGCAATCTGTGCTGCGGTGATGGCCATTCTTCTGTCGCTCGCGGAAATGCCCCTGTCGGAGACGCTGGTGCGCCATGACGCCCCGACCGAAGAGCATTTCAACACCGTCTTCTCGATGTCCTTCGCGCGTGGCCTCATCGTCGGGGGCGCGGTGGCCGCGCTGTCCTACCCGGTCGCGTTGCTCTATGGCGATATGCGACTGCAGAACATCCTGCTCGTGATGGCGGGGTCCTTCGTCTTCGCCGGTCTCGCAAATCCAAAACTCGCCTTGTTCGAGCGAGAACTGGTTTTCCATCAAGTCGTCCTCATGAAGGTCGGGGAGAAACTCTTCGGCACGATCGTCGCAATTACGCTTGCACTCGTGTTTCGATCCTATTGGGCCTTGGTGCTGGGCGCCGTGGCCTCGGACGTCGCCCGGATCGTTCTCTCCTATGTCTTCTATCCCTTCCGGCCCCGCCTGACCTTTAGCAAGTATCGCGAGATCCTCTCTTTCTCGATCTGGATCACACTGGGCACCTGGATCCAAGCGATGAACTGGCGTGCCAATCCGCTGCTGTTCGGGGCCGTGCTGCCAACCAATATTCTGGGGCAGTACAGTTTCGGCAACCGGATCACGAATGTGGTCATCGCTCAGTTGAACCAACCCCTGCAAAGGACGTTCTTCCCGGCCTTTTCCCGGGTGAAGAACGATCGGCAAAAACTCGTATCCGCCTATAAACGTGTGCAGGGCGTTGCTTGTCTGTGGATTTTCCCCTTCGGCTTCGGCCTCGCGGTGGTCGCCCATGACCTTGTCGCGTTGGTCTTGGGAGAGAAGTGGATGCCCGCCGTCCCCGTCATTCAGATACAGGCGATCATCCTAGCCTTGCAGGCGACGGTGGCGATCCAGCCGATCGCCATGGCAACGGGAGACACCCGGCATCTCTTTTTCCGCGACCTGCGCGCATTCTTCATTCGATGGCCACTGATCCTGCTCGGGATGTATCTCGGCAGCGCGAGCTACTACGGCATGCTCATCGGCGCCCTGATTGGCGGCGCGGTGGCGGTCGTCATAAATATTATCTGGAACATGACCCTGGTCACGCAGATCGCAGGCATCAGGCTGCGCGAGCAGCTGAAACTCGCCCTGACCCCGACGATCGCGGTGGCCTTCATGGCCCTGGTCGTCTGGCTCACCGGTAGCCTGTGGGAGAAGCCGCCGAGCGTCCCTCTGGAGGCGGTGCGTCTGGTGAGCCTGATTACGATAGGCGGCATGGCCTACGTGGCTGCGGTCGCCGCGCTCTGGCAGTTCAACGGGCGCAAAGCGGGGCCGGAACTCGAAATGGCTCAGTTGTTGAAGGCGCTATTCACGAAAGCATCGAAGTTTCGCCGGACTTCTTGATCGCGCGCTCCGCGAAACGCTTCGAAAGCGCGCGTTTCAGGCGGAGGAATTTCCCGCGGTCATCGTGTGACTTCTGCAGGTGAACGAGCCAATTCTGCGACACCGAGGCCAACAGGGTCTCGTCGACCTCCTCTCCTAGCCACTCGAGCAGAGGGCGGAACCCGTCCGGTTTACCCTTGTAGTCGGCATAGTCGATCAAGAAGGCCCGATCTCCGAGCGCCTTGGCCGACGCTTCGAAACGGCGGTCCGCATCCTCGATCAGATCGCGGATCCGTTTCATGTTCGACTCGTAGCGCCACCAGCCGGACTCTGCGACCTCGCGCCAATCGCGCGTGTTGAAGATGATACGCGCGCCGGGAAAATATTGCGTCAGGAACGCGATGGAGCTCTCGTACTCTGCCAGCGTAGTCTCATGGGCGGTGAACCGGATTTCCTTGAAGCCGGTGACGCGTGTGTCCGGGTCCGGGCGTAAGATCTCCTCGACAAACGCACCCGCCAGCTTTTGGCCCCAGCTTTCGACCTTCGGATCGTTGATCCCGAACCAGGGCGCGTCCGGATTATGGGACTTTGCATGCGGGTGCTCCTGCGCCTCGGCAAGCACGGAAACGCTCATGCCAAGATGGTTGGCAATCCCGTTATTCTCGCCGCGAATGCAATATCCCTCCAACCTGTTGAGCAAGTTGAGCAGGACCGTTGAACCGGACCGACCGTAAGTGACGACAAAAAGATACTGCATTCTCTGGGCTACCTTTGAACTGTATCGAGCACTCCCCACTCGAACCTAAGCGAGCCCTGCGCCCTCTTCACCGCGTGACGGTTCTCGCGCCTCCGATCCGACCCCGAGTTGCAATTTATTTGGGCAGATGCGGGCGCGACGGATAAGAAACCGGCGCATCTCATATGCGAGCCAGTCACCGAGAGCTCTTGCGCGCGGGCCGTCTTGCTCGGCTGGGGCAGCCCTCCTACCGTTTTTCGAAGCGATACTCAGGAACGGAAACCTGCCCGTGCCTGCCTTCAGGAAAGCGTTTTCAGATTGCGGCAAGAAACGATGGCCTCACAGTCCCGACCTTTAGCCGAGCAGCTTCCACGCGACGACGCAGCCCCGCGATATGCGGCGCTGATCCGGGCCTATGAATGCCCGCCGTTGCTTGCAGAGGTGGTCGCGAAACTGCGCGAGCAGAGCTTCCCGCCAGAGAACATCATCATCGTGGATTCCTCGCATGATGCAGCGGTGCGCGACCAGTTCGCTGCCCTGGGCGCGACCGTCGCGCCTTACGACGACACCGAGTTCAACTATTCCAAGGCGATCAACGTCGGCGTCGCGGCGAACACGCTTCCCTATACGCTGATCTTCAGCAGCCATGTTGTCTTCGACGATCCGAAGTTCGTGGAAAACGGCTGGCGGGAGATGAAAGCGCGAGATCTCGAGATCGTCTACTGGGCGCCGGCGCATTCCGAATGCCCGGACCCGAGCAAGCTCGAACCCGTCTCGATCACCCCTCGGCTCTTCAACGGGCGCAACGGGATTTCGAATAGCGCAGCGTTGGCACCCACGGCTTTGATGCGCGAACGCCCTTTCCGCGAAGAGGTCTTCTCAGCCGAGGATCAGGAATGGACGCGTTACTATCTGAAGCGCTTCAAGCGGCCCGTGCTCCGGATCGAGAGCGAGAAGTTCCGCTACCTCAACCCCAATCACGGAGAGACCGTCTGGAGTCAGGCCAAACTTCTCAATGAAGAACTCGCGATCGGGCATTTCGTGAATCGAAGATTGGTGATGCCCGACCGGATCGCCGCACGTTTTCTGCGCGGTGTGCTCGCCACCATCCGCCGCCGCCCCGATCGTGCCCGGATGCATTTCGCGATCGCCAAAGCTCTGCTGGCAGCGAATTTCAAGCCTCCCAAGAGACAGTCCCGATATTTCTAACAGGCGAACTGATCGCAAAGGACTCCGAATGATGTACGACGTCCGCGAGCCGCATGCCGCGTATGACCCGAACGTGATCGACATCGTTTGCGTGACCGATTCCAACTATGCGCCGCATTTCGTGTCGCTGCTGAAATCCATCGAGGCGGGCAAAGGCGCGGAGAAGATCCGCGTTCACGCGATACTCGATTCCGTCGATGAGGCGCGGTTCTCGAAGATCGCAGAGACTGCTACGGGTCTCGAAATCCATCCCTATCACGTTGCGGATCATAAGGCGCTGAAGCTTCCGCCGATCCTGCATATCAGTCGCGCGACCTACCTGCGCCTCATCATGGCAGAGCTTCTGCCGCAGGACATCTCACGCGTGATCTATCTGGATATCGACATGGTTGTGACCGGAAGTCTCGTCGACCTCTGGAGCACCGATCTGAAAGGTTTGGCCTGCGGCGCCGTGCAAGACGCGTTCGTGGACCCGACGAACTTCGCGCGGCAACATGAGCTGCCGAGCGAGGGCACTTATTTCAATGCCGGTGTCCTCCTGTTCGATCTCGACGCGGTCCGGGCCACGGACGCATTGTCCCAAGCGCTCGACATGCTCCTGGCCGCGCCCGAGAAATACGAGTTCGCGGATCAGGACGCATTGAACAAGGTATTCTGGGAGAACTGGTCACCGCTGGACGCGAAGTGGAATTTCCAGCGCCTCTTTCTCTGGGAAGGGTGCGACTACACCTCTTCCGTTCCCTTGGCTCAGGCTTTGCCGCGGATCATCCATTTCACGGAGTCGCCGAAACCCTGGCAGGCCGCCGAATGGCACCCCTACGCGTGGCTCTACTGGAAATATCTCCGCCGGACGACCTTTCTTGCGGAGGTCATGGAGCGCAAGAAGGTCGGTTGGCTCAGGCTTCTGAAGTTCTGGCTGAAGTTTCACCTGAAGAAACCGCGTTCCTGAGCGAACAGAATGCCGGCGCCGGAAGGCAAGCAAAGGCGGTGACGAGCTACACTCTCAACTCATCCCGCAGCCCCGAGCCTAGGACGCTGGCGCATGCTTCTAAGGATAGCTCTCTGGAGTGTCGCGGTATGACGCTCAAATAGCCAATGAACACACCACGCGAGCAAGAAGGAGGACAGAATATACACCCCGAACAGGACCATCCCGTTCCCCAAAGCGTCGAACCTCGCGACATGACGCATCGAACTGAGCAAGGCCATCAGAGGGAAATGAACAAGATACAGAGAATAAGAGGTTTTGGAGAGGAACTCTGCCAGCCGCGCGCCGTGGTCGAAAACCGGATTTGAGAGCGCGATCACCGCGAAAAACGCCGCGACAGCCGTGATGTAGAGTGAGCCGATTGAGTAATCATTAACGAACTTGAGAGCGGACATGACGACGAAAAGCGCGAAGACCACCGCGAGCGCGTAGATCGCTTTCGTTGCAACAAGGCGTCCGAGAAGCCCGTCGCGTGCTTTCCACGCAAAGTATCCAAACAACCAAGTCGGAAAGAGTACTGCCAAGTCGAGCCCGATGAACCACATCGTCAGAACGAAGAGCGCGGCAAAAAAGAGCTGATAACGGCCTGGTTTCAATGCAAAAAAGCCGAGCGGAAAAGCGACGTAATACCAAAATTCGTAGGCGATGCTCCAAAGCGGTCCATTACTCCCGTAAACGGGAACGAAAATATTGTGCAGGAAGAAAGCATTGCCCAGAAAAACGAGGACGCCGTTGGCCACCGGCTCGTTCGGGGCGCTCGCGAACTCGGCCCCAAACTCACCTCGATAGTAAGCCGGGTCAAATTGAGATGCTCCAAGCCAGTCGAACATTGCTGTCATGACGAGTACCGGGAGCAAGACGATACCCAAACGGACGACCCTGTGAACCGCGTACTCTTTCCACGACCAACGACCTTCGTGATAGGCCCGATCCACGGAGCCAGCGACCAGATAGCCTGAGAGCACGAAGAAAATGATTACGGAATAGGTGCCGAGGCCGGTGAGCAAATAGAAGACTTTGGCGACGACCGTCGGGTCGTTCGCAAGCTCGGAGAAGTCGACGAAAAGGAAAGCTCTCGCGTGGCCGATCATCACCAGTATCGCGGCGATTGCGCGAAGCCAGTCGAGACCTACAATCTTCTGTGCCATTGCGCGCCCTCGTAGCTCGAACGGGGCAGGGCGATTTCGATGCGAAGAAAACTTGGGTGCCGCGCTCCCTCAACTCAGGGAGCGCACATACCATCCGCAAGGCAAGTATTGCTCATCGCGGCCATCCAAGACCAAGGAACCACACACGTTCAATGAAGCATTGTTGGTCTGCATGCGAAGAAATTACGCACGCGATGAACACGCAGATTTGAAAGGACCATCTATCAGCTCTGCACGGGGACAAGATCGCCCCTCACATGCTTCGCGACGTTAACGGTGCCCTCAGTTATTGCAGGGCGCGCAGAGAGGTCAGGACCTCGTAATTGGGGCAATCCGACGGAATGGCCTGTGGGCCTTCGCCTTTCTCAGCCAGAACGGCGAGGCAGAACTCGGTGCGTCCGCAGGTGCGGCAGGTGGTGATCATCTCGGCGAAGTCGGCTTGCGTGAGGAAGCCGTTATGCATCGCTTCGGAGATATTCACGCCAAGACGCCGCGCCATACCGCGCGTCACCCAGAAGTTCAGATCGACTTCGCTTTGCATTCCCATCATTCCACTCCTTGGGGTTCGGCGCCGATGGTGGCGCGGAGCCGCGACATCATCAGGCGGTTTTCGCAATAGGCGGGAGGTGCCTTCGCAGGGTTGCTTTGCGGGTCATGCTCGGCCAGCCAGAGCAGGCAGGCCCCGGCCTCGCGGCACTTGGTGCAGCGGATCAGCGCGTCTCTCCAGCCCTCGCCACTGAGCCGTCCGCTGGCCATTTCCATGCTGAGATCGCCGCCCATCTGCTGGGCCATCCGGTTCATCATCGCCGCGTGGCGATTGAGATGTTTGGCAGCGGTCATGGCGGCCTCCCTTGAACAGTCATCCCGGTGATGGGGGGACTCTGCCGTAGGGTCCGCAATTTCGATATGATTCAGATCAAGCGTTGCGATCCGAGGTTTCGCCGTCAATTTCATGTCCGACATTGCAGTCCAGATCGGGCGCGAAGCGCGCGGCCAAAGCCTGCGCTTCCTCTGCGACCACGGCGCGATCACGCCTCAAGGTCATCGCGGATTGCGAATGGGCTGCGGCGCGCAGGGCCTGATGCGCGGCGGGACGTCCGAAGTGATCGGGATGCATCTCGGCCACGGCTTCCAGCACTTCCTGCTGGCGCAGCGCGACCTCCAGATGCCCCGCCCCGTCGCGCCCGATCGCGGCGAAAGCGTCCTCGGTATATTGCTCGGGCGTCACCGCGCGCACATAGACGCGGTCGAAGACGCATTCGGGGCTGTTCGGCGGATGCCATTCGGCCAGCACCCTCGCCAGACGCCCCAGAATGTCGATCCCGGTACCGGGGTCGTTGATCGCAGGCGAAAGCGCGCGAGAGGCGATCTCGGCCAGCGCGATCAGGCCGAATTGGGGGTCCTGATCATAGTCGCGGGCATGGTCGATGGTGAAGGCGTCGCGCGCGGCCTCTTCGATCTCCTCGCGGGTCTCGGTATCGCCCGGCAGCGCATCGCATTGGACCAAATGAGACGCCCCATGGACGAATTCGCCGGGCCGCGCGCAAAGCCAGATCCGGCAGTCATGCGCCTCGGCGACCTTTTGCAGCGCGCCCATATCGACATGCTGCACATGGCCGGTCCGCGTCGAGGTGATCCCGAAGACCCCCACGGGCGGCTCCTCCCATTTCTTGCCGCCGAGCCACGGCCGCTCGCAGCGTGCCTTCAGAGCCGTGCTCGCCGCACTCTCGACGCGGCTGATCACGTCGCCCAAGCGTCCGAATTCGCTCAGATGCTGCACCCAGCGCAACAGCGAGATCACCACCATCGCCACCACGCCAAGCGTCACCACCAGAAGGATGAACCGCCCCGAGTCGTCATAGACATTCGTCTCGAGCGCGATGATCCCTACCAGAGAGAAGACGAAGGAGCCGATGAAGCTCGCCAGCACGTTCTGCGTGACGCGGTCGGTCTGCATCAGCTTGATCGCGCGCGGCGTCGCCCCTGTCTGGGCCGAACTGAACGCGGTAATCATGATCTGCAGCGAAAAGGTGGTGACGGTCAGCATCGCGGTCGCGATGATCTTCAGGATCGGCTCCACCGAGCCTGCCCCCATCTTGTAGCCGAGATCCGGCGGCACGAGATAGCCGAAGCCCGCCGATCCCAGCGCGGTCAGGACCCCCAGCACGCCGAAGGCCGTCACCCGCACCCAGATCTCCCGCAGGATGACCTTCAGCCGCCAGCGCAGTCGCGAAAAGATTGCCATTGGTTCTTTGTCCCCGTCCCCAGTCCCCGCGTCCCGGACCCGCCTTTGCCGGGGGCCTCTATGTCAAATCCCAAGTGCGCAGGCCCTGAACGGGTTCCCTCAGCTGCCCGCCGGGATCTTGCCCGCACGCAACTGGGCGACGGTGTCGCGCACCACGTCGAAGCGCAGCTGATTGGGCGGATGGGTACCCAGCGTCTTGTCGCCCGGATCGGGCAGGCGCAGGAAGAACTGCGCGCCTTTGAGTGGATCGTAGCCCGCGTCCCATGTGATGATCGTGCCGAGCCGGTCGGCCTCCAGCTCGTAATCCTTGGAATAGAGCCGCGAGCCGATCTCGGCCCCGATCCGCCGCGCACGCTGCACAGTCAGGGGATCGGCGCCCTGCGCCTGCACCGCGCGCCCCAGATAGGCCGCCCCAACCGCCGCGTCGCGTTCGCGCGCCGCGATATGACCCGCGATGTGATGGGCGGCCTCGTGGCCGATCACGAAGGCCAGTTCGTCGGCATTGCGCACCTCGGCGATCATGGCGAGCGTCACCCCGATCACCGGGCGGCCGGAGCGATCGGTGGTCTGAAACGCATTCGCATCCAGATCGAGCCGGTCATCGACCACGAAGAGGTAATCGCAGTTGAGCTTTCGCGTGCGCTTGCGGCATTCCTGCTCGATCTGCGGCTCCATCCGGTCGCCCACAGCGACCAGCCGCGATACGGCCACTTCGGCGCGCTGCCTGTCTTCGGGCGAGATTTCGGTCTGCGGCATAGGCGCCATCGTCGGCACGCAGCCCGAAAGCAGCGTCACGGCGAGCGACAGGATTGCGAGGAGAAAACGGAAGGAAGGCATCGACGGGAAGCGCCCCTGAAAGAGGATTTCGCCCAGCTTAACCACTTGGCTCGCAGCAGCATAGCCTCCTGCACGCGATCGCCTGCAAGCAGCGGCGTGATTTCGCTTTTTCGGATCGAAAAGCCGCGCTAGCATGAGGACATGTTTACCATCGAACACGAATTCGACGCGACCGTGATCACCCTTGTCGACGAGGGGACGGATCCGCTTGATTATCTGCAGGAAGACATCACGATCAGTTCCTTCGAGGACTGCGTCGTGGTCGAACAGCTCGACGAGCAGACCGAGCAGGTGCAGACAATCACCTTCAGCCATGCCCAGCTGCGCGAACTCGCGGCGGCGCTCAACCTGCCCGAAGGCGTCTATCGCCTGAAGCAGACCGGAAGCACCTCCAGCGAGGACGGCTGACCCCCCTGCCCGCGCCGCGATGCACGCTCAATCGAGGCGGAACACCTTGTCGCGCGCGGTCTCGCCGCGGATCAGCGTCAGCCGCGATTTCGCGACGCCCAGCGCCTTTGCCAGCAATTTGACAACCGCCGCATTGGCCTTGCCGTTCTCCGGCACGACCGTGACATAGGCCCGAAGCCCTTCATCCCCCACGCGTATCTCGTTGCGCGACGCTTTCGGCGTCACGCGCAGCGCGATTTCGCTGCCCGGAATGGCAAGGTGGCTGAGATCCGTCATCGCCGCGCAGCATAGACCCTGCACAATGGCGCACAAGACAGTTGTCCATGCTGCGGTTGCAATCGCGCGCCGAGCGCCCGATATCTGGCGCAACAGACGGAGATTTTCATGACTGAACTGCCCGAAGTGAACCCGGCCGAGCGCAATGACGCGGCGATGGCTTTCCTTCTGACCCGCCGGTCGCGCCCGGCCAAGACCCTCAAGGCCCCTGCCCCCGATGAGGCCGCGCTGCGCGAGATCCTGACCGCCGGCGCGCGCACGCCCGATCACGGGAAGCTGGAGCCGTGGCGCTTCATCACCATCACCCGCGAGGCCGCGCAGCGTCTGGGCGCCGAGGCCGAGACCCGCGCGAAGGCGCAGGGCCTGCCCGAAGAGAAGATCGCCAAGGCGGGCAAGCAATTCCATGACAGCCAGCTTTGCGTGGCGGTGGTGTTCTCGCCCAAGGACAGCGAGAAGGTGCCGCAGGTCGAGCAGCTCTATTCGGCGGGCGCGGTCTGCCTGTCGCTTCTGAACGCGGCTCTCGCCGCGGGCTGGGGCGCGAACTGGCTCACCGGCTGGGCCGCGCATGACGAGGCCTTCGGGCGCGAGATGCTGGGCCTCAAGGACGGCGAAAGCGTCGCGGGCTTCATCCATCTGGGCACCGAAGGCGTGCAGCCTCCCGAACGCCCCCGCCCCGACCTCGACGCGATCACGACCCGGATTTCGGAATGATCATCTCGAGCTATGTGAAAGCCTGGGCCGATCTGCTGCGGCCCGGTGCGATGAAAGTCGTGGGCTTCGGCGTGGCCCTCTCGCTGGGCCTTCTGGTCGCGATCTATGTGGCGATGGTGATGCTGATCGGCTGGCTGGTGCCGGACAGCTTCTCGCTGCCCTTCATCGGCGAGATCGGCCATATCGATACCGCGCTGTCGATCGTCTCGGCAGGCGTGATCCTGTTTGCTTCAATCTTCCTGATGGTGCCCGTGGCCTCCGCCTTCACCGGCTTCTTCCTCGAAGACGTGGCCGAGATGGTGGAGGACGTGCATTACCCGACCCTGCCGCCGGTGCGCAAACTCACCTTCGCCGAAGGGATGCGCGACACGGTGCGGTTCTTCGGCGTGATCCTCGTGGCGAACATCATCGCGCTGATGATCTACCCATTCGTGATCCCGCTGGCGCCGTTTCTGTTCTTCGGGCTGAACGGCTACCTTCTGGGGCGTGAATATTTCCAGATGGCGGCCTTCCGGCGGATGGAGCGCGAGGCGGCCTTGGAGCTTTACGAGCGAAACAAGGTCACGATCTGGGCCGCGGGCGCGCTGATGGCGGTGCCGCTGTCGATCCCGCTTGTGAACCTCTTCGTGCCGGTACTGGGCGCTGCGGGCTTCACCCACCTGTTCCACGCGATCACCGGTCGCCGCGGGTGACGGGGCGGCGCCAACGCGCCGCTCACATCTCTTCCTTGATGCCCTTGCGGATCAAGAGCCAGTTCACCGGGTAGGCGGTCACGAAACCCGCCATCATCGCGATCTGCATGGCGAACCAGAATTCCGGGTCGGCGGCGTTGATCTCGGCGCCCCAGAGCCCTTTGAACACGGCGAAATGGAAGATCGCCATCATCCCGTACATGCCGATCTGCCACGAGGTGAGCGAGGCCACGTCAGCTTTCGCCGCCTCTTTCAGGCCTTTGGCGAGGCCGAGCCCACGCATCGGCGCAATCGAGAAATATTGGAACACGATCCCGATCGCGAGGGCGAAGACATAATCGAGTCCCCAGACCGCAAAGATCTTGTCTTCCCAAAAACCCGGCCAGCCGAATGCGATCAGCACCGCAGGAACCGCGAGCGCGAGGTTCTCGGCCAGAATATCGCCGAGAGTGCAGCCTGCGCCGCAATGGAGCGTCCCCTTCGCGACCGAGACCGGGAAGGGCGCATTGCCATGCCCCGGAAAGCGGCCATGCAACCAGATGACCAGCGGTCCGCCGAACAATCCGCAAATTGGCCAGACCCACGCCATGATGGCCATATGCGGCGGGTTCCGACGAACTTGAACGAGAAGATAGAGAAATGAGAGAACGCCTATAGCAAGCGATAACCAGCTCAGAACGGTAAACCAGTTTGGTGTCATGGGAGGCTCCTTTCAATAACCTCCCAACTCGCTCCGCTTTACTGGGTTCCTTGCGCGCCTAGCGGCGCAGCTGCCCGAAGAAGTCGATATCTTCCAAGGTGATGATCCCCGACAGCAGCACCGCCGCGATGACCGCCCAGAGCACGATGGTGACAATAGTGGTGATCTTCACCTTCGCGCCCAGATGCGCCTCGTGCGGCGCCCCTGCGGGGGTGCCCGGCACGACCTCGTCCACATCGCCTTGCGTCTTCAACCGCACCGGCAAGACCATGAAGAAGATCATGAACCAGATCACCGCGAAGAGGATGATGCCGCCTGTGAGGCTCATCAGACCTGCTCCAGTTCGACCAGGCAGCCGTTGAAGTCTTTCGGGTGCAGGAACAGCACAGGCTTGCCATGCGCGCCGATCTTCGGCTCGCCGCTGCCCAGAACGCGCGCGCCATCCGCTTTCAGCTTGTCGCGCGCCTCGAGGATGTCTTCCACCTCGAAGCACATATGATGGATGCCGCCCGCGGGGTTCTTCTCCAGAAAGCCGTTGATCGGGCTGTTCTCGCCCAGCGGGTAGAGCAGTTCGATCTTGGTGTTGGGCAGTTCGATGAAGACGACCGTGACGCCGTGATCGGGCTCGTCCTGCGGCGCGCCGACATTGGCACCCAGCGTGTCGCGATACTTGGCCGAGGCCGCCTCGAGGTCGGGCACGGCAATGGCGACATGGTTCAGGCGTCCGATCATCTGGGTCTCCTCCGGTAACGCGGGCGTTAAAAGGGGTAGCCGGGCGCGCGGCTTCGCGCAAGCCTTGCGGGGACAGTTGTGAACCCGGTTCGGATTAACGCAGTGTTAGGCAATCTGCGCCCTACTGATCGGACAAGCCGAATCCGATCGCAGCCGAAGGGGCCACGACATGAGCGACACGATCCCGACCCTGACCCGCATGCCGACGCCCGAACGCCCTCTGACCGGGCTGACGGTGCTCTTGGTGGAAGACAGCCGCTTCGCCTCGGAAGCCGTGCGGCTGTTGTGCCTGCGCTCGGGCGCGCGGATTCGACGCGCCGATTGCCTCGCCTCGGCGGATCGGCATCTCAAGACCTATCGGCCCTCGATCGTGATCGTGGATATGGGCCTGCCCGATGGCTCGGGAAGCGACCTGATCGCCGAGATACGCGGGACGCGTGGGCCGCATCCGGTGATCCTTGGGACCTCGGGCGACCCCGACCTGAAAAGCGCGGCCCTCGCGGCGGGCGCGGACGGGTTTCTGGAAAAGCCGATCGAAAGCCTCGCCGTATTCCAGGAAGCGATCCTGTCGACCCTGCCCGAAGAGATGCGACCGCTCGGCCTGCGCGCGCTTGCCGATCTTGTGATCGCGCCGGACCCGCTCGCGCTGCGCGACGACCTGCAACACCTCTCGGAACTGCTGCGCGACACCGAGGGGGCCGACACTCGCGCCTTGCCCTATGCCGCACATTTCCTTCATAGCATCGCGTGCTCGGCTCATGACGCGGCGCTGGACGATGCGGCGCAGCGCCTGAGGCGGTCCGGCGGCCCCTCACGCGAGGATATGACCCGGGTCACTCAGATTATAGATGCGCGGATCGCGGCGGCCGGGGCGTTCTGACGCAGCCGGGAACTGCCTGATCGACTTCGCGTTGCTCAAACAAGTCAAAGCAACCGGAGGACAGCCCGATGAGCTCGATCTACGACGCCATCAAGCAAGATCACGACAACCACCGCGCCCTGATGAAGAAGATCGCCGATACGTCCGGCGACAGCGCGGAGCGCACGCAGGCGTGGAATGAGTTCTATTACGACATCAAGTCCCACGCCGCCGCCGAGGAAGAGACCTTCTATTCCAAGCTGATGACCAAGACCTGGGGTCAGGACTCGGCGCGTCACTCGGTCGAGGAACATGCCGAGCTCGACGATCTGCTCGAGGAGCTCAACGAGATGGACATGGCGAGCCCCGGCTGGCTGAACAAGTTCCACAAGCTCGAGCATGACTACAATCACCACATGGACGAGGAAGAAGACGAAATCTTCGGCCGCGCCAAGGACGTGATCGACGAAAGCGAAATCGAGAACTACGGCGAGAAATTCCTCGAACGTAAGAAGAAGGAAATGAAGCTGGTCGACGAGAAGAAGGAAGACAGTCTCGAAGACTGATCGGGGTTTTAGGCTCAGGGTGGCTCGGCTTCGGCCAGAGCCCCTTCGCCTTATTCTTCTGCGCCTTTTGCGCTGGCGCGCTCCTCCGCCGCGAATAGCAAAAGGCCCCGCTCCATCCGGAACGGGGCCTTTTAAATCGGTAACCGTGCGAGGATCAGTCCTCTTGCGGCAGAACCCGCAGGCGCAACTCGCGCAGCTGTTCGTTCATCGGCTCCGACGGCGCGCCCATCATGAGGTCTTCGGCGCGCTGGTTCATCGGGAACATGATGACTTCGCGGATATTCGCGGTGTCGGCGAGGATCATCACGATCCGGTCGATGCCGGCGGCGCAACCACCGTGCGGCGGGGCGCCGTATTTGAACGCCTTGACCATGCCGCCGAAGCGCTTCTCGACTTCCGACGCCGGATAGCCCGCGATCTCGAACGCCTTGTACATGGTCTCGAGCTTGTGGTTCCGGATCGCGCCCGAGAGGATCTCATAGCCGTTGCAGGCGAGGTCGTACTGGTAGCCTTTGACCTGCAGCGGGTCGCCCTGCAACGCCTCCATCCCGCCTTGCGGCATCGAGAACGGGTTATGCGAGAAGTCGATCTTGCCCTCGTCATCGGCCTCGTACATCGGGAAATCGACGACCCAGGCGAACTTGAACTTGGTCTTGTCGGTCAGGCCCAGCTCTTCGCCGATCACGTTGCGCGCACGGCCTGCGACGCCCTCAAAACTCGACGGCGCACCGCCGAGGAAGAAGGCCGCATCGCCCTCGCCCAGACCCAGCTGCGCGCGAACCGCCTCGGTCCGCTCGGGGCCGATGTTCTTGGCCAGCGGGCCTGCGCCTTCGAGCGAGCCATCCTCGCTCTTGCGCCAGAAGATGTAGCCCATGCCCGGAAGGCCCTGTTCCTGCGCGAACTTGTTCATCCGGTCACAGAACTTGCGCGAGCCGCCCGTGGGGGCCGGGATCGCGCGGATTTCGGTGCCGTCCTGCTCGAGCAGTTTCGCGAAGATCGCGAAGCCCGAGTCGCGGAAGTGATCGGAGACCACCTGCATCTCGATCGGGTTGCGCAGATCGGGCTTGTCGGAGCCGTATTTCAGCATCGACTCGGCATAGGGAATGCGTGGCCAGTTCGGATCGACCGTACGACCGTCGGCGAATTCCTCGAACACACCCTGGATCACCGGCTGCATCACGTTGAAGATGTCTTCCTGCTCGACGAAGCTCATCTCGACGTCCAGCTGGTAGAAGTCGGTGGGCGAGCGGTCGGCGCGCGGGTCTTCGTCACGGAAGCACGGCGCGATCTGGAAATACTTGTCGAAGCCGCCGACCATGATCAGCTGTTTGAACTGCTGCGGCGCCTGCGGCAGCGCGTAGAACTTGCCCGGATGCAGACGCGACGGCACGAGGAAGTCGCGCGCGCCTTCCGGCGACGACGCGGTGATGATCGGCGTCTGGAACTCGTTGAAATCGGCGTCCCACATGCGTTTACGCATGGATTTCACGACGTTGGAGCGCAGGATCATCTTGTCATGCAGGCTCTCGCGACGCAGGTCGAGGAAGCGATATGACAGACGGGTTTCTTCGGGATATTCCAGCTCGCCGAAGACCGGCAGCGGCAGTTCCTCGGACTCGCCCAGGATTTCGATGTCGCGGACATAGACCTCGATCTCGCCGGTCGGGATCTTCGGGTTGATCAGGCTCTCGTCGCGCAGCTTCACGGTGCCGTCGATGCGGATCACCCATTCCGAGCGCGTTTTTTCCATCGTCTTGAAGGCGGGGCTGTCGCCGTCACAGAGCACCTGCGTCATACCGTAATGATCGCGAAGATCGATGAAGAGCACCCCCCCGTGATCGCGCACGCGATGGACCCAGCCCGCGAGGCGGACGGTCTCACCGGCGTTGGCGGCGCTCAGATCTGCGCAGGTATGGCTGCGAAAGGCATGCATGGGAGGCTCCCCGGATCGAGAATTGCGTATAGTCGCGCCGATACACCCGTTGAGCGCGCAAAAGTCAAGCTGTGCGGAGGCACACAGGCCCGTCTCGAGCTGTTCACGCGCGCGTGGCTCGAAAAATTGTAAATTTTCGGTTAACTTCAGAGACAACGGGAACTTTGGTAATTTCACAAAGGTTGCCGTCATGAAGGCTAACGCTGGAGCCTGCCAAGCCCCGGCATGATCCGGAGAGACCATATGAGAGCTTGGGACTCGCTTCTCGACCGTATGTTGCGCCACCTGATCCGCAGGGGCACGCTCGAACTCGTCTATTCGGACGAGACGCTCAGACGCTACGGCGACGGCACCGGAGACCCGGTCCGCGTCACCATCGAAAACCCCGACGTAACGCGCAGGATCGTGCTCCGGCCCGATCTCGGCGTCGGCGAAGGCTATATGAACGGCGATTACACGATCGCGAATGACGATTTGCGTGGCTTTCTCGCCCTCGCGATCCGCAACCAGACCGGATCCGGCATGCCGTGGTTCGAGAAACCGCGCGAGGCGAGCCGTTTCTTCGGCCGCCGCTTCGCGCAGTTCAACCCGGTCAACAAGGCGCGCACCAATGTGGCGCATCACTATGACCTGTCGGGCGAGCTTTATGACCTCTTCCTCGATGAGGACCGGCAATATAGCTGCGCCTATTTCGAGCGCCCCGACATGACGCTGGAAGAGGCGCAGGAGGCGAAGAAACACCATATCGCCAAGAAGCTGTTGATCGAGCCGGGCATGACCGTTCTCGATATCGGTTGCGGCTGGGGCGGCATGGCGCTGACGCTGGCACGCGATTTCGGCGCGAATGTCGTCGGCGTGACGCTGTCCACCGAACAGCACGCGCTGGCCCGAAAACGGGTTAAGGAAGCCGGGCTCGAAGACAAGATCGACATCCGCCTGACCGATTACCGCGATGTGACCGACAAGTTCGACCGGATCGTCTCGGTCGGCATGTTCGAACATGTCGGCGTGCCGCATTACCGCGAGTATTTCTCGAAGGTGCGCGAGCTGTTGAAACCGGGCGGCGTTTCGCTGATCCATTTCATCGGACGCTCGGGCCCCGGTGGCGCGACCGCCGATTTCATCACGAAATACATTTTCCCCGGCGGCTATTGCCCGGCCATGTCGGAAGCGTCGAATGCGGTCGAGCATGAAGGCCTCATCACCACCGACCTCGAGGTCTGGCGGCTGCATTACGCGGAAACGCTGCGCCATTGGTGCGATCGGTTCGAGGCGAATATCGACAAGGCCGTCGCGCTGTATGACGAACGGTTCTGCCGGATGTGGCGCTTCTATCTCGTGGCGTCCGAGATGGCCTTCCGCCATGGCGGGCAGGTCGTGTTCCAGTATCAGCTCGCCCACGAGGTGGGCGACGTGCCCCTGACGCGCGACTACCTCTATCGCGACGAAGACGAACAGGAACACCGGCTGGCCGCCGAATAGGCCAGCCTCCCCCGACCGGGCCGAATTTACGCCGCTCGCCCTCTGGCGCAGCGCCCGACAGGCTTGGGCGCGCGCCCTCGCGTCACCCTGCAACCCGGCTATCGCGTCCTGACCCTCTTGCGACGCCTGACCCTTTGCGTATAAAGCGCCTCAATTTGCGCAGTGACCAGAGGGGATTCCCATGCCGAAGAGAACAGACATCACGTCAATCCTCATCATCGGCGCCGGGCCCATTGTGATCGGGCAAGCCTGCGAGTTCGACTACTCGGGCGCCCAGGCCTGCAAAGCCCTTCGTGAAGAAGGCTACCGCGTCATCCTCGTAAACTCGAACCCGGCGACGATCATGACCGATCCGGGGCTCGCCGACGCCACCTATATCGAACCGATCACCCCGGAAGTCGTCGCCAAGATCATCGAGGCCGAGCGCCCCGACGCGGTGCTGCCGACGATGGGCGGCCAGACCGGCCTGAACACCGCGCTGGCGCTGGCCGATATGGGCGTGCTGGAGAAATTCGGCGTCGAGCTGATCGGCGCGAACCGTGACGCGATCGAGATGGCCGAAGACCGGAAGCTCTTCCGCGAGGCGATGGACCGGATCGGCCTCGAGAACCCGAAAGCGACCATCGTGTCCTCGCCCAAGCGCGAGAACGGCACCTATGACGTCAACGAGGGCGTGCGTCAGGCGCTGCTCGAACTGGAGCATATCGGCCTGCCCGCGATCATCCGCCCCGCCTTCACGTTGGGCGGCACCGGCGGCGGCGTCGCCTATAACCGCGAAGATTACGAGCGCATCTGCCGCTCGGGCCTCGACGCCTCCCCGATGAGCCAGATCCTCGTCGACGAGTCGCTGCTGGGCTGGAAAGAATTCGAGATGGAGGTCGTGCGCGACAAGGCCGACAACGCCATCATCGTCTGCGCCATCGAGAACGTCGATCCGATGGGCGTCCATACCGGCGACTCGATCACCGTGGCGCCCGCGCTGACGCTGACCGACAAGGAATATCAGATCATGCGCAACGGCTCGATCGCCGTGCTGCGCGAGATCGGCGTGGAGACCGGCGGGTCGAACGTGCAATGGGCGATCAACCCCGAAGACGGCCGCATGGTCGTGATCGAGATGAACCCGCGCGTGTCGCGCTCCTCGGCGCTGGCTTCCAAGGCCACCGGCTTCCCGATCGCCAAGATCGCCGCGAAGCTGGCCGTTGGCTACACGCTGGACGAACTCGACAACGACATCACCAAGGTCACGCCCGCCTCGTTCGAGCCGACCATCGACTATGTCGTCACCAAGATCCCGCGCTTCGCCTTCGAGAAATTCGCAGGCTCCAAGCCCGAACTGACCACCGCGATGAAATCGGTGGGCGAGGCAATGGCGATCGGCCGGACCTTCCACGAATCCGTGCAGAAAGCGCTGGCCTCGATGGAGACCGGCCTCAGCGGCTTCGACGAGATCGAGATCGAAGGCGCGCCCGAGAAAGCAGCCGTCATCAAGGCGATCTCGCAGCAGACGCCCGACCGGATGCGCCTCATCGCACAGGCGATGCGCCACGGGCTGAGCAATGACGAGATCCAGCACGCGACCTCCTTCGACCCGTGGTTCCTCGCCCGGATCCGCGAAATCGTCGAGGCCGAGAACGAGATCCGCAAGAAGGGCCTGCCGCTCGACGAGAAGGGCCTGCGCAATCTCAAGATGATGGGCTTCTCGGATGCGCGTCTGGCCACGCTGACCGGCCGTGACGAAGCGCAGGTCCGCCGCGCCCGCCGCAACCTCGGTGTCACCGCGGTCTTCAAGCGCATCGACACCTGCGCCGCCGAATTCGAGGCGCAGACGCCTTACATGTATTCAACCTATGAAGCCCCCGCGATGGGCGAAGTCGAATGCGAGGCACGTCCCTCCGACAACAAGAAAGTCGTCATCCTCGGCGGCGGTCCGAACCGGATCGGCCAGGGGATCGAGTTCGACTATTGCTGCTGTCACGCCTGTTTCGCGCTGACCGATGCGGGTTACGAGACCATCATGGTCAACTGTAACCCCGAGACCGTGTCGACCGACTACGACACCTCGGATCGTCTGTATTTCGAGCCGCTCACGCTGGAGCATGTCCTCGAAATCCTGCGGGTCGAGCAGGATAACGGCACGCTGCACGGCGTGATCGTCCAGTTCGGCGGCCAGACGCCGCTGAAACTCGCGAACGCGCTGGAAGCCGAAGGCATCCCGATCCTCGGCACCACGCCCGACGCGATCGACCTCGCCGAAGATCGCGAGCGGTTCCAGGACCTGCTCAACCGTCTTGACCTGAAGCAGCCTGTCAACGGCATCGCCAGCTCGGACGAGCAGGCCTTCGAGATCGCGGGCCGCGTCGGCTATCCGCTGGTGATCCGCCCCTCCTACGTGCTGGGCGGCCGCGCGATGGAGATCGTGCGCGACCTCGACCACCTCAAGCGCTATATCAAAGAGGCCGTGGTGGTCTCGGGCGACAACCCGGTGCTGCTCGACAGCTATCTGGCCGGCGCGATCGAGGTTGACGTGGATGCGCTCTGCGACGGCGAAAGCGTCCATGTCGCGGGCATCATGCAGCATATCGAGGAAGCTGGCGTCCACTCGGGCGACTCGGCCTGCTCGCTGCCGCCCTACTCGCTGAGCCCCGAGATTGTAGCCGAGCTGAAGGTGCAGACCGAGAAGATGGCCAAGGGCCTCAACGTGGTCGGCCTGATGAACGTGCAGTTCGCGATCAAGGACGGCGATATCTACGTCCTCGAGGTCAACCCGCGCGCCTCGCGCACCGTGCCCTTCGTCGCGAAAGCTACCGACTCGGCCATCGCGTCGATCGCAGCGCGTCTGATGGCGGGCGAGAAGCTGTCGGCCTTCCCGGCGCGCCCGCCCTACCCCGAAGGCGTCGGCCCCGACACGCCGCTGCCCTTCGCCGATCCGCTGACTCTGGCCGACCCGCAAACGCCGTGGTTCTCGGTCAAGGAAGCCGTGCTGCCCTTCGCCCGCTTCCCGGGTGTCGACACGCTGCTCGGCCCGGAAATGCGCTCCACCGGCGAGGTGATGGGCTGGGATCGCGACTTCCCCTCGGCCTTCTGGAAAGCCCAGCTGGGCGCGGGCACCGTGCTGCCCGAAAGCGGCCGCGTGTTCTTCTCGATCAAGGACTCGAACAAGACCGACGATCTGGCCGAAGCCGCCGCATCGCTGGTCTCGATGGGCTTCACCATCGTCGCCACCGGCGGCACCGCCGCATGGCTCGCCGAACATGGCGTGGAAAGCGAGAAGGTTCTGAAGGTCTATGAGGGCCGCCCGAACATCGTCGACCGGCTGAAGAATGACGAGATCGACCTCGTCTTCAACACCACCGACGGCAGCCAGGCGATCTCGGACAGCCGCGACATCCGCGCGGTCGCGCTCTATGACAAGATCCCCTACTTCACCACCGCCGCCGCCTCCATCGCCGCCGTCTCGGCGATCAAGAGCCGCAAAGAGGGCGAAGTGAGCGTGCGTTCGCTGCAATAAGCGATCGCACCGGGTTCAAGACAAAGGCCGCACGGAGCGATCCGCGCGGCCTTTTCATATTCCCTGAGGGCGCTGCGCCCGGGTCACGCCCGCTGTGCCCGCCGCGCGAGCCAGCTTTGCCACGCGGCCGGAGAGCCCGCGAAGGCGTTCATGTCCACGTTCCCCGGCACGCCCGGCACGACACCCGTGCCGCTATACTGCCAGAAGCTCCAATCGGCGCCGGGGTAGCGTTCCATCGGGTGCGCGGTGACCGAGCGCAGCCACATTTCATAGCCGGAGAAGCGCGACAGATCGTTGTCACGCCAGAAATCGATCGTCGTGTAGATCACCGGGCGCGTGCCGTAATGACGCGTCAGGGCCGCGAGGAAACGGTGCATCTCGGCGCGGGTGACATGGGCCGCAGGACGACGCTGGCAGGTACGCGAGGTGTGGTTCCACTCGATATCCAGCACGGGCGGCAGATCGCCCCGGCGGCGCGGCACGTTGCGGATATACCAATCGGCCTGCTCTTCGGGGGAGCGGCAGAAGTAATAGAAGTGATAGGCCCCGACCGGCACGCCCGCCGCCCGCGCGCGGGTCGCGTTGATGTGGAAACCCGGATCGGAGTGATCGCCCCCTTCGGTCGCCTTGAGCCACGCGAAGGACACCCCCGCCGCGCGCGCCCGGCGCCAGTCGATCTCGCCCTGATAGCGCGCCGCGTCGATCCCGTGCACCGGCAACCGCGCCGGCGCCAGACCTTCCCAATCATGCGGGTCGGTATCGCCGAAGCGCGCGGGAATGCCGCTCGCCCGGTAGTTCGAGGCCGACAACACTGCCGGACGCATCAATTTGGCCTGCTTGCCACTTGGCGCGCCGCCGCAGCCCGCCAAGGCCAAGGCTGCGCCCGAGACGAAGAACCTGCGTGAAATCCCCATGCTCACTCCCCCGTGATTTTTTCCCAGCCTCTCATGCAAACGCCCGCCTGTCATCGCTGACAGGCGGGCGTCTTTTGACATCGGCGAGGCTTCGCCTAAGAGGGGGCGCTCAGCTCCGGGGGCCGAAATCGGCTTTGGTCAGGACGCCATCACCGTTGCGATCGCGCATCGCGAACCACCGATCGGTGCCACCCACGAATTCCGCGCGCGAGATCACCCCGTCGCCATTCGCATCGAAGGCCCGCAGCCCCTCGGCCGTCGGGATATCGTGGCCCGAGCGCATCGCGTTGCGGCCCTGACCCTGTCGCTTGCCGGGTCCCTGCCCCATGCCCTCGGGTATCTGATGCCCCGGACCTTTGCCGGCTTCGCGCTCCATTTCCTTATGCTCGTCGATCATCGCGATTTCCGCGACGGAGTAGGCGTCGTCCTCGTTCGCGTCGAACATCGTGAAGATGTCGCCGCGCCGCTCGCGGGCTTCGGACAGCGTGACGCCGCCATCGCCATCGAGATCCCATTGCAGGAGGAATTCCTGCCCCGGCACCGGGGCGGTTTGCGCGAACCCCGGTGCGGCACCGAGCAGCAGTGCGGCGGCAAACGGGGCGGCGAGAGAAGCGATGCGTTTCATCTGTCTGTCCTTCATTAGATATGTCGCTAATGAAACGAAACGGCGCGCGCCTTTCCGGCGCGGGCCTGACAACATGTCGCAGAGCGGGACAGTTCAGCCTTTCGCGGCGGCCAGCTCGTCCCAGCAGGCCAGCGCGTGACCGGCATACATCACACCCGGGCCACCGCCCATCTGGATCGCCATGGCTAGCACGTCGCCCAGTTCCTCGCGCGTGCCGCCCGCCTTCATCAGCGCCTCGACATGGAACATGATGCAGGGCTCGCAACGCAGCACGACCGCCATACCGAGCGCGATGAATTCCTTGGTCTTCACATCGAGCGGCCCGTTCTCCTTCACGGCCTTCGACAGCACGCCAAAGCCGCCGACAGCGTCGGGGATCGTCTTGTTCATCACGCGTAGCTCGTTGCGCATCTCGTCGATTTTCGCCTTGTAGCTCATCGGAGGTCTCCTTCGCATTTCGTCCCTCGCGGCGTGACACGGGGCGCGGGCGAAATCCTTGACCTGCGTCAAGCCAACGGGATGGCGCTGCGTGATTTGACCAAAGTTGAGGGGGCTCCGCCCCCGGCGCGGGACGCGCGCCTCCCCCGGGACATTTTCACCAAGCCGAAGACAGCAAAGTTTTCCCCTTCGCCTTGGCGCAAATATCCCGGGGGGTGAATTCGCGCAGCGAAAAGGGGGGCAGAGCCCCCCTTCTCCGGTCTCAATCAATCGAGGCTCAGCCGTCGACGCGGATGCGTGCGTTGCTCGGATCGTGCGGGCTGTCCTCGGTCACTTCCGCCGGATAGTCGGCACCGAGGATGCGCACGGAAAGCTTGGTGCCCGGCTCGGCCAGATCGGGGCGCACATAGCCCATGCCGATCTGCTTGCCGAAGGCCACCGACCAGCCGCCCGAGGTCAGACGCCCGACCTTCTCGCCATCCTGTTTGATCACTTCCTTGCCCCAGGGATCGGCATCGTCCGGCCCGTCGATCAGAAGCGTCACGCATTTCGAGCGGATGCCGGTGTCGAGCATCGCCTGCTTGCCGGTGAACTCCTTCTCGAGGTCGATGAAGCGGTCGAGACCTGCTTCCTGCGGGGTCGCATCGCGGCCCAGCTCATTGCCGAAGGCGCGGTAGCTCTTCTCCTGACGCAGCCAGTTCTGGGCGCGTGCGCCGACGAGCTTCATGCCGTGCTTCTCGCCCGCCTCGACCAGCAGATCCCAGAGGTAGCGGCCGAATTCGACGGGGTGATGCAGTTCCCAGCCCAGCTCGCCCGTATAGGCCACGCGCACGGCACGGACCGGGCACATGCCCAGCTCGATATTGCGCATCGAGAGCCACGGGAAGCGCTTGTTCGACAGCACCGTCTCCGGATAGGCGTCCTTGACCACCTCCTGCAGGATCTTGCGGGCATTGGGGCCTGCCAGCGCGAAGACACCCCATTGCGTGGTCACGTCGTGGCAATCGACATAATCGCCGCCCGCGGCGCGGAAATCCTCGATCGATTTACGCAGGAAGTCACCGTCGTAATCGGTCCAGGCACCGGCAGAGATCAGGTAGTACTCGTCCTCGGCCAGACGCACGATCGTGTATTCGGTGCGGGTCGTGCCGGCTGCGGTCAGCGCGTAGGTCAGGTTGATCCGGCCCACTTTCGGCAGCTTGTTGCAGGAGAAGGCATCGAGGAAAGCGGTCGCGCCGGGGCCGCGCACCATATGTTTGGTGAAGGCGGAGGCGTCGATCAGGCCAGCGGTGTCGCGCAATGCCTCGGCCTCGGCCTTGGCATATTGCCACCATTCCCCGCGACGGAACGAGCGGCTGTCATGGTCGAAGCTCGAGGGCGCATCCTTGGGCCCGTAATAGTTCGGGCGTTCCCAGCCGTTGGTCTGGCCCATCTGCGCGCCTGCCGCGATCTGGCGATCATAGGCGGGGGCGGTGCGCAGCGGACGGCAGGCTTCGCGCTCCTCATCGGGATGGTGCAGAATGAAGACGTGCTCATAGGCCTCTTCGTTCTTGCGCGCCGCGTATTCGGTGGTCATCCAGCTGCCGTACCGCTTGGGATCGAGCGAGGCCATGTCGATCTCGGCTTCGCCCTCGACCATCATCTGCGCGAGGTAATAGCCGGTGCCGCCCGCGGCGGTGATGCCGAAGGAGAAGCCTTCCGCCAGCCACATGTTGCGCAGGCCCGGCGCGGGGCCGACCAGCGGGTTGCCGTCGGGGGTGTAGCAGATCGGGCCGTTGAAATCGTCCTTCAGGCCAACTTCCTCGGAGGTCGGCAGACGATGGATCATCGACATGTATTCTTCTTCGATGCGCTCCAGATCGAGCTGGAACAGATCGGCGCGGAAGGTCTCCGGCACGTCATAGAGGAAGCGCGCGGGCGCGTTGCGCTCATAGGGGCCGAGGATCCAGCCGCCGCGCTCTTCGCGGACATACCATTTCGCATCGGCATCGCGCAGCACCGGGTGCTCGGGATTGCCCTCGGCACGCCATTTCACCAGCGCCGGATCTGCATCGGTGACGATGAACTGGTGCTCGACCGGGATCGCGGGGATCTTGATGCCCAGCAGGCGCGCGGTGCGCTGCGCGTGGTTGCCGGTGCAGGTCACGACGTGTTCGGCGCGGATCTCGATCTCTTCGCCGGAGCCGACGAGGTTACCGCCCTTCTCGACCATCTTCTCAAGCGTGACGACCCATTCCGAGCCGGTCCAGCGATAGGCGTTGACCTGCAGCTTGCGCGCGATCTCGGCACCGTGCTGGCGCGCGCCCTTGGCCATCGCCTGCGTCACGTCGGCGGGGTTGATATAGCCGTCCTGCGGGTGGAACAGCGCGCCCTTGAGGTCTTCGGTGTTCAGAAGCGGCCAACGCTCCTTCATCTGCGCGGGCGTGAGGAACTCGTGATAGACATCCGCGGTCTCGGCGACGGAGGAATAGAGCTTGTATTCGTCCATCCGCTCTTGCGTCTGCGCCATGCGCAGGTTGCCCACGATCGCGAAGCCCGCATTCAGCCCGGTCTCGGCCTCAAGCGTCTTGTAGAAATCGACCGAGTATTTGTGGATGTGGGTCGTCGCGTAGCTCATGTTGAACAGCGGCAGCAGACCCGCCGCGTGCCAGGTCGAGCCCGAGGTCAGCTCGTCGCGCTCGATGAGCAGCGTGTCCCAGCCCGCCTTGGCAAGATGGTAGGCGACACCGCACCCGACTGCGCCGCCACCGACGACCAAAGCTTTCACATGGGATTTCATCGCGGGGCCTCCTTGCCGATACGGACGTAGGGGCAGATTGACCCTCATAATCGCAAACGCAATCCGATCCGGGCGACATTCGCGCGACAAAAACGACAAAAGCGCACGCGCGGCGCTTCGGGGGCGCGGCGCCTGCCCGGCGGGACCCGATTATGAAAGCTCAAGCCCCACTGGATGTGCGCAAACCCGGTGATGACGCTTCCGTGAGGCGAGTCGCGAATCCGTGTTTTGTTCCCACGATTTGTAAAAATTTTTCCCCCATTTGCACAGGAACTGTGCGCCGTTTCACCAGTTTTCAGACCATCAGAGGCCGGGGAAACCGAAACCGGGACCGACGCGCCTCACGTAAAACGAAAGGGAGACGAGATATGAAAAAGCTCATCACCACTACCGCCATCGGCCTGATGCTTGCCCTGCCCGCACATGCCGAAGACAAAGCAAACGCCAACGCGACGGCTGAAGCCAACGCAAATGCTTCGGCCAACATGTCGGGCGACATGTTCATGAAGTCGATTCCGGACTCCTTCAACGCTTCGGGCCTCATGGGCAAGCGCGTTTACATCTCGAAGGACAAGGTCGACGCGAAGACCGCGATCAACGAAGCGCAGGATAGCTGGGATGACGTTGGCGAAGTCAGCGACGTCGTGATCGGCACCAACGGCGAAGTCGATGCCGTGCTCGTCGACGTGGGTGGTTTCCTCGGCATTGGCGAGAAAACCGTCGCGATCTCGATGGATTCGCTCAACCTGATCCCCGATGGCGACACCGATAATTCCTATTTCGTCGTCGCTCAGGGCAGCAAGGACCAGCTGGACCAAGCGCCGAAATATGACGCCGAAATGCAGACTGCGTTCAGCGCGGACGCCAATGGCGACATGAACGGCAACGGCGAAGATATGCAGAACGCCGACGCGTCGCAGAAGATGGATGAGGCTGGCGATAACGCCGAAGCCGCTGCCACCGCGACCGCCGCTGCTGCAGGCGCCGCTGCGAACGAAGCTGCCGACAAGACCGCTCAGGCTGCCGACAACGCAGGCGAAGCGATGGACAACGCCGCCGAGAACACTGCCGACGCCGCTCAGAACGCCGCGCAGGAAACCGAGCAGGCGATGAACAACGCTGGCGACAAGACCGAAGAGATGGCGAAAGACGCCGCTCAGAACACCAAGGAAGCTGCAAACGCGACTGGCCAGGCCGTTGAAAACGCGGCTGACAACGCTGGCGAAGCGACCAAGGAAGCCGCGAATGAAACCGGCAACGCGATCGACGACGCTGTCGACAGCACTGCCGCTGCCGTGGGCACCATGGGTCAAGCTGACCAGGAAGACGGCCAGAAGGTCGATATCGCTTCGGTCGCTCCCGACACGCTGCGTGGTGAAGGCGTCTATGGCCCGAACGACGACAAGGTCGGCGACGTGTCCGAGCTGGTTCAGGGCAATGACGGTAAAGTCTCGGGCGTCGTGATCGACGTGGGTGGCTTCCTCGGCATTGGCGCCAAGCCGGTCGAAATCAAGGCGAGCGAGCTGACCGTTCTGCAGAACGACACCTCGATCACCGTGCATACCGGTCTGACCGAAGAGCAACTGAAGAAGCTTCCGAAATACGAAGCGAAGTAATCTTCGGATGATGTGACGGAGAGCGGGGGCAGCCCCTGCTCCCAGCGAAGGCCCCGGGATTTTCCCGGGGCCTTTCGTCATTGCTGGCCCGACTCAACCGAAGCCCAAATGAAAAGGCCCCGGATCTCACCGGGGCCTCAAAACAGTTTCGCGCGGATCAGGTCATCGACGGCACGACCAGATCCGGCGGGCGGTGCCCGTCGGCGAAGGTCTTGATGTTGACCAGAACTTTTTCGCCCATCTCGACGCGCCCCTCGACGGTGGCCGAGCCCATATGCGGCAGCAGCACTACGTTCGACAGCTCGCGCAGCCGCGGATTGACCTCCGCGCCATGCTCGAACACGTCCAGACCGGCCCCGGCCAGCTCGCCCGCGCGCAACGCCCGTGTCAGCGCGTTCTCGTCGATCACCTCGCCCCGCGAGGTATTCACGATCACCGCCTCGGGCTTGAGCATCTTCAGCCGCCGCGCATTGAGCAGATGGAAGGTCGAGGGCGTGTGCGGGCAGTTCACCGAGATCACGTCCATCCGGCTCACCATCTGGTCGAGACTGTCCCAGTAGGTCGCCTCCAGCTCCTCCTCGATATCGGGATGAACCTTGGTCCGGTTGTGATAGTGGATCTGCATCCCGAAGGCCTTGGCGCGCCGCGCCACCGCCTGACCGATCCGGCCCATGCCGAGAATGCCCAGCCGCTTGCCGCCGATGCGATGGCCCATGAAGGCGGTGGGCGCCCAGCCCTGCCAGTCGCCCGCCTGCATATGGGCGAGCCCCTCGGGGATACGTCGCGTCACCGCGAGCATCAGCGCGATGGTCATATCCGCCGTATCATCGGTGACGACGCCCGGCGTGTTCGACACCAGCACCCCACGCTGACGCGCCGAGGAAACGTCAATGTGATCGACCCCAGCACCGTAATTCGCGATCAATTTCAGCCGCTCGCCCGCCTGCGAGATCATCGACGCGTCGATCCGGTCGGTCACGCAGGGCACGAGGACATCGGCGCGTTTCATCGCCTCGACCAGCTCCTCCCGGCTCATCTTGCGATCGTCGTGATTGAGCTCGACCTCGAACAATTCCTTCATTCGGGTCTCGACGACCTCGGGCAGGCGTCGCGTCACGACAACACTCAGGCGCGGTGCAGGCATCTCGGTCCTCTCCTCTCTTCCATCGCGGGGCGGTTGGATGCAAACTGCCCCTCAACGCGGGCAGGCACAAGGCCCGGCAAGAGCAGTAATGGCCGAAATCGACATGGGAGCGCAATTTTATTGCGCGCCGGATGTTGCAGACCCGCGGATCAGCCAGCGGGCGGGCCGGGATATGAGGCGGACGATGACGGGCAGCAAAATCCTCGCGGCGGTATCCTCAATTGCGATTCTGGTCGGCGCAATCTGGAGCGTGTCGGGCAATGCCTCGGGCGCGCAGTCGAAATCGAACGCCCCCGCCGCTCAGCCCGCTGCAACCAGCCAGACCACCAAGCCACAAGCGAAGCCCGCGGCCAAGCCCGCCCCCAACGGCCCCGACGTGCAACTGGCGAAACCCCAGCGCCGCGGCCCGGTCACCCACCTGCCGATCCCGCGCTATGTCTCGCTCAAAGGCTCCAAGGGCAATGTGCGTCGCGGACCCTCGCTCTCGCACCGGATCGACTGGGTCTTCACCCATCCCGGCATGCCGCTGAAAGTCACCGCAGAGTTCGGCCATTGGCGGCGCGTCGAGGATAACGAAGGTCAGGGCGGCTGGATTCACTACACGCTGATCTCGGGCGTGCGCAATGTGATCGTCATGCAGGACATGGTGTCGCTACATGCCCGTCCCGACCCGAAATCCGCAGTCACCGCCAAGGCGCAGGCCGGCGCGATCGCGGGCCTCGGCGCCTGCACCCATGATTGGTGCGAAATCGAGGGCTCGGGCGCGGATGGCTGGCTGCCCAAGACCGAAATCTGGGGCGTCGACCCCGACGAGACCCGTGACTGAGACGCTCACCTGCGCTAGAGGATCGGCGCAAAGGTAGAGACGGCAGCGATGGCCTATAGCGAAAACGAACACCGGATGAACACCTCGGCGGGTCTGGCCTCGGTCGGCACCGCCGCGCTACTTGTGGCGATCAAGGCCTGGGCGCTGTGGCAGACCGGCGCGCTCTCCGTGGGCGCCTCGCTCGCCGACAGCGCGGTGGACCTGTTGATCTCGGGCGCGGGGCTGCTCGCGATTCTCTATGCCGCGAAGCCCGCCGATGACGATCACGCCTTCGGGCATAGCTCGGCCGAAGACCTCGCAGCCCTCGGTCAGGCGCTGATCGTACTGGGCGCGGGCATCACGATCGGCATCACCGGCGTTCAGCGCCTGCTGGCCCCGACCCCGCCCCCGCTTGCCGCCGAAGGTGTTGGGATCGCGGTCATGGTCGCCTCTGCGGCGATCACCTTCGGCCTGATCTGGTGGCAGGGCCGCGTGGCGCGCAAGACCGGCAACAAGGTCGTCGCCGCCGACCGGCTGCACTATGTGGGCGATCTGCTGCCGACACTGGGCGCGATCCTCGCGCTCTGGCTGTCACATGCGTTCGGTTGGGGCGACGTGGACAGCATCGTCGCCCTGATCGCTGCGGCGATCATGCTAGCCGGCGCGGCGAAGATCTTCATTGGCGCATGGCACGCGCTGATGGACCGCGCGGCTCCTGACGACGTGATCGAAGGCATCGCCAAGATCGCCCGCGACTGGCCCGGCGTGCGCGGCTTCCACGATCTCAAGACCCGCACCGCAGGCGCACAGATTTTCGTGAACCTGCATATCGAGCTCGACGGGGATCAGACGCTGGAAGAGGCCCATGACATCGGCGCCGCGCTCAAACGCGCCATCGTCGAGGCCTATCCGCAGGCCGATGTCATCATTCATAAGGACGTCTATCGGGGCTGAGCGCGGAGGGGGCGCTGCCCCCACGGCTTGCGCCGCCCCCCGGGATATTTTGGCCAAGAGGAAGGCAGATCGTCCTGCTTCCAACTGCCTTGAATATCCCCGCCGGAGGCTCCGACATCACCACCCGCTCAGGCGGCCGGATCAAGCAGCCCGCGGCCCTTCAGCAGAGGCTCGACCCCCGGCATCTTGCCCCGGAACTCGGTGTAAAGCTCCTCCGGCGGCCGCGAATTGCCTGCCGACAGCACGAAGCGTTCGAGTTTCGCCGCCGTTTCCGGATCGAACACGTCGCCTGCCTCCTCGAAAGCCTCGAACGCATCGGCATCCATCACCTCGGACCACATGTAGCTGTAATAGCCCGACGAGTAGCCGTCGCCCGAGAAGACGTGGGCGAAATGCGGCGTCGCGTGGCGCATCCGGATCGCATGCGGCATGCCGATCTCGCGCAGCACCTCGGCCTGTTTCGCCATCGGGTCTTCCGGCGCCGCACCCTCGTGGAAGGCCAGATCGACCAGTGCCGAGCCGAGATATTCCACCGTCGAGAAGCCCTGATCGAAGGTGGCAGCCCCTTTCAACTTGTCGCGCAGTTCCATCGGCATCGGCTCGCCGGTCTTGTAGTGGAGCGCGTGCTTTTCCAGCGTCTCGGGCACGTCGAGCCAATGCTCGTACAACTGGCTCGGCAGTTCCACGAAATCGCGCGCGACCGAAGTCCCGGATAGGAACTGATAGGTCACATCCGACAGCATCTGGTGCAGCGCATGGCCGAATTCGTGGAACAGCGTGCGCGCGTCGTCATGGCTCAGAAGCGCCGGATCGCCCTTGGCGAAGTTGCATACGTTGACCACGATCGGCACCGGCGCGCCGCCCAGCTTGCGCTGCGAGCGCATCGCCGAGCACCACGCGCCCGAGCGTTTCGAGCCGCGCGCGAAATAATCGCCCAGGAAGATGGCCAGCACTTCGCCCCCGCGCGACACTTCCCAGCCGCGCACGTCCGCGTGGTAGAACGGCCCGCCGATCTCCTTGAACTCCAGCCCGAACAGGCGGTTCGCCGTATCGAAGGCTGCGCCGATCATCGCGTCGAGCGAGAGATAGGGCTTGATCTGCCCCTCGTCGAAATCGTGCTCGGCCACGCGGCGCTTCTCGGCATAGTAGCGCCAGTCCCACGGCTCCAGATCGCCGTTGATCCCGTCGGCATGCATCATCTCGGCCAGCTTCGCGGCATCCGCCTCTGCGGCAGCCTTCGCAGGCTCCCAGACCCGCATCAGAAGGCCGCGCACGGCCTCGGGCGTCTTGGCCATCTCGGGCTCCAGCTTGTAGGCGGCGAAACTGTCATAGCCCAGAAGCTTCGCGCGTTCCTCGCGAAGCCTCAGCACCTCGGCGGCGATCTCGCGATTGTCGGTCTCGCCGCCATTCGCCCCGCGCGACGTCCAGGCTTCATAGGCGATGCGCCGCAGCTCGCGTTTGGGCGAAAACTGCAGGAAAGGCACGATCAGCGAGCGCGAGAGCGTCAGCACCGGGCCGTCCTGCCCGCGCTCCTTGCCTGCAGCGCGCGCGGTGTCGATCACGAAATCGGGCAGGCCTTCCAGATCGTCCTCGGCCAGCGGGCGGAACCAGCCGCTCTCGTCGGCCAGCAGGTTCTGACTGAACTGCGTGGTGATCGAGGCGAAGCGCTGCTTGATCTCGCGCATCCGTTCGGCCGCGTCCCCTTCCAGTGCCGCGCCCGACCGGGTGAACATCTGGTAATATTGCTCCAGAAGCCGCGCCTGCTCCGGGCCAAGCCCGAGGCTTTCGCGGCTCTGCCAAAGCTGGTCGATCCGCCCGAACAGCGCGGTGTTCATCGTGATCTCGGAGGAAAACGCGGCGAGCTTCGGCGCCAGATCGCGCATCAGTTCCTGCCGCGCGGGCGTCGCATCGGCACCGGCGAGGTTGTAGAACACGCCCGCGACCTTCTCGAGCGCCTCTTCCGCCAGCTCCATCGCCTCGATCGTATTGGCGAATGTCGGGGCGTCGGGCGAGTCCGCGATCGCCGCGATATTGGCGCGCGCCTCGGCCAGCGCCGCGTCGAACGCAGGCGCAAAATCGGCGTCGGAAATCTCAGTGAAGGGCGGCAGTTTGTAGGGGCCGGTCCAGTCGGCGAGAAGCGGGTTGGTCATGGCGGGTCTCCTTTGCATCGCAAGCTAGGGCGCGTGCTCAGGATTGACCATCCCCCGCGCCGCGCACTTCTCCGCAAACCGCGCAATCGGCACGCCGCTTCACGCCGAACTGGCGGCTCTCGCCCCAAAGCGCATCATAGATCATCAACCGCCCACGCGCGGATTGGCCCGCGCCGGTGATCTCCTTGATCGCCTCGGTCGCCATCATCGAGCCCACCACGCCCGGCAGCGCGCCCACCACGCCCGCCTCGGCACAGCTCGGCGCAAGCCCGGCGGCAGGCGCTTCGGGGAAGACGCAGGCATAGCAGGGCGCACCCTTCGCCGGATCGTACAGCGACAGCTGCCCTTCCCATTGCGTGATCGCGCCGGAAATCAGCGGTGTGCCGGTCGCCACGCAGGCCGCATTCACCAGATAGCGCGTGTCGAAATTGTCGGTCCCATCGAGGACGAGGTCATATTCGGCGACCAGCCCTTCGGCATCCTCGGCGCTCAGACGGCGATTATAGGGCAGCACCTCGATATGCGGGTTGAGCGCCAGCATCGCCTTTTGCGCGGAGAAGACCTTGGGCATCCCGAGATCGGCATCGCGATGGATCACCTGCCGCTGCAGATTGGAATTCGAGACGATATCGTCATCCACGACGCCGATCCGCCCCACCCCGGCCGCGGCGAGATACAAAAGCGCGGGCGAGCCCAGCCCCCCGGCCCCAACCACCAGAACCTTAGCCTGCTTGAGACGCTTCTGCCCCGGCCCGCCGATCTCGCGCAGCATGATGTGGCGCGCATAGCGATCCAGTTCGGCCTCGGAAAAGCTGCCCGGTTTCGGCGCGGGCGCCTCAGCCTCTTTCGCCTCGGCCTTCACGCGGATCGCCCCGAGCATCCGGCGATAGATCAGCACCAGCGCGACCACGACACCGAGGCCAATCCAACCCGCTAACGAGCCGCCCAGAACGCGCCCGAGCGGACCAAACCCGGGGATGGGCAGATGCGCGATCACCAAGGCCGCCCAGATCAGCACGAGCATCCCGAAGATCGCACGCGCGGAGGCCTTGAGCACCAGCCCGAGCCCCACGATCGCCGCCATCAGAACCAGCCCGAGCATCGCTCAGCCCTTCCCGGTCGAGCCGAACCCGCCTGCGCCCCGCGCGGTGTCGCCCAAAGCGTCCGTGAGCTCGAAGCGCGCCTGCACCACCGGCGCGATAATCGCCTGCGCGATGCGCGCGCCATGCTCGATCAGGTAAGCCTCAGTGCCGAGATTGATCAGCAGCACCCCAAGCGGCCCGCGATAGTCGGCGTCGATCGTGCCGGGCGTGTTGGGCAGGCTGATCCCGTGTTTCAGCGCCAGCCCCGAGCGCGGCCGGATCTGCATCTCAAACCCTTCGGGGATCTCGACGCGCAGCCCGGTCGGAATGATAGCACGCTGCATCGGGGCGAGCGTGATCCCGCGCGCGCGATCCTCCGGGGCGAGATTGGCGCGCAGATCCGCCCCTGCGGCGCCGTGGGTCTCGTAGCGCGGCAGCGCAATCTCGAGATCGGCCCAGTCCTCGCGCAGAACCTTGATGATCGGTGTGCTCACGTGTCCCTCTCCTGCCCGATGTCGCGCGGGCGTCAAATGCGGATGCCTCCGGCGGGGATATTTGGACCAAGCCGAAAGAGGCGATTTGCTTCGGCTTGGCATAAATATCCCCCGCGGAGCGTCCCTTACTTCGTCGCCGCGCCCAAGGCTGCCGCGATGCGCGCAGCTAACCGCCGCGCGACCTCTTGCTTGCCCATCCGGTCCCAGCTTTCCGCGCCGGTCTCGTCGATGATCGTCACCGCGTTCTCGGTCCCGCCCATGATCCCGGTCGCGGGGCTCACGTCATTGGCGACGATCCAGTCGCAGCCCTTGCGGGCGCGTTTGTCGGCCGCAAACCGTGCGACGTCATGGGTCTCGGCGGCGAAGCCCACCACGAGGCCCGGGCGCCCTTCGCCCATCTTCGAGACAGTGGCGAGGATGTCGGGGTTCTCGGCGAATTCGAGCGCGGGCGGCGCGCCGGTGCCGTCCTTCTTCATCTTTCGATCGGCCGCGTTGGCCACGCGCCAATCGGCCACGGCGGCCGCGAAGATCGCGGCCTCGGCGGGCAGCGCGCTTTGCACCGCGTCCAGCATCTCGCGCGCGGTCTCGACCTTGATCACCCGCACGCCCGCAGGCGGCGCGACCGTCGCGGGACCGGTGACGAAGGTGACAGTCGCACCGAGGTCTCGCAGCGCCGCGGCAATCGCCGTGCCCTGAGCGCCCGAGGAGCGGTTCGCGATATAGCGCACCGGGTCGATCGGCTCATGGGTGGGCCCAGACGTCACGAGGATATGGCGGCCCTTCAGCGGCCCGTCCGACAGCGCGGCGTCGATCGCAGCAAGGATCGCCTCGGGTTCGATCATCCGGCCCTCGCCGAACTCCCCACAGGCCATGTCGCCCTCAGTCGGGCCCGCAAAGATCACGCCATCGGATTTGAGCGTCGCGATATTGCGCTGCGTTGCGGGGTGCTCCCACATCCGCACATTCATCGCGGGCGCGATCAGCACGCGTTTGTCTGTGGCAAGCAGCAGGGTCGAGGCGAGATCATTGGCCAGACCGTTCGCCATCTTCGCCATCAGATCGGCTGTGGCCGCCACGACGACCACCAGATCGGCGGCGCGCGACAGCTGAATATGACCGATCTCGGACTCATGCGTCAGATCGAAGAGGTCGGAATGAACCGCCTCGCCCGCGAGCGAGGAGACGGTCAGCGGCGTCACGAACTCGGCCCCGGCCTTGGTCAGGACCGGGCTCACCGAGGCCCCCGCCCCGCGCAGCAGCCGGATCAGCTCGGGCGCCTTGAAGGCTGCGATACCGCCGCCGATGATCAACAGGATGCGTTTGCCCGCAAGCATTTGCCTCTCCGTGAAACTCTTTCAGATGGTCTAAGCGCCGGGGCGCATTGGCGCAAGGATCACTTGAACGCGGCGCAGGGATCGGCGCGCTCGGTCGGGGGCGTGATGATCCAGTCATCAAAGGGCTGCTTGCCGGGATCGGTGCCCGGCTCCGCCTCGATCTGACCGATCGCCACGACCTTCGCGTCCGGGTCGGCTTTGCGCAGAAGCGCGGGCACGGCGAGGTCGGTCTTCGCATGGCCAGATCCGGTGATGACCGCGACCGGCCCGCCGGTCTCCTTCAGCGCCTCAAGCGCGACCCGCGCAAACGCTGCATCGCGGAAGCGTTGCGCCGCGACCATGCCGGGCAGCAGATCGGGCGGCAATGCGTTGCAGTGATCCTCTTGCGACTCCGCTTCCAGCTTGGCCTGCAGATCCTCTGGATAGGGCTGGTCCAGCCCGTAGCGTGCAGCATCCTTGCCGAACACCTCCGGCAGCGGCTTGGTCATCGCGGCGCGTACGGTCTCGCGCGGCTGCGCGGCGCCATAGACCTTAGCATCGCCCAAAGCGGCGAAAATCGGATAATAGATCGCGAAATCGGGCCAGCCCGAATTGTCCCAGTCCAGCGCTTTTTCCAACGCGCCCTCATCCTTCAAAAGCGCTGGCGTGATCTTCGCCGCCTGCTCGGGCGTCAATTGCTCGAACACCACGGCGGCGGGCTTCAGCGCCTTGATCGCGCGCGCCTGATTGAGGTGATGGGTCGGGTTGTCGTGAATCTCTCCCAGAACGACAATATCGCCCGACAGCGTATCCAGCTGGGCGGGCGACATTTCCGCGCCAAAGGCGGGACCGGTCAGTGACAGCAGGCAAAGCGCGGCAAGAAACTTCTTCATACGAAGAAGCTTTGCACCTCGCCCTGATGGGTTTCAAGCGATTTGCGCATCTTGCCGAAAGCCTGCGCTTCGAGCTGACGAATACGCTCTTTCGAAAGCCCCAACTCTTCACCGAGGCTTTCCAAAGTGCGCGGATCTTCGATCAGACGACGCTCGCGGACGATATAGGCTTCGCGGTCGGTCAGACGGCCCATCGCCTCGCCCAGCCAGACTTTCATCGTCTGACCGTCATGGCTGTCGGCCACGGTTTCCTCGGGGCTCGCGCCGTCATCTTCCAGCGTATCGACCCATTCGCGACCTTCGTCTTCGCTGGACTGCGTTGCGTTGAGCGAGAAGTCGGAGCCGGACAGGCGACCCTCCATCATCTCGACATCCGAGAGCGGCACGCCGATCACTTCGGCAACGCGCTGACGCAGCTGCATCGCGTCGAGCTGCTCACCCTCTTGCTGTGCTTCGCGGGTCAGCTGGGCCTGAACGCGGCGCATGTTGAAGAACAGCGCCTTTTGCGAAGAGGTCGACCCGGTGCGCACCATCGACCAGTTGCGCATCACGAATTCCTGGATCGAGGCTTTTATCCACCACACCGCATAGGTCGAGAACCGCACACCGCGTTCCGGGTCGAACTTGTCGGCGGCTTTCATCAGACCAAGTGAGGCTTCCTGGATCAGATCGTTCATGGGCGCGCCGTAGCGGCGGAACTTCGAGGCCATCGAGATCGCGAGGCGCATGTAGGCCGTCACGAGCCGGTGCAGCGCCTGTTCGTCCCGATTATCGCGCCACGCTCGCGCCAGTTCTGCTTCGGTTTCTGCATCCAGGAACTCTGCCCGCATTGCTTGGCGTGGCAGGGTTTCATCGGTCATACCATCGAGTGCCATTTACAATCTCCCTGGGGTGTCCAGCCCAAACCGGCGCAACCTTGAATTGGATGGCTGCTTTGCCCACCCAATGCGAATGACATGTTTTGGTTCCTCACGGAAATGTTGAATTTTGCCTGAAACTTTGTGCGCGTGGCGCACTTGACGACGTTTTCAAGCGAAAAATGGAAGAAATTCATGCCGCTACGGGAAGGCTATCACTCCTTCTTGAGCACCGCATATCATAAGCGTGCTCACGGACACTTGAGCGACTGTAACGCAACATGTTGATCTTGTGCGCGAAACTGAAGCGATGGCTGTGCAGATATGCAGGAATTGCACCTTTATCCCTCTATTTCCACTGATGTTTCGAGCGGCGCATTCGTCTCCGAGTCGAGGGGCGAAGGACGCGGTGCCCGCCCCTACACCCGTTAACCATTCCTAAACCACGGCTGCGCTACCCCTCGGGGAAGAGGCGCAGGAGAGCCGATGGTCAGCCAGAGCTATACGGTCGCGTTCGAGGGGGTGGAGGCCCGCCTCGTGGAGGTGCAATGCGCGCTCTCCGAAGGCATGCCCGGCTTCGCGGTCGTGGGCCTGCCCGACAAGGCCGTGTCCGAGGCGCGCGAACGGGTGCGCGCGGCGCTCGGCGCGCTGGGGATCGCACTGCCGATGCAGAAGATCACCGTGAACCTCTCGCCTGCAGACCTGCCGAAAGAGGGCTCGCATTTCGACCTGCCGATCGCACTGGCGCTGCTGGGCGCGATCGGGGTCGTGCCGCGCGACCGGATCGAGGCGCTGGTCGCCGTGGGGGAGCTGTCGCTCGACGGGCGGCTCCTGCCGGTCGCGGGCGCCCTGCCCGCCGCGATGGCGGCCGTCGCGCAGGACAAGGGGCTGATCTGTCCGAAGGGCTCGGGGGCGGAGGCGGCCTGGGTCGGTGCGGCCGAGGTGACGGCGCCGGAGACGCTCGGCGCCGCGATCGACCATCTCAGCGGTCGCCTGCCGCTGGAGCCCGCCCGCCCGGGTCTCGTCCGCGACGCGCCGCATCCGCGCGACCTACGCGATGTGAAGGGTCAGGAACGGGCCAAACGCGCGCTGGAGATCGCCGCTGCCGGCCGCCACCACCTGATGATGATCGGCACGCCCGGCTCGGGCAAATCCATGCTGGCCGCGCGGCTGCCCTCGATCCTGCCCGAAATGCGTCCCGAAGAGATGCTGGAAACCTCGATGATCCAGTCGTTGTCTGGGCTGCTGGCCGAAGGCGGCATCTCGCGCACCCGACCCTTCCGCGAACCGCATCACACCGCGTCGATGGCAGCAATGATCGGCGGCGGGCGTGGCGCGCGCCCCGGCGAGGTCAGCCTCGCCCATAATGGCGTGCTGTTCATGGACGAATTCCCCGAATTCCCCCGCGCCGTGCTGGAAACCCTGCGCCAACCGATCGAGACCGGCGAAGTTGTCGTCTCGCGCGCCAACGCCCATACCCGCTATCCTTGCCGCTTCCTTCTGATCGCGGCAGCGAATCCTTGTAAATGCGGATATCTCGGCGATGCAGAACGCGCCTGCGCCCGCGCGCCCGGCTGCGGCGACGACTATCTGGGGCGGATTTCAGGACCTCTGATGGACCGGTTCGACCTACGAATAGAGGTGCCCCCGGTCCGCTATGCCGACCTCGACCTGCCAGCCTCCGGCGACAGCTCCACCGAGGTCGCGGCCCGCGTCGCGGAAGCGCGCGAGCGACAAGCCCAGCGCTTCGCGGATCACCCCGCGATCCGCGTTAATGCCGAAGCCGAAGGGCAGTTGCTGGAAGACATCGCGACGCCGGATGCACAGGGGCGAGATTTATTGGCCCGAATGGCGGAGCGGGTCGGACTATCGGCGCGCGGCTACCACCGGGTTTTGCGGGTTGCGCGCACCATCGCCGATCTCGACCATGCCGAGCATGTGCGCCAGCCCCATATCGCCGAGGCGTTGAGCTATCGGCTCAGCGCGGTGGCAGGTTGAGCATCCGGCGCGCCGCCGCTGCCGCATCCTCCAGCGCCGCGCGCGCCTCGGGCACCCGACCGTCGAAGAATTGCCAGACATGCGGCGCGTCGGGCCAGCTTTGCACCGTGACATCCGCGTCGAAGCTGCGCAGCCGCTCGGCCATGCGCAGCGCATCGTCGCTCAGGATCTCCCCCATCGAATGCTGGATCAGCACCGGAGGCGGATCGGGGAACTCCGCGAAAAGCGGCGAAAAGCGCGGATCACTCGCGTCATGCCCGCGCAGCACCATCTCGCAGGTATCGCCAAGCCGCTCCACAGGCAGCATCGCGTCTTTCGCGGCATTGACGCGGAGGCTCTCGCCCGAACAGGTCAGGTCCGTCCACGGGCAGAAGGTAATCGCCCCGGCAGGCCGCGTGCCGCGCTGGCACAGCACGCTCAGAAGCGCCAATGTCAGACCGCCCCCCGCGCTGTCGCCCGCGATCACGATCGCGCTCGGGTCGTAGCCCATTTCCACCAGCGCATCGAAAGCTGCGGTCGCGTCCTCGAGCGCCGCACCGACCGGCGCCTCGGGCGCGAGGCGGTAATCCGGCACGACCACCTCGAGACCGCTCAGCTTCGCCAAACGCCCCGCGAGCCCGCGATACATCCACGGGGAGCCGGTGACGTAACCGCCGCCATGAAGATAGAGAATGATGCGCCCGACCGAGGACCGCCCCGCGCGCAGCGACAGCGCATTGCGCCCGGCCAGCTTGGTCGGCAGACGGCAAAGCCCGGTGGGCTCGCGCACGACCCAGCTGGCCAATCTCTCCGTCGCGCGCCGCGTTTGCGCAGCCCCGTGGAACCGTCGCACCATCGGTTTCGCGATGCTGCGCAGCCAAAGATTGAGAAAGACCAGCCGGATCGACATATCAGCTCCGTTTCGCTTCGATCGCCTCCCAGATGCGGGCGGTGATATTCACGCCGTCGAACCGCTCAAGCTCCTGAATGCCCGTCGGCGAGGTGACGTTGATTTCGGTCAGCCAGTCGCCGATCACGTCGATGCCGACGAAGATCTGTCCTTTCTCACGCAGATACGGGCCGATCCGCTCGCAGATTTCGCGATCACGCGCGGTCAGTTCGACTTTCTCCGGGCGTCCGCCGACATGCATGTTCGACCGCGTCTCGCCCGCCGCCGGCACCCGGTTGATCGCGCCCACCGGCTCGCCATCGACGAGAATGATCCGCTTGTCGCCCTTCGAAACGGCAGGCAGGAACTTCTGCGCGATCAGTGGCTCGTTGTTGATGCCGATGAACAGCTCGTGCAGCGACGACAGGTTGCGATCGTTCGGATCGAGCCGGAAGACACCCGCCCCGCCATTGCCGTAGAGCGGTTTGAGAATGATATCGCCGTGCTCCGACTTGAAGGCGCGAATGGCCTCCAGATCGCGCGCGATCAATGTCGGCGGCGTCAGGTCAGGGAAATCCAGAACGAGAAGCTTCTCGGGAGAGTTCCGGACCCAGAACGGATCGTTGACGACCAGCGTCTCGGGATGTATCCGCTCCAGCAGATGGGTCGTCGTGATATAGCCCATATCGAAGGGCGGGTCCTGCCGCAGCCAAACCACATCCCAGTCGCCCAGATCGACCTCGGTCTCTTCGCCCAGCGTGAAGTGGTTGCCCTTCTCACGCCGCACCACCAGAGGCCAGCCACGCGCATAGACGTGCCCCTCGCGGTAGATCAGGCGACCCGGCGTGTAGTAGAAAAGCTCATGCCCACGCGCCTGCGCCTCTTCGGCGATCCTAAACGTGCTGTCAGCCTCGATATTGACCGCTTCGATCGGATCCATCTGGATCGCAACTTTCAATCCCATCCGCGCCCCCTCTTTAGACTGCAATCTTGATGCAATGTGGCGCGTCTGGATGCAACCTCAACCCACGGGCCGGTCACAATCCGAAATAGGCGTTCTCCAGCACCTTGATCTCCCCGATCTCATTGACCAGGGCGAGATCGAAGCGGACCTTGCGATTGCAGTTTGCCGGAGCGGGATGTCGCATCAGATATTCTTCGACCGAAATGCATATCCGGCGCATCTGGCGCTGCGAAAGACGTTCGGCCGCGCGGGCATGACTGCGCGACTTCTTCACCTCGACGAAGATCAGGGTGTCGCCCTCTCGTGCGATCAGATCGATCTCGCCGCCATATTTGCCCCGCCAGCGATGTTCCGAGACCGCGCGCCCTGCCCGCTCGTAATGCAGCATCACCTGCTCCTCGGCGGCGAGACCCGAATAATACGACAGCGATCCACTCATTTCTTCTTCTCCATAGCCAGAGCGGCCTGATAAACCTTGCGCCGCGGCAACCCGGTCGCCCCGGCGACAGCATCGACCGCATCGCGCAGCGACTCCCGATCGAGCGCGGCGCTCAACCGCCGCTCCAGTTCCGCATCGTCGACCTCGACTGCATGCGGCCTGTCGACCACGACGACGATTTCGCCCTTGACCGGCGACTCAGCCACGCTTTCCGCAAGCTCTTCCAGCGTTCCCCGGCGGACCTCTTCGAAGCGTTTCGTCAACTCCCGGCACAGCGCCGCTTGTCTCTCTTTTCCCAGACTATGGGCCGCGTCAGCTAACATTTCCCTAATGCGTTTGGGGCTTTCATAGAAAACGAGCGTCGCCGGAATTTCCTTGAACTCCGCGAGCCAGTTGCGTCGCGCGCCTTTACTATTCGGTGCAAATCCCGCGAAGAGGAAGCGATCCGTCGGCAGGCCCGACAAAGTCAGCGCCGTCAGCACCGCCGAGGGACCCGGTGCGCTATAGAGCGGCAGCCCGGCCTCGATCACCGCGCGGCCAAGCTGATAGCCCGGATCCGCGACCAGTGGCGTCCCCGCCTCGGAGGCGTAGACCACCGATTTCCCCGCCTCCAGGGCTGCGAGGATTTTCGGGCGCATCGCGGCGCCGTTATGGTCGTGATAGGCGAGCACCTGTCGCCCGTTCAGCGGCACGCCGTGGATCTCCATCAGGTGCCGCAGGCTGCGCGTATCCTCGGCCGCCAGAACGTCGGCTGCGCGCAGCATGTCGAGGGCGCGCAAGGTGATGTCGCGGGCGGCTCCGATGGGTGTGGCAATGAAATGAAGCCCCGGGCTTAACGGCGCCGGAACACTCCTGGTTCCCTTATTTTCCGCGTTTGCATCAGATACAACACCCTCGCCCATCGCCCGCCTCATCACTTGTGTGGAACGTTTACTTCACGCCTGCTTGTGCGTAGTCTCGACCGCGTCATTTCCTCGCGGTTCGCAGGCGTTGCTTCAGTGCCCGGACCGGACGCCAACGCCCAAAAGGACGTATCATGTTTAATCTCATTCGTAACCCCCGCGCCCTCGCCGCGCGAATCGCAGCCCTCCTCGCATTGGTCTGGCTTGCGGCCTGTCAGCCGGGGCCGATGGGCAATTCCGGTCAGAAGATCGACACCAGCGCACCGGTCAAGGTCGCGCTTCTGGTTCCGGCCGGGTCCGGCAACGCTGGCGACGAGACGCTCGCGCGGGCGCTGCAGAATGCGGCAAATCTCGCGATTCAGGATCTGCAAGGCGCACGGATCGACCTGCAGGTCTACAACACCGCCGGCAATCCGCAGCAAGCGGCCGCGATGGCCACCAAGGCCGCCGACGAGGGCGCCAAGATCATCCTCGGCCCGGTCTATGCGCAATCGGCGAATGCCGCAGGTCTTGCGGTCGCCTCGCGCAACATCAACGTGCTTGCGTTTTCGAACAACACCAACGTCGCGGGCGGCAACGTCTTCGTGCTCGGCCCGACCTTCCAGAACACCGCCAACCGCCTCGTGAGCTTCGCGACACGTCAGGGCAAGAAGCGGATCATGGTCGTGCATGAGCAGACCACTGCGGGCGAGATCGGCGCACAGGCGATCCAGACCGCGGTCGCACGCTCGGGCGCTTCGCTCGCGGGCGTGGCCTCCTACCCGTTCTCGCAGCAGGGCGTGGTCGATGCGACGCCGCAGATCGCAAGCCGTGTGAAGTCCGGTGACGTCGATGCGCTGTTCCTGACCGCCGATACCGCAGGCGCGCTCCCTCTGCTCACGCAGCTGATGGGCGAGCAGGGCGTGACCCCGCAGATGACGCAATATATCGGCCTGACCCGCTGGGATATTCCGCCGGCGACGCTGTCGCTGCCGGGCACTCAGGGCGGCTGGTTCGCTGAGCCCGATCCGGCGCTGCAACAGCAGTTCGTGTCGCGCTACAGCGCCGCTTACGGCCAAGCCCCCCACCCGATCGCAGGCCTCGCCTATGACGGGATCGCGGCCATCGGCGCGCTGGTGAAGTCCGGCAACCCGAGCGCGCTGACCAAGCAGGGCCTGACCCAGCGTTCGGGCTTCGTGGGCGTCAACGGCGTCTTCCGCTTCCTGCCCGACGGCACCAACGAACGGGCGCTCGCCGTGGCGCAGGTCCGCAACGGCCAGGCGGTCGTGATCGACCCGGCGCCGCGCAACTTCGGCGGCTTCGGGTTCTGACCCGGACCGCCTTCAAACGAAAGGGCCCGTCAAGGGACAAGACTGCGCAGTGACCAGCATGACAGACCCCGCCCCGGCATCGACCGGGGCGCCCCTCCTTCTAAATCAACAGCGTTTGTTCGAGGCGCTCGACGCAGCGACCTCTGACATGCGCGACCCGAAGGACATCCGGGCCGCGACGGTGACCTTCCTCTCCGAGGAGCGCCGCGCCGCCGCCGCCGCGATTGAGGCCGATTTCGAGACCCATCCGCGCGCCGCGCGCGACACGGTCGAAGCCTATGCCCAGATGACTGACGGCATCGTCCGCTCGGTGCTGCGCATCGCGACGCAGCGTCTGCACCCCTGCGGCATCCGCACCGAGGCGGAGCGTTTCGCGGTGCTCGCCGTGGGCGGCTATGGCCGGGCCGAGATGGCGCCGCATTCCGATGTCGATCTGCTGTTTCTCACCCCCTACAAGGTCACCCCCTGGGCCGAGAGCGTCATCGAGTCGATGCTCTACATGCTCTGGGATCTGAAGCTGAAGGTGGGGCATTCGTCCCGCACGCTCGACGACTGCATCCGGCTCGGGCGCGAGGACATCACGATCCGCACCGCCCTTCTCGAACATCGCTGCGTGGGCGGCGACGAGAAGCTGGCCGAGGCGCTGTCGCTTCGCCTTCGTCACGATCTCTTCGAGGGCAGCGAGGCCGAGTTCATCGAGGCCAAGCTGGAGGAACGCTCGCAGCGCCACCGCCGTCAGGGCGGGCAGCGTTACGTGCTCGAACCCAATGTGAAAGAGGGCAAGGGGGGCTTGCGCGACCTGCAGACCCTCTACTGGATCGGCAAATATATCCATCACGTGGGCCGCGCCCGCGAATTGATGAAGATCGGCGCCTTCTCCCCCGAGGAATACGAGACCTTCCACGAGGCCGAGAATTACCTCTGGGCGGTGCGCTGCCACCTGCATCTGATCTCGGGCCGGGCTTCGGATCAGCTGACCTTCGACATGCAGGTCGAAGTGGCCGAGCGCATGGGCTATCGCGATCTGGCGGGCCGCCGCGCGGTCGAGGTCTTCATGCAGGATTACTTCCGCCACGCGACCGCCGTGGGCGACGTGACCCGCATCTTCCTGACCAAGCTCGAAGCGCAGCACGTGAAAAGCGCGCCGATGCTGCAGCGGATTTTCCGCAGGCGGCGCAAACTGAAAGCCCCCTATTGCGAAGAGAACGGCCGCATAAATGTCGCCGACGAGAAGGCGTTCCTCTCCGATCCGGTGAACCTGCTGCGGCTGTTCGAGGAAGGGCTGCGCTCGGGGATGCTGATCCACCCCGACGCGATGCGGCTCGTCTCGGCCAATCTCGACCTGATCGACGACAAGGTGCGCAATAACCGCGAGGCGCAGCGCATCTTCCTCGATCTGCTGCTAAAGCACGGCAACCCGGAACGCGCGCTGCGGCGGATGAACGAGCTGGGCGTGCTGGCCGCTTTCATCCCGGAATTCGAGCCGATCGTGGCGATGATGCAGTTCAACATGTATCACAGCTACACGGTGGACGAGCACACGATTCAGGTCGTCTCGACGCTCGCGCAGATCGAGCGCGGCGAACTGGTCGAGGATCTGCCGCTCTCGTCGCACATCCTCGAGGAAGGCATCAATCGCAAGGTCCTCTACGTCGCGCTGCTGGTGCATGACATTGGCAAGGGACGACCCGAGGATCACTCGATCCTCGGCGCGAAGATCGCCCGCAAGGTCGCGCCGCGGCTGGGGCTGAACCAGGAGGATTCCGAGACCGTCGAATGGCTGGTGCGCCACCACCTTCTGATGTCCGACGTGGCGCAGAAACGCGACCTGTCGGACCCGCGCACGATCCGCGATTTCGCCAAGCGCGTGAAATCGCGCAAGCGGCTCGACCTGCTGACCGTGCTGACCGTCTGCGACATTCGCGGCGTCGGCCCGAATGTCTGGAACAACTGGAAAGCGACGCTGCTGCGCAAGCTGCATTCCGAGACCGCGATGGCGCTGGAGCACGGGCTGGAAGCGGTCAATCGCGAGCAGCGCACCGACGAGGCCAAGCGTGCCTTGCGCGAGGTGCTGGAGGCGGATGACAACTGGGACAAGGCGCAAATCCGCGCCGAGCTGGGGCGTCACTACGCGCCCTATTGGCAAGCGCTCGCCACCATCAATCACGAGATCTTCGCGCGGTTGCTGCGCGATCTGGGCGATGACGAGATCCGCATCGACCTGCATCCCGACGACGATCACGACGCGACCCGTGTGAGCTTCGCGCTGGCCGATCACCCCGGCATCTTCTCGCGGCTTTCGGGCGCGCTGGCACTGGTCGGCGCGAATGTGGTCGACGCGCGCACCTACACCTCGAAGGACGGATATGCGACCGCCGTCTTCTGGGTGCAGGACGCCGAGGGCCACCCCTATGAGGCGTCGAAGCTGACCCGGCTGCGCGGCATGATCGAGAAGACGCTGAAAGGCGAGGTCGTCGCCCGCGAGGCGCTCAAGGATCGCGACAAGCTCAAGAAGCGTGAGCGCGAGTTCAAGTTCCCGACCCATATCACCATCGACAACGAGGGATCGGATATCTACACGATCATCGAAGTCGATACCCGCGACCGGCCCGGCCTTCTCTACGACCTGACCCGGGCGCTGGCGTCGAACAATATCTCGATCTCCTCGGCGGTGATCGCCACCTATGGCGCGCAGGTCGTGGACAGCTTCTATGTGAAAGACATGTTCGGCCTGAAACTGCATTCCAAACCCCGCCAGGAAGCGCTCGAGAAGAAGCTGATGGACGCCATCGCGTCGGGCGCGAAACGGGCGGGAAACTAATATGAAACCAATCCGGCTGGTGCGCGGCTTCCTCACGGTGGGCGGCTGGACCATGGCGAGTCGCATCCTCGGTTTTGCGCGCGACATGATGATCGCGGCCTACCTGGGTGCGGGTCCGGTGGCCGAGGCCTTCCTCGTGGCCTTCTCGCTCCCCAACCTGTTCCGCCGCTTCTTCGCGGAGGGCGCGTTCAACACCGCCTTCATCCCGATCTTCTCGAAGAAGCTGGAGGGCGGCGAGAACGCCCAAGGTTTTGCACGCGAGGCGATGGGGGGATTGGCCTCTGTGCTGATCTTGCTGACGCTGGTGGCCTCGGCGGCGATGCCGTGGCTGGTGCTGGCGATGGCCTCGGGTTTCGCGGGCGACGAGCGGTTCACGATCGCCACAACTTATGGCCGGATCGCGTTTCCCTATATCCTTTTCATCTCGCTCAGCGCGCTTCTGTCGGGCGTGCTGAACGCAGCCGGTCACTTCGCCGCCGCAGCCGCCGCCCCGGTCCTGCTGAACATCACCTTCGTGATCGCGATGCTGATGGCCGATCAGGCGGGCTGGCCGGTGGGCGATGCGCTGGCCTGGGCTGTGCCGGTCGCGGGCGTAGCACAGCTTGCGCTCGTCTGGGTCGCCGCATGGCGCGCGGGTTTCAAGATCGTCCCGAAGCGCCCGCGCCTTTCGCCCGACATGAAGCGCCTTATCCGCATCGCGATCCCGGCAATGCTGGCGGGTGGCGTGGTCCAGATCAACCTGCTGGTGGGGCGTCAGGTCGCCTCGCATTTCGACGGCGCAATCGCGTGGCTGAACTATGCCGACCGGCTCTATCAGCTGCCGCTGGGTGTGGTGGGTATCGCGATTGGCGTGGTGCTGCTGCCCGACCTGTCGCGCCGGTTGCGCGGCGGCGACACGGCTGGCAGCCGCTATTCCTTCTCGCGCGCAGGCGAGTTCGCGCTCCTCTTCACCGTCGGCCCCGCCGTAGCGCTTCTGGTGGCAGCCCAGCCCATCGTCTCGGTCCTGTTCGAGCGCGGCCAGTTCACACACGAGGACACGATCGCCACCGCCTGGGCCACAGCGATCTACGGGCTCGGCCTGCCCGCCTTCGTGCTGCAGAAAGTGCTGCAGCCTTTGTATTTCGCCCGCGAGAACACCCGCACGCCGTTCAACTACGCGCTGGTCGCGATGGTGGTGAACGCGGTGCTGGCGATCGGGCTGTCCTTCGTGATCGGCTATCTGGCCGCCGCGGTGGGCACGACGCTCGCCGCCTGGGCGATGGTCGCGCAACTTTGGCTCGGCGCGCGCCCGATGGGCGAGGCCGCGAGCTTCGATCACCGTTTCTACCGCCGCCTGCCCCGCATCGTGATCGCGGCGCTGGTGATGGGGGCTGCGATCTGGGCGGTGACCTGGGCGGTGCCGGGCGTGTTCGCCGTGCCGGGCCTACGCGCGCTGGCGCTGCTGGGGCTCGTGCTGTTCGGGATGCTCGTCTATTTCGGCACGGCTATCGGTATCGGTGCGATGCATATGGCCGATCTGAAAGGTGCGATGCGCCGCGGTCCGGGCGGGGCGTGAGGGCCGCGCCCGACCCTCGGGTGGGCGCGCCGAACCGCTGGTGGCCAGGCACTTTATCTCTCAAGCCCGTGTGTCATCCGTGCCTGCACCGACATCGCCAATGCGCCCTCCCGTCGGGAGGGTCGGGCGCGGCCCGGGGCTGGTCGCCCCGAGCCAGGAAGGCTCACCGACGCCGCAACCGCTGCAATGTCCGCTGCATCCCGCCGGGCGCCACGAAGAAGCTCAGCACGAAGCCCGCCACGAAGCCCACGATATCCGCGATCCAGTCGGGCCGCGCGCCGAAGATCATAGCAAAGATCAGCTGGATGCCCATCAGCGCCCCGATCAGCGAGAACGCCCGCAGCTGGTTCGCATTCTCCTGCCCCAGCCGCGTCCACAAGATCCACGTGAAGGCCCCGATCAGCCCGTAATCGCCCGGATAGCCGCCATAGAGCCCGATCTGCGTAAACGGCAGCGCCGCATAGACCAGCGCGCCAAGGATCGTCGCGCCGAAGAACACGACCGCTACGGCGAGCCCCGAGAAGATCTCGCCCACCATCTTGCCGAGTGCCAAGAGGAACACGAGCACGAAGATCGCCTGCGTCACCGAGGCGTTCACGAAAGGATAGGTCAAAATCCGCATCATCTGCTCCGGCGGATATTGACCGGTTTCGAACATTGCGCGCATCACCTGCGGCGAGAAGGCGAATTTCTGCAGCGCGTCGAGCCGCCAGCCCGCGGCCTGCGCCCCGCCGATCAGACCCGACTGGCCCATCGCGAAGAACAGCTCCGTCGCGATGATCGGCAGCGCCAGAAGCCAGACCACTGGCGGCAGCGGGTTCATCGGGTGTTCGTCATAGCCGTCGCGCATATTGGTCTCCTGCTCGCGGGCTCAGTTGCGCCCTTTGCGCTTTAGCGATAAGCGAGCGGAGAGCGGATTTCCACCCCGGGAGATCCTCAATGGCGGGCTTCCACCCCCCGCAGATCAGGAGCATCAGATGAGCGAGCAAGCGCAACCCCTCAACGCCAATTTCAAACCGCGGATCTTCTCCGGCATCCAGCCCTCTGGCGGGCTGACGCTGGGCAACTATCTGGGCGCGCTCAAGCGCTTTGCCCAGAAGCAGGACGAAGGGATCGAGACGATCTACTGCCTCGTCGATCTGCACGCGATCACGGTCTGGCAGGAGCCCGACGCGCTGCGCCGCAACACCCGCGAGGCGGCTGCCGCCTTCATCGCCTCGGGCGTCGATCCGAAACGCTCGATCCTGTTCAACCAGAGCCAGGTCTCGGCCCATGCCGAACTGGCCTGGGCGTTCAATTGCGTCGCGCGTCTGGGCTGGATGAACCGGATGACCCAGTTCAAGGACAAGGCGGGCAAGAATGCCGAGAAGGCCAGCCTCGGCCTCTACGCCTACCCCGCGCTGATGGCCGCCGATATCCTGCTCTATCATGCGACGATGGTGCCGGTGGGCGAGGATCAGAAGCAGCATGTGGAGCTGACCCGCGACATCGCGGCCAAGTTCAACCATGACTACAAGACCGATTTCTTCCCCGCCCCCGAGCCTCTGATCGAAGGCGCCGCGACCCGCGTGATGTCCCTGCGCGACGGCACCAAGAAGATGTCGAAATCCGACCCCTCGGATGCGAGCCGCATCAACCTGACCGACGATGCCGACACGATCGCCAAGAAGATCCGCAAGGCCGTGACCGATCCCGAGCCCCTGCCCTCGGACCTCGACGGGCTCAAGGACCGGGCCGAGGCGCGCAACCTCGTGAACATCTACGCGGCGCTGGCCGACATGACGCCGACGCAGGTGCTGGGCGAATATGGCGGCGAGGGCTTCGGCAAGTTTAAACCGGCGCTGGCGGAACTGGCGGTCGCAAAGCTCGCTCCGATCTCGGACGAGATGACCCGGCTGATGAACGATCCCTCCGAGATCGACAGCATCCTCGGCGACGGCGCGAACCGCGCCGACGAGGTCGCGCAGCCGATCCTGGGAAAGACGCTCGAGATCATGGGAATGATCCGCTCGCGCTAAGCGCGACAAAACCAAAGCAAGAGGGGGCGCTGCCCCCCGTCGCTGTAGGACGACAAGACTTAAAAAAGAGGGGGCTCTGCCCCCTCGGGCTTTCGCCCTCCCCCGGGATATTTCAACCAAGCCGAAACGCATCTTCCTCTTGGCAGAAATATCCCGGGGGAGGCGCGGCACGCGCCGGGGGCGGAGCCCCCTTGCCGCCGCTCACGCCCCGCACTACGCTTCGGCAACAAGAGCTTACGAGCGGACCTCCCATGCGTATCGGCATCCTCCAAACCGGCCAATCCCCCGACGTTCTGCGCGACAAGGCGGGCGACTATCCTGACATGTTCGAAGCGCTGCTCGCCGGGCGCGGCCTCGAATTCCAGCGCTACGACGTCGAGCATATGCACTTCCCCGAAAGCGTGCATGACTGCGACGGCTGGCTGATCACCGGCTCGCGCCACGGCGCCTATGAGGATCACCCTTTCATCAAGCCGCTTGAGACGTTCATCCGCGACGCCCATGCCGAGAATGTCCCGATGGTGGGTATCTGTTTCGGCCATCAGATCATCGCGCAGGCGCTTGGCGGCAAGGTCGAGAAATTCTCCGGCGGCTGGGCCGTGGGCCCGCAGGATTACGATTTCGGCGGCGAGGTGATCGCGCTCAATGCGTGGCATCAGGATCAGGTGACCGAGCTGCCGCCGGGCGCGACGCCGATCGCCGAAAATGATTTCTGCGCCTACCCCGCGCTCGCCTATGGCGACACGATCTTCACCGTCCAGCCCCACCCCGAATTTCCCGACGCATTCGTGGAAGGTCTGATGGATACACGCGGGCGCGGTGTCGTGCCCGATGACCTGATGCAGGCCGCCCGCACGCGGCTCGGGCAGCCCAACGGCGCGTCCCGGATCGCCGAGCGCATCGCCGATTTCTTCCTCAAGACAAGGGTGCCTGCGCACCCGGAAAGCTGACCGATGAGCGACATGAAGGACTGGACCGACCGTATCCCGCAAGCCGCACGCGATTACATCGAGGGTCGGCGTCTCGACGAGGTGGAGTGCATTGTCGCCGATATTGCAGGGGTCGCGCGCGGCAAGGCGATGCCCGCGTCCAAATTCAAGTTTCAGGATCGCTTTTTCCTGCCGAACTCGATCTTCCTGCAGACGATCACCGGCGAGTGGACGGATAACCCCTCGGGCGCTTTCACCGAACCGGACATGATCCTGACGCCCGATTTCTCGACCGCGACCGCCGCGCCGTGGACGGCGGACTGGACCTTGCAGATCATCCATGACGTCGAGGACCAGCAGGGCAATCCGGTGCCGATCGCACCGCGCAACGTGCTCAAGCGCGTGCTCGCGCTCTATGAGGCCGAAGGCTGGGTGCCCGTCGTCGCCCCCGAGATGGAATTCTTCCTCGTCGCGCGCAACGTGGACCCGAACCAGCCGATCATCCCGCCGATGGGGCGCTCGGGTCGTCGGGCGGCGGCGAAACAGGCCTATTCGATGTCGGCGGTCGATGAATACGGCAAGGTCATCGACGACATCTACGATTTCGCCGAGCTTCAGGGCTTCGAGATCGACGGCATCCTGCAGGAGGGCGGCGCCGGTCAGATCGAGATCAACCTCGCCCATGGCGACCCGGTCGAACTGGCCGACCAGATTTTCTACTTCAAGCGGCTGATCCGCGAGGCTGCCCTGCGGCAGGATTGCTTCGCCACCTTCATGGCGAAACCGATCGAGGGCGAGCCGGGCTCGGCGATGCATATCCACCAGTCGGTGATCGACACCAAGACTGGCCAGAACATCTTCTCCGACGAGAATGGCGGCGAGACGGAAGCCTTCCTGCACTGCATCGCGGGGCTTCAGACGCACCTGCCCGCGGTGATCGCGCTGCTGGCGCCTTACGTGAACAGCTATCGCCGCTATGTGCCGGATTTCGCAGCGCCCATAAATCTCGAATGGGGGCGCGACAACCGCACGACGGGCCTGCGGGTGCCGATCTCGGGCCCCGCGGCGCGACGGATCGAGAACCGTCTGGCGGGGATGGATTGCAATCCCTATCTCGGGCTCGCGGCATCGCTTGCCTGCGCCTATCTGGGCCTCAAGGAAAAGCAGATGCCGAAGCCCGAATGTCTCGGCGACGCCTATATGTCGGCCGAGGACGTGCCGGTGAATCTGGGCGATGCGCTCGATCTCTTCTCGGAAAGCGCGCCGATCCGCGATGTTCTGGGCCCGGAATTCTGTGCCGTCTACGAGGCGGTGAAGCGCAACGAATACAAGGAATTCCTGCAAGTGATCTCGCCCTGGGAGCGCGAGCATCTGCTGATGAACGTGTGATGCGATGAACCTGCTCTTCGCCAATGACCGCAAGGGCGAGCACGCGCCGAGCTATTACGCAGCGACCGCGCTGACCGACCGGCGCTGGCCCGAGTTGAAGGGCCGCCACCGGGCGGATGTCTGCGTCGTGGGCGGCGGCTTTACCGGCCTCTCGGCGGCGCTGCATCTGGCGGAGAAGGGCTATTCGGTGCGGCTGCTCGAGGCCCATCGCGTGGGTTTCGGGGCCTCGGGACGCAATGGCGGGCAGGTCGGCTCGGGCCAGCGGCTGGAGCAGGACGATCTGGAGAAAGCCCACGGTCCCGAGATGGCGCGCAGGCTCTGGGACATCGGCGAAGACGCGAAGGCGCTGATCCGCGACCTGATCACGCGCTACGAGATGCCGGTCACATTCCATCCCGGCATCGCCCATGCCTGCCGGACGCAATCCGAGGTCGCGCATTCGCATCACATGGCGGAAAGGCTGGCCCGCGATTACAGCTACGATCAGGTGGAGCCGCTCTCGCGCGACGCGCTGCACGCGATCCTGCCCTCGGAGGCCTATCTGGGTGGCGATATCGACCGGGGCGCGGGGCATCTGCATCCGCTGAACTTCGCGCAAGCCTCGGCGCTCGCCTGCGAAAAGGCGGGCGTGACGATCCACGAAGGCTCGCTCGTCCATCACATCCGCCCCGGCGAGCCGGTGCGCGTGCAGACCGAACACGGCCATATCGATGCCGATCACCTGATCCTCGCGGCCAACGGCTATCTGGGGAACCTCGCGCCGCGTGTGGCCTCGCATGTGATGCCGATCAACAATTTCATCGTCGCGACAGAGCCGCTGGGGCCGCGCGTGGCCGAAGTGCTGCGCGAGAACGTCGCCGTCGCGGATACGAAATTCGTGGTGAACTACTGGCGGCTCTCTGACGACAATCGCCTGCTCTTCGGCGGCGGCGAAAGCTATGGCTACAAGTTCCCCGACATCGTGCAGACCGTGCGCAAACCGATGCTGGAGGTCTACCCCTCCCTTGCGGATGTGAAGATCGACTACGCTTGGGGCGGCACGCTCGCGATCACCCGCACCCGGATGCCCTATTTCGCACGGCCCTTGAAAAACGCGCTCTCGGCCAGCGGTTTCTCGGGCCATGGAGTAGCGATGGGCACGATGGCGGGCAAGATCATGGCCGAGGCCGTCGCGGGTCAGGCCGAGCGCTTCGACCTGATGGCCGGGCTGAAAGTGCCGGGCTTCCCGGGCGGCTCGCTCCTGCGCAGCCCGCTTCTGGTCGCCGCGATGACGTGGTTCTCGATGCGCGACAAGCTGGGGATCTAGGCAAGCCGCCGCCGCCTCAAATTTGGTCATGAATTCTTCATTGGCGCGAAAAGCGGCATTCGTGTAAAGAAAACCTGAAAGTCAGTTTCAGGATATCTTGCCATGCCGCGTGACGGACAGACCGCCCCGAATTGCTATGACGCCGAGGCCATCCCCGAGGCCGCCCGAGCCGAGATCGAACGCCTCCTGACCAGCGGAGACCTCTTCCGCTACACCTCCGCAGACGCGCCGGTCGCCAAGCTGGAAGCCGAATTCGCCGAATTCATGGGCGTGAAATACGCGGTCGCCGTGTCGTCGTGCTCGCAGGCGCTGTTCCTGTCGATGAAGGCGCTCGACCTGCCGCGCGGGGCACGCGTGCTGGTCCCGGCCTTCACCTTCGCCGCCGTCCCCTCCGCCATCGTCCATGCCGATTGCGTGCCGGTGCTGGTCGAAGTCGGCTCCAATTTCCGCATCGACCTCGACGATTTCCGCGCGAAGTTCGACGACAGCATCGACGCGGTGATGATCTCGCATATGCGCGGCCATACCTCCGACATGGACGCGATCATGGAGCTGGCCGCCGAGAAGGACGTGCCGGTGATCGAAGACGCCGCGCATTCGCTCGGCACGCTCTGGAACGGCAAGAAGATCGGCACGATCGGCAAGATCGGCTGCCTCTCCTTCCAGTCCTACAAGCTGATCAACGCGGGCGAAGGCGGCATCCTGCTGACCGACGATCCGGAACTCGCCGCGCGTGCGGTGATCATGTCGGGCGCCTACGAGCATAATTGGAAGAAGCATCCCGGCCTGCAGAACAGCTTCCATCACTGGCAGAACAAGCTGCCGCTTTATAACTGCCGGATGCAGAACCTCTCCGCCGCCGTCATCCGCCCGCAGATCGCGGAAGTGGAGCGCCGTGTGAATGATGGCCGCGCAAACCACGACTACGTCGCCGAGCGACTTAACACGAGCGACTGGCTCGACGTGCCGCCGCCGCTCGGCCCCGAAACCCGCGCCCCGGATTCGCTGCAGTTCAACCTCGCGGGCGATTGGTCCGATGACGAGGCCCGCAAGCTGCAATCGGAGGCCAAGGCCCGCGGTGTCAGCGTGCAGGTCTTTGGCCTCAGCCAAGACAACGCGCGCGCCTTCTGGAACTGGCAGTTCCTCGGTGACGTACCGGAGCTGCCGAAAACCCGCGAGATGCTGATGCGCGCCTGCGATACGCGCCTGCCCGCACGCCTCAAGCAGCCGGATCTGGATTACATCGCCGATGCGATTCTGGAGGCAGTCATAGCGGTGAAGGGTTAAGGGGCTCTGCCCCTCTTTCCTGACGGAAATTCACCCCGGGATATTTGGAAAGAGCGAAGACCGTAGGCGCACAGCCCCCTTCGCTCTTGGAAAATATCCCGGGGGTGAGGCCGACAGGCCGAGGGGCAGAGCCCCCGCCTCAGCCGGCCATCACGCGCGGATAGTCGATCTTCGGGCAGCGGTTCATCACGACCTTGACCCCCTGCCCGCGCGCCTTCTCGGCCGCCGCGTCATGGGACACGCCAAGCTGCATCCAGATCGTCTTGAGATGCGGCAGATGCGCCAAGGCCTCATTCACGACCTCCGGCACCGCCTCAGAACGGCGGAACACGTCGACCATATCCACAGCAATCTCGTCGGGGATCGCGCCGAGATCGGCATAGACCGTCTCGCCCAGCAGTTCCTGCCCGGCGAGGCCGGGATTGACCGGAATCACGCGGTAGCCTTTGGACTGCAGGAACTGCGCGACCCCATAGGAGGGGCGCTCCGGCTTGTGGGACATGCCGACTACGGCGATCACCTTCGCATTGCCCAGAATGTCGCGAATCTCGTCTTGCATCTGAAACCTCTACTTTGTCGCAGCCCTCTAAGAAAAATGCGCCCAAGCCTTAAAGGCTGGGCGCAATAGTGGCGGAACGAGGGACAGTGAACTAGAGGCGCGGCGGTTCCGAAGCTGCGCCTCTGACAGTGAGATAGGAACGCATCTCACCACTTTTAAGGTCCATACCCTCATAATCGCGATTTTGTGACCGTCAGCGGCTTGCGGATGCGTAAAGAGACACTGCGGCGGCGTTCGAGACGTTGAGCGACCCGAATTCGCCCGCGAAGGGGATTCGCACCAGACGGTCGCAGGTTTCACGGGTTTTCTCGCGCAGCCCCGGCCCTTCGGCACCCAGAACCAGTGCAACCGGTTCCATTCCCGCCTCGGACAGCCCGTCTTCGAGCGACATCTTGGCTTCACCCGCAAGCCCGATCAGCCGGAAGCCCATCTGGCGCAGCTCCTCCATCGCATCCGAGAGGTTCTTCACCCGCAGATAGGGCTGACGCTCCAGCGCGCCGGAGGCGGTTTTCGCAAGCGCGCCGGTCTCGGGCGCGGAATGGCGATGCGGCGCGATCACGGCAGCCGCGCCGAAGACCTCGGCCGAGCGCAGGATCGCGCCCACGTTATGGGGATCGGTCACCCGGTCGAGCAGCACCACGCGGCGCGCATCGTAGCAGACATCCTTCAGCGCACCCCAATCGAGCGGCTTCACCTCGAGCGCCGCGCCCTGGTGGACGGAATCGGTCGAGATCGGCACGAATTTGTCGAACTTGCGCACATCGACGATCTCAGGCTCCATACCCGAGGCCGCGATCGCCTCGCCCAGCTTGTCGGCGGCATTCTTGGAGCAAACCAGCCGCAACCGCTCGCGCATCGGGTTTTGCAGCGCGTCGCGCACCGCATGCAGGCCGAAGAGCCACACGGTCTCGGCGGCCGCAGCGCGCTTGGCACGTTCCTTTTCGATCACCCAGACTGGCTTTTTCATCGCGGGTCTCCTTTGGCCCCTACCTGCGCGGAATGGCCTCGTTTGGCAAGCTCTGATCCGGAGGGCAATTTTTCGGCAAACTCTCTCTTGACGCCTCCCGCCCCCTTTTGTATCTCCCGCCCAGCGTCGGGTGACGTGCTGCAAGGTGCGGCAGCGGACTGTAACTCCGCCGGGGCGACCCACGCCTGGTTCGATTCCAGGGTCACCCACCACTTCCCCCTCTTAAGGAACTGGTGACACGCGGCTCCCACGGGGGCCGCTGCGTTGAATAACGCGCATTCGCTGCGTCGTTTACTGCAGCACAGCCTTGCGGTTGAACCGCGCCTCTTCCGAACTGCCGTCGTCATAGATTAGCTTCACCCGCACCTCGGAGACCGAGCCCAGCGGCTGGCTGACATAGACATTATCACCCGAGATCGCGTTGGGCTGGGCCGTGCCCTCGTGGCACTTCTCCATCTTGAACGACTTGCTCGGCGGCGCGCCGTTGAAGCCATAGCGAATTTCGCTCAGCCCGCAGCGCCACGCCAGAAGATGGGTGAAATAGACCAGATCCTTCCCGCCATATTCACGGACCGCGACCCAGGAATCGCGGGTCATACCGAGAATCGGGCGTACTTCGGCGGCGGTGGTGAAATTCTGCGCGCTCGCCGGGCCGCTCGACACGAGGCCACACAGCGCCAACGCAGTTAACTTGCTTATCCGTATCACCTTTTACCCCTGCACTTTCTCGCTATACTGCACCAAACCCTCCGACAGGCGGCAGTATGGCGGCGACCCCCCGGACTTCACAACCCTATAACATCTTCTGTGTTGCACAGGCGGGACGGCTGGAATTCGAGGCAATTCTTTTCGCGCTGAGCTTTCGCGCAGCCAATCCGGAGTTCAAAGGGCGCCTGCTGATAGCCGAGCCGCAGCCCGGACCGCGCTGGTCCGACGAGACGCGGATTTCCGGTCCGGTGCGGGCGCTGCTTGAAGATGCGGGCGCGGAAATCGTGCCCTTCGAGTCGAAAATCTTCGGTCAGTCCTATCCCTATGGCAACAAGATCGAGGCGCTCGCCGCCCTGCCCGAAGGGGAGCCCTTCGTCTTCTTCGACACCGATACGGTCTTCACCGGACCGCTGTCGCAGATTGGCTTCGATTTCGACCGCCCTTCGGCGTCGATGCGGCGCACCGGCACATGGCCCGAGCCGCCGCTTTACGGTCCCGGCTACGCGGGTATCTGGAAATCGCTCTACGACAAGTTCGGGCTGGACGGGTTCGAGGAAACGCTCGATCTGAGCCAGCCGGACGAATATTGGCGGCGCTATATGTATTTCAACGCGGGTTGGTTCTTCGGCGCCGACCCGGTCGAATTCGGCGCGCGCTTCCTGCGATACGCCCGCGAAATCCGCGACGATGCACCCGACGAACTGGCCTGCCAGTCGCTCGACCCGTGGCTCGATCAGGTGGCCCTGCCACTGGTGATCCATTCCTTCGGCGGCGGGCGTCCGGGGCCGGAGCTCGATGGGCTCGACGGCGAGATCACCTGCCATTACCGCGCCCTGCCGCTAATGTATGCGCGCGAAAGCGAGGCCGTGATCGACACGGTCGAAGAGCTGACGGCCCCGAACAAGATCAAGAAGGTGCTGAAGGCCTACGAGCCTGCGAAGAAGCTGATCTATCAGGGCAAGGGCCGCAAACTGCGCGCGATCATCGCCGAAGAAGGGATGCCGCGCCACGAGAAGGCGCTGCGCAACCGGATCAAGCGCGCGAAGCTCTGGATGCGCTGAGCCGCGCGAGCTGCCCCCTCTCATCACGCAAAACGAATGTGTTTGTCGGCCTCCCCCGGTCCCGCTAACGTCTCGGCAAGAGAAGAGGAGCCCCAGACCATGTCCGATTACGCTTTCGACACCCTGCAAATTCACGCCGCCGCCGAGCCCGATCCCGCGACCGGCGCGGTGCAGGTGCCGATCTACCAGACCACATCCTACGCCTTCAAAGACGCCGACCACGCGGCGCGCCTGTTCAACCTCGAAGAAGTGGGCTTCATCTATTCGCGCCTGACCAACCCGACGGTGATGAAACTGGCCGAACGTGTCGCGGCGCTGGAAGGTGCCGCGGGCGGGGTAACCTGTTCCTCGGGTCACGCGGCGCAGATCATGGCGCTCTTCCCGCTGATGGGACCGGGGCTGAACATCGTGGCCTCGACGCGGCTCTATGGCGGCTCGATCACCCAGTTCAGCCACACGATCAAACGCTTCGGCTGGTCCTGCACCTTCGTCGATTTCGACGATCTCGACGCGCTGGAAGCCGCGGTGGACGAGAACACCCGCGCGATCTTCTGCGAGTCGATCTCGAACCCGGGCGGCTACATCACCGACCTTCCGGCGGTGGCGAAACTGGCCGACAAGGTCGGCCTGCCGCTGATCGTCGACAACACGCTGGCCACCCCGTACCTGTGCCGCCCGATCGAACATGGCGCGACGCTCGTCGTCCACTCGCTGACGAAATACATGACCGGCAACGGCACCGTCACCGGCGGCTGTGTCGTCGATAGCGGCAAGTTCGACTGGTCGGCGAGCGGAAAGTTCCCCTCGCTAAGCGAACCCGAACCCGCCTATCACGGGCTGAAATTCCACGAGGCTCTGGGGCCGATGGCCTTCACCTTCCACTCGATCGCGGTGGGGCTGCGCGATCTCGGCATGACGATGAACCCGCAAGGCGCGCATTACACGCTGATGGGGATCGAGACGCTGAGCCTGCGGATGGACAAGCACAACGCCAATGCCAAGGCCGTGGCCGAATGGCTCGAGAAAGACCCGCGCATCGACTACGTGACCTATGCCGGGCTGGAAAGCTCGCCCTGGCACGAGCGGATGAAGACCATCTCGCCGAAAGGTGCAGGCGGGCTGTTCACCGTCGCGGTGAAGGGCGGCTACGACGCCTGCGTGAAGCTGGTGAACAATCTCAAGCTGTTTAGCCATGTCGCGAATTTGGGGGATGCGCGCTCGCTGATCATCCACTCGGCCTCGACCACGCACCGCCAGCTGACCGAGGCGCAGCAAATCGCCGCAGGGGCCGCGCCGAACGTGGTGCGCCTCTCCATCGGCATCGAGAATGTCGACGATCTGATCGCCGATCTCGATCAGGCGCTGAGCGCCGCAACCAGCTGATAACAAACATGGCGCGCCGCGAAACCGGCGCGCCATTCAAACCACCCGTCGTTGCATTTCGAACATTTCTTCCGGCGCCCGCAGCGGCTGCGCCGTCGAAACAGTGGAAAACCGGCAATTGCCCGCTCCGCCCCGGTCGCGACGCTTTTCAGAAGATCGAATCTCCTTTACGAAGATGTGAAGAGTTGGACCGGACCGCTCCGAGGCGCGCGCAGTACCCATGAAACCCGATTTTGCATTGATCCTCTCGCATGATGGCATCGCTCTGGTGCACCGCGCGAAAGAGGGCTGGACGCTTCTGGGCGAGGCCGCGCTCGAAGGCGATGACCCGATGGCCGAGGTCGCGGCCCTCCGCGACAAGGCACGGGCGCAGGCGCCGCGTGGCTTCACCTCGAAGCTCGTGCTGCCGGATTCGCAGATCCTCTACACCGCGATCTATGCGCCCGGACCGAGCCCCGCGCAGCGCAAGACCCAGATCGAGACCGCGCTGGAGGGCATGACGCCCTACCCGGTCAGCGAGCTGGTCTATGATTTCGTAGGCCCCGGCCAGACTGTGCAGGTCGCCGTGATCGCGCGCGAGACGCTGAAAGAAGCCGAAAGCTTCGCGCAGGAAAACGGTTTCAATCCGGTCAGCTTCGTCGCCGCCCCCGAGCCCGGCGATTTCCCCGGCGAGCCGCATTTCGGCCTGACCTCTTCGGTCGCGCAGCACATCCCCGAGGGCGCGCATGTCGAGCCCGACAAATCCGCCCTGATCGTGGCCGTCGACCTGTCCGAAGAGGCGACCGAGGCGTCGGCGGAAGCCGCGACGCAGGAGGCGCCCCCCTCTGAGGCGGACCCCGCCGACGCGCAAAGCGACATTACGGAGCTTGCCGACGATAGCGCGGTCTCGGAAACCGAATTGGCCGAATTGAGCGCCTTGGACCAACCGTCGAAGGCAGCTTCGGCGGAGGAGCCCGAGCCCACCCTGCCGGAAGAGCCGGGCGAATTCTCCGATCTGCTCGCGGCCTCTGAGGCTGAAACGGATACGCAAGATACGGGTGCGCCCGAGGCTCCGAGCGACGGCACACCCGGCGCGGAAAGCCCGGCCGCCAAGGCAGCCGAAGCGGTCGCGGCTGGCGAGGTCGCGGCGGAGAAAACCGAGGCGACGGAGGCGGTCGAATTTGCCGAGGCCGAGCCGAACGAAACGGCCATTGATGACGCCGACGCTGCCGTTGAGCCCTCAGACGCGTCGCTGGCTGCGGCGGGCCTTGCCGCCACCCCCGCCGTGCCCGACGCAAAGCCCGAGGAGGCGCGCTCCAGCGCGGAGGACGAAGGGCACGATGCAGCCGAGGATGACGACGACGATCTGCCGAAATCCGATGCCAGCGTAATCGCCGCCGCTTTCGCCTCGCGCCGGGATCACACGACCACCGTGACCGTGAACGAGACGCCCCCCCGGCTCGGCGGAGCCACCCGGCTCCACCCTCAGCCCGATCGCAGCGAGATCGCCTCGGGCAGCGCCAAGATCACTGCGCCGACCCTCGATTTCGACGAGCCCGACCCGCGTTTTGAGCCGAAAACGGCTCCGAAAGCCGGAGCGAAAGGGGCCAAAACTGTGGGTGCCGCGGCACGCAAGGGCATTGTCGGCGCGGGCGCGCTTGGCGCGAAACCCGCGACATCGCTGCTGCGCAAGGAGGCAAAGGACGGGCCGGCTCCGAGCACCGCGACCCCGGCACCCATCGTCGAGACCTCGCAGGACAAGACCGTTTTCGGCGGCACCAAGCGCCCCGCAACCGGCGGCAAGCCACGTCATCTCGGGCTGATGCTCACCGGTGCGCTGGTGCTGGTTCTGGCGATCATCGCGCTCTGGACCACCCTGCTCGACGATCCCGCTCCCGTCGATGCACCGACGGACACCATCGCCGAAGCGCCCGCCCCGGATGCGAATGACGCCCCCGAGCAGACCGCACTCGCACCGGCCACGCCCGACACGACCGCCGCTCCCGAAGTCGCAGAGCCGGGCTCGCAGGCGCAAACCGACGCGGCACCCGAACAGCCTGCCCGCGAGAGCGATCAGGTCGCAGCGCTCGCCCCTGCCGATGAGCAGCCCGCTCCAGCCGCGCAAAGCGACGAGGCCACCACGTCCGCGACCGACGACACCGCGGCGACGGACGAGGCGACGCCCGCCGAGACCGGCACCGAGACGGCTGCAACCGAGCAGCCTACCGATGCGCAGCCAGCCGACACGGGCATGGCAGACCAGCCCGCAGATACGCAGCCGGACACTCCCGACACCGCAGCAGACACGGCCGCCGACACCGCAGCAGACACGGCCGCCGACACCGCACCGAATACGCAGGCAGCGGCGACGGACCGCACGCCTGACACCCAAGCGGACGCCGTGACCAGCGACGCCCCGCAGAGCGACGCATCCGAGCCCCCGGCGAGCGACGCGCAAACCGCGACGACCGAGACGCAGCCGTCCGATCTACCGGCCTTCACCGCGACGCCGCTGGATCCGCCAAGCGCCGAGACGCTGCAAAGCGAGACGCAGACGCCGGACACCCCGCCCGTCACGCCGACGGAAGACGGGGTCGAGATGCCGGGCGGCTTCACGCTTTTCGCGGGCGAACCCGACGTTACGCCGGGCTCCCGCCCCGAAGTGGTCGCGCAGGCCTATGCCGCGACGCAGCCGGTCACGCCGGAAGGCACGCTGGGCGCGATCCCGTCGCTCTCGGGCTTCCGCCCGGCCAGCCGCCCCGCTGATCTCACCGGCGCGGCCCCTGCGCCGGAGCAGACCGATCCTGCCGCGCAGGCCGATCCCAACGATCAAGGCACGCTCGACCCGGCGCTGCAGCCCAATCCCGAACTTCAGACCACGCGCCCGACGGCCCGGCCCGACGCTGTGACCGAGCTCGCCGCGACGCAGGCCCCCGCTTCGGAATCCGCCGCGGTCGCGAACCCCGAACTCGCCGCGCTGCGCCCCGAGCGACGTCCGACCTCGATCCAGGAAGCTGTCTCCGCAGCGGTGCAGGCGCAAGACGACGCCGTCGCAGAGAACACCGATCCCTTCGCGGGCGCGACCGCTCTGGCCGTGGCGCGCTCCGCTCCCCCGCCGACCAAACCGCGCAACTTCTCGCGCTCGGTCGAGAAGGCGCTGGCCGCCGCGATAGCCGCCGAGCCCGCCCCGTCGGTCGCCGCAGCGGCTGCGCGCGCCCCGGTCGCCACTCCCGTGCCCGACCCGAGGCCCGCCGATCTCGACGAGCCCGAGCCCACCGCCGCACCGCCGCGCCTGCCGACCTCGGCCTCCGTCGCCCGTCAGGCGACCGAAGAGAACGTGATCAACCTGCGCAAGATCAACCTGATCGGGCTTTATGGCTCCTCCTCGAACCGGCGCGCACTGGTGCGGCTCTCGAATGGGCGCTTCGTGAAAGTGGGGGTGGGTGACCGGCTGGATGGCGGGCGCGTGACGCAGATCGGCTCCAACGCGCTGACCTACAAGAAGGGGTCGCGCAACCTGACGCTGAAGCTGCTGCAAGGCGGCTAACCGCGCCCGGCGCAACCATTCTTTCCCCTGCGCCCTTGCGCACCGCCCGCGCCGGACTACGCTGGGGAATAGCCGCGTCGCGCGCCTCCCCCGCGCACCCGCCCAAGGATGCAAGCCGCCAATGGAAAGCTTTCTCTTCCAAGCCACGTTCTACCTGCTCGCGATGGTCATCGCGGTGCCGCTGGCCACGCGTGCGGGCCTCGGCTCGGTGCTGGGCTATCTGATCGCGGGCATCCTGATCGGCCCCGCCACGGGCCTCTCCGGCGCGGAAATGACCGACCTCCAGCACTTCGCGGAATTCGGTGTGGTGATGATGCTGTTTCTGATCGGGCTGGAACTGGAGCCGCGCGCACTTTGGGCGATGCGCGACAAGCTGATCGGCCTTGGCGGGTTGCAGGTGCTGGTCACCATGGTGCTGGTGACGGCGATCGTCATGGCGATGGGCGAGGATTTCCGCGTCTCGCTGGCGATCGGGATGACGCTGTCGCTGTCGTCGACCGCGATCGTGCTGCAGACGCTGAATGAAAAGCGGTTGATGCAGACGGCGGGCGGGCGGTCCTCGTTTGCGGTGTTGTTGACGCAGGATATCGCGGTGATCCCGATGCTGGCGCTGATGCCGCTTCTGGCGCTGCCCGGCGCGCGCGCGGTGGCCAAGGCGGGGCATGGCGATCACGTCGTGGCTCGCCTTATCGACTCGCTGCCCGCCTGGGGTGTCACCGTGATCACGCTGGCAGCCGTCGCCCTCACCGTCTTGATGGGGCACTACCTCGTGCGCCCGCTCTTCCGCTTCGTGCAAGGCGCGCGACTGCGCGAGGTGAACACGGCGATGGCCCTGCTGATCGTGGTGGGCATCGCGAGCCTGATGAACCTTGTGGGGCTCTCGCCCGCGCTTGGCACCTTTCTCGCGGGTGTCGTGCTGGCCGATAGCGAGTTCAAGCACGAGATGGAATCCGACATCGAGCCCTTCAAAGGGCTGCTGATGGGGCTCTTCTTCATCACCGTGGGCGCGGGCATCAATTTCGACGTCATCACCGCGCAGCCCGCCAATATCTTCGCGCTGGTCTTCCTTCTGGTCGCGCTGAAATCGGCGGTGCTCTATGGCCTCTCGGTGCTGTTCAAGATCCGCGGGCCGGATCGCTCGCTGTTCACGCTGAGCCTCGCACAGGCGGGGGAATTCGGCTTCGTGCTGGTCTCCTTCGCGGTGGGGCAACGCATCCTGCCCAACGCGCTGGCCGAGAAGCTGCTGGTGGTGATTGCGCTGTCGATGCTGATCACGCCCTTGCTGTTCATCCTGCACGAGCAGATCGGGTTGCGGCTGCGCAAGCCTCCCGGCCCGGACCCGGACGCGATCGACGAGCAGCAGCCGATCATCATCGCGGGCGTGGGCCGCTTCGGTCAGGTGGTGAACCGGCTGGTGACGATGTCGGGAATGCGCACGACGGTTCTGGACGCCGATCTCAAGACGATCCAGCTGATGCGGACCTTCGGCTTCAAGGGCTATTTCGGCGACCCGACGCGGCCCGATCTGCTCGCAGCTGCCGGGATCAATCAGGCGCGTGTGCTGGTGGTGGCTCTGGACGGGCGCGAGAACACCACGAAACTGGTCGCCTACGCGCGCCGGATCCGGCCCGATCTGCATATCGTCGCGCGTGCCCGCGACCGGACGCATGTGTTCGACCTGTATCGGGCGGGCGCGAATGACATCGTGCGCGAGATGTTCGACAGCTCGCTGCGCGCCGGACGCTATGTGCTGGAGAATGCAGGGCTCTCGGCCTTCGAGGCGTCCGAACTGGAGAAGCTTTTCTTCAAGCTCGACCGGGCCGCGGTGCGCGATCTGGCGCAGGTCTGGAAGCCGGGCGTCCCGGTCGAGCAGAATCCCGATTACATCGCGCGCACGAAGGAGCTCAACGCCGAGCTGGAAGCCGCGATGATGGAGCAGTTCCGCCGCCGCGGCGAGCGCGACGAGAGCGACCGCGAGGCACCGGGCAGCGAGAAGACCGGCCCCGAAGCCTGAGCCTCCCCTGCCCTGCGCATATGAAAAAACGCGAGGCTCGCAAGCCTCGCGTTGGAAAAGTTCCGCTAGTGTCGGGATCAGGCGGCGCGGCCGACCAGAACCTCGTCGACGGTTTTCGCGGCACGCTCTTCGTCGGTGCCCGAAACGGCGGCGACTTCGCGGGTCAGGCGCTCGAGTGCAGCTTCATAGAGCTGACGCTCCGAGTAGGACTGCTCGCGCTGATCGTCGCTGCGGTGCAGGTCGCGCACCACTTCAGCGATCGCGAGCAGATCGCCCGAGTTGATCTTCTGTTCGTATTCCTGCGCGCGGCGCGACCACATCGCCCGCTTGACCTTCGCCTTGCCCTTGAGGGTCTCAAGCGCTTTGGTCACCATGTCAGGCGAGGAGAGGCTGCGCATCCCGACTTCGGTCGCCTTGTGCGTCGGCACACGCAGGGTCATCTTGTCCTTCTCGAAGGAGATCACGAAAAGCTCGAGCTTGAGCCCGGCGATTTCCTGTTCTTCGATGGACATGATTTTCCCCACGCCATGCGCCGGGTAGACGACGAAATCATTGGGGCGGAATTCGGTCTTCTTGGTCTTGGTCATGCGGTTCGTTTCCTTGCAGCCGGTCACGAACCCCGGTATCCAGCGAGCATACGACGCCCACGGGGCTGAATAGCTCCGCGTTCGTCAGTCAGTCACGAGATCTCTTTTGCGGGCGAGCAGGCGACGCAAAAGGTGGGGTCGAACTCATTTTGTAACAGTAATATAGCAAAAAACGCGTGCATTTCAAAGCGCATTACTGTCGCGCATGTGTAATATCACACGATTTCAGTGGGTTATACGGCGCATTTTGACACTTTGCCGCAGCGTAAACCGCCCCAATTCGCTCAGAATCGGGCAAATTGGTCAGAATCACCGACCCGTCAGTCGCCTTCGCCGGGCGCCTCGGAGAAATACTTCTCGAGCTTGCCACTCTCGCCGTCATGTTTCTCGGCATCCGGCATCGGATCTTTCTTCTGGGTGATCACCGGCCAGAGTTCGGAATATTTCCGGTTGAGTTCGACCCAGGATTCCATTCCCGGCTCGGTATCCGGACGGATCGCATCGGCGGGGCATTCCGGCTCGCAGACGCCGCAATCGATGCATTCGTCAGGATGGATCACCAACGTGTTCTCCCCCTCGTAGAAGCAATCCACCGGGCAGACCTCGACGCAGTCGGTATATTTGCAGTTGATGCAGTTATCGATGACGACGTAGGTCATTGGTGAAACCCCGATTGAACAGCTTCCTGACCCGTCCTAGCGGGGGATGCCCCCTCTTTCAAGAGAGAGCCCGAGCTTTTCGCTGCGGCATTCCGCACAGCTTAGCCTTCCGGTTCGAGCAATGCGTAAAGCGTCTGCGCCTCGACCGCCGGACCGCGCCGGGTGCCGCAGTCCAGCACCCGCAAAACGCAGATCCGCGCGTCCTGCCCTTTGCCAAGTCTGAGCGTCAGCACATCGCCCGGCCCGATCGCTCGGCCGGGTTTGTCGATGCGCTGACCGTTGACTCGCGTCTTGCCACCCTGCACCAGCTCCTGCGCGAGGCCGCGGGTCTTACAGAACCGCGCCTGCCAGAGCCATTTGTCGATGCGGATGCGCTCGGGCGCGTCAGCCATGGCGAGTCGTTACTTCTTGTCCTTGAGGGCAGCCAGAACCGCGAAGGGGTTGTCCGGATCGACCGGCTTGTCCTTCTTCGGCGGACGGGCCTCGAAGTTGCGCGCGCCTTGCGGCTTGCCACCCTTCTTGCCCTTGTGACCGTCGCGCTTGCCATGCGGCTTGCCGCCGCCCTTGCGCTCGCCACGTTCGCCACCGGGCTTGCCGCCCTGCCCCTGTTCGCGGCGCGGCGGACGGTTGCCACGCGGACGCGGCGCCCAGGTGAAGGTGTAGAACACCTCGACCTCGTCGCTGGCCACGTCACCGGCTGCCACCATGTCGCCGCCGGCCTCGGCCGCAGCCTCCGCCTCGGGATGGGTCTCGGCAGGCTGCTCGCCGCCGCCAGCCTCGGCTTTCGCCTCGTCGGCCTGCTCGGCCTTGAGCGCCTCGGCACCGGCTTGCTCTTCGGCCTTCTCGAGATCGGCGGCTTTCACCTTCGCGCGCTCGCCTTTCTCGGCCTTGTAGCCCATGCCGCCCATCAGATCGGCGAACTGGTCCAGCGTCATGCCGGTGATCGAGAGCATGTCCGGATTGGCTTCGAACCCGCCGCGGCTGTCCTGCGTGCGCAGAAGATCCGCGAGACGTTCGAGCATGTCGATGCGGATCGCCCGCGCGCCCGAGGGACGGTAGCCCGACAGGCGGTAGGTCTCGGCATCGAACGCGTCGATATTCGGGATCGTCACGAGGCCCGGAGGCGGGCTTTCGGGGAATTCATCCGCGCCCGACCACAGCGAGGCCAGCACGAGGCGCAGCCGCGTCGGCGCGGGCTTGAGAAGCGCGGGCATGAAGATCGTGTACTGGCCGAAGCGCACACCGTGCTTGCGCAGGCTGCCGCGCGCGTCCTGATCGAGATCCTTCACCTCGGCGGCGACCTGCTCGCGCGGGATGATGCCCAGCGATTCCACCATGCGGAACGCGAAGCCACGGGCGAGACCCGTCAGTTCTTCGTCACGGCTCATCGCCAGAAGCGGCTCGAACAGGGCTGCGACCTTGCGGTCGATGAAATGCTGCAGACGGCGCGTGACCTTCTCAGCCACATCCGCGCCCGCCTCGTCATCGACGAAAGCCTGCACGGTCGGCTTCAGCAGATCGGGCCCCTTCACCAGCTTGCCGACAGCGGTATCGCCCCACATCAGGCCGCCCTGCTCGGTGAAATCCATCTCCGTATCGGGGGCGTTGTAGAAGCGGTCCGCGCGCAGGCTGAACTCGGGCGCAAGCGCCTCGTAGGCCGCGCGGGCAAGCATCTTCGCCTCGTCGGGCGAGCCGGTCTCGTCCTGCTTGAACCGGAATCCTTCCAAACGGCCCGCGAATTCGCCTTCAACCGTCACTTCGCCCTTGTCGTTCACCTCGGCCACGAGGGTCTCCTTCTGCTTGAGCCGGCGCATCAACACAGAGGTGCGCCGGTCCACAAATCTTTGCGTCAGCGCGCCATGCAGCGCGTCCGACAGGCGGTCTTCTACAGCGCGGGTCGCCTCGCGCCAATGGCTTTCATCATCGACCCACCCTTTGCGTTGCGCAACATAGGTCCATGTGCGGATGAAGGCGAGACGACGCGAGAGCGTGTCGATATCGCCGCCCGTCCTGTCGATACGCTCGATCTGACGTGCAAGCCAGTCCGAGGGCACGCCCTTGCCCGATTGCAGGAACTCGAAGATGCGCGCCAGAAGCGTTGCATGTTCGGCCTCGGAAATCGAACGAAAATCGGGGATTCGGCAGACATCCCAGAGGAGTTGCACATCCTTTGGGCTGGTGATGCGGTCGCGGATCGCCGGATCGTCAGCCAGCACCTTCAGCGCGCGCGCATCGTCGGCCTCGCGCCCCTTGGTGAGCCATTCGCCCTCAGGCCGCGCGTCGAGCGACTGGATCAGCCGGTCCACGGTGCCGAATTCGAGCCGACCGTTACGCCATTGCAGCCGTTGCAGCGGCGCGAAACGGTGGTTCTCGACAGCTTCGATCACCTCGGGCTGCAGCGGGCGCGCCTCGCCCGTCACGCCGAACGTGCCGTCAGTGGTGTGGCGCCCTGCCCGGCCCGCGATCTGTGCCAGCTCATGGGGGAAGAGCGGACGCATCCGCCGCCCATCGAATTTCGACGTGGCCGAAAACGCGACATGGTCGATATCGAGGTTGAGCCCCATCCCGATTGCATCGGTGGCGACAAGATAATCCACGTCGCCATTTTGATACATCTCGACCTGCGCGTTGCGGGTGCGAGGCGAGAGCGCCCCCATCACCACCGCGCAGCCGCCCTTCTGGCGGCGGATCAGTTCCGCGATCGCATAGGTATTCTCGACCGAAAACCCGACGATGGCCGAGCGCGGTTTCATCCGGGAGATTTTCTTCGAGCCGGAATAGGTCAGCTCGGAAAACCGCTCGCGCCGCGTGAACTGCACCTTCGGCACCAAGGCGGCGATCGCCCCCCGCATCGTCTCGGAGCCGAGGAACAGCGTCTCGTGCAGCCCGCGCGCATGCAGCAGCCGGTCGGTGAAGACATGACCGCGCTCGGGATCGCCACACAGCTGGATTTCGTCGATGGCCAGGAAATCCGCACCGATCCCCGTCGGCATCGCCTCGACCGTGCAGACCCAGTATTGCGTGCGCTCGGGCACGATGCGCTCTTCGCCGGTGACCAGCGCCACGACCGAAGGTCCACGCTGCGCGACGATCCGGTCATAGACCTCGCGCGCGAGCAGCCGCAGCGGCAGCCCAATGACGCCGGTCCGATGCGCCAGCATCCTCTCGATTGCGTAATGGGTTTTGCCGGTATTGGTCGGCCCCAGAACGGCCGTGATCCGCCCGCCTTGCATCGCAGCTCCGTTCCGGCCCTTAGAGAGCCGTGCCCTGATGCGCCTCGTCGAGGCGCGCAATGGCGTCTTTCACATCCTGTTGATGCGGATTCAAGGCAAAAGACTTCTGATAGGCCTCAAGCGCACGCTTGTTGTCCCCCATCTCTTCGAGGATCGCGCCCAGCCCGGCAAGCGCGCCCCAGTGACGCGGCTCCAGCTTCAGGGTGTGCGCGATATCCACGGCCGAGGGCCCGTATAGCCCGGCCATGAAATAGGCCGTGGCCCGGCCGTTCCAGCCAGCGGCAAAATCGGGGGCATGATCGGTCAGCGCCGTGAAATGCTCGATCGCGGCCTCGGTGTCGCCCGCGTCCAGTGCGTCCTCGCCGCGCTTGAACAGCAAATCCATCGCCGCAGACCCCGAGCGCGACCACGCCCTGCGGATGTCCGCCTCGGCCCGCGACCAGCCCGGATCGTTCGGATCGGCCAACTCTTTGAAATACGGCTCGAGCCCCGCGGTTTCGGCGCTGGCGGGGAATGCCGCCATTGTTCCCAGCATCGCCGAAAAGCAAAATGCCGTGACGACACATTTGTATCTGTCAAATCGCTGCCACATAAATCATGACTGTAATGCAATTGCCGGAGAATGCGAGAGCCCGGCCATCAAAATTGGAGGACGCGATGAGCGAGGTTATCGACAAGGCCGTTGAGGCGCTGCGGGCAAAACTGCCCGATGGGTTTTCTTCGACTGCAAAATTCGTGATCGAGGACGAAGGCTCGATCATCGCCGACGAGAACGGCGTGCGCGAAGGCGACGACGACGCAGAAGTGGTTCTGACCGCCGACCGCGAAACTTTCGAAGGCATGCTCAACGGCGACGTGAACCCCACCGCGGCCTTCATGTCCGGCAAGCTTTCGGTCGACGGCTCGATGGGCCTCGCCATGCAGCTGGGTGCGGCGCTCGCCTGATGGAACGCGCACCGCTTTTCGAAGAGATCGCGCGCGGCCCCGAGGGGGGCGCGGCCTACTGGCTGACGGCGGAAGATGGTGTGCGGATACGTTTCGCACACTGGCCAGCCCCGCCCCAACCACGCGGAACGGTCTTTTTGGGATGCGGACGCACCGAATATGTCGAGAAATACGGCCCTGCGGCCGCGGAATTCGCGGCCCGGGGCTATGCCATGCTCGCCATCGACTGGCGCGGGCAAGGCTTGGCCGACCGGCTTTTGCCTGACGCGCCCGAAAAGGGCCATGTCGGCGGCTTGCAGGATTACCAGTGGGATCTGCACGCGGTGATCGCCGCCGCGGACGAGCTGGACCTGCCGCAACCCTATTACATCGTGGGTCACTCGATGGGCGGCGCGATCGCGCTGCGCGCGGTGATGCACGAACACCATCGCTTCAACGCGGTCGCCTTCTCTGCGCCGATGTGGGGGATCGCCACCTCGGCCCTGCTGCACCCGTTCCGGATCGTGCTGGCGAACCTGCTGGGCGAAGGTTTCCTTGCGAACAACTATCCGCCCGGCATGAACGGCACCACCTATGTCTACCGAGACAGTTTCGAGGCGAACCGCCTGACCCGCGACCCCGAGATGTGGGCCTGGCTGGTCGAGCAGGCCGCGAAACATCCCGAACTGACGCTGGCCGGCCCGACGATCCACTGGGTTGCCGAGAGTCTGCTAGAATGCGAGGCGCTGGCGGCGCTGCCTTCCCCCGACCTGCCCTGCTATTGCGGCCTGGGCGGCGTGGAGAAGATCGTGCACACGCCCGCGGTCCATGAGCGGATGGGACGCTGGCCGAAGGGCAAGCTGGACGTGATCCCCGGCGCCGAGCACGAATTGATGATGGAAGTCCCCGCGACGCGGAAACGCTTCTACGACGGCTGCGCCGCGCTGTTCGACGCAGCGGGCGGGCTGGAAGCCCGCGAACCGGTCAAAGCTGAATCTGCGTAAAGCTGTCGCGCAGCGCGTTCGACCAGGCTTCCGACATTTCCGCGAAATCGCTGTCGCCCGCCTCGATGCGGCGCTGACTGGAAATTCGGCAATCGTCCTTCTTGATCACCGCCAGATCGAGCGGCATCCCCACCGAGAGATTCGAGCGCAGCGTCGAATCCATCGACAGAAGCACCGCCTTCTGAGCGTCGATCAGGTTGGTCTCGGGGCGCACCACGCGATCAAGGATCGGCTTGCCGTATTTATGCTCGCCGATCTGCAGGAAGGGCGTGTCCTCGGTCGCCTCGATGAAGTTGCCTTCCGGGTAGATCAGGAACATCCGCATCTCGCCGCCCGCGCGCTGGCCCGCGACGATCATCGAGGCCGAGGTCGAGACCCGCTCGGCGTCCATCCGGCTCGTGATGTCCTTGCGCACACCCGCCATCGTGTTGCCGATAATCTCGGCCACTTTCAGCATCGTCGGCGCTTCCATGATCGAGCTGTCGCCCGTCGCGTCGCTCGCATCAGCCGCTTCGCGCAACCGCGCCAGCGTCGTTTGCGTCACCGAGAGCGAGCCCGCGGTCATGATCGCGATGACCCGCTCGCCGGGTTCCTCGAAGGTGAACATCTTGCGATAGGTCGCGATGTTGTCGAGCCCGCCGTTGGTCCGCGTGTCCGACAGCAGCACCATCCCCTCGTTCAGCAAGAGGCCTACGCAATAGGTCATGTTCGTTCCCTGATCCCTGACAAGCGCGCAATCTATTGCTGGACTTGGTCCAAGGCAACTGTGACGTGCAGTCGCTCCTCACCCGAGCCTTGGGTAATGCCACGGATCGGCGCGGCTTCGCGCGCATCGAGACCGGAGCCGAGGCGGATGTAGCGCTCATCGGGGCAACATTTGTTCGCCGGGTCGAACCCGATCCAGCCGATCCCTGCGACCCAGATCTCGCCCCAGGCATGCGCGGCCTCGTGCGGCGTGCCGTCATCGGTCGCGAACAGGTAGCCCGAGACATAGCGCGCGGGCAGATCGACACAGCGGGCGACGGCGACCAGCGCGTGGGCGTGGTCCTGACAGACCCCCTCCCCCTGCGCCAGCGCCTCGGCGGCGGTGGTGTGGGAATGGGTGGCCCCCGGCTTGTACTCGATCGCCTCGGAGATCGCAGCGCTCAGACGATGCGCCCGGTTGAGATCTTCCGTGGCCCCTGCAACGGCCTCTTCCGCCAGCGCCGCCAGACTGTCGTCGATCCAGGTCGCGACGGTCTCGCGCAGGTAGGCCATCGGATGCACCAGCTCGCGATGGCCGCGCAGCACGCCCGAGGTATCGAAGGTCTCGACCTGCCCCTTCACGGTGATCGCGACCTCGTCGACCGGCGGACGGATCGACCAGCCCTCGATGCGGTCGCCCGCGCCGTCGCGGAACGACCCACCCCGGAGACCGCCTTCGACCGAGACGTCCCATTCGATCACACGCTGGCCCTCGAAGCGCGAGGGGAACATGCGCAAAGATTGCACCGCAGCGCCCATCGGCGCGTCATAATCATAGGTGGTGACATGGTTGACGGTGAGGATCATCGCGCATCTCCCGACAGGTAGGTTTGCTGAACGAGCGCGGTAAGCTGCCCGACCTCGCCGATGAAGCGGGTGAGGAACTCATGCAGGCCTTCGTCGATAATTTCGGCGACCTGCGTCTGGTTCAGCTCGGTCATGATCGCCTTGGCGCGCATCTGCGGCAGGCCGGTGCCCGGCTCGACCTCGTAGAAGCTTTCGAGATTGTCGAGATGGTGCATCGCCTTGCGCGTGGCCGAAATCAGCGAGCGCGGGCTGGCCGGATTGAGGATCAGGAAATGCATGATCTTCGATGCCGTCAACTCGCCGCCATAGGCCCAGTGGAAGGCCCGGTAGGATTGCAGCGCGCGCAGCAGTACCTGCCACTGGTAATTGTCGAGCCCCGAGCCCACCATCTCCACCGAAGGCAGAAGCACGAAGTATTTCACGTCGATCAGACGCGCAGTGTTGTCCGCCCGCTCCAGCGCATAGCCGAGATTCATGAAGAAGAACCCGTCATTGCGCAGCATTGTGCCGTCCATCGCGCCGCGTAGCAGCGCCGATTGCCGGGCCACCCATTCGCAGAGCTCGGTAATCTCCCATTCCGAACGCGGCTGACGCTCGATCTGGCGGATTTCCTGAAACGCGGTGTTGAGCGTATCCCAGACCTGACCGGTGATCGCCGTGCGCACGATGCGGGCGTTTTCCCTTGCCCGTTCGATGCAGGACACGACCGAGGACGGGTTGTCGCGATCGAAGAACAGGTAGCTCTCTATATTGCGCTGCACCGGGTCGCCGTATTTCTCGGAGAAGCCGTCGGCGGTACCCGAGGCTTGCAGCAGGCTCTCCCATTCCGAGCGGTAGCCATGCCCGGTCGAGGGCGTCAACGCGATCCGCGCGCCGACCTCCAGAAGCCGTGCCATCGTCTCCGCGCGCTCCATGTAGCGCGCGACCCAGAACAGGTTTTCAGCGGTTCTACTCAGCATCCGATCACTCCGCCAAAACCCAGGTGTCTTTCACGCCCCCGCCCTGCGAGGAGTTCACGACGAGCGACCCCTCGGTCAGCGCGACGCGGGTCAGCCCGCCGGGCACCAGCTCGACCTTCTCGCCGACAAGGCAATAGGGCCGCAGATCGACGTGACGCGGGGCGACGCCCTCTTCCACGAAGGTCGGCGTGGTCGACAGCGCCAGCGTCGGCTGGGCGATGTAGTTCTCGGGGTTGTCCTCGATCTTGTGGCGGAAATTCTCGATCTGCTCCTTGGTCGATTTCGGCCCGACGAGCATCCCGTAACCGCCCGAGCCATGGACCTCTTTCACCACCAGTTCGGAAAGGTTTTCGAGAACGTATTTGCAGTCGTCCTTCTTAGCGCATTGCCAGGTCGGCACGTTTTCCAGAAGCGGCTCTTCGCCCAGATAGAAGCGCACCATTTCCGGCACGAAGGTGTAGATCGCCTTGTCGTCGGCCACGCCCGCCCCCGGTGCCGAGCAGATCGAAACGCCGCCCGAGCGGTAGACATCCATCAGCCCCGGAATGCCCAGCATCGAATCCGGGCGGAAGCAGAGCGGGTCGAGGAATGCGTCGTCGATCCGGCGATAGATCACGTCGAGCTTCTTCGGGCCTTCCGTCGTGCGCATCCAGCAGAAGCCGCCTTCGCAGAACAGATCCGGGCCTTCGACCAGTTCGACGCCCATCAGATCGGCGAGGAAGGAATGCTCGTAATAAGCCGAGTTGAAATGCCCCGGAGTGAGGATCGCGACCGTCGGCTCGCCGTCGCATTTCGCCGGCGCAACCGAGGCCAAGGTGCGGCGCAGCGCGTCCGAATAGCCGTCCACCGGCTCGATCCGGTTCTCGCGGAACAGCTGCGGGAACATCCGCATCATGATCTCGCGATTCTCCAGCATGTAGGAGACGCCCGACGGGGTACGGCAGTTATCTTCGAGGACATAGAACTGATCGGGTTCGGTGCGCACCAGATCGACCCCAACGATATGCGAGTAAATCCCCCGCGGCGGGATAAAGCCCGAAACCGCGCGTTCGTAAGCGTCGTTCTGATAGACCAGCCGCGCCGGGATTCGCCCCGCCCGCACGATCTCGCCACGCCCGTAGACGTCGAGCAGAAAGGCATTCAGCGCCCGGGCGCGCTGCTTGATGCCACGCTCCAGCTTGCGCCATTCGGGTTGGGTAAAGACGCGCGGAAACATGTCGAAGGGAATCAGACGGTCCGGATCGCCGCCCTCGCCATAGACGGCAAAAGTGATGCCGATCCTGCGAAACAGCGCCTCCGCCTCGGCTTGCTTCATCGCGCGCAACTCGGACGGCATTTCGCGCATCCAGCCGTCGAGTCCACTATAGGGCTGACGCACTTGGCCGCCGTCGAACATCTCGTTGAAATACTCTGTCATCGCGCCGGTTAAGTCCCCCTAGTCTTTTATTTATGTCTAGGCCCTGTACCCCGCGAGTAAAAGGCGATGGCCAATGTTATGCAACGCGCCATGCTCGGGGAAAGTTCATTTCATAGCATCTGCTGAAAAATTGTGCAGCACCGAGCGGCCCCGCGCCCTTGTCAGGGCGGCGCCCCTGCCCCTATCTGGAAAGCAACCGATCAGACACGAGGAAACCCATGACGCTCACACCCCGCCGCCCCGTTTTCGATGCGAATTCAAATGCAGGGGCGTTCGGCGATCTGCCCGAATGGGATCTGAGCGATCTCTACCCCGCACCCGACGCGCCGGAACTGACCAAGGACATGGCGTGGCTGGAAAAAGCCTGCGCCGAGTTTGCCGCCGATTACGAAGGCAAGCTGGCCGATCTCGATGCGGCGGGCATGGCAGAGTGCATCAAGCGCTACGAGGAGATCGACGAGAAAGCGGGCCGCGTGATGTCCTATACGGGGCTGCGCTATTACCAGAACACGACTGACCCGGCGCGGGTGAAGCTGCTGTCCGACGCGCAGGACAAGATCACCACCTACACCACGCCGCTCGTCTTCTTCAGCCTCGAATTCAACCGCATCCCGGACGAGACCTACGAGGCCGTCTTCGCCGATTCGAAGGTCGCCCGCTACAAGCCGGTGTTTGACCGGATGCGCGCGATGAAGCCCTATCAGCTCTCCGACGAGCTGGAGAAATTCCTCCACGACCAATCGGTCGTGGGCGCCGCCGCGTGGAACCGCCTCTTCGACGAGACCACCGCCGCGCTGGAATTCGAGGTGCAGGGCGAAAAGCTGAGCCTTGAGGCCACCACCACCCTTCTCTCCGACCACAACCGCGAAAAACGCGAAGCGGCGGCGAAAGAGCTGGCGAATGTGTTCGGCGAGAACATCCGCACCTTCTCGCGCATCCACAATACGCTGGCGAAGGAAAAGGAAATCGAGGATCGCTGGCGCAAGATGCCGACGCCGCAGACCGGCCGCCACCTGTCGAACGACGTGGAGCCGGAAGTCGTGCAGGCGCTGCGCGACGCCGTGGTCGCGGCCTATCCGCGCTTGTCGCATCGCTACTACAAGCTGAAGGCGAAATGGCTCGGCCTCGACAAGCTGCAGGTCTGGGACCGCAACGCGCCGCTGCCCACCGAGGCCCCACGCGACATCATGTGGGACGAGGCGAAGGACACCGTGCTGGACGCCTATTCCGGCTTCGATCCGCGCATGGCCGATATCGCGCAGCCCTTCTTTGACAAAGGCTGGATCGATGCGGGCGTGAAACCGGGCAAAGCGCCGGGCGCCTTCGCGCATCCGACGGTGACGACCGTTCATCCCTACGTGATGCTCAACTACCTCGGCAAACCGCGCGACGTGATGACGCTGGCGCATGAGCTGGGCCACGGCGTCCACCAGGTGCTGGCCGCGAAACAGGGCGAGATGCTGGCCAACACGCCGCTAACGCTGGCCGAGACGGCCTCTGTCTTCGGCGAGATGCTGACCTTCCGCAAGCTGCTGGCTGCCGCGAAAACCAAGGAAGAGCGCAAGACGCTTCTGGCCGGCAAGGTCGAGGACATGATCAACACGGTCGTCCGCCAGATCGCCTTCTACGATTTCGAGTGCAAGCTGCATGCAGCCCGCGCCGAAGGGGAGCTGACGCCCGAGGATATCAACGCGTTGTGGATGTCGGTGCAGGGCGAGAGCCTTGGCCCGGCATTCGAGTTCATGGACGGCTATGAGACCTTCTGGTCCTACATCCCGCACTTCGTCCACTCGCCCTTCTACGTCTATGCCTACGCCTTCGGCGACGGTCTGGTGAACGCGCTCTACGCCGCCTATGAGGCCGCGCCCGAGGGCTTCCAGGACAAGTATTTCGCGATGCTGGAAGCGGGTGGCTCGATGCACCACAAGGAACTGCTCGCGCCCTTCGGCCTCGACGCGTCCGACCCGGCCTTCTGGGACAAGGGCCTGTCGATGATCGAAGGCTTCATCGACGAGCTGGAGGCGATGGAGGAGTAATCCTCCCGCCCCGTTCTGAAAACGAAAAAACGCCGCGCGACGTTCTCAACGCGCGGCGTTTCCGTGACCGGCTCCCCACAAGCACTGTCAACTCCAACCGGAACCTTTACCCCTGAAGGCCCCGATCAGATTAGCATTTCTTCGACCTCGAACCGGGTCAGCCGCGGCGCGGCGAGCGGGCCGAACTCGCGCAGCTTGTCCATCTGCGGAAACAGCGCGAGAAACAGCTCGGCCATCCGCGGGTCAATCATCCGCTCGAAGCCTTCGCCCGGATGGAAACTCTCGACCTCCATGCCGCCAACCTTGAGCGAGCCGTGCTGCTCGAGCACCAGATGATAGGCGGAGACTGGCGAGATCGGCGTGACCTCGATGACGCTCACCCCATCGACGAAGGCCGCGATCGGCGCATAGGCCGCCTCGATGCCCAGACGCCCGCGCAGCCGGGCATCGCGCAGGCAGATCCGCGCATGCGGACCCAGCACCAGATCCTGCGACGGGCGGCCATGTCCGAAGGCTTCGGCGGTCACGCGGATCATCCGCGCGGCTACGTCCTTCGCGGCCGGGAACATCGTCATCGAGCCTTTCCAGGTAATCGTCTCGACGCGCTCATCGGCGGTCAGAACCCGCATCCCGGGCACCAGATCCTCAACCGACACCGGGCCTTCCTCGGTCGCGATCACGGCACCGCGCGCCAAGGCGGAGAATGCCTCTTCGAACAGCGGGATCGCCGGGGCGACGCGGGATGTTTCTTCGATGAAGCCGTTCGCCTCGAGCCACCACGCGGCATAGCGGCGGGTCATCGCAGAGGCGCGCAGGGCGCGTTTCGGCGCATTCGGACTCGCACGCAAAGGGCGCGGCAGAGGCGGTTCGGTTTCGGTGGGACGTAGCGCGGCAGCTGCCGTCCGGTGGGGTAGATTCATGCGATAGGCCTTTCGGTCTTCTCACGGCTGCATCGGCCCCCACCGGTTGCAGAGAGACGCTCACAACATGGCTAAAACGTGCGAGGCCGTCAAATTATTGACGCGATTGTCTCGCGATCGCCGAGCAGTCAGCCCCTGCCCTAACGGCACGTTTCCCGACCGCGCACAAACGGCCACAGTCTCACCACATTCAAAGCGAATCACCCGCCCCCAGAGACACTGGAGACGGGTGATGAAAATGGCCGGGCGTGGCAGCGCCCGGCCAGGTCTCGCATTGCGATCAGCATGACCAATTACGATCGCCGCGCGAGAAGGGAGGTCACTGTGCTGCGCTGACCTGGCGCGGAGCGGACGCCACAGGACGGCCGGTCTGCGAAGGGCGCGCCTTGCGGGCCCAGGGCATCCGCGTGTCGCAGTCGCGAGCGGAGGCCACGGCGGCTTTCATCCAGCGGCGGGTCGGTTGAGTTTTGTTCATGTCTTTGTCCCCTCGTCACGAGATCGTTTTCGATCCGGTTCGGGACTGTTCTGCCCACGCAATGGGGCCAGCATGGGGCGGGAGTTGGATTTTTTCGAGCAAGGAAACGAAGGAATGCGGCAGGGTCGATTGTTTCAGCGACCCTGTCGGCCCCGCGCAGCGCGCAGCGCGCCGCCCGCGCACCCGGATCAGAGCCGGATCGCCGAGAGCAGACGCCCGTAATCGGCCTCGCCCGCATGGGTCGTGCGGCGATAGGAATAGAAGCGCTCGGGTTCCTGATAGGTGCAGCGGCGCATCCATTCCGCCTCGCCGACGCCTGCCTCGCGCAGCCTGTGCAGCGAGAAGCTAGGCAGGTCGAAATGCGGCTTTCCCGAGGGCCCGGGCGAGAAGAACCGGCTGTAGTCCATGTCCTCCATCAGGAACTGCTCCATGAAGTCTTCGCCGACCTCGTAGGAATGGACCGAGATGCACGGCCCGATCACCGCGGTGATGTTCTCGCGATGCGCGCCCAAACGCTCCATCGCGTCGAGCGTGTTCTCCAACACCCCCTCCATCGCGCCGCGCCAGCCTGCATGGGCCGCACCGATAACGCCCGCTTTCGGGTCGGAGAACAGCACCGGCTGGCAATCGGCGGTCAGGATCGAGATCGCGATGCCCGGCACCTTGGTGACAGCGGCATCGGCGCGCGGCGGCGGATCGGTGATCTCCTCGATCACCGCGACATCGGGCGAATGCACCTGATTGACGCCTTGCAGCGCGTTCAGCTCCACGCCCATCGCATCGGCGGCCCGAGCGCGGTTGGTGCGCACCGCCTCGCTTTGATCCGACGAGCCGGGACCGCAGTTGAGCCCTGCGAAAATACCCGAGGAGGCCCCGCCTTTGCGCGTGAAGAACCCGTGCTTCACGGTTCCCAAGGCGGGTGAGGTCAGAATTTCGAGCATCGTCGACATCGCGTTCCTCAATAGCTCAGACGGTCTTCGGATCGAACCCCGGCGGCAGCGGCGCAGCAGGTGCGACGAGGGCCAGAGCTTGGAACAGGTGACCCATTTCCTCGGGGTGGGTCAAGCGGCGATGCGCGGCGATATGGGTCTCGCGCGCGGCCCCCGATAACGCTTCCGCGAGGCGCTGCGCACGTGCCGTGATGCCGAGCCGCTCCAGCAGAACGCCCTGAGCGGTCATGCCCGAGACGGCGGCTCCCGCGTCTTGTGCGGCCTGCGCGAGAGGCTCGAAATCGACATGGGCGGTCAGGTCCGCCTCGCCGGGCTCCGCGAAAGGATCGACGGGTTCATGGCCCTTCAGCGCCTGAAACGTGTCGCCCTTGGAATGCCAGTTGCCATAGTCGATCAGCAGCGCCGCGCCGCCTTGGTTTGCAATCCGCGCCGCTAGCGTCTCGGTGAAGTTCACCGCGGCTGCGCAGGTCTCGACCACATCGCCCGGCACGGTGTCGGCCATGCGCGGCTCCAACGCCTCGAGACGCGACGGCGGCGCGAGGCCGGGCGTCAGATTGCCGTCGTCGGACAGCCCCACCTGCCGCTCGGCCCAGCCGTCGCCGTCCCGCTGGAACTGCCGGATCGGCAACGCGTCGAGAAACTCGTTCGCAACGAAAAAAATCGGCCTCTCGGGCAGGCCGTCGATCGTCTCGTGCCACGTGACGTGATGCGGCGCGAGCGCCTCGCGCTGGATCTCGCGCAAGGTCGGCGAGGCTTCGATCAGATGAACCTGCGCGGCCTCCATCATCCCCGGCACCGCCTTCATCGCGCGCAGCATATCGGCCATCAGCGTGCCACGCCCCGGCCCGGCCTCGGCCAGCACGAAGGGCGCGGGCCGACCCTGATCGAGCCACGCCTGCGCCAGACACAGGCCCAGCATCTCGCCGAACATCTGGGAAATCTCCGGCGCGGTGATGAAATCGCCAGCCCGCCCGAACGGATCGCGGGTCGCGTAATAGCCATGCTCGGGATGCAGCAGGCAGGCGCTCATATAACGGTCGAGCCGCATCGGCCCTTCTGCCGCGATCTGCGCGGCAAGGATGTCGCCCAGCGGGGTCACGAGGCTTTCGGCGCGCGCAACGCGCGGATCACGAAATACAGCCCCACCGCGATCATCGGCAGCGACAGCACCTGCCCCATCGTCAGCCCCCAGCCATCGGTGAAGCGGATCACGTGGCCGTAGGGATTGCCGAGGGTCACGAATTGCGGATCGCCCTGCCGGAACAGCTCGACAAAGGCACGCGCGGCACCATAGCCCATCAGGAACACGCCGAGGCTCAGCCCCGGGCGTTTCAGCGAGCGACCGAACCACACCATGCTCCAGAGGATCAGGCCCAGCAGCAGCCCCTCCAGCCCCGCCTCGTAGAGCTGCGAGGGATGGCGCGCGCAGGCACCGTCCACCTGCCCCGCGATCCCGAGACAGGTCTGCGCCAGTTCACCGGGGAAGATCACGCCCCACGGCACGTCCGTGGGCCGCCCCCAAAGCTCCGGCTTGATGAAATTCGCGATCCGCCCGAGGAACAACCCGATCGGCGCGACCAGCGCCATCGCGTCGGCCAGTTGCAGCTTGGGCACGTTATGGCGGCGCGCGAACCACCACCCCGCGAGCAAGGTACCCAAGAAACCACCGTGGAAGGACATGCCGCCCTGCCAGACCTTCACGATGTCGAGCGGATGGGCCAGATACCACGCGGGCTCATAGAACAGGATGAAGCCAAGCCGCCCGCCCAGCACCACGCCGATGATCACCGCCGTCAGCAGGTCCTCGACCTTGCCGTGCTCCATCGGCGCGCGGTTCTCGGGCCAGAGCGTATCGCGCTTCATCAGCGCCACGATGATCTGCCAGCCCGCGATCAGCCCGGCGATGTAGGCGAGCGCATACCAGCGGATCGGCAGGCCGAGACCGGGGATCGTGATGGCGACCGGATCGAAATCGGGGAAGGGAATGGCGAGAGGCAGCAAGGCGGTCTCCTGTCAGAAATCGCCGCGAGAAAGCCCTGCACGGGCCGGGAAGTCAACCTTGCCAGCGGGACCGTCGCGGCCCATATAGACAGGGAAGCAAAAATTGACCGCAAGGGGATGCCGATGCAGCCGCCCAACAAGATGTTCGACGAAATGTCCAAGCTGATGACCAACGCGATGGGTGTGGCCCAAGGCGCGAAGGACGAGGCCGAGACGGCGATGAAAAGCTGGATGGACCGCTGGCTGGCCGACCGCGACCTCGTCACCCGCGAGGAGTTCGATGCGGTTCGTGCGATGGCACAAAAAGCGCGCGAGGAAAACGAGGCGCTGAAAGCCCGCATCGAGGCGCTCGAAGGCAAGTCCGAGAGCTGAACTCTTCGCGATGGAATTTGAAAACACCCGGTCCGAATGGCCGGGCGTTTTTCGTTGGAGACCCGCTCGGAGCGACCAGCCTCGGGCCGCGCCCGTCCGGCGCTCGGCAAAACCTCGCGCGTTCGTCGGGTCGGCCTTCCACTGGAAGGCCGCTTTGTCCCGCCTCACCCCTCCCCCCGGGAGGGCGCATTGGCGATGTCGTCGCGGGCACGAATGTCGTTCGGGCTTGCGAGATAAAGCGCCAAGCCACCCACGCTACAAAGCGCCCAACCAAGGCTCGGGCGCGTCCCTCTGTCAGACTTCCAGACACATCACCAAAAACCAAAATGCCCGCGCCGAGGCGCGGGCAGATTGAAAGCCCTTCGCTAAAGCCTCGCGGCCTTACTCGCCTTCCGCCTTGTCGTAGGCGTCGATGATCTTCGCGACCATCGGGTGACGCACCACGTCTTTCGCGGTGAAGTAGTTGAAGCTGATCCCCTCGACATGGCCGAGGATACGCTCTGCATCCTGCAGCCCCGAGGGCATCCCGCGCGGCAGGTCCACCTGAGAGCGGTCGCCGGTGATCACCATCCGCGAGCCTTGACCAAGACGGGTCAGGAACATCTTCATCTGCATGGTCGAGGCGTTCTGTGCTTCGTCCAGAACCACGAAGGCGTTCGACAGCGTGCGGCCGCGCATGAAGGCGAGCGGTGCGATCTCGATCCGCTTCTCCTCCAGCAGTTTTGCGAGCTGCTTGGCCGGCAGGAAGTCGTTCAGCGCGTCATAGAGCGGCTGCATATAGGGATCGACCTTGTCCTTCATGTCGCCGGGCAGGAAGCCAAGACGCTCGCCCGCCTCGACGGCCGGACGCGACAGGATGATCTTGTCGACATGACCACCGATCAGCATGGTCACACCCACGGCCACCGCGAGATAGGTCTTGCCGGTGCCCGCAGGCCCGATTCCGAAGGCCAGCTCGTGCTCGAAGAGATGCTTCACATAGGCTTTCTGCGCCTCGGTGCGCGGCTCGACCTGCTTCTTGCGGGTGCGGATCTCGAACTTGCCCGCCTCGAACATTTCGAGCTGCTCGTCGACCGTGGTCCCGGTGCCGCCCAGATCGGCCATGCGCAGCGCCGCATCGACCTCTTCGGCGTCAATCGGCTTGTTCTGTTCAAGGCGTTGATACAGCTGATGCAGCACGGCGGCGGCTTGCGATTGCGCTTCGGGCTCGCCCACCACGGCCAGTTGGTTGCCACGCCGAAGGATGTGAACCTGCAGCTTGTGCTCTATCTGGGCCAGATTGCGGTCGAATTCACCGCAAAGATCGATCAGCAGCCGGTTGTTGGGGAACTCAAGAAGCGTCTCGTGAGCATCCTGAGAGCGAGGCGGGGGTGTGATCGCGCTGAAGCCCAAATACAGAGTCTCCTTAGCTGGTTTGGTAAAGATATGGTGCCTGCCTCGGGGGATTCACGCAAGCACTGGTTTCCCGCCCTCCTAGGCGCGGCAGCAAATTTCATCAAACTGAAACCAAAAAACGCAGGCGCGGTTCCGCTTGGCGGCATTGCCTATTTATTAGGCAAAACTGGTTTCGCAAGGGGATGCGTGACGATATGCTGACCGAGGACGCCACCTCTTCGCCGCGCCGCGTCATGACTCCCGAATCGCTGGCTGTGAAAAAGGACCTTCGGGGCTCAGAAACAAGCTGCAAAAGCCAAAGGCCCCACAACCCTAGCGCGAGCACTGTCGCAACAATCGGAACACCCGCTATCTTTTTTGGCTATTGTTCTCACAAACCCGGCAAATATCGACAATCTCTCGCCAATTTAGGTTTATTCAGGGCAAACTGCACCCTGACGGCGCTCGGGTCGGAGGGATCTTGAGCGCCGCATGTTATTCCGCTGCCCGATCAGGAGAGTCTCGAGAGATGAAGACCATTGCAATCACCGCCGCCGCGTTGCTCACCGGTATGGCGTTCGCTGGCGCCGCACAGGCCGGTACGAGCTGCTACACCGGCCCGGTCGGGCGCGATCACGTCAACAACCAGACCGTCTGCGGACCGACCCGCAAGCAACAGATTCATATCGACTGCTTCCGCGGCCCGTGGCGCGAGACGATCTGGGATCACCCGCAGGGCAGCTTCGTCGATGATCTGGTGGCTTTCGGCTACGATTACGGCGATGCGAACGGCCTCGCGACCCAGATCTGCAAGAACGAGAGCCTCGTGGGCAACCCGGAAGGTCTGCGTAGAGAGCTTCTGAAAGCGATCGCAAACGACCCGCCTGGCCCGAACTGATCGTTCAGGGTATCTAATCAAAAAAGGGCCGCGGATCACGCGGCCCTTTTCATTTATGACGTCAATGCGATGAGAACTCAGATCAACTCGCCCGCCAGCGAATTCGGCGCCGTGCCGGTGATCCGCACCTTCGCCAGAACGCCGGGGCCAAGCCCCTCGCCCGAAACATGGACCGCCTGCAGGTAATCGGATTTGCCGACCCACTGGCCGTCCAGACGACCGGGCTTCTCAAAAAGCACGTTCACTTCGCGCCCGATCATGCTCTCCTGACAGGCCCGCTGTTGCGAGGTCAGAAGCGCCTGAAGCTCTTGCAGCCGCGCATCGGCGACCTCGGCCGGCACCGCGCCCTTCGCGCCCGCCGCGGGCGTGCCCGGGCGCGGCGAGTATTTGAACGAATAGGCCATGCCGTAATTGACCTCGCGGATCAGCGCCATCGTGTCCTCGAAATCCTGATCGGTCTCGCCGGGGAAGCCCACGATGAAATCGCCCGAGATCACGATGTCGGGGCGCGCGGCGCGGATACGCTCGATCAGGCGGATATAGCTCTCCGCCGTATGCTTGCGGTTCATCGCCTTGAGGATCTTGTCCGAGCCCGATTGCACCGGCAGATGCAGATAGGGCATCAGCTTCGGCTCGTCGCCATGGGCCGCGATCAGATCGTCTTCCATGTCGTTCGGGTGCGAGGTGGTGTAGCGGATACGCTCCAGCCCATCGATCTTGGCGAGCGACCGGGCCAGCCGCGCGAGCGACCAGTCACCGCCCTCACCCTCGCCGTGATAGGCGTTGACGTTCTGACCCAGCAGCGTGATCTCGCGCACGCCTTTCTCCACCAGCGCCTGCGCCTCACGCAGGATCTTGTCCGCCGGGCGTGAAACCTCCGCCCCGCGCGTATAGGGCACCACGCAGAAGGCGCAGAACTTGTCGCAGCCCTCCTGCACCGTCAGGAACGCGGTCGGGCGCGCCTGCACGGGCCGCGCGGGCAGATGGTCGAACTTGTCTTCCAGCGGAAACTCGGTCTCGACGGGGCGCGCGCCATTATCGGTCCGCGCGACCAGTTCGGGCAGCTTGTGATAGCTTTGCGAGCCGACGACCAGATCCACCAGATCCGAGCGCCGCAGGATCTCGTCGCCCTCGGCCTGCGCGACACAGCCCGCGACACCGATCTTCAGGTCGGGCTTGGCCTCCTTGAACGGACGCAGGCGCCCCAGATCGGAATAGACCTTCTCGGCCGCCTTCTCGCGGATATGGCAGGTGTTGAGCAGCACCATATCCGCCGCGCCCACATCGTCGGTCAGCTCATAGCCCTTGGCGCCCATGGCCTCGGCCATGCGCTCGCTGTCATAGACGTTCATCTGACAGCCATAGGTTTTGATATGCAGCTTTTTCGGAGCGTCGCTCATGCCAATCCTCGCGCGTCTTTCCAGCGGGCCTGATACAGCCAAATCACCCTTTCCCGCAAGGTCGCGCATGGCGTGGGCCGTAAAGGCTTGATTTCATGCGGGCCTTCCCCGATCCTGCGCCCGAAGACCCCGCGAAAGGGCTGCATCGGGCATGAAATATTCCTCGCTGATCGATTTTCTCACCCGCCAGAGCGCGGCGCTGTCCAAAGGCCCGGTCGGCGTGATCCTAGCCGAGGACGGGGTCGAGCTGGAGAGCACGATCCGCCACCATGTCGACCTCGGGTTTCCGGTGCTGCTGGTTCTGGGCCATGCCGCGATGGACCTGCCCGATGATCTCGGCGCCGACAGCCCGACGAAAATCTACCGCATCGATTTCGAGCTGAACCGTCGCGACGCAGCCCCCCTTGCGATCAACCCGATCATCGCCGCTGCGCCCGCCGGAACCTGGCTCTATTACTGCTTCAACGCGGAATACCTGTTCTTCCCCTTCTGCGAGAGCCGCTCGATCGGTGAGGTTCTAAGCTTTCATACCGAAGAGCGCCGCGCCTCGATGCTGAGCTATGTGATCGACCTCTATACCGGCGATCTGGAGGCGCATCCGAACGGCGTCGATACCGAGAACGCAATGTTCGACAAGGCGGGCTATTACGCGCTGGCCCGGCTCGATCCCGAGAACCACGACCATCCGAAAGAGCGGCAGCTGGATTTCTACGGCGGGCTGCGCTGGCGCTTCGAGGAGCATGTCCCCGCCCAGCGCCGCAAGATCGACCGGATCGCCCTGTTCCGCGCCAAGTCCGGCCTGAGGCTGCGCCCCGACCACACGTTCAACGACGAGGAATACAACACCTATTCCTGCCCGTGGCACCATAACCTGACCTGCGCCACCGCCTCGTTCCGGGTCGCGAAAGCGCTGAAGTTCAATCCCGGGTCGACCTATGACGTGCACAGTTTCACCTGGGTCAATTCCGAACGCTTCAACTGGTCGAGCCAGCAACTCATGGATCTGGGCCTCATCGAACCCGGCCAGTGGTTCTGATCCGCCCTTCCAACTGATCCCGGATGGTTCCCGAATTATGTCTGCGCGGGCGCAGAGTGACCTGTGCAATTCCTTAGTAAAAGAATCGCCTTTACAATTCCGATCATTTCACTCAGGTTATTCCCATCAGCCAGTCGATCCCCGACGAGCCGCTTTCGCGAGATGGAGACCGGAGATGAAACGCCCCTCTTCCCCCGGCCCCCGATACCGGGCCGACACGCATGTTGATATCGATCCGCCGCTGAGCCTGCGCGACATCGTCGAGGCGCTGTGCAGTGGCTTCCCCCCGGGCCAGAGCGCGCTCGAAGCGACGCTCGACCGGATCGAGGGAGGCCGCAGATGAGCATCAATGAAAGCTTCGCCAACGCCCTGCCCGTCCATGACGCAGAGGTGCTGACCGGCAAGGGCAACCTCGCCCATATCGTGCTGGACGGTCAGGTCTATACGCTGCGCATCACCAAGGCGGGCAAGCTGATCCTGACCAAATGAGCGCAACACTGCGCCACCCACAGATCCCGAACGTCCGAAACCGCCCGATCGTCCCTCGGGCGGTTTTTCTGTGTCAAAGACGCCTATCGCAGTGATCCGGGGGAGATGGAGCGGGTGATGGGAATCGAACCCACGTCTTCAGCTTGGAAGGCTGCGGCTCTACCATTGAGCTACACCCGCGCTCTGGCCTCTCCTTAGCGGTCCACGCCGCGCCGTTCAAGCGCGATCCGCAAGAGGTTCGCGCAAACCCGGCCCCGAGGCGCGGTTCGAATTGACCTCCTGCCCCACGCGCCACGCCTGCAGGATGCCCTCGGGCCTCGGCTGCATCAGGGTCGCCGCGCCATGGCCTTCCTCGCCCAGCCATTTTGCCCAATCGGCTTGCTCGAGAACCAGCGGCTCGCGGTGATGGATCGGGGCGAGGGTCGGCCCCGCCGGCAAGGTCACGATGGCGCAGGTGGTCAGCAACTCGCCGCCCTTCTCCCAGTCCTGCCAGAGCCCGCCGAACACCATCGGCGCACCGTCCTTGCGCGAGACATAGAAAGGCAGCTTCGCCTCCCCCTCGCGATGCCATTCGTAAAACCCGTCCGCCGGGATCAGGCAGCGCCGCGACCGGATCGCTTCTCGGAAGGCAGGTTTCTCCGCCACGGTCTCGGACCGCGCATTGATCAGCAAAGGCCCGTCCGTCGGCGTCTTGTACCAATGCGGGATGAAACCCCAGCGCATCGCCCGCAACTGCCGCTGACCCTCGCCGGAGACGCAGACCGGCAGGCTCTGGGTCGGGCAGATATTGAACCGCTCGCCATCTGGCACGTCATTGCCCGGCACCGCCTTGAACAGACGCGCCATCGCATCGACGGGAAGAGTGTTGGCCATACGTCCGCACATGGCACAAAGCTATGCCCCCACGCGTCCTGCGCAAGCCCCACGCTTGACCGGACGGCGCGTTTTCGGGCAAGGGAAAGCCATGTTGATTTACAAAATCCTCCGCCGCCCCGAATGGGATGCATTTCGCGAAGCCGGGCACACACTCGGCGCGCCGGTCGACCTCGCGGACGGCTATATCCATTTCTCCACCGCCGATCAGGTCGTCGAAACGGCTGCGAAACATTTCGCGGGCGAATCCGATCTGGTGCTTGTCGCCTTCGACTCCTCCGCGATGGGTGCCGATCTGAAATGGGAACCCTCGCGCCGCGATCAGCTCTTCCCGCATCTCTACCGCCCGCTGAATCTCAGCGAAGTCGTCTGGGACCACGCCCTGCCCCTCGGCGCTGCGGGCCATATCTTCCCGAAGGAAATGTCGTGACCACTCTGATCGAGCGCGCGGGCCTCGCGGTTTTTCACAAGATCGACCCGGAAAAGGCGCATGGGCTGTCGCTGCGCGCATTGCGGATGGGGCTCGCGCCCCTGCCCGGCCCGATCACCTCGCCCCGGCTGAAGACCGATCTGGCGGGGATGTCGCTGCTGAACCCGGTGGGCCTCGCCGCAGGCTTCGACAAGAACGCCGAGGCCGTGCCGCAACTGATGCGCGCAGGCTTCGGCTTCATCGAAGTCGGCGCCGCGACGCCCCGCCCGCAGGAAGGCAACCTGCCGCCCCGCCTCTGGCGTCTGCCCGCCGACCGCGCCGCGATCAATCGTTTCGGCTTCAACAATCAGGGCATGGAGCCGATCACCGAGCGGCTGGCAAAGCGTCCGCAGGGCATTCCGGTGGGGCTCAATCTCGGGGCTAACAAGGATGCCGCCGACCGCGCGCAGGATTTCGCGACCGTGCTGGCCCATGCCGGGCCGCATCTCGATTTCGCGACGGTTAACGTCTCCTCGCCCAACACCGAGAAGCTGCGCGACCTGCAGGGCAAAGCCGCGCTGTCGGCGCTGCTGGCTGGCGTGATCGAGACCCGCGACTCCCTAGCGCGGCGCATCCCCGTCTTCCTGAAAATCGCCCCCGATCTGAGCGCCGAGGAACTGGCCGAAATCGCCGAGGTCGCGCTGGAAAGCGGGATCGACGGGATCATCGCCACCAATACGACGCTTTCGCGCGAGGGGCTGACCTCGCCGAACCCCTCCGATCAGGGCGGCCTCTCCGGCGCGCCTTTGTTCGAGAAATCGACCCGCGTTCTGGCGCAGCTTTCGCAACATACCGCGGGCGCGCTGCCGCTGATCGGCGTAGGCGGCGTGGGCTCTGCCGAGCAGGCCTACGAGAAAATCCGCGCAGGCGCCTCCGCCGTACAACTCTATACCGCGATGGTCTTCGCGGGCCTCTCGCTCGCCGCCGATATCGCGCGCGGCCTCGACGCGCTTCTGGAACGCGACGGCTTCGCCAGCCTTTCCGAGGCAACCGGCACCGGGAGGGACAAATGGCTGTAACGATCTGGCACAATCCGCGCTGCTCGAAATCGCGCGAGACGCTGAAACTGCTTGAAGCGCGCGGGATCACTCCGCAGGTCCGCGACTACCAGAAAGCGCCGCCGACCATGGCCGAACTGCAGGACGCGCTGATGAAACTAGGCCAGCCCGCCGCCGCGATGATCCGCTGGAAGGACACCGACCTACCGAAAGACGCCGATGAGAATGAAATCCTCTCGGCGCTGAGCGCCAATCCGAAGCTGATCGAACGCCCGCTCGTGCTGACGGACACGGCGGCCCGCATCGGTCGACCTCCGGAGACGGTTCTCGAAATTCTCTGAAATCAGGGGCGCTGCCCCTCTGCGGCTCCGCCGAATTCACCCCGGGATATTTCAATCAAGGAGAAGCAAAACAGCCGCTTCGCCTTGGCCAAAATATCCCGGGGGAATCTCCGGAGGAGATGGGGGCAGAGCCCCCTCTCCCTAAAGTCTTGTCGCCCTACGGCGACGGGGGGGCAGCGCCCCCTACCCGTTCAGATCCTTGATCAGCCGCCCGTGTTTGCGTAGCTCGGCCACCAATTCGCCGAAGGTCCGCAAGCCCCGCGCCTGCAGCGCCGGGAGCATCTTCAGGAAGGCATCCGCCGTCGCGACCGTATCGCCGATCGCGGTGTGGCGCGCTTCCTCGGGGATGGTGATGCCGAGGCGATGGGTCAGCGCGTCGAGCGTGTGGCTCTCGGATTGCCCGAACACCACCGCCGACAGCAGCACCGTGTCGAGGATCGGGTGATCGAACCGTTCGCCGATCGCCACCTCCTTGCGATGCAGGAATTCCATGTCGAAGGGCGCGTTATGCGCGATCAGCACCGCCCCCTCGGCAAAGCGGTGGAAATCGCGACCCACCTTGGCAATGTCGGGCGCCCCTTCGACCATCGCGTTCGAGATGCCGTGCACCTCGGTCGAGCCGGGCGGGATCGGGCGCTTGGGATCGACGAGCGTGTCGAACACCTCGGTATCGATCCGCCGCCCGTTAACGATACGCACGGCGGCGATCTGCACGATCTCGTCGCCCTCGGTGGGCAGCAGCCCCGTGGTCTCGGTGTCGAAGACGACATAAGTCAGATCGGTCAGCGGCGTGTCGGCGATTTCGGCCACGCGCTCGCGCGCGAGCAGGTCGAAATCATAGACCACCGCGCGCGGCACCGGCTTCGGGCGCTTGGTGACATGGCGCGCCTCGCGCAGCGGGATGCAGAGCCGCGCACGCGTGTCGCCCAGCTTCTCGGGCCAGATTTCGGCGGCATGGGTGGTCAGCACGCGATGCCCGGTGACGTCCTCCAGCCCGACATCGAGCGGCTGATCGAGCCAACGCTCCAGCTCGGAGATCGGGACCGGCGCGCCTTCCCATTCCAGCGCGATCAGTGCACCGGGGCCGTCCTCGGTGATCTCCAGCCGGAAATCGCGCCGGTCGGTTAGGCGGCGCACCAGCCCCGCCAGCAGGGCCACCATCTCGAAGCCCTCGCAGCGTAGCATCAGCCCCGCGGTGACCGGCAGGATCGCCCCGCCCTCGGCGGTCACCCGCGCGGCCACCGCCTGCCCCAGATCGGAGGCGCGGATCATCGCGAGCGGCCACCAATCGGCGCGGTTCGCCTCGTGGCGCTCGAAGAATTCGTGGATCGCGGCGGAGAGGTGATGCGCCTCGGAATTGGCGGCCTCACGGACGCGGTCGCGCTCGGGGCCCGGCGCGGGGCCGTCATCGGCGGTCAGCACACCGATCAGCGATTGTAGGGCTGCGGCAGGGCGGCGGATGCGGTCGAACAGCTCGTCCATCAACTGCTCGCGCTGCGCATGAGAGGCCATATCGCCCGAGACATCGCGCAGCGTCAGCACATAGCCCGGGCGCGCGCTCAGATGGTGATCCTCGCCCTCTGACAGGAGCCGCATCCGGGCGGCGAGCACCCGGCCCTCCGCCTTCGTCGAACAGAGCAGGTCGGAGGCGGCGTCGGGATCTTCCGTCGCCAGAAGCCGGTCATAGGCATGGGCGATGGGTGGCTGGTTGAGATAGTCGAAGACGCGCCGATCCAGCCCCGGCGCATGGGCCGAACCCAAGAGCTCCACCGCCTGCCCATTATAGAAGGCCAGCTGATGATCGGCGGTGCAGAGCAGCACACCCACCGGCACATCCGACAAGAGCGCCTCGAGCCGCTCCTTCTCCTGCGCGAGCCGCGTTGTCTCGCGCTGCACGGCTTCGGTCAGGGCGTTACGGGTTTCCGACAAGTGACGCGTGACCGAGGCCGCGGCGGGGGCCAGATCGCCCAGATAACGCGCGATATCGGCATCCATCTCGCCCTCGATTTCGGCCGTGGTGCGGGCGCGCAGCATCCCCGAGAGCCGCTCGATCGGCTTGGCCACGTTCTCGTCGAACAGAAACCAGATCCAGGCGATCAGCCCGAGGATCACGAAGCCCGCAACCGCGCCGCCGATCACCATCGCATTCAGAAGCTCAGGGTCGCCAAGCCGGGTGAAGCCGAACCACAATCCCGCCACCAGCGCCACCAGATTGCCGAGCGCCAAGGCGGCGAAGAACAGAAACACCCGGGTGCGCAGGGAAAGCCGGGTGAGATCCATCAGGCCGTCTCCCCGTCGAGGATGCGGTGGACCTCCTCGCGCAATTCGCGCAGCTCGAAGGGTTTGGCGATGAAACCGTCTGCACCGAGCGCGAGGCCCTTGCGGCGCTCCATCGCGGAGCCGCGGGCGGTCATCATCAGGATCTTCACATCGCCGAGGCCCTTGTCGGCGCGCACGCCCTCGCAGATCTCGTAGCCCGAGACCTCGGGCAGCATCACGTCAAGGAGCACCAGATCGGGGCGGGTCTCGCGGATTTTCTCCAGCGCGCCGCGCCCGGTATCGATCCGGTCATGCTCGAACCCCTCGCGGCTCATCAGATAGTCGAGCGCGATGGCGATATTGTCCTCATCCTCCACGATCAGGACGCGATGTTTCCTCCCCCCCGGCATGGTCTCATCCTCCTGCGCATACCGCTTTCAGCCCCGGGTCGTCGGGCGTGAGTTTCAGCCAGCCGCCGCCCGACAGCTCTCCGTCTTTCGTCAGCGTGGCCCCGTTCACCAGATCGGCGCGGCTGTCGGTCTTGCAGTCATAGACCGTCGGCACCGTCTGCAAATTCTGCCAGCGCCCGATCAGCAGCAGATCGGTCTCGGCCAGCTCCGGCTTGCCCGCCACCGGATGCTCCACCTTGCCCGCATCGACCGCCATGAAGCGAGTGACCATCGGCACCAGATAGGTCCAGGGCCGCCAGCCGACGCTTTCGTCGATCTTCTGCAGCACCACGACCGTGTCGGGCATGTCCGCGCGCATCTTGGGATACCACGAATATTCGCTCCAGACCGTGTAGCCGATAAGCGCCGCCCCGACCGCTGCGGGCATCACCCATTTCGGCAGCTTCTCGCCGCGGAACTTCTTGCTCAGATGAGAGAGCAGGAAGACCACGAGAGCGGCAAGCGCGCCGGCAGCAAGGGTCGAGATGTAATCGTTCGTCATAAGCTCTCCTCAGCTCATCGCGCCTTTGCCATGTCCGGCGGCCGATTGCATGGTGCGCACCACGACGAACGCATCCCGCAAGTGGGAGCGTTCGAAATCGGACAGGTCCGACGGTGCGAGATAATTGTCAGGTTTGCGCCCCGAACGGGCCAAATGCGCCTGGTTCTCCAGCCGCATCGACGCGATCAGGTCATAGGCCTCGACCAGATCGCGCGCGCCGGAATGGCTCAGCACGCCGGCATGTTCGGCCTCGATCAGACGGGCGCGGGTGTTCACTTCGGGCAGGCGCCCCTGAAGCGCATAGACGCGGGCCAGATCGGTCACCGGGACCACGCCGTTATGCTTCATGTCGATATGGTTGCGATGCTCGCCCGAGCGGATCGTGGCGAAGCCCCGGATCAGGCCGAGCGGCGGATGATGCTTGAGGCTGTTGGCGATCATATGGGCCACGAAGATCGAGTTCTTCGACGCCTTCGCCAGCGTCTCTTCCTGCAACTGCTGGAACAGCCCCGCCCCGTTGCCGCCGATCGCGCGCAGATCGAACATCACCGAGGCGAGCATCTGCGCCTCGGGGTTGGGCTTGGCGATCCAGCCGCGGAAATAGTCGCGCCAGACGCGGACCGGCTGACACCAGCGCGGGTTCGTCGCCATCATGTCGCCCGGGCAATAGACGTAGCCGCAGGCATCCAGCCCGTCCGAGACGATCTTCGCGAGCTGGCGGAAATATTCCATATCCGCCTCGGTCACGGCGTCGTCGAGGATCAGGCAATTGTCCTGATCGGACACCCCGGTCTGCTCCTGCCGCCCCTGCGAGCCGCAGGCCAGCCACAGATAGGGCACCGGCGGCGGCCCCAGCGCCTCCTCGGCCATCTTCAGCAGGCGGCGCGTGACCGCATCGGCGATATCGGTGATCAGCCGGGTGATGACCTCATGCGCGTGATGCCCGCCCACGAGCTGCACCAGAAGCTGCGGGATGCGCGCGGTGACGGCGGCCATCTCCGGCACGGTCTCGGCGCCCGCCACATCGCGGATCAGCACGGCCGAGCTGACCGCCTGAAAGCGGGTCAGATCGGTCTGGGTGATCATGCCCACGAAGCGCCCGCGATCGGTGATCGGCAGGTGGCCGACGCGCTTTTCCAGCATGACATGCAGAAGGTCCGTGCCCAGCCCCTCGGGGGTCAGCGTCACCGGATCGGGGGTCATCACCTCGCCCACGAGCGTATCGGGCGCGCGGCCTTCGGCCAGAACCTTGTTCGACAGATCGCGGACCGTGACGATGCCAACGAGCCCGCCCTCGGGATCGGTCACGCCGAGCGAGGAAATATGCGCATCGCGCATCTGCCGCGCAGCCTCGGTCACGGTGGTCTCGGGCGCGCAGCCCATCGGCTCCTGCGCCAGAAGATCGGCGATCTTCATCGTCGCGATCGAATTGGTGCGGGTCTCGCCACCGCGCACCCGGTTGAAGAAGCGCGCGAAGGCGGGGGCGTTTTGCGACAGCTCGCGGAACTCTTCGACCGGCAGCTCCAGCAGCACGGTCTCGGCGGTGGTGCGCGCGGTGGTCGCGGCCAGCCCGTCGCGCATCAGCCCGCGCTCGCCAAAGGTGTTGCGTGCGCCGAGGATCGAGACCAGCGCCCCGTTCTGATCGGTCACTTCGACCGCTCCGCGCTTGATCAGGTAGATGCCCTTGAGCGGCTCGCGGTAGGAATAGACGGTCTCGCCCGCGGGCAATTCTCTGCGGCGGAAGGAACTGGCGACGTGCTCCAGCTCGTTGCGCGACAGATTGTCGTAAGGGTGGACGCCTTCGAGAAATGCGAGGATCGGGGTCAGATCGGCGGCCATGATCTTTTCCTTTGGGTGGTGGCGGCGCCCCGAGGGGCGCCTGCCGAAGCTTCAGAGGTCGGGACGAGGCGAACCCCGTCCCGCGCCGCTGTCTTAGTGGTCGACTGCCGCACCGGCGCCTTTCGGCACGCGGATCGACTCGACGAGCTCCTGGATATCTTCCGGGGTCTCCTTGGTCGCGTTCGACACGACATAGGCCACGATGAAGTTCAAGACCGCGCCGATCACCCCGAAGGAGGTCGACTTGATCGAGAGGATCATCGGGTTCGCATCCGTGAACGTGTTGGTGTCCGGGATGAAGAACCAGCCCTTGTGCAGGAAGATGTAGATCAGCGTGGTCGCGAGACCCGTGAGCATACCTGCAACCGCACCGGTGTTGTTGATGCGCTTAGTGAAGATGCCCATCATCAGTGCCGGGAAGATCGACGACGCTGCCAGACCGAAGGCCAGAGCCACCGTCTGTGCCGCGAAGCCGGGCGGGTTCAGACCCAGATAGGTCGCCACGACGATCGCCACGGCCATCGAGATACGGGCGGCCAGAAGCTCGCCTTTTTCCGAGATGCCCGGATTGATCTGCGACTTGATCAGGTCGTGCGAGACCGCCGACGAGATCGCCATCAGAAGACCAGCCGCCGTCGACAGAGCCGCAGCCAGACCACCGGCCGCCACCAGCGCGATCACCCAACCCGGCAGGTTGGCGATCTCGGGGTTGGCGAGCGTGATGATGTCGCGGTTCACGGTCAGTTCGTTTGCGTCGCTCGCATTGTACTCGATGCGGCCGTCGCCGTTCTTGTCGTCGAAGGACAGAAGACCGGTCTGGGCCCAGTTACGCACCCAAGCGAGGTTCTGGTCGTTCTCGATCGCGGTCATTTCCACGGCCGGCTCGGTCACGCCATTCGGGTAGAAGGTCGAAACGAGGTTCAGACGCGCCATTGCACCCACAGCCGGAGCGGTCAGGTAGAGAAGCGCGATGAACACCAGCGCCCAACCCGCCGAGGAACGCGCGTCGGCGACCTTCGGAACGGTGAAGAAGCGCACGATGACGTGGGGCAGACCGGCGGTACCGATCATCAGCGTCATGGTGAACAGGAACATGTTCAGCGTGGTGTCATGCTGGCCGGTGTAGGACGCGAAGCCCAGAGCCTCGACGGTGTCGTTCAGCGTCGACAGGATCGGCGCGCCGGTGTTGACGTCGTTCGAGAACAGGCCAAGACCCGGGATCGGGTTGCCGGTCAGCTGCAGCGAGATGAAGATCGCCGGGATGGTGTAGGCGATGATCAGCACGACGTACTGAGCCACCTGCGTGTAGGTGATGCCCTTCATGCCGCCCAGAACCGCGTAGAGGAACACGATCGCCGCGCCGATGAACAGGCCGGTGGTGTTGTCCACTTCGAGGAAGCGCGAGAACGCAACGCCCACGCCGGTCATCTGACCGATAACGTAGGTGATCGACGCAACGATAAGGCAGATAACGGCCACGGTGCGCGCGGTTTGCGAATAGAAACGGTCGCCGATGAACTCCGGCACGGTGAACTTGCCGAACTTGCGCAGATAGGGCGCAAGCAGCATGGCCAGAAGCACGTAGCCACCGGTCCAACCCATCAGATAGGTCGAGGTGTCATAGCCGCCGAAGGCGATGAGGCCAGCCATCGAGATGAACGACGCGGCCGACATCCAGTCAGCGCCCGTAGCCATACCGTTGACGACCGGGTGAACGCCGCGACCCGCGGCGTAGAATTCCGACGTGGAACCCGCACGGGCCCAGATCGCGATGCCGATGTAGAGCACGAAAGTCGCGCCGACCACCAGCAGGTTGAGGGTAAACTGATCCATGTCCCTCTCTCCTCCCTGAGATTATTCTTCGACGCCGTGCTCGCGGTCCAGTTTGTTCATCCGCCACGCATAGGTGAAGATGAGCACCAGGAACACGAGGATCGAACCTTGCTGGGCGAACCAGAAGCCAAGATCAGTGCCACCAATTTTGATGCCTGCCAGCATCGGGCGCAGCAGGATGCCGAAGCCGAAGGACACGATGAACCAGATCACCAGAGAAATCTGGATGGTCCGGATATTCGCCTTCCAATAGGCGTTGGACGAGGATTTGTCCGCCATGAGACTAACTCCCTTTAGTTTCTCTCCAGACGGGCCCCTCATGGGCCCGCCCCTCCCCAAAATTCAGGCCGAGACGCGCTTTACGATCGACCCAAGGCCCGAGGCGATCTCGTCGATGGAGCCCATCGCGTCGATTTCCTCGAGAACACCGAGCGCCTTGTAATGGGCGATCAGCGGTGCCGTTTGCGCGTGGTAGGCCTCCAGCCTCGCGCGCGCCGTCTCGGCATTGTCGTCGGCCCGGCGTTTGAATTCCGTGCCGCCGCATTTGTCGCAAACACCCGCAACTTCGGGCTGTTTGAACTCGTCGTGATAGCCTTCGCCGCATTTGGCGCAGGTGTAGCGGCCGGCGACGCGGGCGATCATCGCCTCGTCATCGACCTCCAGACTGATCGCTGCGGTCACCGACTGGCCATTCTCCTCCAGAAGACCGTCGAGCGCCGCAGCCTGACCGGCGGTGCGCGGGAACCCGTCGAGGATCACCCCTTTCGCAACATCCGGTTCAGCCATGCGATCTTGCAGGATCGCCAGAACGATCTCGTCCGAGACGAGACCGCCCTCCTCCATCACCGCTTTCGCGGCGAGACCGGCCTCGGTGCCCTGAGACACCGCGGCCCGCAGAAGATCGCCCGTCGAGAGCTGCACGAGGCCGAAGGTCTCTTCGAGCATCCGCGCCTGCGTGCCCTTGCCCGCACCCGGAGGGCCGAGAAGGATCAGAACGGCAGGCTTGGTCTGCGTCATGGTCGTGCTATCCGACATCATTTGTTCCCGCGATTTTCAATCAGATCATCGACGACCGACGGATCGGCCAGCGTCGAGGTGTCACCAAGGCTGCCGAAATCGTTCTCGGCGATCTTGCGCAGGATGCGGCGCATGATCTTGCCCGAACGGGTCTTCGGCAGGCCCGGCGCCCATTGGATGATATCGGGCTTGGCGATCGGACCGATCTCGGTGCGGACCCACTTCTCGAGCTCCTTGCGCAGCTCGTCGGAGGGTTCGACATCGTTCATCAGCGTGACATAGGCGTAGATGCCCTGCCCCTTCAGCTCGTGCGGGTAGCCGACCACGGCAGCCTCTGCCACGGCCTGATGCGCGACCAGCGCGGATTCGACTTCCGCCGTGCCCATGCGGTGACCCGAGACGTTGATCACGTCATCGACGCGGCCGGTGATCCAGTAGTACCCGTCGCTGTCGCGGCGGCAGCCGTCACCGGTGAAGTAATAGCCCTTGTACTGGCTGAAATAGGTCTCCTGGAAACGCTCGTGGTCGCCCCAGATGGTGCGCATCTGGCCCGGCCAGCTGTCCGAGATGCACAGCACGCCTTCGGTCTCGGTCTCGTCCTGCTTCACCGCTGTCTGCGGGTCGAGCACGACCGGCTTCACGCCGAAGAACGGACGGGTCGCCGAGCCGGGCTTCGTGGGCGTCGCCCCCGGAAGCGGGGTCAGCATGTGGCCGCCGGTCTCGGTCTGCCAGAACGTGTCGACGATCGGGCATTTGCCCTTTCCGACGTACTTGTCGTACCAGGCCCAGGCTTCGGGGTTGATCGGCTCACCGACCGAACCCAGCACCTTGAGATCGGACAGATCGTATTTCTCGACCCATTCCGGCCCTTGGCCCATCAGCGAGCGGATCGCGGTGGGCGCGGTGTAGAACTGGTTGACCTTGTGCTTTTCGCACACGGCCCAGAAGCGACCCGCATCCGGATAGGTCGGCACGCCTTCGAACATGATCGTGGTCGCGCCATTCGCGAGCGGCCCGTAGACGATGTAGCTGTGGCCGGTGACCCAGCCAACATCGGCGGTGCACCAGAACACGTCGCCATCGTGGTAGTCGAACGTGTATTGCATCGTCATCGCCGCATAGACGAGATAGCCGCCGGTCGTATGCACGACGCCCTTCGGCTTGCCGGTCGAGCCCGAAGTGTAAAGGATGAACAGCGGATCTTCCGCATTCATCGGACGCGGCGGACATTCGGGCGAGACGTTCTCCATCATCGCCTTCACGTCGACATCGCGACCGTCGATCCACGAGGTCTGGTCGCCGGTGTGCTTCACGACGAGGCAGCGCACCTTGTCCGAGCAATGCAGCAGCGCCGCGTCGGCATTCGCCTTGAGCGGCGTGCGACGGCCACCGCGCGGGGCGGTGTCGGCGGTGATGACGACCTTGGCGCCCGAGTCGTTGACACGGTTGGCCAGCGCGTCGGGCGAGAAGCCCGCGAAGACGATCGAGTGGATCGCGCCGATACGCGCACAGGCGAGCATCGCGTAAGCCGCTTCCGGGATCATCGGCAGATAGATCACGACGCGGTCGCCGCGCATCACGCCCTGGCTCGAAAGCACGTTGGCGAAGCGGTTCACCTTCTCGGACAGCTCCTTATAGGTGATGTGCTGCGCCGGGGTTTCCGGATCGTCGGGCTCGAAGATGATCGCGGTCTGGTCGCCACGCGTGGCGAGGTGACGGTCGATACAGTTCACGCTGGCGTTCAGCACGCCGTCCTCGAACCATTTGATATCGACATGGCCGAAGGTGAAATCGGTGTTCTTCACCTTGGTATACGGCGTGATCCAGTCGAGGCGCTTGCCCTCGCGGCCCCAGAACTTCTCCGGATCGGTGATCGATTCCTGATACATCTCGCGATATTTCGCGGCGTCGGCATGGGCGTTCTCGAAGCCCGGCGGGACCTCTTTGACCTCTGGAACCTGAGTCACCTTGTCTTGTGCAGTCATGAGCTTCCTCCCAGCAATTTCGCATTGCGGCACGGCGTGTCCGCATGTCGCCCGCGTGATAGTGCAGGCCCTCTACCCCGCGCCACTGTAACTCAAAGGTTAAGATTCATGTAACCCCCTTTATACGCTACATATTTCTGTAAATTTTTTGACACCGATTGCGCTAACGCTGTAAATGCACGGAAATGAGGCAGAAAATAGGCGAGCCAATTCAAGTGCTTGCCTGTAGCGTTTCCGCTCGGACCCGACTGAATTTGAAAATCGACCGCACGGTTAAAATCATGCCGCGGCTGCGACGAGACGAATCGGACGCTCAGAATGATTCGGCTCGCGACCTGCCGTAACGGCATCCTGTGGATAACTTCGACGATTGTCGCCCGCAGGCCCGCGCCCTACCATCGCGCCGCCTTGAAGGAGCCTCCCATGCCGCAGCAGACGCCGCCGATCAGTCCGATCCGCCCAACCGACTCCGAGGCCCGCGCCTTGGCGCAAACCCTGATCCGCGAAGCCCGGTTCGGCGCGCTTGGCACGCTCGACCCGGATACGGGCGCGCCGGTCGTGACACGCGTCGCCCTCGGCCCCGGCCCGCAAGGGGAGCTGTTAACCTTCGTTTCCAGCCTCGCAGCGCACACGACAGCCCTGCTCCGGGACCGTCGGGCCGGGTTGCTGCTGGGCGAGCCTGGCGCAAAAGGCGACCCCCTCACCCATCCCCGCCTCTCGCTGCAGCTCGATGCGCATGCCATCCACCGCGACGCCCCCGCCTTCCCGGCGATGCGAGACCGCTGGCTCTCCGATCATCCGAAATCGAAGCTCTATATCGACCTGCCCGATTTCTTCTTCTTCGATCTCCGCGCGACCTCGGCGGCTCTCAACGGCGGCTTCGGCCGCGCCTTTCGTCTGACGCCCGCAGACCTGACATAAAAACAGCGCGCAGGACTTTCGCCCTACGCGCCGCCTTGCCGATCCGCCCGCCCCGGCCCGGATCGGCCCCGCCCTTGCATCCCGTCAGATCGGGTTGTCCATCCGCAGCGTGACCTGCAGCCGCCCCTTCGCCGCCTCCGGCCAGTTCACCGCAATCTGGTTCTTGGCCGCGCCCTGCTCCACCGCGACATAGGGCATCGCCTCGATCCGCGCCCCCGCGCTGTCGCGCACCATGCCCTCGGCGATCAGACTCTGCACATTGCGCGCCCACCCCCCGAAGGGCAGGTATTCGCTCGCATCCACCGTCCAGACCGATTGCGCCGTGGACTGGTTCGCCTCGACCATCACCGGGTTCTGCGAGATGTCATTGATCGCGTTGAACATATTCGCCTCGAAGACCACGTTGCGCACCCGCGAGCGGTCGATATCCGCGAAGCTCGTGTCGATCTTCTCGATCCGGTCGACACTGCCGTTGAGCGACTTGAACACGTTGTTCGTCACGCTCAGCCCTTGGATGAAATGCCCCGGCCCATAGGGCTTGATCGAGAGCCACGTGAACCACGGCGCGACGTTGATGCACACGCAGGTATTGCCCGTCACCGTCAGCCCGCCAAAGCTGTATTCACTCGCGAAATCCGGTTCGGCGTCATGCTCATTCGTCCATTCGATCATCGAGTTGTCGATGTAATTGCCGGTCACCGCCGACTGCACATTGGTCTGGGTGAAAACCAGTCCCGCCACGCGCACGCCATTGCTTTCCTCATCGCCCTGAAACCAGTGATTGCCGACGATCAGGTGCCCCGAGCCATTCAGCACGAAACTCGTCCCGAAACGCACGAAGCGCGAGTCGCGGATCTTGCTGTCATTGGCATTGACGTTGAGCACCATCGACTTTCGATCCTGCGCGGGCACCAGCATCTCGTCCGACAGGAACTGACAGCCATCGATCAGCAGATCCTGACACCCCCGCCCGATCGAGGTGATCGCGCGATCCTTGGGCCGCACCACATAGCTGTCGCGGATCTGGAACATCTGCCCATCCGGCGCCAGCATGATGCAGCTCGCCGCGCCATTGCAGAGGAATTCCACATTGGCGATGTTGAACCGGTCGAGCTTCTCCATCCCCGAGAAATCCAGCACATATTGGTGGCGCGTAAACGTGTAGGTCCGCGTACCCGACCCGCCATAAAGCGGCTGCGAAAGATACAGGGTCTGCGCGCCGATATTCTTCGACTTCACATAGACCTCGCGCCCGACTCCAGTGCCGGTGATCCGCGCGCCCACCGGGATGTTCGCGATATTGGCGACCGAAGTCAGCTGCATCGACTGGCTCACCGAATAGCTCGCCAGCGACGTCACCACCTCATCGTCCCAGGCAGAGCCCGCGATCACGTTGATCTGCCCGTTCTGCAGAACCCGGCGGTTGGAAAAGCTCGTAAGGTCCGGCGCGATCTCCTCGATGCGGATCGGCTCGGTCACCTCGACGCGGCGCCCTTTCAGGTCCAGCACGTTGTGATCCGTATAGCCGAACAGCGCCTGTAGCGCCTTCTTGAACCCCGCCGACTCATCGCCGAACGCCGCCGCATAGGTCGGAAAGTCGAAGGACGACATCAGCGCCAGTTTCGCTGCGACCGGCATCACCAGCGTGCCCACGAACTCGACCGGCGACGAGATCGAAATCGTGCGGCCCAGGTAATACACCCCCTCCGAGACGAAAACCTTGCGCCCGTTCGCCGCCTGATCGGCCGCGTTGAACGCCGCGACATTGTCGGTCGTCCCGTCGCCCACCGCGCCGTAATCGCGCACATCCACCCAGCCCATCAGGTCACGCAGGAAAGCCTCGGTCACATCCTCGATCTCGATATCGTCGATGCGCACCACGCCGCCATTCGCGCCGGTCAGGTCCAGCCCGAAATACCCGTAGACCGCATCCAGCCCCCACGGCATATCGACACCGTCGCGCGAGCCGGTCCCGACGATCGCCGAGACCTCGACCACCGCGCCATAGCTTTGCAGCGCGACCGTCGGGCCGACCTCGACCACGCCGCTCACATGGGCACCCGATCCCGTCACCGCATAGCCCGCGACGCGCACCCCCGGCAGGTTGCCGCTCACCGCCTTCACCCGCGCCCGGATGCGCAGATAGGTGCCCGGCAGGATCGGCGTGTCGCCCATGTAGCGCAGTTTCTGCACTGTCTGGGTCTTGAGCATCTCCAGACAACCGCCGAAATCCGCATCCGCTGGAACCAGCACGGCATTGCCCGTGCTCTCATAGGTCGTGGAGCCCGGCGTGCCATCCTCGCTCGACCATTGATCCAGCCCTTCGGCGAATGCGGGCGGGGTCAGCACCAGCCCTTCGGTAATCGCGACGTTCATCTGCAATCCTCTTGTCCATGTTCCCACCCGCGCGCCCCTTGCCATGCCAATTGCGCGCCGGGACCGACCGAAAGCGCCCGCGCTTCGGCCCGAACAGAGCTAGAAGGAAAGGTTAAAGAAGACCTGAGAGGGCCGTTCGCAGCCTCCGGTCACGGCCTGCGCTCCCGCTGCCCCTCCCGCTTCGCAGGTGACAGCGTCATGCGCCTGACATATCCTCGCGCCACATCGGGTGAGCAGCCAAGAGGAGCCGCAGATGGTTTACGCCATATCCCCCGACGACAAGACCCCGACGAAAGCCCTGCGCCGCATCGCGCGCAGCGAGCTTGGGACAGCCGTTAAACTGGCCGACAAGCCCGACCCGTCGGTTCACTCCCTTCGCAAAGCGATCAAGAAGACCCGCGGCCTGATCCGCCTCTTCGCGCCGCATTTCTCCGATTTCCACAAGGAGAACGACGCCTTGGTCGAAGCCGCCCGCGGCATTTCCAGCCTGCGCGACGACGAGGTGATGCGCGCCTCGCTTATCCGGCTCGGGCGCGAGGGGCCTGATCTCGACGGTGCGTCTGCCGCCCGCGCCATGCTCGACGCGCTGCCCGCGACCCCGCCCCCAAAGGAAGGCGACATCTCGACATTCGCGAAACGCGTCACGGAAATCCGCAAACGCGCAAAGGATTGGGAGGTCACCGAAAAGGGTTGGCCTGCCTATGAGGCCGGATTGCACGCAACGTTGAAAGATTGCCGAAAGCGTCTGAAAACCGCGCAGAAATCTAGGGCTGGCTTAGACCTGCACCATTGGCGGACGCGGGTGAAGCAGCACTGGTATCACACGCGACTGCTCGCCCCGATCTGGCCCGAGATGCTGCATCCCCGTGAAGACGCGCTCGACACTTTGGGAGAATTGATCGGCGACCATCACGATCTGCATGTGCTCGAGACGAAGGTGCCTCAGCATCTCGACCCCGAAAGGGCCGAGGCTTTGCTTGCACTGATCCGCGCCGAATCCGCCCGACTGGAGGCCGAAGCCTTCACCCTCGGCGCCAGGATATTCGCCGAGCCCCCCGAGCCGCTTTGCGACCGCTGGGGGGCTTGGTTCGATCTCTGGAAAGCTTAGTCGACCAGTTCGCCCGCCAGCGCCCGCTCGATCAGGGCAACCGTTTCATCGACACCATAAAGCGCGATGAATCCGCCGAAACGCGGCCCTTGGCTCTGGCCCAGCAGCACCTCGTAGAGCGCCTTGAACCAGTCGCGCAGGTTCGCGAACTCGTGGTTCTTACCGACCGCGAAAACGACCGACTGCAGGAACTCGTCGCTGTGGAAATCGGCCTCCGGCAGTGGCTCTTCATTGCCTGCCGCCGCGTTCTTGCGCGCGATCTGATCGAGCGCCGCCTCTTCCGATTTCAGCGCCTTGGCCAGATCTTCCAGCGCGGCACGTTCGGACGCGTCGGGCGCGCGGAAGACCAGCGTGGGTTTCACGAAATCCTCGAAATACTTCAGCGCGAAGCCTGCCGCCTGATCGAGATCGGGATTGCCTTCCGGGCTCGCCTCGGGCGCGTAGCGCTTGATGAAGCCCCACAGCCCTTCCTTCTCGGTCGCGCCCGCGACGCTCGCGAGGTTCAACAGCATCGCGAAAGGCACCACCATCCGGCTCTCGGGCGGGTTGCCGCCGTGGATGTGCCAGACCGGGTTGTTCACCTGCTGCTCGATCGGCTGATCGGGATAGGCGCGCAGCTGCTGGTGATATTCGTCCACCGCCTTCGGGATCACGTCGAAATGCATCCGCTTCGCGGTCTTCGGCTTGAGATACATGAAGTAGCTCAAGGATTCCGTCGCCGCATAGGTCAGCCACTCGTCGATCGACAGGCCATTGCCCTTCGACTTCGAAATCTTCTCGCCATTCGCGTCGAGGAACAGCTCGTAGGTGAAATGCTCCGGCGCACGCCCACCGAGCACGCGGCAGATGCCGTCATAGATCGGCGTGTTGGTCGAGTGGTCCTTGCCATACATCTCGAAATCGACGCCGAGCGCGGCCCAACGCATCCCGAAATCGGGTTTCCACTGCAGCTTCACATTGCCGCCCGTGACCGGCAGCGTCCATTCGCGCCCGTCCTCGTCGTCGAAGGTCACGGTGCCGTCGCGCGCATTGACCTCCTTCATCGGGACATAGAGCACGCGGCCCGTCTCGGGATGGATCGGCAGGAAGCACGAATAGGTCTGCTGACGCTCTTCGCGCAGCGACTTCAGCATGATTTCCATGATCTGATCGTATTCGTAAGCCGATTTGATCAGCATCTCGTCGAACCGACCCGACTTGTAGTAATCGGTCGCGCTCGCGAATTCATACTCGAACCCGAACGTATCGAGGAAACGGCGCAGCATCGCGTTGTTGTGGTTGCCGAAGCTGTCGAACTCGCCGAACGGATCGGGCACCGAGGTCAGCGGCTTCTGCTCATGCTGACGCAGCATGTCCTGATTGGGCACGTTGCTCGGCACTTTCCGCATCCCGTCCATATCGTCCGAGAAGCACAAAAGCTTCGTCGGGATATCCGAGATCAGCTCGAAAGCGCGACGGATCATCGTCGTGCGCGCAACTTCGCCAAACGTGCCGATATGCGGCAGACCCGAGGGACCGTAGCCCGTCTCGAACAGGACGTAACCCTTTTCCGGGTCCCGTTTCTCGTAACGCTTGAGCACCCGGCGAGCTTCCTCGAAGGGCCAGGCCTTGGATTTCATCGCAGCGTCACGCAAGCTCGTCATTGCATACCTCATGAAGGCGCCCCGTGCGCCCAGTCGCGCCTGACCTATTGAAGCGGACGGGGACAGTCAATAATTAGCACTCGAACACTATCAAGGAGCTCCCACGTGCCCGACGTTCTCGCCTCGCTTTCGCCCCAAGACGCGCTCGTCGCCGTGATGGTCGCGATTTCCGCCGCCGATGAGGACGTGCCGACCTCCGAACTCGTCGCAATCGAGCGGATAGTGAACCACATGCCGATCTTCGCGGGCTACGATTTCGACCGCGTCTCGCGGGTCTCCCGCTCGGTCTTCACGCTGTTCGGAGAGGAAGACGGGCTCGAGGCGCTGTTCGGCCTGATCCGCGACGCGCTGCCCGAGCATCTTTTCGAAACCGCTTATGCGCTGGCCTGCGACGTGGCTGCCGCAGATGGCACGATCCGTCAGACCGAACTGCGCCTCCTGGAAGAGATTCGCGGCGAGTTGGCGATCGACCGGCTGCACGCCGTCGCCATCGAATGGGGCGCAAAAGTGCGCCACGTCACGCTCTGATCGGACGATAGAGCCCCAGCGAGAAAACCTGACGACCGCCCCGCCGTCCGGGCGGAGCGACCCCTCAGCCGTAAATCCCGGCCCAACGCTCCAACAACTGGCTCTGCAGGATTTTCGACGCCCGCACCCATTGGACCTGCCCCGGCGGGCGCGGCGCCGAGCCCGCACGACGACGCCGGTTTAGATCGGCGGTGAAGATCGCGAAGACAAGCTCGGTGCCATCCGGCGCGGTCATATAGCCCGCCAAAGTCGAGACGAAATTCAGCGTCCCGGTCTTGGCATCGACGCGGAATGGCTGGGCCGGCATGTTCTTGCCCGTCGCATCCCGCAGCTTGAATGGCTTCATCAAACTGCGCAGCCCCATCGGCGCACCAAGATTGCGCAGCGCCGCCACCATGTCCTGCGGCGAAAGCTCGGCATCGGCCCGCAGCCCGGAATGGTCGGTGAACCGGGCCGAGCGCGCGCCCGTGCGTTGCTGCAGCCACTGGGTCATCGTCTGTCCCGACTGCTTCAGGGAGTTCCCCGCGCCCAGCCGCTTGCTGACCGTCATGCCCACCGCCTCGGCGGTGATATTGGTCGAATATTTCATCATCGCGCGCAGCACCGGCACCAGCGGATCGCTGCCATGGCTCACCAGAACCGTACCGCCGGGCAGGTTGCGGACCTCTTCCGGCGCGGGCAGCGGTGTGCCCTGCGCGCGGGCCAATGTCTGAAACACGTCGCCCGCATAGGCCGCCGGATGGCGCACCGGCAACCACCGGCTCCCACCACGTCCCAAGGCCGCCGAGGCGACCGTCCAATGCTCGACCCCGCCGCGGTCGGAATAGGTAAAAGTGGGCGAGGAGCGTTTCGCGATCGACGCCTTCGCGGTATAGGCCTGCGGCTGCACGTCGCGCCCGCGCGCATCCATGCTCAGCGCCCAGCCCCCACCGGAGCGGCGCCACTGGAAATGCACGCGATTGAAGTTCAGCATCAGCCCGGAGATCGACGGGTTGTAGCCCGCGAAGATCGGCTGATCGTTCGCAATCTCGTTCTTGTAGGGCAGCGCCCCGGCCCAAGTCAGGAAACGCCCCGTGACGCCCTGCACGCCCTTCGCCGCCAGCGACTTCGCCATCGCGTTCAGATCGTCGGTCGTCAGCGTCGGATCGCCCCCGCCCGCGAGGATCAGATCCCCCTGAATGCGCCCGCCAGAGATCGGGCCGGTCGCGATCAACTGCGTGCCAAAACGGAAATCGCCGCCCAGTTGCTCCATCGCATAGAGCGAGGTGATCGACTTGAGCGCGGAGGCGGGCGGCATCGCTTGGCCTGCATTGCGCTGTTCGAGGATCTGGCCGCTCTTCAGGTCCGCGACGACATAGCCCACATCGCCGCTGAGCCCGGCCATCCGGACCAATTCGGCTGCCGCGACCGTCTGGCCGAAGCCCGTTTTCGGAGTGGCGAAAAGCGCGGCGCCACCCAGCAGTGCAAAGCGGCGCGATATCGATAGCGGCATGGCGATTCCTCCCTCGGCGTCAATCCGAGCGTAGCGCGCCCCGCACCGTCTTCAAGCGGGTGTCGATGCCCGCCAGCCGCCTTTCTCGCGAATTTCCGTGGAGGAAAGAGACGACATCGGAATGTTGACGAAGCACCAGCGCGGCGCCGGTCCGTCGAGGAGGCGCTGCGAGGCGACCGCGGGCAATTCGGCCCCCGCATAAATGCGCGCCGCGCGCGCCCAGCGCCCCGGCATCCGCCAGCCCGGACGCGCCAGCACACCGACCGGCACGCTCTCCATGATCGTGCGCCAATGATCCCAGCGGTCGAATTGCACGAGGTTATCGGCCCCCATCAGCCACGCGAAATCCACGCCGGGATAGAGCGCACGCAGCCGCGTTATCGTGTCGGCCGTGTAACGCGTGCCGAGTCGCGCTTCGAGGTCGGTCACCACGACGCGCGGATCGCCCCCAAGGCTAGCCCGCGCACTCGCGATCCGCTGATCGAGCGGCGCGGGCCCATGCGCCTTGAGCGGGTTGCCGGGGCTCACGATCCACCAAACCCGATCAAGATTGAAGCGGCGCAGCGCCTCACGCGTGATCAGGACGTGACCTTCATGCGCCGGATCAAACGACCCGCCCAGAAGACCGATGCGCTGTCCGGCGCGGGCATAGGGGAAACCTTGTCTCATGCGCAGCCCTTACCCGAAGGCGACCGGTCAGGAAAAGAGCGTTTGTGCGCCTAAGGCGCAGCGCCGGGTGACGTCGCCGGCCCATCCTCGACGTTTTCGACAGGCCCGGACCCGAAACGAAGACATCCGCGCCCTGCAGTTTTCGCGGCATAGGTCGCCCTGTCGACATCATTCTGCAGCGCCTCGATCTCGAGGCTCTCGTAGTCGCGCGACGACACAGCGCCGAGCGATCCGGACACCAGACATTCCTGCCCCCGAAACCATTTCGGCGCTTCGAGCTGTTCGATAATGCGCGCGGCAAGCGCGCCGATCTCCGCGCGGCTCGGATCGCCACGTAAGAGAACGAGGAACTCATCGCCACCCATGCGCGCGACCAGATCACCTCCACGAACGCTTTCGCACAGGTTGCGCGCCACCAGTTGCAACACGAAATCCCCCGCCGCATGGCCTTGTGTGTCATTGATCGTCTTGAAGTGATCGAGGTCGACCTGCAGCAAAGCGAAATTCGCCAGCCCGTTCGTCGCGTGGTCGACGGCCCGCGCAAGCGCCTGCGCCATGGCCCGGCGGTTGGCGAGTTTCGTCAACGGGTCGCTCAGAGCCTGATCCTCCGCCGCTTTGCGCGCCTGATCGAGCCGCCCGGTCAGGGCCCGCAACTCTTCCAGCACGAGCGATTTCGCTTCCTGCAGATAGAGCATTTCCATCGCAAGATCGGCGGCGGAGAAATCATGTTCGGTCAGGTCGAATTCCGCCACAAGTTCGCGCAGGTGAATACCGAAGCTGAAATTAAGGAGCATATCGCCCCCCGCCTGCGTCGGCGCGCGCCCCTGAACTGGTGGACCCGTGTGGCTCACCAGCGCGCCACGCAGGCTTACCTGTGGGCGCATGCGAAGGGTGACATGCAGCATCTCCTCCGCCGTCATGGCCCCGAGGGAGCGCACGCAGCGCCCGATCTGGCGATCGCAATCAATAGCACCGCAACTTGAGCGCAATTCCTTCGGGCACATTCGCACCGCCCCGCCGCGCCGCGCGACCGAGAAAAACCGCGAGAACGGCGCGCCGACGATCTGGGCTTCCGGCATCCCCAGAACCTTGCGCAACGTGCGCCCGACCCCGAGGATGCAGGCCCGCTCGTCGAGCCAGAGAAACATCGGCAAAAGCCCGGTCAACAGCGTCAGCCAATTGGCTTGCGCGCCCCGATCAGGTGGAGGCTGGGCGGCCAGTCTCGTGACAGTGTTCTCGCCCGGCACGCTCATCACACCTCACCAATCATGCGCGCGAGGGCGAACTGGCGCGCCTCGGCATGGGTGGCGTCGAGCAGTTGGATCGTCACGGTCTCCGCCATCGGGTCGGGATCGCGCAGATCGCGCCCGGCGACACGCGGCGGCACCTCGATCAGCGCGAGGCTGCCATAGTCATCCGCCATCGCGCGCAGGATCCCCGCCAGCACCGCCCCCCAGCCCGGCAGATCCGCGGCGACACGCAGACGGAACTGCCCCCGCCGGGTTGCGACCAGATGCAAGTTCGGCAGCTTGAGATCGGGCAGCGCCATGCGCGCGCGATCGTTCAACTCGTTGAGCGAGTTCAGAAAACCGCGATAATCGCAGCCACCGTAACGCAACAGGCGGCGCACCGCTTCACGGCTGCACAGATGCGCCCCAAGGTCTTCCAGAAGCTCGGATCGCGCCCGCCCCAACTCGTCGCAGGCGGCATCGATCAGCCGCAAGGTCTGCGCATCGTCATATTGCAGCAGGGGCTCATAGCTCTCGCCCGGCAAATCCGCGCGCCGCCGCACACGCGCACAGAGCGCCGCCCCGTGGGTGTCGCTCAGAAACGTCTCGATAGAGCGGTTGATCAAGCCGAGCATGTGTCCTCCTGACCGCCACGCTAGCGATCAGAAGTTAACAAAGCTCCAAACTCGCCTGGCTCAGCGCGACAGCGGCAAAAGACGCAGCCCACCGGCCTCAAGCGCCATGATCCCGCTCGGAGCCAGCTGCATCTCACCGCGTTTGATCGCGGCGATGACAGGGGCCAGATCGACGCGGAAGCGCGGCTCGCCCTGCGCATCGACGACGCTGCCCCAACCGATCGAATCCCACGCGCCATTCGACTGCCGCAGCACGTAGATCGCATCGCGGTCGGGCAGATGCAGCAGCACCATCGCCTCGTCGCCGGGCACATCCGACAGGAAATCGGCCTCGATCAAGGCGCAATTCGCCGCCGCCCCCTCGGCCGAGGCGCAAAGCCCCGCCGCAACCTCGGGCGCGCGCGCGCGGATCGCATCGAGCAGCGCATCCTCGGGCGCTTTCGCTCCGGGGGGCAGCACGAGATCCCGGCGCAGTTGAGCGCGCGCGGCGCTGGCACCTTCCGCCCCATCCGCAGACGGGCTCAAACGCGCCAAGGCCGTTGCGAGCGCGCGATCATCACCGGCTTGCGTTTCCAACTCCGCAACGGCCGCCTGTCCGGCAAGCCCCCAGTGGTTCTTCAAAGCGTAGAGCGGCAAAGCGCCTGCCGTGATGCGCCCCTCGCGATACAGCGCCAGTTGCGAGCGCGCAGCCACCCCGTTCGCGTCCAGCACCGGCGTCAGCCATGCCAGCGCGGCAAGAAGCAGGACTCCCGCCATGGCGATATTGATCCGCCGCAGACGCACCATCCAGCCGCGCCCCAGCAGCACCGACCCGGCATATCCCAGCGCATAGCCCGCCAGAAGCACGATCAGCACCGCCTGCGCCACGCGTCCCGGGGTCCAGCCTTGCGCGGTGACGCTTTGCCATCCGGTCCAGGCCGCCGCCCCGACCAGCACGGGCAGCACCAGCGCCAAGCCTTGAGCCGACAGGCGCAAGACCCGCGCACGGACGGCACTTTCATCGTCGCGCTCAATACCGATCGAGATCAGCGTCACTGCCGCCGCGGCCATCGCCAGCAGCGTCTCGATCTGCGAGAACCCGATCAGCGAGACCTCCCCCCGGCGCGCAATGAACCCGGCCACGAAGATCACCGCGACCAGCAGAACCGGCGGCAGCAACAGCCTCAGAAGCCGCAGGATCAGGGTCGGAGAGATCATCTCCTCCAACTCGGTCACCACCGCCAGTCCCAGCCCGAGAATGCCGCCCGAGACCGCAAAGGCGAACAGCTTCTCCCGCAGAAGCTGGCGCAGGAAATCGAGGTCCACACTCTCGAGCAGGCGCGCCGAGAGGTACAGCACGAGCCAGACCATCCCGAGGAAAATACACGCGGCGGCATAGCGCACCACGATATTCCAGGCATGCAGGAACAGCGCCGGATAGTCGTTCCAGGCGCGCCCGCCGCCCTGCGCCACGGCCATCGCGAAGGGCATCGGCAGCATCGCCAGAACCGAAAGCGCGAGCAGCTCGTAAGGCATGTAGCCCGCCAGCGTCTCGCTCGGGGCATAGCCAAGCGACGCCCACCATCCGAGCAACGCGACCGGAACCGCAATCAGCGCCGCCGCGCCGAATGCCCTGCGCCAGCCGATCTCGCCCAGCATCGCAAGCGCGGTCGCGAAGAACACCGTGCCCAGAACCGACACGCCGAATTGTCCGTGCGCGTCAATCGGAAGCCGTTGCTGCAACTGGTTATCGAGCGCCCAGAAGAACATGCCCGCCAGCAGCCCAAGCAGAATATGTTGCAAACGTAGTTGCATGCGTCCCTCTCCTGTCTTGCGCGAGGCTCCCGCGCGTCTGACGCGCCTTGCTAGCCCGCGCGCTGTGCGAGCCAGTCGGGAAGCCCCCCGATATGATCGAGCACCGCATCGGCGAGCGGGGCCAGATCGGCCCGCTCCGCCGGTCCGCTCAACACGCCGATCGCAATCATGCCCGCCGCACGCGCCGCGTGCAGGTCATGCTGGCTGTCGCCGACCATCACGACCTCGGCCGGGTCCAGCCCCAGCGAATCCGCGAAGGCCAGAAGCGGGCGCGCCGTGGGTTTCGCTCCGTGCCCGCTGTCATAGCCGATAATCCGGTCGAAAAGATCGGTAATGCCCGCCTGCGCGGCATGCGCCCGCGCAGAGGACTCGGCATCGTTCGTGCAAATGCCCAGCTGCAATCCGCGTCCGCGCAGATCGGACAGAAGCGCTGCAAGCGGCACCGGCTCCACCAGTGGCACGTCATGCGCCGCCTGCTCCAGTTCGAGCACCAGATCGTCGAGCGACCGTCCCGGAAGATGCGGCAACAGCAGTTCCGCCGCCTCCCGAACCGTGCCCGCGATCACCGGCGAGTGCGGTTCGAATTCTATCCGATCGAGATCGAACCCGATCGCCGCGGCAAGCCTGGCGGCCTGCTCGGCATCCTTCGCCAACGCCTCGATCTGCAGCTTCGCCCACGCGCCCCATGTCGCGTCGAAGTCGAAAAGCGTACCGTCCTTGTCGAACAGCACCGCCCGTATCTTGCCGCCTGCCATCTGCGATCTGCCTCCCTTTGCGGGCAGATTGCCTAAAGCTGCGCGTTAGGTCCAGTGGCGCAGATCGCCGCGCCCGAGAACCGCGCGCGCCTGCATCAGCGCCTCGGGCTGCACACCAAGGTCCTGCGCGCAATCCAGCACCACCTGATCGTCCTGCAGGACATGGTCGAGAACCCCTGCAAGGAAGTCCGGATCGCTCGCCTGCGCCCGCAAATCGTCCACGCTCGCCCCGGAATTGGCGAGGAACGCGCCGATCAGATCTTCGCGACCAGCAAGCCAGCCGAGGGTCTGCAACGCGAGCGTATGAGCGTTTTCTTGCCGCATGACGGGTCCTTCTCTGCCGGGGGGAAACGCTTTGTTAACCTATCGACCGCTAAGGTCAAGAAAAGGCGCGATGAGAAGCTGGCGCAGTCGGGAACCGCCCGATGCAAGCCGCACCGCGCCGGAGGTTGAAGGAGTAGCGTTATATGCCGGGATCGATCCTCATCGTGGATGATGTGGCGACCAATCGCATCGTGCTCAAGGCGAAGCTGACCGGCGCGCGCTACAACACACTACAAGCCGCAAGCGCGGCGGAGGCGCTCGCCCTCGCGGCCGCGCAACGGCCCGGGCTGATCCTGCTCGACGTCACCTTGCCCGACATGACCGGAGAGGGCCTCATCGCCCGGCTGCGGGCGAACCCGCGGACCCGGCGCATCCCGATCATCGCGATGACGGGGCGCGACACGCCGGAGCTGCGCGTGACGCTGCTGCAGGCCGGGGCGAACGAGGTGCTGGCCAAACCCTTCGACGAACTGGTGCTACTCGCCCGGCTGCGCAGCCTGATCCGCGCCCATGTCGGCGACGAGGATTCGGCGCTGCGCGAGCAGACCTGCCGGGAACTCGGCTTCGCAGAGGCGGCGAGCGACTTCGTCCCTCTCGCGCGGATCGCTCTGATCGCGCCCAACCCGGCCGAGGGGCTGCGCTGGAAATCCGCGCTCGCGCCCCTGCTGACGACCAATCGGATCCTGCTGACCAGTTACGATCAGCCCTGCGGCGACGACGCCACGCGTCGCGCCCCCGATCTATTCGTGATCGGCGCAGACCTCGCGCAGCGCGGCGATGGTCTCCGGCTGATGTCGGAATTGCGCTCGCATCCCGAAACGCGCCATGCGGCGATCCTGATCGCCAGCCCGCCCGACGCGCGCGAGACGCAAGCCAGCGCGCTCGATCTGGGCGCGGATGATCTGTTGCCCGCCGAGATGTCCACCCCGCTTGCAGCGCAGGAAGCCGCACTCCGGATCGGCGCGCAGCTGCGCCGCAAACGCCTTTCGGATCAGTTGCGTCTGTCGGTCGATGAAGGCCTGCGTCTTGCGCTGGTCGATCCGCTGACCGGGCTGCACAATCGTCGCTACGTGAACGCGCATCTGTCGCGCATGTCCGAGCGCGCGCGCCGCACGGGCCATGGCTATGCGGTGATGCTGCTCGACCTCGACCGTTTCAAATCAGTGAACGACACCTATGGCCACGGCGCGGGTGACGAGGTGCTAGCGAGTATCGCCCGCCATCTGCGCCAAAGCCTGCGCGACGTCGATCTCATCGGTCGCATCGGCGGCGAGGAGTTTCTCGTGGCGCTGCCCGACAGTTCTCTGGTCGAGGGTTGCCGGATCTCGGAACGGCTCCGGCACGAAATCGCGCAGAGCAAGATCACGCTGCCCGACGGACAAATGACGCAGGTCACCATTTCGATTGGCCTCGCCTTCGGCGGCACGCGCCATGACGATCCTCAGCATCTTATCGACGAGGCGGATGCGGCGCTTCTCTGCGCCAAGGGAAGCGGTCGAAACCAAGTGTCCCTCGCCCAGCACACAAACGCGGCCTGACCCGAAATAGAAGGGTCACGCCGCGCTCGGGCAGGTGATGAGACTGAGGGTTAGCGAACTTACAAACGGCAAACGGTCGCGCCCTCTTGGGGGGCCCGCCAACCTGACCTCACGGCTTGGGCTTTGGGGTGTCCTCGCGGTCCTTCTTGCGTTTGTCGAACCGCGCCGCGCCCTCGCGCAGACGCTCGGCAAAGCTGTGCCGCGACTCGGCGCTCATCGCGTCGAGCCGGTCGAGGATCAGTTGCTCGCCGATATCGACCCGCTGCACCGTCCGCGCCTTGTGTCGCTCAAGCAGCTCGGCCACCTGCGCACGATCCCAGGGCTCCGCGTCGATCGCAGCGATCAGCGCCGTCATGTCGCTGCGCGCCTGCCGCCGCATATCGCGGAACTCCGAGCCGCGCGCCTGCGCCGCCTTGCGCAGCGCATCACGATCTTCCGGGCTCAGCGCCCCGGTGAACGCGCCGAGGCTGACATCGCCCACGACCGGGCGCGGCGGATGCCGCTCATGCGCGATCCAGCCGCCGATGAAAAACCCCAGCAAAAGCAGGTTCAGCACCGCCGACCCTATCAGCGCCCAGCGCAATCCCCGGCCATTTCGCGTCTCGGCAGCCGCCATCAGAACCCTCCTTCATCGGCGAAGGCGAAGGTGTCGCCCTCGGGTAGCAGGTTGACCGTGCCGAGGCTTTCGGTCGTGCTGCTGGCGTAAAACGGGCTGAGCGCGCCGATCTCGTCGGCCCCCACGAAGCCGATCCAGACCCCGGCCAGAGCGGCCGTGACCAGACCGCCCATCGGAGCCCAGCCGCCGAACGCGCCGCGAAGCGCGTCCCAGATACCGGCCAAGACGTCAGGCTTGTCGGACGCTCCAGCGGGGCCGGGACGCGCGAAGCCAGCTTGCTCCGCTTCCGCATCGGCCAGAACCCGGGCGAGGAACCCCGCCTCGGCCTCGGGCCCGCCCGCCGCGCGCGCCTCGCTGAACAGCTGCTCCAGCGCCGCGTCGTCGAACGCGTCCGTCTCGCGATCCATGCGTTTGTCAGTCATCGCCAAACCCCAATTTCTCTCGCTGCCCCCGAAGCAGCTTGCTCAAAGCGCGTTTTCCACGCGCTGTCAGACTTTCTACGGCCTCGACGCCAGTTTCCATCGCGGCAGCGATCTCGGGATTGGACAAACCGTCGATATGTCGCAGTGTCACCGCAATCCGCTGCCGTTCCGGCAATTGCTCCAGCGCCGCTTCCAGCGCTGCCAAACGGTCGCGCGCGATCAACTCGTCCAGCGCGCTCGCGCGGTCATCGGCCACCTCTGGCGCCTCGTCCAACCCCACGCCGCGGCGCTTGCGCAGCCGGTCCGTCGCGAGGTTGGCCACCACCCGGTAAAGCCAAGTCGAGACCTTCGCCTCGCCGGCGCGCCACTCCGGCGCGATCTTCCAGAGCCGCAAGAGCCCTTCTTGCGCGACGTCCTCGGCCTCGGCCGCATCGCGCAGATAGCGATAGGCGAGCCGGTAGGCCAAGGGCCCGAAGCGCAGCGTCAACGCCCGCGCCGCCGCCGGGTCGCCCTGCGCGTAAAGCTCCAGCAGAGCCTCGTCCGAAGCCTCGTTCATCGCATCCAGTGCCATCGTCATTCCGTCAAAGGCCTAGCCTGCTTTCACTGCGCATGCAATTTGACATGCAGCCGGGGCGCTTTTCCGCGCCCCGGCTTTTTTCACTGCTCGAAACTCAGTTCGTGGAGCGGCCCGAGCCATCCGCGGGTCCATTGCCCGGACCTTGACCTTGGCCAGCCCCGGCGCCCGGCTGCATCGGCGGCGTGCCCTGCGGGCCTTGGCCGTTCGGCCCCTGCCCCATCGGACCCTGACCCATCGGGCCATCGCCTTGCATCATCCGCCCGTAGCCGTCGCGGTCGCCGTTCCACCCCATACGGTCATGGCCATGGCGATCCCCTTTGCCCATGCGGTCATGGCCGTGGTAATCGCCTTTGCCCATCCGTCCATGGTCGCGGCGGTCGCTCATCCGCTGCATGAAGCGTTTCGCCATCTGCATCTCGTCGGCACTGATCGCCCCGTCATTGTTGCGATCCATCCGGTCGAACATGCGCGTCGGCATCGGATGCGCCATCAATTCGGCGGCCGACAGCTCGCCATCGCCATTGCTGTCCTGCGCGGCGAAGCGCGCTTTCACGCGGGCTTCGATGCGGGCTTTCACCTTGGCCATCTCGGAATTGACGAGCTCCTCCTGCGAAATCATCCCATCGCCATTGGCGTCGAGCGCCTCGGCGTCGGCGGCCCGCTTGGCCTGGATTTCGTCCATCGTCACCTGACCGTCGCCATTGGTGTCGAAACGGCTGATGTCGAAGCCGAAGCCGCGCCCGTCCTGATCGCCCATCGCGCCGGGCTGCATGTTCTGGCCCATCCCATTGGCCGGGCCGTTGCCTGCCCCATTCCCCGGCCCGTTCCCGGGCATGACCTGCTGCCCCTGCATCTGGCTGCCGTTCTGGTTCTGCGCCACAACCGGCATCGCGAGGGTAATCGCGCTGCCTGCGAGGATTGCCGCGACGAGGGTCTGCCTGTTCATGACTTTCATTCGAAACTCCTGTTCTCGCTGCCACGGCACGTCTCGCGCCGTCGATATTTGTCCAAACGGCGCATGCGCAGCATTCCGTCGCCAAACTCACGCATCCGTGATAGACCCGCCGGACTTTCCATCCGCCCCGGCTGCCGCCATACTGCCCTGCGAACGGGCGGAGAGAGACCGCCACAAGGGAGAGCGCAATGCAGTCGCAAGACGAGTATCACGATGACCGCCCGCTGGGCCGCTCGATCGGGCGGGGCCTGCGCTGCCGCTGCCCGGCTTGCGGCAAGGGCCGGATTTTGCACAGTTATCTCAAGGTGCGTGATGCCTGCCCGTCCTGCGGCGAGGACCTCTCGCATCAGCGCGCCGATGACGGCCCGGCCTATCTGACGATCCTGATCGTCGGCCATCTCGCGATTCCGATGATGGCGGCCTACTTCATCGCTTTCCGCCCCGGCCCGTGGGAGATGATCTGGATTTTCGGCATCGGCTCGATGGTGCTCTCGGCAGTGCTTTTGCCGCTGATGAAGGGAATGCTGGTGGGCATCCAGTGGTCGCGCCGGATGCACGGTTTTGGCGAAGGCGAAATCGTCCATGACTGACACGAGCCCTCCGGTCGACAAAACCGCGCTACGCGACGCGGCCAGCGTGATCGTCCTGCGCCGTGACGCCGATGCGGTGCCGAGCGTGCTGATGGGCCAGCGTGGCGCTGGAGCCGCCTTCATGCCGTCGAAATACGTCTTTCCGGGCGGCGCGCTCGACGCCACAGATTGGGAGGTGCCCTTCGCCTCTCCCCTGCCCGCGCCCGATCACGCGCGGCTCGAGGCCGATGCGCCCGCAGGGATCGGCGGGGCGCTGGCCGCCGCCGCTCTGCGTGAGCTGTGGGAAGAGACCGGGCTGGTGCTGGGCGAGAAAACCAGCTGGCCCGGCGCGGTGCCCACCGATTGGCAGGGCTTCGCCGATCTGGGCTTTCTGCCCTCGGCGGCCAATCTGCATTTCGTGTTCCGCGCGATCACGCCGCCGGGCCGCCCGCGCCGCTTCGATGCGCGGTTCTTCCTGATCGATGCGGGCGCGATCCAGGGCGATCTCGACGATTTCTCGCGCGCCTGCGACGAGCTTTCGCATCTGCATTGGGTGCCCCTGCCCGAGGCGCGTGCGCTCAACTTGCCCTTCATCACCGAAGTGGTTTTGGCCGAAATCGCCGCCCTCGTCACCACCAAACACGCGCTTGGCACGCCGCATTCGGTGCCGTTCTTCGACAATCGTGGGCCGCGTTCGGAGTTCCGGCGGATCGGGCTTTAACGTCCCGCCAGCACGATCACGATCAGCGAGACCACGACGAGCGCGATGCCCGCCCCTTCGCGCTTGTGCAGCCGCTCGTGGAAGACCAGCGCCGAGGCGAGCAGCGTGAAGACGATCTCCACTTGGCCCAGCGCGCGCACGAAGGCCGCGTTTTGCAGCGAGAACGCGGTGAACCAGCCCGCCGAGCCCAGAACGCCGGTGATCCCCACCAGCACCGTGCGCCGCCACGCGCCGAACACGCGGGTCAACTCGCCCGGCTCGCGCAGCCGCAGATACAGCCCCATGCCGAGCGATTGCGCGAAGGTCGCGCAGGCCAGCGCGACGATGGCGCGGGCGAAGAAGTCGAGCGGCTCCAGCTCCAGCGTCGCGCCGCGATAGAAGATCGACGAGAGGCCGAACAGCGCCCCCGCCCCGACGCCGTAAAGCGCCGCACGCGGGTTGAAGCCGCCTTCGGGCGGTTTGGTCAGGAACAGCACCCCCGCCAGTCCGATCGCGATCCCGATCCAGCCGATAGGGCCCACGAATTCGCCAAGGATGATCGCGGAGAACAGCGCGACCTGCACCGTCTCGGTCTTGGTAAAGGCCACGCCCACCGCGAAATTGCGCAAGCCGAACAGCGCCACCGTCAGGAAGGTCGCCGCCACCTGCGCCGCCCCGCCCGCGATGACGAAGCCCCAGAAGGGGCCGCTCAGATGCGGCCAGGGCGTGCCGGTCGCGGCCAGAAAGCCCAGCGCCGTCGCAGCCGCGAGCGGGAAGCCAAACAGAAAGCGTGAAAACGTCGCGCCGCCCACCGAGAGCTGCGCCCCCGCCAGCAGCTTTTGCAGCATGAAGCGAATGGTCTGAACGGCCGCGGCGAACAGCGTCACCCAGACCCAGAGATGCACCGGCGCGTCGGTCACTTACCGACCTGCGTCATGTCATAGCCGTTGAAATCCATGACATCGCGCGCCGCCTTGATCAGATCGGGCCGTGGCGAGGCCTGCCGCGACAGGATCATCCCCCAGCGGCCCGAAGGTGTGCCAAGCACCGCAACCCGATAATCGAAATCGACCCAGAGCACCCAGATCGGCTCGCCGCCGAACGCGTCCTTCGCCAGCAGTCGCCCGCCCGGCCCGGTCAGCGTCACGGTCTCGTCGACGGCGTCGGGCGTGATCGCGCAATTCGTGCCGCGCAGCCGGTAAGCGCTCTTGCCGTCCCACGCCCAGTTCTGCGTGCCCGAACAGCCCGAAATGCCGCTCTCGACGACATGCCATTCGCCACCGAAGCGCTGCGGATCGAACAGCGACGCCGAAGAAATCAGCGCGCCCGGTTTGCGCAGCGACGCGGTCTCCGGCTGGGGCGCACAGCCCGCGAGGGTCAGCGCGAGCATCCCGCCCAGCGCGGCGATCTTCGCCCGGCTCATTGCACGCATAGTTGCATCGGGTAGCCCGCCTCGCTCATCACCTCATTGCACCCCAGAAGGGGCGTCACCGGCGCGCAGGTCTTCGAGCGCGCGAGGCATTCGCCCTCGCACTCGCTGCCCGCCTGACAGCTCTTGCCGCTATCGGAGGTTATCTTCACACAGATGAACGCCCCGCCGCGCGCGACCCAGTTGCCGCCCCGCGCGACGCATTCGAATTTCCCGGCATCGATCTTCTCCTGCCCGACCAGCGGCAATTGCTCTGCCGTGTCGCCCTCGTCCGTGGAGCCGAAGGGATTACAGCCCGCCAAGGCGAGCGCTGCACACAGAAGGATCGGCGCCCCGCGCATCAGTAGGGCATCGGGTAATGCTTGTGGAGCTCGGCGATCTTGTCGAGCAGCTCCTTCGGCAGTTCTACCCCTTCGGCGTCGAGGTTCGGCTTGAGCTGGTCAACCGAGGTCGCGCCGACGATCGGGATCACCGGGAAGGGACGGCTCATCACCCAGGCAATCGCCATCGTCACCGGGTGAAGATCGAACTCCTTGGCCAGCGCGACATACCGGTCAGCGATCTCGAAAGCGCGCGGATTGGCGCGCCCACCGAGATTGTTGACCAGCGACCGCCGGGTGTTGTCGGGGATCACGTCGCCCGAATATTTGCCCGTCAGGATACCGGCGGCGAGCGGAGAATAAGCCAGCAGCGTCACTTTCTCCTGTTGCCCCAACTCCCCCAGATCGAGGTCGTAGTAGCGGCACATCAGCGAATATTCGTTCTGGATCGACTCGACGCGCGGCCCTTTGCCCGCCTCGGCCAGCGCCAGCCATTGCGCCGTGCCCCAGGCGCTCTCGTTCGACAGGCCGAATTCGCGGATCTTGCCCTCTTTACGCAGATCTTCGAGCGTCTCAAGACAGGCGCTCATATCGTCGAGCACTTCCTGCTTCGAAGGCTGCTTCGACGGATCGAAGCGCCACGTCTTGCGGAAGTGATAGGAGCCGCGATTGGGCCAGTGGAACTGGTAGAGGTCGATGTAATCCGTCTGCAGCCGGGTCAGCGAATCCGTCACCGCTTGGCGGATCCGGGTCGGGCTGATCTCGGGGCCGCCTTCGATCGCATTCGAGCCCTCGCCGGTGATCTTGGTGGCCACCACCAGATCGTCGCGCTTGCCGCGTTTGGCCAGATAAGTGCCCACGATCTGCTCCGTCCGGCCCATCGTCTCGGCCTTCACCGGGTTCACCGGGTACATCTCGGCCGTGTCGAGGAAATTGACCCCGCGGTCGAGCGCGAAATCGATCTGGTCATGGCCCTCGGCCTCGGTGTTCTGGCTGCCCCAGGTCATCGTCCCGAGACAAATCTCGGACACCATGATCCCGCTTTGACCAAGTTCCAGCTTGCGCATGCCCGCGCCCCCTTTGTCATATGATGTTGCGCGGACCCTGCCACCGGGCCGCGGGAAGGTAAAGGCCCCTGACCCGGTGCTTCGTTTGACGTCGTGCTTACTCGACCCGGTCCATGTAGTCGCCGTAGCCCTCGGCCTCCATCTCCTCGTAAGGCACGAAGCGCAGCGAGGCGGAGTTGATGCAATAGCGCAGACCGCCCTGATCGCGCGGGCCGTCGGGGAAGACGTGGCCCAGATGGCTGTCGCCGTTTTTCGAGCGCACTTCGACGCGGGTCATGCCGTGGCTGGTATCGGTCAACTCTACGACATGATCGTCGATCAGCGGTTTGGTGAAGGACGGCCAGCCGCAGCCCGCGTTGTATTTGGTCGAGGAGGCGAAAAGCGGCTCGCCCGAGACCACGTCGACATAGATGCCCTTGGCGGCGTGGTTGTCATATTCGCCGGTGAAGGGCCGCTCGGTGCCGTTCTGCTGGGTGACGCGGTATTGCTCGGGGGTGAGCTTCGCGATCGCCTCGTCGGATTTCTGCCAGTTGCTCATGATGGGTCTCCCTTTCGGGCCTGATCTAGGCGGCGGCGGCCGCGAGAAAAGCCCTGCCGCCGCGTTTCGCTCGCATGTTCTACGGCGCAAGCCTACCATCCGGATCAGGAGGAGCCGACCATGACCACACCCGATCCCCGCGCCGATCTGCCAACCCACCGCGTCGAGAACCAGCCGCCCGCACGTGGCGACGTCGATCTCTACGCCACGGACGCACCGCTGCGCGAGGCCGTGGCGCGGGCGGACGGTCAGATCGAGGCGCTGTCGGATTACGGCCAGACGCTCGGCACCACGGAGATGCGCGAGGCGGGCCGCGACGCGAACCGCCACCTGCCGGAGCTGCGCCTGTTCGATATGGGCGGGCGGCGGCTCGACGAGGTGCGCTTTCATCCCGCCTATCATCGCTTCATGGAGGCCGGGATCGGCGCGGGCTATGCCGCGCTGCCGTGGGAAGGCGCGAATGGCGGCCATGCCACCCATGCCGCGATGGTCTATCTCGCGAGCCAGATCGAGCCCGGCAGTTGCTGCCCGATGACGATGACTTATGCCGCCGTGCCCGCACTCGACGCCACGCCCGAGATCGCCGCACTCTGGCGCCCGAAACTGACCGCGCGCAGCTACGATCCGCGCGTGCTGCCGGTGGGCGAGAAGACCGGCGCGACGCTTGGCATGGCGATGACCGAGAAGCAGGGCGGCTCGGACGTGCGCGCGAACACCACGCGGGCCGAGCCGGCGGACGGGCATTGGCGGCTGACCGGGCACAAGTGGTTCTGCTCTGCGCCGATGTCGGACGGCTTCCTGACGCTGGCGCAGACCGACAAGGGGCTCAGTTGCTTCCTCGTTCCGCGATGGCTGGAAGGCGAGCGCAACGCGATCCGCATCCAGCGGCTGAAGGACAAGCTGGGCAATCGCTCCAACGCGTCCTCCGAGATCGAATATGAGGGCGCGGTGGCGCATCTTCTGGGCGAGGAAGGCCGGGGCGTCGCCACGATCATCGAGATGGTGCATCACACCCGGCTCGACACCGCGCTCGCGCCTGCGGGGCTGATGCGCGCCGCGATCTCCGAGGCGCATCACTGGGCGACGCATCGCTCCGCCTTTCAGCGCCGCCTGATCGACCAGCCGCTGATGCGCGCGGTGCTGGCCGATCTGACGCTGGATTGGGAAGGCGCGCTGACGCTGGGGATGCGGGTGGCGGAGGCCTTCGACAGCGCCCGCCCCGAAGATCGCGCCTTCGCCCGGATCGGCGTGGCGCTGGCGAAATACTACGGCAACAAGCGCTGCCCCGTCGTGACCTATGAGGCGATGGAGGTGCTGGGCGGCATCGGTTACGTCGAGGACACGCCGATGCCGATGCTCTATCGCGAGGCCCCGCTGAACGGCATCTGGGAAGGCTCGGGCAATGTGATTTGCCTCGACATCCTGCGTACGCTGGCGAAAGAACCACTGGCGGCGGAGATGCTGCGCACCGAGCTGTACGCAGCGCGCGGCTCGGATCCGCGCTATGACGCGGCGCTGGCCGATCACCTCGCCCGCTGGCCTGCGCTCCCGCCCGAGGCCGAGGCGCGCTGGTTCGCGGAACGGCTCGCGCTGCTCCTGACCGCATCGCTGTTGATCCGACATGCACCTGCGGCGGTGAGCGACGCCTTCGTCGCGACCCGACTCGCGGGCGAGGCAGGCCGGACCACGGGGGCGATGGCGGGCAGCGATGTCTCTGCTATCCTGGCCCGGATCGCTGGCTGAGACTGCGGAAGCCTCCGGCGGGGATATTTGGATCAAGGAGAAGGAGGGGCGCGATGAGCGAAGACCGGTATCTGATCCGGGCCGATGAGATCGCGGCGATGGAAGGGTTGGCCAAGACGCATTTCCTCAACCCGAACGCGCGGCGGATCAACAAGAGCCTTGGCGATGCGACGGGGCTGACCGGGATCGGGGTGCATATCATCGAAGTGGAGCCCGGCTGCGAGACCACCGAGTTTCACCGCCACCACCACGAGGACGAGGCGATCTTCGTCCTCAGCGGGGAGGCGACCGCGCGGATCGGCGAAGAGCGTCACGCGATCGGGCCGGGCGATTTCATCGGCTACCGCGCGGGCGGCGCGGCCCATACGGTCGAGAATACCGGGACGGAGATGTTGCGGCTGCTCGTGGTCGGGCAGCGCCTAACCCATGACGTGGGCGACTATCCCGACAAGGCCAAGCGGCTCTACCGCAATGCGGGAATGCCGTGGCAGATGGTGGATGCCGACGCGATCACGGAGGTCAAGGCGGGGGCGAAGAAGTAACGCCCCCAGCCGAGGTTCACGCGTTGAACAGGAAGTGCAGGACGTCGCCGTCCTTCACTTCGTAGGTCTTGCCCTCGACGCGGAACTTGCCCGCCTCTTTCGCGCCCGCTTCGCCCTTGTTGGCGACGTAGTCATCGTAGGAGACGGTCTCGGCGCGGATGAAGCCGCGTTCGAAATCGCCGTGGATGACGCCCGCCGCCGCCGGGGCCAGCGTGCCCTTGCGGATCGTCCAGGCGCGGGCCTCTTTCGGGCCGACTGTGAAATAGGTCTGCAGGCCCAGAAGGTCGTAGCCCGCGCGGATCAGCCGGTCGAGACCGGCCTCTTCCAGACCCATCTCTTCGAGGAACATCTCGGCTTCTTCGGCGTCGAGCTGCGAAATTTCCTCTTCGATCTTGGCCGAGATCACCACGGTGCCCGCGCCCTGCTCGGCGGCCATCTTCGCCACGGCCTCGGATTTCGAGTTGCCGGTTGCGGCGGAGCCTTCCTCGACATTGCAGACATAGAGAACCGGCTTGGCGGTCAGCAGCTGCAGCATGTTCCACGCCTTGCGGTCGTCCTCGGAGACTTCGACGGTGCGCGCGGGGCGACCAGCTTCCAGAGCCTCTTTCGCCTGATCCAGAAGGCGCATTGCCTCTTTCGCTTCCTTGTCACCGGATTTCACCTTGCGGGCGAGGTTCGCGATACGCTTCTCGAGGCTTTCGAGATCGGCGATCATCAGCTCGGTCTCGATGGTCTCGGCATCGGCCACCGGATCGACGCGGCCCTCCACATGGGTCACGTCGCCATCTTCAAAGCAGCGCAGCACATGGGCGATGGCATCAACTTCGCGGATATTGGCGAGGAACTGGTTGCCGAGGCCCTCCCCTTTCGAGGCGCCTTTCACGAGGCCCGCGATATCGACGAAGGTCATGCGGGTCGGGATGATCTCTTTCGAGCCTGCGATCTGGGCCAGCGTGTCGATCCGCTCATCGGGAACGGCAACTTCGCCGACATTCGGCTCGATCGTGCAGAAGGGGAAATTCGCCGCCTGCGCGGCCGCCGTTTTGGTCAGCGCGTTGAAGAGGGTGGATTTGCCCACGTTCGGCAGACCCACGATACCCATCTTGAAACCCATTTCGCCCTCCTGTTTGTGGCTGCGCGCTTCTTATTCATTGGCCGCCCCCGGTGCAAGCGCGCGCGAGGGCCGGAATCGTGATAGGCTGGCCTTCTTGTTCAGGGAGGTGACCGCGATGAGTTTCGAACCCTACATCCACTTTCAAGGAAACTGCGAAGAGGCGATGCGCTTCTATGCCGAACTCTTCGGCACCGAGCCGCCCTTCCTCATGCGCTATGGCGACATGCCCGAGGCCAGCGAAGGCATGAGCGAGGCAGGCAAGGCGCGGATCATGCATGCGCTGATCAAACTCGGCGATGGCGCGCTGATGGCCTCGGACTGGCCCGAGGGGCGCGATCGCCCGCAAAGCTCGGTCTCGATCTCGCATGTCTCGGAGAGCCGGGAGGCCGCGAAGGCGATCTTCGAGCGGCTGATGGACGGGGCCGAGGAGGTCATGATGCCCTTCGACGACACGTTCTGGGCCGACGGGTTCGGAATGCTGCGCGACCGTTTCGGAACGGCGTGGATGATCAACGGTCCGGCAAAGATGTAGGCGCGGGCCGTCTGGGACGTCGCTACAACACTAGACCGCGCGCGAGGCATTGATTTTCCCGCCCTCTTCGCGCAAACCGCTTCGGGACCAGCCGGAGGGACGCCATGACTCGCATCGACGCCAAATTCGCCAGCCTCAAGGAAGAGGGCAAGAAAGCCTTCGTCTCCTACATCATGGCGGGCGACCCGGATCTGGAAACCTCGCTCGAGGTGATGAAGGGGCTGCCGGCGGCAGGCGTCGATATCATCGAGCTGGGCGTGCCCTTCACCGATCCGATGGCCGACGGCCCGACGATCCAGCTGGCGGGCCAGCGCGCGCTCGACGGTGGGCAAACGCTGCAGAAGACGCTCGATATGGCGGCGGAGTTCCGCAAGACCGACGACACCACGCCGATCGTGCTGATGGGCTATTACAACCCGATCTATTCGCGCGGCGTCGATCGCTTCCTCGAAGACGCGAAGGCTGCCGGGATCGACGGGCTGATCGTGGTCGACCTGCCGCCCGAGGAAGATGTCGAGCTTTGCATCCCCGCGCAGGCTGCCGGGATCAACTTCATCCGCCTCGCGACGCCGACGACCGATGACAAGCGTCTGCCGAAGGTTCTGCAGAACACCTCGGGCTTCGTCTATTACGTCTCGGTGACGGGGATTACCGGCTCTCAGGCCGCGCAGGCGACCGAGGTCGGTCCGGAAGTCGCCCGGATCAAGGCGAAGACCGATCTGCCGGTGATCGTGGGGTTCGGCATCACCACCCCCGAGGCTGCCAAAACCATTGCAGGCGTGGCCGATGGCTGCGTCGTGGGCTCGGCCATCGTGAAAGAGATCGCCGAAGGCAAGCCGGTGGCGGAGGTGCTGGACTTCGTGAAGGGCCTCGCGGGCGGCGCGCATTCGGCCTGAACGGCCACGCGCCGCTTAAGCGCGGCTTAGGGCTTCATGCGATAGCCGATGCGCAGCCAGTACCAGCCGAGCCCCAGAACCACGACCAGCGCGGCGCAGATCACGGCCAATCCGTGCCACGGCGAGGCGTCTGACACGCCCAGGAACCCGAAGCGGGCCATGTCGATCAGGTAGAAGACCGGGTTGTAATGGGTCAGGATCTGGAAGGCCGGCGGCAGCGCCTTGGCCGAATAGAACGTGCCCGACAGGAACGACAGCGGCGTGATGATGAAGTTGGTGATCGCCGCCATCTGGTCGAACTTGTCGGCGAAGACGGCCGCCAGAATGCCCAGACCGCCAAGAAACGCTGCCCCCAGCACGACAGCCGCAATCGCCCAGAACGGATGCGCGATCCCCTGCCCCAGCACCGCGAACAGCCCGAGCCAGATCACCACGGCCACGATCAGCGCCCGCGCCACCGCGCCGGTCAGATACCCCACGAGGATTTCCCACGGCGCAAGCGGCGGCATCAGCGTGTCGACGATATTGCCCTGCACCTTCGCGATCACGATCGAGCTAGATGTGTTGGCAAAAGCGTTCTGGATCACCGTCATCATCAGGATGCCCGGCGCGATGAAATGCAGGAAATCGACACCCAGAACGTCGGCGCGGTTGCGCCCGAAGGCCAGCGCGAAGACGGTCAGGAACAGACCGGCGGTGATCAGCGGCGCCAGCACCGTCTGCTGCCAGACCGCGAGAAAGCGGCGAATCTCGCGCCACCCCAGCATCCGCAGGCCCATCCAGTTCACCGCGCCAAAACGGCGCACACCGATCTCGTACATCCTGATACTCCCGTTGTTGCCCGCTCCCTACACGCTCGCGGCCCGCATCTCAACGTAGCCCGCGCACAGCTGGTTTCCCGCTTGCGCACTGCTCCGGACGTCCTCGCGGGCCTTGAAAAGCGGGCCTCGCGATTGTATCTCTGCGCTCTCCCGCTAAAATAGGGATTGAAACTGGAATGGCCTGCAAGACGGACTTGCAGGAAACCAAGGAAGGATGCCCATGTCCTGGACCGATGAACGCGTCGAATTGCTCAAGAAGATGTGGACCGAAGGCCAGTCGGCCAGCCAGATCGCGAAAGAGCTGGGCGGTGTGACGCGCAACGCGGTGATCGGCAAGGTGCATCGCCTCGGCCTGTCGAACCGCACCGGCGGCGCAGCAGAGCCCGCGAAACCCGAGCCGAAAGCCAAGCCCGAGAAGGTCGAGGCGAAGGCCGAGAAGCCCGCCGCGCAGCCCGCAGCCGAGGCGCCCGAGCCCAAGCCCGCCGCGAAACCGGCAAGCCCCGCGCCCGCACAGGCTGCAACGCCCGCGGTCTCGCCGGCGCGCAAGGCGATCATCCCCGCCGGTCAGCCGCTTCCGCCGCAGCCCTCCGCCAACGAGATCGACCCGGCCGCGCTGGCCAAGGTCGGTGAGGTCGAGAAACACGCCAAGAAGCTTGGCCTGATGGAGCTGACCGAGCGCACCTGCAAATGGCCGATCGGCGACCCCGCGACCGAGGAATTCTGGTTCTGCGGCCTTCCGAGCCAATCCGGCAAACCCTATTGCGAAGCCCATGTCGGCGTCGCTTTCCAGCCGATGAGCTCGCGCCGCGACCGTCGCCGTTGAGGCAACCGCGATACGAATGACGAAGGGCGCCCCGCGAGGCGCCCTTTTTCTTTGGTTGATGGCCGAGGGTCAGAACCGCCGGGTCCAGCCCACCGAGGCCGAGAACTGATGCATGTCCAATTCGATATCGCCGCCGAACATGCCCGGCCCTTTGACCTTATGCGGCGCAACGTAGTTGATCGCGAAATCGAACGTGTCGCGCTCGTTGAGCTTCTTCGCCCCGCCGAAGCTGAAATGATGCTCGACCACACCGGGGGCGAGCACGCCCAGCATCACGTCCTCCTTGCCGATCGGGTTCGTCGCGTAGGCATAACCCGCGCGCCACGTCATGTCCGGCGTCTGCTGCCACTCCGCGCCGATCCGGAAGACATCCACATCGTCCCAGCCAAAGCCCGCGCCGCCCTTGGCCCCGAAAAGCCCGTTGGTATTGGAGTTCCCGACCGCAGCGATATTGCTGTAGAAGATCCGCTGGTAGTCCAGCATCAGCGCCAGATCGCTGCGCGGCTTGAAGGTGACGCCCGCGCTGATCGAGGCGGGAATGTCGAAACTGCCGCCATCCTCGAAAAGCCCGGCATATTTGTCGAATTTCGTCATCTTGAAGCGAGTCTGCCCCGCGACGCCTACCGTGACCTGCGGCGAAATCTCGTATTTCAGACCGGCGCGCAGGCCGAACCCAGTGGAGATATCGTAGCCGTTGTTCGAGAGGTTCCCCGGCGGTGGCTCGGAGAACATAGGGTTATCGAACATCGACAGACCACGCGCCGCAAAGCGCTGCACAGCGAATGTCGGCGCGATACCCCAGCTGAAATTTCCGTCCTTGCGCCCGTAGCCGACCGAAACGAAGAGCTGCATCAGATCGACGCCCGCCTTGCCATCGCAGAAGATGCCGGAGGTGCTCGGAGACATTGGCCCGCAGTTCGGGTTCGCAACATCGGGATAGCTCGTATTCATCCCGCCATTGCCATAGACCATGACATTCAGCGCGCCGCCGCCTTCCAGCGGGCGGTTATAGCCGAAATTCGGGATCGCGAACCAGTCGTGCCCCGACTCCGCCCCACCGTCAGGCAACGGATAGGCTCCAGTCGAGTCGAACCCCCTCCGCGGCGAGAACGCCTCGAGCCCGAAGGTCATCGCGTGGCCGATATCGGCGATATTCGCGGGGTTGATCGCCGCTGACATCGGGTCGACCGAATAAGCCACCCCGGCCCCGCCGACGCCGCGCTGCGCGGGTCCGTAGGCAAGGGCGAAGTAGCCCTCGGTCGCGCTGGCGACGCCCGGAACGCCCAACGCGAGGCACAGCGAAACCAGCCCCGCAAAACGGGGTAATTCAAACTTCTTCATAAGTTTCCTCCCTCTGAGCCGGTTTGTCGCGCAGGCAGGCTCTCCCTTCCCGACCACGCTTCGGCTGTGCCGTTTCGAAAACAGCTTCAAATATTCAACTTTAAATATACCTGATCTGGCAAGCGTTTTCTCGTCCGGCGCGAGTAGGGCCGAAATGCAGCCCAATCCATCACGAATGCCGCTCATAGCGCGGGGGGCTTTTCGGAACGCTCTGCAAGGGCTATATCGCGCGCCATGAGCACAAACCCTCCGAACCTGCGTCCCGATCTCGCGCCCCGCGCGCGCATCTCGGATGCCCCCCGCCCCGGTCAGCCGCTGATCGGGATGGTCTCGCTTGGCTGCCCCAAGGCACTGGTCGACAGCGAACGCATCCTGACGCGGCTGCGCGCCGAGGGCTACGCGATCTCGCCCGATTACGCGGGCGCGGATGCGGTGATCGTGAATACCTGCGGGTTTCTCGACAGCGCCAAGGCGGAAAGCCTCGAGGCCATCGGCGAGGCGCTGAATGAAAACGGCCGGGTCATCGTGACCGGCTGTCTGGGCGCAGAGCCCGAATACATCACCGGCACGCACCCTTCCGTGCTCGCCGTGACCGGCCCGCATCAATACGAGCAGGTGCTGGACGCGGTCCATGCCGCCGTGCCGCCCGATCCCGATCCCTTCGTCGATCTTCTGCCCGCCGCCGGCGTGAAGCTGACGCCGCGCCATTACAGCTACCTGAAGATTTCCGAGGGCTGTAACCACAAGTGCAAGTTCTGCATCATCCCCGACATGCGCGGCCGCCTCGTCAGCCGCCCGGCCCATGCGATCGTGCGCGAGGCCGAGAAACTGGTCAGCGCGGGCGTGCGCGAATTGCTGGTGATCTCGCAGGACACGTCCGCTTACGGCGTCGATATCAAACACGCGGAGGAGCGGGGCCACCGCGCGCATATCACCGATCTCGCGCGGGATCTGGGCTCGCTCGGCGCTTGGGTGCGGCTGCATTACGTCTACCCCTACCCGCATGTGCGCAACCTGATCCCGCTGATGGCGGAGGCGCAGGAGAATGGCGGCGGCGTTCTGCCTTATCTGGATATTCCGTTCCAGCACGCCCACCCGGATGTGCTCAAGCGGATGGCGCGGCCCGCGGCCTCGGCCAAGACGCTCGACGAGATCGCGGCGTGGCGCGCGGCCTGCCCGGATATCACGCTGCGCTCGACCTTCATCGTGGGCTATCCCGGCGAGACCGAGGACGAGTTCCAATATCTGCTCGACTGGATGGACGAGGCGCAGCTCGACCGCGTCGGCTGCTTCCAATATGAAAACGTCGAGGGCGCGCGCTCCAACACCCTGCCCGATCACGTGCCTGACGAGGTGAAACAGGATCGTTGGAACCGCTTCATGGAGAAGGCGCAGGCGATTTCCGAGGCGAAGCTGCAAGCCAAGGTCGGCTCGGTGCAACAGGTCATCGTCGATGCGGTCGATGCCGAAGGCGCCACCTGCCGCACCAAGGCAGACGCGCCCGAGATCGACGGCAACCTGTTCATCGATGAGGATTTCGAGAATCTCAGCCCCGGTGATATCGTGACGGTCGAGGTCGATGAGGCCTCGGAATACGATCTCTGGGGAAGGCTCGTTTGATCCGCACACTCGCGCTGCTCGCATTGCTTCTCGGCCTGCTGCCCCTCGCGGCGCAAGCTGGCGAATGCGCCATCGATGCCGCCCAAGGTCGCGAGATTGCGCAGGCGACTTCGCAACAGCGGCAAGCTCAGGGGCTGAACGCGCTCGCGATGGATCCGCAATTGACGCAGGCCGCAGCAACGCAAGGCTGCGACATGGCCCGGCGCGGCTTCTTCGATCACAAGGGCTCGGACGGATCGACCCCGCTCAGGCGGGCGGCGAAGGCTGGCTTCCGCGCCTGCCTGATCGCCGAGAATGTCGCGATGGGCCAGCGCGATCCGGGCGAGGTGTTCGACGCCTGGATGCATTCGCCCGGCCATCGTCGCAATATCCTGCTGCGTGGGGTCACCCATATCGGCGTGGCAGTCGTGCCCCAGCGCGATGGCAAGGGCCCGTGGTATGTGATGGTGCTCGCGAAGCCCTGCTGAAGCTCAGGTCAGCCCTTCGGTGTCGATGTGGATCACCTCGCCGCAATGTTTGCAGTGGATCGCATCGGCGTCGTGCAGGCTCAGCCCGCAGGTCGGGCACTCATGGCGTACCTTCGTGGGCCGGAACAGCACCTGCGCGAGCCGCAAGAATAGCGTGACGCCGAAGATCATGATGGCGACCGAGATCATCCGCCCCCATTCGCCCTTGGGCGTGATATCCCCGAACCCCGTCGTCGTCAGCGTGGTCACGGTGAAATAGAGCGCGTCGGCATAGTTCGAAATCTGCGGATTGATCCGAACCTGCGTGGCATAGATCAACCCCGTCATCACGAAGAGGAACACGCCCAGATTGATCGCGGCGATGATGATTTCCTGATGATGGCGGAAGAATTTGAAGTCATGACGCAGCCGCGCCATGAGCTGATAGGTATGCAGCAATCGCAACGTCCGCAGGATCCGCAAGAAGCCCAGCCCCTCACCCGCGATCGGCGCGAGGAACGACCCGATCGCAATGATGTCGGCCCATGTCGCCGCACGGGTCCAAAAGCGGACCTTCTCGCCTGAGATCGCGTAGCGGGCGAGAAAATCCGCCACGATCACGACGCCGATCACCGCATCGATGACTTCAATCGTGACCGTGTGCGGGAAGAAGGAGGTGACGATGACGAAGAGGATCGTGGCAAGGTCGAAGGCCAGAAGCGCGTAGCGAAACGCATGGGCGCGGCGGGAATCCTCCTCGTAGTAATGGTGCAGCGTCTTGAGCATCGTCTCTCCCATCGTCTTCGCTCAGGGATACAGGCTTTGAACGCCCTGTCAAAGCGCATGAAAAAGGCGGCCCCGGAGGACCGCCCTTTTCGTGGAGACAGCTCATATCAGCTCATTGGGCGCTGGGCGCGAACAGCATCATCGCGGGCTGCGACGAGGCGCCTTGGGTCACGATGTAATTGGCGTCGCCGTAACGTCCGCGCTGCACGTCATGTTGGATGCGCTGGAGCTGGGCCACGGTGTAATCATCGGGGTTGAGCCCAAGCTGCTCGGCCATCTGGGTCTTGCCCGGCGTGGTCTCACCAAGGCCGGGACCGCCCAGCTGCCGGTCCGCGTGGCTGCGGTAATAGGCGAGCTTGGCGACATCGCCGTTACGGGCCGCGTGCAACATCTTCTGCAACTCACCCACCGAATATTGCGTGGGATCGACATTGTTCAGGCCGGGGAAGGTTTGCAGCTGCGCCGCGATCTGGGTCTTGCCTTGATTAGTGGCGTTGACGACCATCGACGACGCTTGGGGTTGCGGCGTCATCGAAGGGGCGATGACACCCAGATCCGTACCATTGTCGGCCCCGACTTGGGTCGTGGCGGCCGAGGCGATCCCGGCGGAGCCGGCAGCAAGGGCAAGCGCCGTGATGGCAGTGGTCAGAAGATTGCGGGTCATGATGAAATCCTTTCATCAGCAGGTTGATTTCCAGCGGCACCATCTGGCGCCGATGACCCCGACATATGAGCCCAATCATCGCACAAAAGGCCGTTTTGGCCCCGCCCCGTGTTCACTCAAACACATATACACAGGGAACTCTCATCCAATCCGGATTCCGTGAAGTGACTGGAATACAAAAGGAAATCTATTTTCTCGAAAGAAATGGGTACGATAGCCCGGACATAGAAACGGCCCCCAGAGGGGGCCGTTTTCGGTCAGAAGACTGCGTCGATCTTACGCGTCACGGCCCATCACGGGCTGCGGCGCCACGTCAACCGGCTGACGGTTGGTGTGGTTGATGACGAATTTTGCCTCTTCGCGGTTACCGTTACGCAGAGCGTTCTGGATGCGGAACAGTTCAGCGGTGGTGTATTCAGCCGGGTTCAGACCGAGTTGGGCTGCGATCTGCGCTTTGCCGGGGGTCACTTCACCAACAGCCGAGCCTTTGCTGGCCGAGGAGCTTTGCGACATCGACGGTGCGATGGAGCCGTAGCCGTCACCGCCGGCAGCGGCCAGCGAGGTGCTCAGGGCGAGGGCGAGGACCGAAGTCGTGATCAGCGTTTTCATTGTTACTCTCCTATACGAATACGCGTGTTGTGCTTCTCACCGAGAGCGAAGCGACAGGGGGAAGCGTCTGTGCCCTCGGCGATGAGTGGGATTTAGGACCGTTCGCATTCGCAGAAAACCATCCTTTTCACACACAGTTCTGCGCATTTGTGCACGTTGAAAAATGACAGTTAAACGACAGAAGCGGCAGGCTCGCCCGTAGGCCCCCGCCACGCCCCCTTTCCCTATGCCGGCTTTCCGCATAGAAGGCGCCCAAACCCCTTATTCCAAACGAGGTCGACCATGGCGTCCTATCAATATGTCTATCACATGGATGGTGTCTCGAAGACCTATCCGGGTGGCAAGAAATGCTTCGAAAACATCCGCCTGAATTTCCTTCCCGGCGTGAAGATCGGCGTCGTCGGCGTCAACGGCGCGGGTAAATCCACGCTGCTGCGCATCATGGCGGGAATCGACAAGGACTTCTCGGGCGAGGCCTGGGCCGCGAAAGGCGCGAAAGTCGGCTACCTCCCGCAGGAGCCCGATCTGGACCCGGCGCTGAACGTGCGCGGCAACGTCATGGAAGGCGTGGCCGCCAAGAAGGCCAAGCTGGAGCGTTTCAACGAGCTGGCGATGAACTACTCGGACGAGACCGCCGAGGAGATGGCCCAGTTGCAGGACGAGATCGACTCGGAAAACCTGTGGGATCTGGACAGCCAGGTCGACGTCGCGATGGAAGCCCTGCGCTGCCCGCCCGACGAGGCCGATGTCGAAACCCTTTCGGGCGGTGAGCGCCGCCGGGTCGCGCTGTGCAAGCTGCTCTTGGAAGCGCCCGACATGCTGCTGCTCGACGAACCGACCAACCACCTCGACGCGGAAACCATCGCCTGGCTGCAAAAGCACCTGATCGAGTACAAGGGCACGATCCTCTGCGTCACGCACGACCGTTACTTCCTCGACGACATCACTTCGTGGATCCTCGAACTCGAGCGCGGCCGCGGCATCCCCTATGAGGGCAACTACTCCGCATGGCTGGAGCAGAAAGCCAAGCGCCTCGAGCAGGAAGCCCGCGAGGACAAGGCCAAGCAGAAGGTCCTCGAGAAGGAACTTCAGTGGATCCGGGCCGGAGCCAAGGCGCGTCAGGCGAAGTCCAAAGCGCGTATCTCGGCCTATGAGAAGATGGCGGACCAGTCCGAGCGCGAGCGCGTCGGCAAGGCCCAGATCATCATCCCGAACGGCCCGCGTCTGGGCGGCAAGGTGATCGAGGTCGAGGGCATCTCGAAACATTACGGCGACAAGCAACTGATCGAGAACCTGTCCTTCTCGATCCCGCCGGGCGCCATCGTCGGCGTGATCGGTCCGAACGGTGCCGGTAAATCCACGCTGTTCCGCATGATCACCGGTCAGGACAAGCCGGACACCGGCGAGATCACCGTGGGCGACACGGTCAAGCTGGCCTATGTCGACCAGTCGCGCGACGCGCTGGATGCGAACAAGACCGTCTGGGAGGAAATCTCCGGCGGGGCCGAGTTGATCGAGCTGGGCGACGCGCAGGTCAACAGCCGTGCCTATTGCGGCGCGTTCAACTTCAAGGGCGGCGACCAGCAGAAGAAGGTGGGTCTCCTCTCGGGTGGTGAGCGCAACCGCGTCCACATGGCCAAACTGCTGAAAGAAGGCGGCAACGTGCTGCTGCTCGACGAACCGACGAACGATCTGGACGTCGAAACCCTGCAGGCACTGGAAGCCGCGATCGAAGACTTCGCCGGCAACGCGATCATCATCTCGCACGACCGCTTCTTCCTCGACCGCCTCTGCACCCACATCCTCGCCTTCGAGGGCGACGCCCATGTGGAATTCTTCGAGGGCAACTTCGAGGATTACGAGGAAGACAAGATCCGCCGTCTGGGTCCGGATGCCGTCGAGCCGAAGCGGGTGAAGTATAAGAAGTTCAGCCGGTAAGGCTGGACAAATTATTTTGCGACCTGTTCTCTGAAAGCCTAAACTGGCTTTCAGAGAACATAAATAAATGAAAAACTGGGTTACCGAAACTTTACGCGCTAATGACTTATCAGAGAAAGCCAAATTGGTCTCTGCCTCTGATAAAGCTATCAAGAAAATTGCGCATCAACCTATTTACGACGAGCAATCCTTCAAACGCTCTCTTCGACATAAGAGCAAGTTGACACAACTGCTCAATACTCATCTTCTCCTGAACCAAGTCGCGTCCGCATTTCTCATACAAAACTTAGAGAACTCAGCTGCCTTGAAGTTCGAACGCTGGGGGCTTGAGAAAAAGCTCGACTTGCTTCTCGCGCTTGGCGCTTGCCCTCCGATGATCACAGAAGTGATTAAGCAAATAAACTCTCTAAGGAACAAGGTCGCGCATGAGTTCGGCTACAAAATTGAAGCTATTGACTTAAAGAGAATTCATGAAAAGTTTCCTCGCGAATTCTGGAATGAACTAAATCAAGAGGTTTCTTTCAGCGAAACCATGTTCATAGTGACTTATATGTTTGAAGAAGACCGCCGCCAAAACGCTGAAGATTTGCTTCAAAAGCAAAAAGCCTTTGCTCGGTTGCGTGTTGCCTTGGATGGTTTCAACGAGAAAACCAGCTAAACCCCAACCAAAACCACACACCCCAGCCCCATCTCACCTCGCCCCTTGCGCGCCACCTTCCCCAGTTCCCGATTGCCATCTATAGTGTCTAGTAAGGGACAAGACACAAGACAAAGCGGGGATGGGACTTGGCGCATATCATCGTGATGGGCAACGAAAAGGGTGGGTCGGGGAAGTCCACCACCTCGATGCATGTGGCGACCGCCTTGGCGCGGATGGGTTGGAAAGTGGGGGCGCTCGATCTCGATCTGCGGCAGCGCAGTTTCGGGCGCTATGTCGAGAACCGGCTGGCCTATATGGATCGCGAGGGGCTCGACCTGCCCTGCCCCGATTATCGCGAACTGCCCGAAGTGGACGCCTCGACGCTGGGCCCGGGCGAGAACCCCTATGACCATCGCCTGTCGACCGCCGTGGCCGAGATGGAGCCGTCCTGCGACTTCATCCTGATCGACTGCCCCGGCTCGCATACGCGGCTGTCTCAGGTCGCGCATTCGCTGGCCGATACGCTGGTCACGCCGCTCAATGACAGTTTCATCGATTTCGACCTGTTGGCGCGGATCGACCCGGTGACGTCGAAGGTGATCGGCCCCTCGATCTATTCCGAGATGGTCTGGTCGGCGCGGCAGCTGCGCGCGAAGGCGGGGTTGAAGCCGATCGACTGGATCGTGCTGCGCAACCGCGTGGGCGCCCAGCAAATGCACAACAAGCGCAAGGTGGGCGCGGCGCTGGAGCAGCTCTCGAAGCGTATCGGCTTCCGCGTCTCGCCCGGCTTCTCCGAGCGGGTGATCTTCCGCGAGCTGTTCCCGCGTGGGCTGACGCTTCTGGACCTCAAGGATCTCGGCGTCGAGAGCCTCAACATCTCCAACGTGGCAGCCCGTCAGGAAGTGCGCGACCTGATGAAGGAGCTGGACCTGCCCGGCGTCGCGGTCGACTTCTGAGCCCCTCATAGGCCGCGACAGGCCCCTTGAGACAAACAAACGCCCGCTGGGAATGACCCTCGGGCGTTTCGTACTGGTACGGGTAGCTGACTAAAGCGCGTGCTTTTACTGAGGCTTCGGCATCTCAGCGAAAGGCGATACGCGTCTGCGGCACGGTGCGGGCATCGAGCCGAGTTCTTTCATCCGCAGGTCAATCCGATCCTCGCGGCGCTTGAAGAGGCGAAAAAGGGCAGCCAGACAGCGCATTTCGTGTCTCCTTTGTATCGACGCCGTTTTGGCGTCACCCTTCGAGATTTCCGGCCAATTGAGGCGCTTACGTGGCGGGCTGAGGATATGTCAGTGGCGTTGTCGGGACGCTTTCACGGCCTCTTACGCCGCGACAGGACCGTCGCAGTTTGCGATATCCACGCCATTACGGGCTTTGCGCGACCAGCCAAGCGCTACGAAAAGCCCTAGCCCCGCCAGCATCATCCAGACCGAGGCGGGAAGCGGCACCGTTGCGGGCGTCTCCACCATCATCGCAATGTCGTCGAGCGAGGCGTTCATATAGTAATAGCTCGTCTCGACATCGAACTGGATGCCCAGCGTCGACCCCACACCCGCCTGCAGATAACTGGTCAGATCGTAGCTCAGCGGCGTCGCGCCCTGGACCGCCGCGTCGCCCGGCTGGGTCGAGAAAATCTGCGAGATCACCGCGCCCGCATCGTCGATCAGGCTCACGCGGAACTGCTGATTGGGATCGTCGAAGCCCGACGCGTAGTGGTTCACGAGCTGATAGGTGAAGTTGAAACTTGCGCTGATCACCCGATCGGGGACCGTGAAGAACTGCGTCAGGGTCGAAATCCCGTAGCCGGTTTGCTCGTTCATCACGTCGTAACTGCCCGAGATCGGATCCACGCGGCGCGTCGGCCCGCGCGGATTGAACCGCCCGTTATTGATCTGGAAGTCCTCTGCATAGGAAGAGCTGGTCGAATTCCAGCCCGACAGATCGCCGGTCTCGAAATCCCCGTTGGTGATCAGATCGACCGTCACCGCCTGCGCGGCGGAGGCATAAAGGACGCTCGCCACCACAAGGGCGAGACAGCGTTTCGCAAAACTGGCAATCGGTAACAACATGACACGCTCGATCTCGATGGCGTCGCCCCGTTCTTGATGCGGGGACGACTTCGTTACCTTTCATTAACCATCGGAATCGGGACGCACTGGGGCTCCACCGGGGCAATTTCACGATGGGCCGCCATGATGTTTCCACAATCGAAACGCCGCCCCGGAGGGCGGCGCGATTGTTGCTAGCGATGCGAGAGGGAGGTTACCGGGCCCAATCCCACGGCACGGTGAACTCGCCCAGCTTATGGGCCAGCGCATCCTGATCGCAGTCTCCCGTGGTCGCCAGATGCGCCACCAGACCGCGCTTCTTGTCCTCGGTGACCGAGATGACATGCGCCTTGATGCCCGCCGTCTCCAGCTCGGCATTGAGCACCCGGATGATCGCCTTCTTGCGCAGGTCGGGCTTGAAGATCTTGCCCACCGCCGTCTTCGGCAGCTCGTCCATCACCTCGAGATGTTTGGGGACCGCGGCGCGCTCGTGGATATTGGCGCGCGCATGCTCCATCAGCTCCTCGTTGGTCACCTCGGCGTCGGCCACCAGCTCGACATAGGCGCAGGGCAGCTCGCCCGCGAAACTGTCGGGCTGACCGATCGCTCCCGCGAAGGCCACCGCCGGGTGGCTCAGCAGCGCGTCCTCGATCTCCGCCGGGTCGAGATTGTGCCCGCCGCGGATGATCAGGTCCTTCGCGCGGCCCGTGATCCAGAGATAGCCGTCCTCGTCGATACGGCCCAGATCGCCGGTACGCAGGAAACGCTCCTCGGCGAACAGGTCGTGGTTCTTGTCCGGCTCGGTATAGGTCGAGCCTTCGAAGACACCCGGATTGGCGACGCAGATCTCGCCAACCTCGTCGCGCGCGCATTCATCGAACGTGCCGTTGCGCTTCTTGAGAATGCGCACATGGGTGTAGGGCATCGGAATTCCGACCGAGCCCACCTTCTTCATCCCGTCCACCGGGTTGACCGACACCAGACAGGTCGCCTCTGTCAGGCCGTAGCCCTCCGCGATCTCGACCCCGGTCGCGGCCTTGAAGCGGTTATAAAGCTCGATCGGCAGCGGGGCCGAGCCCGAGAGCGCGATCCGCAGCGAGGAGATATCGGCATCGACCTTGCGCTGCACCATCGCGGACACAGCGGTCGGCACGGTGATCAGGAAGGTCACCTGCCAGCGCTCGATCAGCTTCCAGAAATTGTCGAACACGCCCTCCCCGCGATAGCCCGCAGGGGTCGGGAAGATGACATGCGCGCCGCTCGCGATGGCCGACATCAGGATCGGATAGGCCGCGAAGACATGGAACAGCGGCAGCGGGCACATCATCACGTCGTCTTGCTTGAACAAGAGCCGCCCGCCGAGCCAGCCGTTATAGATCATGCCGGAATATTTGTGCTGCGCGACCTTCGGCATGCCCGTCGTGCCGCCGGTGTGGAAGTAGGCCGCGACGCGATCCTCGTTGGGATCGTCGAACATCAGCCGGTCGCCGGGCATCTTGCTGGCTTCGCCGTTGAAGCTCATCACCTTCGCGTTGTGCTTCACCTCGGTCTTGGGGCGAATGAAGGGCACGATCCAGCTTTTCGGCGGCGAGAGGTAGCGATTGAGATCGACCTCCAGCACGGCCTCGACATTGGGCGCAAGGCGCACGGCTTCAGCCGCCTTCTGCGCCACGTCGGTCTTCGGGAACGCCTTCAGCGTCACCAGAACCTTCGCCTTGGTCTCGCGCAGGATCGCGCCGATCTGCTCGGCATCCAGAAGCGGGTTGATCGGGTTCACAATCCCGGCTGTAGCACCTGCCAGAAGCACCGTCGCGGTCTCGAGCGAGTTCGGCAGCAGATAGGCCACCGTGTCGGTCGGCCCCACGCCCAGATGGCGCAGCAGGTTCGCGGCCTGCGTGACCTTGCCGTGCAGTTGCGACCAGCTCAGCGTCTCCGCCTTATCGGTCGGGCCGGACATGATCTGGAATGACAGGGCCGGACGATCGCCATGGGCCTTGGCGGTCTCGCTCAGAAAGCCGTAAAGCGTTTCGGGGCGGTTGCGCGCCTCCCAGGGTTTCTCGGCCTCGACCGCATCACGGTCGGCAACTGTCGCGAATTTCTGCATTAGTCTCCTCCAGCGGCCGCCGCGTTCCTCCACTGACGGGCCATGCGCAGGATGCGGCAAAAGCGCCCGCCACGGCAAGAGTTACGCCACCGCCAAAACGTCACGTCACGCAAATTCTGACGTGGGGAAACAAGCGTCCGGGTTCAAGGTGCAAAGGCGCGAACGCCCCGTCACGCCCCTTCGGTGAATTGCAGCCTCGCGAGTTCGGCATAGAGACCGCCCTCGGAGACGAGGCTGTCATGCGTACCCTGCGCGACGATCTTGCCGTCCTCGAAGACGACGATCCGGTCGGCCTTCTTCACGGTGGCCAGACGGTGCGCCACGATCACCGTGGTGCGGGTCTTGGCCAGCTGATCGACGGCCGCCTGCACTTCGCGTTCGGAGGCTGCGTCCAGCGCCGAGGTCGCCTCGTCCAGCAGTAGGATCGGCGCGTCGCGCAGGATCGCCCGCGCAATCGCGATACGCTGTTTCTGACCGCCCGAGAGCATCACGCCGCGCTCGCCGACATAGGTATCGAACCCTTCTGGCAACGCTTCGAGAAAGTCATAGGCATGGGCCGCGCGGGCCGCTTCTTCGACTTCGCGATCGCTCGCATCGGGACGACCGAAGCGGATGTTTTCGCGCGCCGAAGCGGCGAAGACGACCGGGTCCTGCGGCACCAGCGCGATCGCCTGACGGAAATCGTGCCGCGCCATGTCGCGCAGGTCGTAGCCGTCGATCGTTACCTTGCCGGTCTCGGGATCCCAGAACCGCTGGATCAACTGCACGACGGTCGTCTTGCCCGCGCCCGAAGGCCCGACCAGCGCCACGGTCTCGCCCGGCGCGATGTCGAGATCGACATGATCGAGCGCGGAGGCCTGCGGCCGCGACGGGTAATGGAAGCTCACATCCTCGAACCGGATCGCGCCGGTTGCGGGCATCGGCAGCGGCACCGGATGCTCGGGGTCTTTCACCGAGTCCTCGCTTTGCAGCAGCTCCACGAGACGCTCGGTCGCGCCTGCGGCTCGCTGCAATTCGGACCAGATTTCCGACAGCGCGCCGACAGAGCCCGCCACCATCACCGCGTAGATCACGAATTGCACCAGCTCGCCCACGCTCATCTCGCCGCCGCGCACGTCGCGCGCGCCGATCCACAGCACGCCGACGACGCCTGCGAAGACGAGGAAGATCACGATCACGGTCATCACCGCGCGCGTGCCGATCCGCTTCTTGGCGGACTGGTAAGCTTTCTCGGTGACGTCGGAGAATTTCTCGCGGGTGATCGCCTCATGGGTAAAGGCCTGCACGGTCTGAGCCGCCAGAAGCGACTCCGAGGCCGAGCCCGACGAATTCGCGATCCAGTCCTGGTTCTCGCGGCCCAGCACCCGCAGGCGGCGGCCCAGAACCACGATGGGAACCACGACCACCGGCACCACCAGCAGCACCAGCCCGGTCAGCTTGGCCGAGGTGAACATCAACATGATCAACCCGCCGATCAGGATCAGCACGTTGCGCAGCGCCACCGAGACGGAGGACCCGATCACCGAGAGGATCAGCGTCGTGTCGGTGGTGATGCGGCTGATGATCTCGCCGGTCAGGATGCGCTCGAAGAAGGCGGGGCTCATCGAGATCACCCGGTCGAACACCGCCTTGCGGATATCGGCCACGACCCGTTCGCCAAAGCGCGTGACGAGGTAGTAACGCAGGCCCGTCCCGAGCGCGAGCAGCCCGGCGATGACCAGAGCCGCGAAGAAATACTGATCGAGCAGCGCCGCGCCCTTCTGGAACCCGTCCACCACGCGGCGCACCGCGAGCGGCAGGATCAGCGAGATCGAGGCGGTGGCGATCAGCGCCAGCAACGCTCCGAAGGCAAGTCCCTTGTAAGGTGCGATAAAGGGGCCGAGCCCCTTGAGCGCGCCGATCTTCTTCGTCTTCGGCCGGTCATCGGCCGGTCCCGTCGGTCTGCGAGCCATGAATTCCCCCTTGCTTGACGACGGGTTTAGGCGGCGGGGGCATTGCGGGCAAGCCTCGATTGGCCAAGCCTGCGGCACGCCCATGCCCGGACGGCCTCACGATAGCTCACATTTTCGCCGAAAAGGCTACGGGCGGCCGGACTCGAACCGGCACGGGCAATGCCCAAGGGATTTTAAGTCCCGTGCGTCTACCATTTCGCCACGCCCGCAGCGCGCTCTGGCTAGCGCGGGCGCGGCGACTTGGCAAGGCCGCGAGGCGCTCAGCGCCCCTCGAATTTCGGCGCGCGCTTCTCGAGGAACGCGGTCACGCCTTCGCGGAAATCATGGCTCTGGCCGAGGCCGCCCTGAAGCTCCGCTTCCAGTTCCAACTGGGTCGACAGATCGTTGCTGTAGCCCTCGCGCAGCGAGCGCTTCACGGCGCGATAGGCCGCCGTCGGGCCATTGGCCAAATGCGCCGCGCGGGCGCGCCAGTGATGGTCGAAATCGACCTCCGCGATCGCTTCCCAGATCATGCCCCAATCGGCCGCCTGCCGCGCCGAGATCTTGTCGGCGAACAGCGCCATGCCCATCGCGCGGGCAAAGCCCACCTGACGCGGCAGCCAATAGGTGCCGCCCGCATCCGGCATCAGTCCGATCCGCGTGAAGGCCTGAATGAAGCTCGCCGCTTCGGACGCGATCACCACATCCGCAGCCAGTGCGATATTCGCCCCCGCCCCTGCCGCAGGCCCGTTCACTGCGGAGACTACCGGCAGCGGGCTCTCGTAGATCGCCTTGAGCATCGGCTCGTATTCGTCGCGCAGCACCCGCTCCAGATCGAGCCCCGCCGCCGAGACGCCATCGCCCAGATCCTGCCCCGAGCAGAAGGCCCGGCCCGCACCGGTCAGCACGATCACGCGTGCCTCTTCCTCGGCGCGTTTCACCGCCTCGAGGATTTCCGCGCGCATCTGCGCGTTGAGCGCGTTCATCACATCGGGCCGATTGAGCGTGATCACCGCGACCTGCTCTTCGACCTCGTACCGGATAACCTTGAACACCATCTGGAAAACGCGCCTCCCTCTTTGTCGCGCGCCCACGATAACGCGGGTCACGCGAAGGGAAAGCGGAACGGGGCGTCACGAAGGACGCCCGCCTCGTTTTCTTCAGAAGATCTCAAACAGGCCCGCAGCCCCCTGCCCGCCGCCGATGCACATCGACACGACGCCATAGCGCGCGCCGCGACGTTTGCCTTCCAGCAGGATATGGCCCGCCATGCGCGCGCCCGACATGCCATAGGGATGGCCAATCGAGATCGCGCCGCCATTGACGTTGAGCTTGTCGTCGGGAATGCCCAGCCGGTCGCGGCAATAGAGGAGCTGCGAGGCGAAGGCCTCGTTGATCTCCCACAGGTCGATATCGTCGATGGAAAGCCCCGCGCGCTCCAGCAGACGCGGGATCGCGAAGACCGGGCCGATGCCCATCTCGTCGGGCGCACAGCCCGCAACTGCCATGCCCCGGAACGCGCACAGCGGCTCCAGCCCGCGCCGCGCGGCTTCCTCTGCGGACATCACCACGCAGGCGGATGCACCGTCGGAGAGCTGGCTCGCATTGCCTGCGGTCACGCATTTGTCGGAGCCCAGAACCGGCTTGAGCCCTTGAAGCCCCTCCAGCGTGGTCTGCGGACGGTTGCACTCGTCGCGCTCGAGCCGCACCGACTGTTCCGAGACGTCGCCCGTGGCCTTGTCTTTCACCAGCTTCACCGCCTCGACCGGCACGATCTCGGCATCGAAGCGGCCCGCCTCCTGCGCGGCGGCGGTGCGCATCTGGCTTTGCAACGCGTAGATGTCCTGCGCTTCGCGGGTCACGCCATAGCGTTCCGCCACGACCTCCGCCGTCTCGATCATCGACATGTAATAGGCGTCGGGCACACCGGGGCTGCGATAGCGATAGCCGTTCCAATGTTCGTTCTGCACCAGCGAGATCGAGTCGAGCCCGCCCGCAAGCGCCACGTCCATCTCGCCCGTCATCACGCCATGGGCAGCCGCCGCGATCGCGTTGAGCCCCGAGGCGCATTGACGGTCCAGCGTGACGCCCGCCACGGAGTCGGGCAGGCCCGAAGCCTGCGCGATATGGCGCGCCACGTTGACGCCTGTGGAGCCCTGCGTGAGGGCGGAGCCGAAGATCGCATCGGCGATCTCGCCGCCTTCGAGCCCGGCTCGGGAAACGGCCGCGCGCACGGCATGGGCGGCCAGCGCCGGACCTTCGAGATTGTTGAACGCCCCGCGATAGGCCTTGCCGATCGGCGTGCGGGCGGTGGAGACGATGACAGCGTCGCGCATGGGAATCCTCAGATGGTTTCGAGTCCGCACCAGTCCGCGATGAACAGGGCGGTGCTCTGGGTGATGCGACGGATGCTTTCCAGCTCGACGCGCTCGTTGAAGCCGTGGATCGCCTCGGCGCGCGGCCCGTAGACCAGCGCGGGCGTGTCGGCATAGAGCCCGAAGAAGCGGGCATCGGTGGTCGCGGTGATCGCCACGCGGTCGAGATCGCTCTCGTTGACGCTGCGATGCGCGCCTTCGAGAGCACCGATCGCCGCCTTCGCGGTGGCGGAGTGGTCGTCGGAAAGCGCGTAGCCCTCGGCCATGAAGCCGTGCCAGACGATCTCGGGCAGCGAGTTCTTCAGGAAGGCGTTGGAGCGCGCGGCATCCATGATGGTCTCGGTGATCTCGGCGCGCGCGGCGGCAATATCTTGGCCCGGATAGATCGCGATGCGCATGTCGAAGATGCACCAGGCCGGGACAGAGGACGCCCAGTCGCCGCCCTGAATCTTGCCAATATTGAGGTTGATCGGGTGATGGACATGGCCGAAATCACCGTGCCGACAGCCCGGTGCATTCCAGCGTTCTTCCAGCCCGTGCAGCGCCTCGATCAGCGGGATCGCGGCCTCGATCGCATTGGCGCCGGTGCCAGCATAGGCCACATGCGTGGGCAGACCTTTCAGGTGCACCTGTGCCCAGACCACGCCGAGCTGTGCGCCGACCAGCTTTTCCTCGAACGGTTCGGGGATCAGCGCGGCGTCGGCGCGGTAGCCCCGCTCAAGGCAGGCCAGCGCGCCGTTGCCGGTGCATTCCTCTTCCACGACGGATTGAAAGAACACATCCGCGCTGGGGGCGAAGCCCGCCTTGCGCAGCGCATCGAGCGCGAAGAGGTTCGACACCAGCCCCGCCTTCATGTCGCCCGCACCGCGCCCGTAAAGCCAGCCATCGGCGACATGCGGCTCGAAGGGCGGCGCGTCCCACATGTCCAGCGGGCCCGCAGGCACCACGTCGATATGACCGTTGAGGATCAGCGAGCGCCCCTTGCGCGATTGGCTGCGATGGGTGGCCACCACGTTCACCGCGTCCTCGTAATCGCCCATCACGGGCGAGAAGCCCGGCATGTCGCGGATCTTGTCGACGTCGATCTGCCAGCGGTCCACCTCGTAGCCGCGCTCATCGAGGGCGGCGGCCACGAAGTCCTGCGCGCTCTGCTCCTGCCCACGGGTGGACGGGTGCGCGGTCAGCTCGGAGAGAAACGCGGTCTCGTCGTCGAATGCGGCATCGACCGCCGAGAGGATGCGGGTTTTCAGCTCGGTATCCATGTGGTGCCTCAGAATCTGGGAATGTCGCCTTGCGGCAGTGCAAGGGGCGCGCCGGTCGCCTCGCGGATCTCCGTCTCGGAAATGCCCTCGGCCAGTTCGACCAGCGCGAAGCCCTGCGCGGTCACGTCCACGACCGCCATGTCGGTATAGATCCGCGCCACGCGCCCCTTCGCGGTCAGCGGCAGCGAGCAGGTCTCGAGCAGCTTCGGGTTGCCCTTGCGGTCGCAATGGGTGGTCATCACGACGACGCGGCGCGCTTTCTGCGCCAGTTCGATCGCGCCGCCTGCGCCGGGGGAGAACTTGCCCGGGATCTTCCAGTTCGCCAGATCGCCGTTCTGCGCGACCTCGAAGGCGCCCAACAGCGTCAAATCGAGCCGCCCGGAGCGCACCAGCGCGAAGCTCACCGCGCTGTCGAAAAAGGCCGAGCCGGGGATCGTCGAGACATAGGCCCCGCCCGCGTCGATCAGGTTCCGGTCCGCGCGCTCGGGCGGCAGCGTCGGCCCGATCCCGGTCAGCCCGTTTTCCGAATGCAGGCAGACGGGGAAGTCGGCGGGCAGATGGTTGACCACCTTGGTGGGCAGGCCGATGCCCAGGTTCACGACCATGCCGGGCGCGATTTCGCGCGCGGCACGGGCCACCATGCGGGATCTAGCGTCTGACAATGCCATACTCCTCGGAAATCTCGTCGAGTTTCACGACGTGGTCGATGAAGGCGCCGGGGCTCTCGGCCGCGTCCGGGTCGATCCCGCCCAGCGGCAGAAGCTCTTCGGTCTCGGCGATCACGCGGGTCGCGGCCATCGCCATGAGCGGGTTGAAATTGCGCGCGGTGGCGGCATAGGCGAGGTTGCCGAAGCAATCGGCGCGCGCGGCATGGACCAGCGCCACATCGCCACGCAGAGCCGGTTCGACCAGCATTGGGCGGCCATTCATCTCGACCACCTGCTTGCCCTGCGCCAATTCGGTGTCGATGCCGATATCGGTGAGTATCGCGCCAAGCCCCGCGCCCCCGGCACGGATGCGCTCGGCGAGGATGCCCTGCGCGCAGAACTCGACCTCCATCCGGCCCTCGTTCATCGCCGCGATGGCGTTGGCGTTGAGTCCGAGATGGGTGACGATCAGCTTGCGCACCTGACCGCCCGCGATCAGGTGGTCGATCCCCATGCCCGCCTCGTTGGCGTCGTTCTTGACCAGCACGAGGTCGCGCTGCCCCTGACGGGCCAGCTCGCGCAGCAGCGCGAAGGGGGTACCGGGCACGCCGAAGCCGCCCACAAGCACCGTGGCGCCGTCGGGGATCTGCGCGACCACCTCTTCCATCGCGATGGATTTGTCGGGCAGCTTCATGCGCTGACCTCCTCGACCACCGGCAGGTCGTGATTGGCGGCGAAGGCGTCGAGCGCGTCGATGAGGATCGCCATGATCTCGTCGATCTGCGCCTCGGTCACGATCAGCGGCGGGCAGACGAGGAAATGGTCGCCCTCGTAACCGCCCCGCGTGCGCCGCGAATAGATGATGAGACCGCGCTCATAGGCCAGTTCGACCAGCTCGGTATGGGCGTTCCACTCCTTCGGCAGAACCTCCATCGTGTCGCGGTCCGAGACCAGTTCGAAGGCCAGCAGCAAGCCCTTGCCGCGCACATCGCCGATGAAGGGATAGCGGTCCATCAGCCCGGTCAGCCGTGCCTTGAGAACATCGCCCATCCGCTCGGCATTGCCGATCAGGTCGTGTTCTTCCATCTCGTCGAGCACCGCGAGACCCGCCGCGCAGGCCAGCGGGTTGCCCGCATAGGTGAAGCCGTGCAGGAAGCCGCCCGCGTCGAGCAGCGCCTCGACCATGTCGTTGCGTGCGACCACCGCGCCCAGCGGCGCGTAGCCCGCCCCGAACCCTTTCGAGAGCGCGACGATGTCGGGAGTGATCCCCCAATGCTCGGCCGCGAGGAACTTGCCGGTGCGCCCGGCCCCGGTCATCACCTCGTCATAGATCAGCAGGATGCCGTATTCGCGGCAGATCTCGGCCACGCGGGTGTAATAGCTGTCGGGCGCCACGAGCGCGCCGGTCGAGGCCCCGCCCACCGGCTCCATCAGGAAGGCGAGCACCGTCTCGGGGCCCTCGGCCTCGATCTTCTCGCGCAGCATCTCAGCATATTTGATGCCGCGTTCTTCCTCGGTGAGATTGTCGCGGTCGAGGTAGCAGGTCGGCGCCGGAACTTTCGGCATCTCCGTGAACATCGGCGCGAATTTCCCGGTGAAGAGCGGGCTGCCGGTGACGCTCAGCGAACCCATCGTCGCACCGTGATAGGAGGGCAGCCGCGAGATCACCTTGTAACGGCTCTCCTCGCCCTGCGTGACCGCATATTGCCGCGCGAGCTTGATCGCGGTCTCGACGGCCTCGGAACCGCCGGAGACGAAGAACACCTTGTCGAGCCCTTCGGGCATCCGCGCGGCGACCCGTGCGGCGAGATCCTCGGAGGGGTGCGTGCGGAAATGCAGCCGGTAGCCGAAGGTCGAACGGTCCATCTGCGCCTTCATCTTCTCCAGCACGCGCGGATTGGAATGGCCGATATTGGAGACCATCGCCCCCGAGGAACCGTCGATATAGCGTTTCCCGTTCTCGTCGTAGTGGTAGATTCCCTCGGAGCGTTCGAGGAAAGGCCGCGGCTGGCGCGACTGGTAGAACAGGTGAGACTTTTCAGTCGTCATTTTGCACCTTCGAGATGTTTGCGCAGGAAATTCCGGGTCCGTTCCTGGGTCGGGTTCTTGAAGACCTGCTCGGGCGGGCCCTCCTCGACCACGACGCCCTTGTCCATGAACAGCACGCGGTCGCAGACCGAGGCGGCGAAATCCATCTCGTGGGTGACGATGATCATGGTCATGTGCTCTTGCGCGAGCTTCTTCATGACCAGGTTCACCTCTTCCACCAGCTCGGGATCGAGCGCCGAGGTGGCTTCGTCGAACAGCATCAGCTTCGGCTTCATCGCCAGCGCACGGGCAATCGCCACACGCTGCTTCTGACCGCCCGAAAGCTGCGCCGGGTAATAGTCGATCCGCTCCAGCATGCCGACGTGATCGAGCTGCTCTTCGGCGAGCTTGTTGGCCTCTTTGTCGGAGATCTTCTTCAGCAGCTTCGGCGCCATCGTCACGTTGTCCCGAACGCTGAGATGCGGGAATAGGTTAAAGTGCTGGAACACCATGCCGATGTCCTGACGCATCTGGTTGATGTGCTTCTCATACTGGTTGTGCGGCAGGGACTTATTCACCTGCACCCCGTCGAGCCAGACCTCGCCGCCGGTGAGCGGGTCGAGATCGTTGATGGCGCGCAGCAGCGTGGATTTCCCCGAGCCCGAGGGCCCGATGATCGCGACGATCTGGCCACGCTCCACGTTGAGCGAGATGTCCTTGAGCACTTCCAGCGTGCCGTAGGATTTCTGGGCGTGACGGATCTCGACGAAGGATTTTGTCTCTGTCATGTCGATATCTCCCGGATCAGCGATAGAGGCGGTTGCGGTTCTCGAACCAGCGGATCACCGCCTCCATGCCGAGATTGATGATGTAGTAGAGGACGGCAGCGGCCGCGTAGAACTCGAAGGCGCGGTAGGTCTGGCCGATGGCGCGCTGCGCCGAGAGCGTCAGCTCAGACACCCCGATCACCGAGACCAGCGCCGAGTCTTTCAGCAGCGCGATCATGTTGTTGCCGATGGGCGGCAGCACGTCGCGCACCGCCTGCGGCACGACGACCTTGACGAGCGCCTGTCTGCGCGACAGGCCCAGCGTCCGTGCGGCCTCCATCTGACCCTTGTCCACCGCCAGCATCGCAGTCTGGATCAGCTCGGAGTTATAGACGGCGAAGTGGAAGCCCAGACCGATCACACCTGCCACGAAGGCCGGAAGGTCGATGCCGATCTGCACCAGCCCGAAATAAATCAAGAAGAGTTGCAGCAGCAGCGGCGTACCCATGAAGAGCCAGGCGATGAAGCGTACCGGCAGGCGGATGATGGCAGGCGCATAAAGCGCGATCACCGCGAGCAGGATACCTCCGAAGAAGCTCAGCAGGGCCGAGGCGGCGGTAATGGCGATGGTCCACAGGACACCCAGCAAGAGCGTGCCGTAGAAAGGCGGGATGACGGAGAAATCGAGACCCATGGCTCACTCCTTCTCTTGCGGGCGGGAAAGGGGGGCGGATGCGCGGCTCATTGGATGCGCACCTTGCGGTCGAGGAACGACACGCCCTTACCCACCGCGGTGATGATGATGAGGTAGAGAACCCCCGCGAGGAAAAACATCTCGAACGGCTTGTAGGTCGAACCGATGTAGCGTTGCGCGGTGTAGGTCAGCTCCACCACCGAGATCGCGGAGACGAGCGCCGTACCCTTGATCTGCGCGTTGATGTTCACGCCGAGCGGGCGGATCATCAGGCGCAGCGCCTGCGGTAGTGTCACCTTGCGGAACGCCTGCGCCTTCGACAGGCCCAGCGTGCGCGCGGCCTCGGTCTGGCCCCGGTCGACCGCGACGATCGCGCCGCGCATCGTCTCGGTCATGTAGGCCCCGATATTGACGCCCAGCCCGATCACACCGGCCTGAAAGGCATCGAGCTGGATGCCGATCTGCGGGCCGCCGAAATAGAGCAGGAACAGCTGGATCAGCGCGGGAGTGCCACGAAAGAAGCTGACATAGGCCGCCCCGATGAAGCGCAGGATGGCAAAGCGCGAAAGCCGGGACGCTGCGCCAAGTGCGCCGCAGATGAGCCCCAGCACGATGGTCAGAACCGACAGTTCGACCGTGATCACGGCGGCTTTCAGGAAGTACGGATAGACCTTGAGGATTAGTTCGATATCCACGGCATTCCCCTTAATGATGATCGCGGCGGGACAGGATGGGCAGCGCGCGTATCTCGCGCACGAGCGCTGTCGTCTCTTCGATCGCCGCTTCCAGGAACGCCTTGCCAGTCTCGGCATCGGCGACAGTTGGATCCCCCATCGTGCCGTCGGGTGACACAGAGGACCACCAGCGCATAAGCATCGCCTTGCCACCACCGGCCGCCAAATCGAGATTGAAGAATTTGGTGTCGGGATCGTGCAGGTTCTGACACTCGGCCTTGTCGAGATCGACAAGCTCGGGGTGCAGATGCTTGCACATCGCAGCTTCGAATTCTCCGGCATGGGCAATGCCGCCCACCTCGGATTTGCGCAGGTCCTGAATTCGGTCGCTGCACAAGTTCCAGTAGGACGCCGAGACACAGATGATGCCGGTGCGGATGACCGTCTTGCGCGCCGCGAGATCGAGGATCGGGTGGTTCGACCCGTGCGAGTTCAGCAGCAGGATCCGGCGGAAGCCGTGATGCGCGAGGGACTCGGTCACGTCGCAAACGAAATTGATCAGCGTCTCCGGCTGAATCCAGATGACCCCCGGAAAGTCCTTGTGATGCTCGTTGAAGCCATAGGGGATCGCGGGCATGACGAAAACTTCGTCGGGCGCGGCGTCGGCAACACCATTGGCCACCGCCATTCCCAGAACCGTATCGGTATCGAGCGGCATATGCGGCCCGTGATCTTCCGTTGCAGAAACATTCAGGATCACCACACGATCCTTATCCGCGTCACGGACCTGCTCCCAAGTCAGCTTTCCATAGTCGGCGGTCATCCGTTCGGTGTCCTTTCGGGAATCCATCGAAGTTTGGGGTGTGGCGGGGCAGCCGTCAGACGACGGACTGCCCACCATTCCTTGGATCGCGCCGATCAGCGGATGTCAGCGCCGATCCACTTCATCGCGATTTTCTCGTAGGTGCCGTCTTCCATCATGGAATCGAGCGCCTTCTGCATCGCGTCTTTCAGCTCGGGATTGCCCTTGCGGATAGCGATGCCCGCACCGATCGCGTCGGTCTTCAGATCGTCGAGAATGCGGTATTTGTAATCGTTCTTCTTCATCGCGAGGATCGCCGCGATCGAGTCGTTGATGATCGCGTCGACACGACCGTTCTGAAGCTCGAGGATCAGCTCGGGCAGACCTTTGTAGGTCTTCACGTCATAGCCTTGCTCACGCGCCCACTCTTCGTGCGTCTCGCCCAGCGTCACGCCGACGGTGACGTCCTTCAGATCGGCGACGGACTTGATCGGACTGTCGGGCAGCACGAAGATCGCGCGCTTTGTCGTGTAATACGGACCGACGAAATCGACGACCTTCTCGCGCTCGGGCGTAATCGACATCGAGCCGACGATGGCGTCGTATTTGTTGGCCAGCAGACCGCCGATGATCCCGTCCCACGCGGTCGTCACGATCTCGGTCTTCAGCCCCATGCGCTTGGCGATCTCCTCGCCGATAGCCGGGTCGAAGCCCACGACCTCGTTCGAATCGTTGATGAAGTTGAAGGGCGGGTAGGCGCCCGACATGGCGATCCGGATCACGCCCTTGTCCTTGAGGCTCTCCAGCTCGTCAGCCGCGGCGAGGCTGGGCAGCGAAATGCCGGTCGCTGCGAGCGAGCCAGCCCCGAGGATGGTTTTGAGAACGGTTCTGCGGTTGGTCATGGATTTCTCCTGTTGGTCATGACTGCGGGCGGCCTTGTTTCCGGCGCGTCCCGCCACGGCGAGCGCCCCTTCCAGAGCCTCGTTGACGGAAACGCTTGCATGGCGACCGCCATTGCGCAAATAAATAATAGAAATCTTCAATATAGATCTAGGCTATGGTCAAGCCCTACGAACAACGTTTCCCTTGGCATCTCGACTGGAACCTTCTGCGCACTTTCATGGTGGTGGTGGAGCAGCGGGGCATCTCCCGGGCGGCCTATCTTCTGGGGCTCAAACAGCCCACGATTTCGGCCGCGCTCAAGCGGCTGGAGGAACGCACCGGCCACGAGCTGATCATCCGAAAACCCAATGAATTCAAAGTCACTAGGGCGGGCAACCTGCTCTATCAGGAATGCGCCCAGATCTTCGGCGCGGTGTCGCAAATCCCTTCCCTGCTGGAGACCGGCGCGGAGGAGCTGCGCGGCCATATCGCGATCACGACGACCTCGCATGTGATCTCGGATCACTACGACGCAGTGCTGCATGATTTCGCCACCGAACATTCGAAGGTGACCTTCTCGATGACGGTGGCCGAGAGCGAGGAAGTGGTGAACCGGGTGCAACAGAATCGGGCGAGCCTGGGGATTTGCCTGCTTCACAAGACGCCCGAGAACCTCCGCGCGCAGGTGCTCTACCGCGAGTATTTCGGATTGTTCTGCGGCACGCGCCATCCCCTTTTCGACCGCGAGGACATCACCCTCGCCGAGATCGAAGGCGAGACCTCGGTGTCGTTCCAGACCGAGACCGAGGACGGCCCGCTTCACCCGGTTTCGCTGCTGCGTGCGCGGGCCAAACTCGCCCCGAGCTGGCGCGGGGTGTCGTCGAACCTGCACGAACTGCGCCGGATGATCGTGGCCGGCATCGGCATCGGGGCGCTGCCGCTGCACGTCGCGCATCGCGACGTCGAGTCGGGTCGGCTACGCCAGTTGCCGCCCTATGACGGGTTGCCGATGGTGAATATCTACCTGCTCACCAATCGGCAGCGAAAGCAGTCGAGCGCGGAAGCCGCCTTCCTCGCGGCCTGCGAAAAAATGATGGCCGAGAGCGATCTGACAGAGCGGACCTATTACTGAGAGCACCGCTCAGAAAGTCGGCGGGGTCGCGGCCGAGACCACCACGCAACGCGCCTTGGCCACGTTCCGGAACCGGTGCGGCAGGCGGCTGTCGAACAGGTAGGCATCGCCCGCGCGCAGCAACTCGGTGGTCTCGCCGACCGTCAGCAACAACTCGCCCTCGATAACGAAACCGCCCTCCTCGCCCTCATGGGCATAGGCCTCCGCCCCGGTATCGGCGCCGGGCTCATAGGTCTCGTAGAGCAGCAGAATGTTGGTCTGCCCCGACTTGCCCGCCCGCTTGAGCGAGAGCGCATCGAGCGCCGCACCGCCCGAGCGGTAGATCCGGCCCGGGTTGATCTCGGTAAGCTCGGAATGCCGGAAGACGAACTTGCCGGGCTCGGCGGGCGTGTCGCTGTCGAAGAACTCCGCCAGCGTCGTCTCGAGAATTTCGAGGATCTTGCGCAGCGAGGTGATCGAGGGCGAGGTTTTGTTACGCTCGATCAGCGAGACCAGCCCGTTGGTCACGCCCGACCGCTGCGCCAGCTCGCGCTGCGACAATCCCTTGTCCTCGCGGATCGCCCGAAGCCGTCCGCCCACGTCGAATTCGCTCACCGCAAGCCTCCTGTCCTGTGCCTGTTCTAGAGTGCGGCCGGGCGGATTTCCAGCACGCGCACCTTCGCCATGCGTTTAACAAACTAAACATTGCACAGTTATCCGTTAAACACTAGCGTCACATCATTCCGTGATTCTCCAGCCCCTGAGGAGTGCCCATGTCCAGCAATGCCGACCTCGAAACCCGCCGCGCCGCCGCCCTTGCCCGGGGCGTGGGTGTGCAGACCCAAAACTTCGCCGTCTCCGCCGAGAACGCCACCGTCACCGATGCCGATGGTCGCGAACTGATCGATTTCGCCGCCGGGATCGCGGTGGTGAACACCGGCCACCGCCACCCGAAAGTCATCGAGGCGGTGAAAGCCCAGCTCGACGCCTTCACCCATACCTGCCATCAGGTGATGCCCTACGAGCCCTATGTGCGCCTCGCCGAGCGGCTCAACGAAAAGGTGCCGGGCGATTTCGACAAGAAGTCGATCTTCGTCACCACCGGAGCTGAATCCGTCGAGAACGCGATCAAGATCGCCCGCGCCTACACGGGCCGCAACGCGGTCATCGCCTTCAGCGGCGGCTTCCACGGCCGGACCTTCATGACGATGACGCTCACCGGCAAGGTCGCGCCCTACAAGGCGGGCTTCGGCGCAATGATGCCCGACGTGTTCCACGTCCCCTTCCCGAACGCGCTGCATGGCGTGTCGACCGACGACAGCTTCGCCGCGATGGAGAGCCTGTTCAAAACCGATCTCGACCCCACGCGCCTCGCCGCAGTGATCTTCGAGCCCGTGCAGGGCGAAGGCGGCTTCAACTCGGCGCCGCATGATTTCGTCAAGCGCCTGCGCGCCTTCTGCGACGAGCATGGCATCGTGATGATCGCCGACGAGGTGCAGACCGGCTTCGCGCGCACCGGAACGCTGTTCGCCATGGACGCCTACGACGTGGCGGCCGACGTCACCACGATGGCGAAAGGTCTGGGCGGCGGTCTTCCGATCGCGGCGGTGACCGGTCGCGCCGAAATCATGGACGCGGCGAACCCGGGCGGTCTGGGCGGCACCTATGGCGGCAACCCGCTGGGAATCGCTGCCGGGAACGCGGTGCTCGACGTGATCGAGGAGGAAGACCTCTGCGCCCGCGCCAACGAGCTCGGCTCGCGTCTCAAACAGCGTCTGGAAGCCATCCGCGCCAACATGCCAGAGATCGCCGAGATCCGCGGCCCCGGCTTCATGGTCGCGGTCGAGCTGATGTCGGACGGCAAGCCCGATGCAGCGCTGACCCAGCGCATCCGTGTCGAAGCGCTCAACCGCGGCCTGCTGCTGCTGACCTGCGGCGTCTATGGCAACGTGATCCGCTTCCTCGCGCCGATCACTATCCCCGACGACCAGATGGCCAAGGCGCTCGACATCCTCGAAGAGGCGATGACCGCCGCGAAGGAGGGCTGATATGCTCAAGCTGAACGACCCGAGCCTGCTGGAGACCCGCGCCTATGTGAACGGCGAGTGGATCGAGGGCGCGAAGCGCTTCGCCGTGCAGGATCCTGCGACCGGCGAGACCGTCGCCGAGGTGGCCGATCTCGACGTGGACGCCACCCGCGCCGCGATCGAGGCCGCCCATGCCGCGAAACCGGACTGGGCCGCGCTCACCGGCAAGGAGCGCGCGGGCTACCTGCGCCGCTTCCACGACCTGATGATGGAAAATCAGGACGACCTCGCCGCGATCCTGACCGCCGAGATGGGCAAGCCGCTGGCCGAGGCCAAGGGCGAGATCGCCTACGGCGCAAGCTTCCTCGAATGGTTCGCCGAAGAGGCCAAGCGCGTCTATGGCGACGTGATCCCCGGCCACCAGCGCGACAAGCGCATCCTCGTGATCCGCCAGCCCGTGGGCGTGGTGGGCTCGATCACGCCGTGGAACTTCCCCAACGCGATGATCGCGCGCAAGCTGGCCCCGGCGCTGGCGGCGGGCTGCACCTTCGTCGGGCGTCCCTCCGAACTGACGCCGCTCTCGGCCCTCGCGATGGCCGTGCTGGCCGAGCGCGCGGGCATCCCGGCGGGTGTCTTCAACATCATCCCCGGCGTCGATGCGGCGGGCATGGGCGAAGAGCTCTGCGCCAACCCCAAGGTCGCCAAGATCACCTTCACGGGCTCGACCCGCGTGGGCAAGATCCTGATGCGCCAAGGGGCGGAGACGGTGAAGAAGATCAGCCTAGAACTGGGCGGCAACGCGCCCTTCCTCGTCTTCGACGATGCCGATCTCGATGCGGCGGTCGAAGGCGCGATGATCGCGAAGTTCCGCAATAACGGGCAGACCTGCGTCTGCGCGAACCGGATCTACGTGCAGGCCGGGGTCTATGACGCCTTCGCCGAGAAGCTGACCGCGCGGCTTGCGACCCTGCAGCCAGGCAACGGCTTCGAGCCGGGCGTGACCACCGGGCCGCTGATCAACGCGGACGCGCTGGCCAAGGTCGAAGCGCATATCTCGGACGCGACCGAAAAGGGCGCGCAGGTGGCTGCGGGCGGGCATCGCTCGAACCTCGGGCGCACCTTCTTCGAGCCGACGCTGCTGACCGGCGTGACGCAGCAGATGCGGGTCGCGCGCGAGGAGACCTTCGGGCCGCTCGCTCCGCTGATCCGCTTCGAGACCGAGGCCGAGGCGATCGAGATGGCCAACGCGACCGAATTCGGGCTGGCGGGCTATTTCTACGCCAACGACCTCGCCCGCGTCTGGCGTGTGGCCGAAGCGATGGAGACCGGGATCGTCGGTGTGAACACTGGGCTGATCTCGACCGAGGTCGCCCCGTTCGGGGGCATCAAGCAATCGGGTGTCGGCCGCGAAGGCTCGAAATACGGGATCGAGGATTTCACCGAGCTGAAATACATGTGCCTCGGCGGGATCGAGTAAGCGCTGCCCCCGAGAGATCAGGGCGAGAATAGAGAAGCGGCGGGCTTACCCGGCGCTTCTTTCATTTTCAGACGCCTGAAGAGCGCCTGCGCCCGGAGCGCGCCGAAGGCGCAGGGCGCGCGCCGGCCCGTCCCGACGGGCTGACGCATTGGTAACCGCGCGCGACGTTCATTCGATGGAGGGGCGTGGCTGGCATAAAGCGCCTGCCGTCTAAGGTCGCGATGCGCCACCCCACGGGCCGCCGCGCGCCCTGCTTTTCCGTCTGGATGGAAGGCTCGAGCGAGGGCAGGAAAGCCCCCTACTCGCCCATCAGCTCATTAAGCCGCTTGCGTTCGTCCTCGGAGAGATCGGGCTGAGCCGGACCCTCGGATGCGGTGCGGCGCGAACGAACATAGAAGAACCCGCCGATCAGCGCGACGATCAAAGCCCCCGGGCCGAGATACCATAGCAGCAGGTTCGCCCCGCGCTTCTCCGGCTCGAACAGGACATACTCGCCATAGCGGGCAGTGATGTAGTCGATCACCTGGCTATTGGTGTCGCCTGCCTGCAAACGCTCGCGCACCAGCAGCCGCAGATCCCGCGACACCTCGGCATTGGAGTCGTCGATATTCTCGCCCTGACAGACCGGGCAGCGCAGCACCCTGGAGATTTCGCGCGCCCGCGCCTCCAGCGCCGGGTCCTTCAGGATCTCGTCGGGCTGCACCGCAAGCGCAGGCCCGATCGAGAGGAGCGCCGAAAGCATCAATGCCAAGGCAAAGAAGGTTTTCCTGAGCATCGTTTACTCCGCCGGAGACGCTTGCGACGGGGCGGCACGCGATTTGCGCGCCCCCGCTGCCACACGGTAGCGACGATCCGACAGGCTCAGCAGCCCGCCCAACGCCATGATGATCGCGCCCGCCCAGATCCAGTCCGCGAAGGGCTTGATATAGGTGCGCACCGCGTAGCCGCCCTGATCCTGCGGATCGCCGAGCACGAGGTAGATATCGCCCAGCGGCGTGGTGTGGATCGCGGCTTCGGTCGTCGGCATCCGCTGCACCGGATAGACGCGCTTCTCGGGATGCATGGTGCCGATCAGCTTACCGTCCTTCTCGACCGTCATCGTGCCGGTGGAGGAGGTGTAGTTCGGACCTTTGACCTGTTCGACCTTCTGAAGCGTGATCTGGTAGCCGTCCACGGTGAAGGGCTCGCCGAGCTTGGCGACGCGGATATCCTCTATCTGGCCCGCGGTCAGAAGACCGATGCCGATGAAGGTGACACCCAGACCCGCATGCGCGGTGGCCTTGCCCCAATCGGCGCGCGGCAGGCGCTTGAGGCGTCCAAAATTACGCGCCGAACGCTGCCACAGCTCGGTCATGGCCCCGAAGACAAGCCAGCTGCCCAGGAACACCGCGACGAGCGCGAGCAGCGAATTGCCGCTCTCGACAGCCCAGGCGAGGCCGCCCACGGCCAGCGCCAGCACGAAGGCCGGGATCAGCGGCTTCACCACGCGGCCAAGGCGCGCGCGTTTCCACGGCATCATCGCGCCGACCGGCAGGATCAGGGCGAGGATCACCATGAACGGGGTGAAAGCCTGATCGAAGAACGGCGCGCCGACCGACAGCTTGCGGCCAAAGAACATCTCCGCGACCAGCGGCCAGACCGTGCCTACGAAGACCACGAGCGCCGCGACGGCCAGCAGGATGTTGTTGATCACCAGCGCGGTTTCCCGCGACAGCATCGAGAATACGCCCTTGGCCTGCATCGAGGTCGCTCGGAATGCATAGAGCGTCAGCGCCCCGCCCACGAAGAGCGCGAGAATGCCGAGGATGAAGATGCCGCGCTGCGGGTCGGAGGCGAAGCTATGCACCGAGGTGATCACGCCCGAACGCACGATAAAGGTGCCGATCAGCGAGAAACCGAACGCCATGATCGACAGAAGGATGGTCCACGACTTCAGCGCCTCGCGCTTCTCGACCACGATGGCCGAGTGCAACAGCGCGGCGGCCAGAAGCCACGGCATGAAGGAGGCGTTCTCCACCGGGTCCCAGAACCAGAAACCGCCCCAGCCAAGCTCGTAATAGGCCCACCACGAGCCCAGCGCGATGCCGATGGTCAGGAAGATCCAGGCCGCCAGCGTCCACGGCCGCACCCAGCGCGCCCAGGTCGCGTCGACCCGCCCCTCGATCAGCGCCGCCACCGCGAAGGAGAACGACATCGAGAGACCGACATAGCCGAGATAGAGGAAGGGCGGGTGGAAAGCCAAACCCGGATCCTGCAGGAGCGGGTTCATCCCCTCGCCGTTGAACGGCGGCTCCGCGAGACGCAGGAACGGGTTGGAGGTGAAGATGATGAAGCCGAGGAAGGCCACGCCGATCCAGGCCTGAACGCTCAGCACGCGGGCGCGCAGCCGCGGCGGCAAGGCGCCACCGAACACGGCCGCCGCCGCCCCGAACAGCGACAGGATCAACACCCACAGAAGCATCGAGCCTTCGTGATTCCCCCAGACGCCGGTGATCTTGTAGAGCATCGGCTTGTCGGTATGGGAATTCGCCCAGACCAGCTTCAGCGAGAAGTCCGACACGACGAAGGCGTGGGTCAGCGCCGCAAAGCTCACCGCGATGAGCAAAAACTGCGCTGTCGCTGCGGGTTCGCCGACCGCCATCCAGCCGCGCCAGCCTTTTTGCGCGCCGACGATGGGCACGATGGCCTGCACGATGGCCACCGCAAAGGCGAGAATCAGGGCAAAATGCCCGAGTTCATTGATCATGGGACTCCTCCTGTCGCGGGGCGAGAGCATAGAGATATACGGCCTTCGGGCCAAGGAGGATGCGCGCCGATGTCGCAACTTTCCGACAGCCGCTCACGGGGGCGTGAATGGCACAGCCCATTCTCAAGGTCTAAGCAAGGCGCGTGAGACCAGGAGGGATGCGAAAATGCGTGCGATCGTGATCGGCCCGCTGCTGGCCTTGGGGCTTGTGGCAGGATGCCAGTCGGAGCCGGGCGACCCTCTCGAGGCGATTGCGCCGAACGCGATCTGGGAAGTGGTGTCGATCGACGGCAAGCCCATCCCCGACGGCGTCGAGGTCACCCTGACCCATCCCGAAAAGGGCCTGATCGCGGGCAAGGCGGGCTGCAATCACTATAACGGCCGGATCTCGGAAAAGGACGGTCGGGTGCGCGTCGGCGAGCTGGCCGGAACGCGCATGATGTGCCCCGAGCCCGCGATGGGTGTCGAGAAGGCCTTCCACTCGGCCATGGCCCGCGTCGATACGGTGAAACTGTCGCAGGATCGGCTGGAGCTGATCTCGCAGGGCGACACGGTGATCGAAGCCACGCAATAAGCGCCTTGACCGGCGGTGCGGGGCGTGGCCCTCTCGGGCAATGTTCCCGATCCGCGATCACAACCCCTCTTACAGCACCCCGTGGGTCACATGGACCCTGATCGCGATCAACATCGTGGTCTATGTCTTCACCGCGCCCTGGGGCGGCGATATGCGCGAACTCTGGCTCGACAACGCGCTCTGGCCTGCCGCGGTGACCCATGGCGTCGCGTGGCACGGGCTTTTCACCCACATGTTCCTGCATGCGGGCATCCTGCATCTGGCGGGCAACATGCTGTTTCTCTGGGTCTTCGGCGACAATCTCGAAGACCGGATGGGGCGCGTTCTCTTCCTGATCTTCTATCTCGCCTGCGGGCTGGCCGCCGCCTTCGCACAGATCGCCGCAAACCCCGATGCGACCGTGCCGATGGTCGGGGCCTCAGGGGCGATTGCAGGCGTGATGGGGGGCTATCTGCTGCTCTATCCCAAAGCCCGGATCGACGTGCTGTTCTACTTCCTCGTCTTCTTCAAGATCTGGGCCACGCCTGCTTGGCTGGTGCTGGGCCTGTGGTTCGCGATCCAGCTATTCAACGAGCTGACCTCCGGCAAGGCAGGCGGGGTGGCACATATGGCCCATATCGGAGGCTTCGTGGCGGGCGCGCTTCTGACGCTGCCGCTGTGGTATCGCCTTGGCGGGCCGCTCTTCTGGCGGCTCACCCATGGCCACCCGCCCTTCCCCGAGGCGCGCGAGCGCCAGACCAATATCCCCACAGTCACACGGAGACGCTGATGCTGCCCGAGATTCAATCGCCCCACCGCCTGACCTGCCATTGCGGCGCGGTGGAGATGGAGGTGACACTCTCCGACGGGCTCAACACCAAGCGGCGCTGCGACTGCTCTTTTTGCCGTCGGCGCGGCGCGGTGGCGGTCTCGGCGCCGCTCTCTGGCATCCGCATCGTGAAGGGCGAGGATAACCTGACGCTCTACCAATTCGGCACGATGACCGCGAAGCATTACTTCTGCAAAACCTGCGGCATCTACACCCATCACCAGCGCCGCTCGAACCCGGAGCAATACGGCGTGAATGCCGCCTGTCTGGAAGGGGTGAACCCGCGCGATCTGGACCCGGTGCCGTGGAATGACGGCGTCAATCACCCGACCGATCGCGCCGACTGATCCTTTCGAATGAACGCGGCGGCGCGCTCCGCGATCATGATCGTCGGCGCGTTGGTATTGCCCGAAATCAGCCGCGGCATCACCGAGGCATCGACAACGCGCAGCCCGTCGATCCCGCACACCCGCAGCTGAGGATCGACCACCGACATGTCGCCCTGCCCCATCGCGCAGGTGCCGACCGGATGGTAGATCGTATCCGCCCGTGCCCGGATGTCGGCCATCAGCCCTTCATCCGTCCCGTCATGCGGATAGAGCCTGCGCCCCCGCCACGGGCGAAGCGGCTCTGCCTCGGCGATCCGGTCCAGAAGCCGCGCGCCTTTCAGCAGCAGCTCTGCATCGCGCGGATCGGAGAGGTATTCGGGATCGATCAAGGGCGCCGCGCGCGGATCGCTCGAGGCCAGTCGCAGCGTGCCGCGTGACTGAGGCCGCAGCGGGCAGATATGAGCCGACCAGCCATCGGCCAGATGCGGCTTGCGCATATGCTGATCGACGATGCCCACGACGAAATGGATCTGCAGATCGGGCCGGGTGAGGCTCGGATCGCTCCGCAGGAAGGCCCCACCCTCGGCCATGGGCGAGGCGAACAACCCCTCGCCATGCTTGCGCCACGCGCCCGCCGCCCGTGCCAGCCGCATCAGCCCGCGCGGGTTCAGCCCCACCACATCGGGCCGGGGCGAGGTGTAGCTGATGACGTAATCCAGATGATCCTGAAGGTTTGCGCCTACGCCCGGCAGATCGAGACGCGGTTCGATCCCGACCTCGCGCAGATGATCCGCAGGCCCGATCCCTGAGAGCATCAGCAGCTGCGGCGAGCCGAACGCCCCCGCCGAGACGATCACCTCGCGCGCCGCTTCGATCTTCATCCGCTTGCGGCCTTGCCGGACGATTGCCCCCGTCGCGCGCCCGTCCGCGATCTCGATCTTCTCGGCCCGCGCGCGGGTCAGCACGGTCAGATTGGGCCGCGCCATCACGGGATGCAGATAGGCCGCCGCCGCAGAACAGCGCTCGCCCTTGCGCGGACCGTCCCAAAACTGCGTGACCTGATAGAGCCCCGCCCCTTCCTGTCGTGGCCCGTTGAAATCCTCGTTCGGCGGGCATTGCACGGCTTCGCAGGCCTCAATGAAAGCGCGGCTGATCGCCCGCGGGCGACGCTGATCGCCGACCTGCAACGGCCCTGCCGCGCCATGCCAGTCCGACGCCCCGCGGGCATTGCGCTCGGAGGCGAGGAACCACGGCTTCACGGTCTCCCAGTCCCAGCCCTCGGCGCCCGCCTCGGCCCAGCCGTCGTAATCCTCGGGCTGGCCGCGCGCATAGAGCATCGCGTTGATCGCCGACGACCCGCCCAGCCCCCGGCCCCGCGGCTGGAACCCGCGCCGCCCGTTCAACCCCGGCTGCGGCACGGTGCGCAGCGCCCAGTTGTGGATCGGCGGCCGCCCCGCCACCATCGCGGCGACCAGCGCAGGCGCACGCACGAAGATGTCGCGCGCCTCGCGGCCCGCCTCGACAAGACAGACAGTCACGGTCGGGTCCTGCGACAGCCGCGCCGCCAGCACCGACCCCGCCGAGCCGCCGCCCAGAATGAGATAATCGAAACGCAAGGGCTCCTCCTTCCCTCGTTCGCGAAAAGCCTAACGGGTTTCGGAAGATAGGGAAGGATTACGCTGGGTCGGACGGGTCAGGGACGCGCCCGAGCCTCGGGTGAGAACGGCTGGAGTTGAATGCCCGGATCAGCCGCGTCAGCGGCCCGGGCAGCGCCCGACCGCCCTCCGCTGCACGCAAAAGAAAACGCCCGGTCTCTCCGACCGGGCGTTCCAAACTCTCTCGAGGACAACCTTAGCTGCGCAACGTGCCGCCGGTGGCTTTGCTCACCTTCTCGACGATCTTCTTGCTCACCGCCTCGATCTCGGCATCGGTCAGCGTCTTGTCGGCGGGCTGCATCCGCACCGTCAGCGCGATCGACTTCTTGCCCGCGCCCATCTGCTCCTCGGCCTTCGCGCCGGTGAACTGGTCGAAGACATTGACGCTCTCGATCAGCTTCTTGTCGGCGCCCATCGCCGCGTTCACAGCGGTCAGCGCCTCGACATTCGCATCCACGACGAAGGCGAAATCGCGCTCGACCGCCTGCAAGTCGGAAATCTGCAGCGCGGGCCGGGTCGCGCCCTTCTTCTTCGGGAAGGGGATGTTTGCCAGACGGATCGTGAAGGCGACCGCCGGGCCCTTCACGCCCAGTTCGCGCAGCACCTTGGGATGCACTTCGCCAAAGGTCGCCAGCAGGTTCGGACCAAGCGCCACATTGCCCGCGCGACCCGGATGCCACCACGCGTCCAGCTTGCGGTTGATCTGCGCGCGCGCCGGAGCGCCGACCGCGGCCAGCACGGCCTCGGAATCGGCCTTCGCATCATAAAGGTCCACCGGACGGCGCGAGCCGAAGGGATCGCGCGGCGCGGAGTGACCGACCAGAAGCCCGGTCGCCTGCAGAACCTGCTCGCCCGGCTCGCCGCCGTTGAACGCAGGGCCCACCTCGAACAGCGCCAGATCGTTCAGACCGCGCGCCTGATTGCGGGCGGCCGCCTGCAAGAGACCCGGCAGCAGATCGGGGCGCATATGCGTCATCTCCGAGCTGATCGGGTTCTCCAGCTTCGTCGCATCCGCGCCACCGCCGAACAGCTTGGCCGAGGCCTCGTCGATGAAGCTGTAGGTCACGCATTCATTGTAGCCCAAAGCCGCCGTCGTGCGCCGCGCCATCCGCTCGCGCTGCTGCATCGGCGTCAGGATCGCGTCCGGCACGCCGGTCGTCTCGCGGCCCATCGGCTTACCCTCGAGCTTCGTCAGCGAGGCGATGCGCGCCACTTCCTCGACAAGATCGGCCGAACCCAGCACATCGGGGCGCCAGGTCGGGGGCGTCGCCATGTCGCCGTCGAGCGTGAAGCCAAGCGCCTCCAGCGTCTCGCGCTGCGTGGCCTCGGGAATATCCATGCCGACGAGCGAGATCACCCGCGCCGGGTCCAGCTTGTAAGCGCGGCTGACATCCGGCACCGCGCCGTCCATCACCACGTCCGACACTTCGCCACCGCAGAGATCGACGATCATCTTCGCCGCCAGATCGAGCCCCGGCAGCGTGAAGGCCGGATCGACACCGCGCTCGAACCGATACCGCGCATCCGAATTGATCTTCAGCGCTCGACCGGTCGCCGCGATGGTGATCGGGTCCCAATAGGCGCTCTCGAGGAACACATCGACCGTGTCCTCATCCGCGCCGGACTCCTCGCCACCCATGATCCCGGCAAGGCTCTCGACGCCCTTGTCGTCGCAGATCACCATGTCGCCTGCGCGCACGGTATAGGTCTTCTCGTCGAGCGCGAGGAACTCCTCGCCGCCCTCGGCCGGTTTGATCACCAGATTGCCCGCCACCTTCTTCATGTCGAAGACGTGGAGCGGCCGGTTCAGGTCATAGGTGAAGTAGTTGGTGATATCGACCAGCGTCGAGATCGGGCGCAGACCGATCGCCTTGAGCCGCTTTTGCAGCCACTCAGGCGACGGCCCGTTCTTCACACCGCGGATCACGCGGCCAGCAAATAGCGGGCAGCCCTTGTCCTTCAGCACCGGGTCGATCGTCACCGAAATCGGAGCGTCGAACGCAGCCTCGACCTTCGGCACGTCGAGCGGCTTGAGCTTGCCCAGACCCCGCGCCGCCAGATCGCGCGCAATCCCGCGCACGCCAAGCGCGTCCGGCCTATTCGGCGTAATTGCGATCTCGATCACCGGATCGACCGCCTCGGGACGGTTCTCGGCCAGCCAGTCGGTGAACTTCTGCCCCACCTCGCCCGACGGCAATTCGATGATCCCGTTATGCTCGTCCGACAGCTCCAGCTCGCGCTCGGAGGCCATCATCCCGTGGCTCTCCACCCCGCGGATATTGCCCACCGACAGCGTCACGTCGATGCCGGGCACATAGTCACCGGGCTTGGCCAGCACGACCGTGATCCCGGCCCGCGCATTCGGCGCACCGCAGACGATCTGCGTCACACCCTCATCCGTCTCGACCATGCAGACCCGCAGACGATCGGCGTCGGGGTGCTGCTCGGCGGACTGCACCTTGGCGAGCGTAAACGTCTCCAGCTTCGCCGCCGGATCGATGACCTCCTCGACTTCCAGACCCAAATCGGTGAGCGCCTCGGCGATCTGATCGACGGTGGCCTCGGTCTCGAGATGATCCTTGAGCCAGGACAGGGTGAATTTCATCGGACTTCCCTCAGGATTGCTTGCGCTGCGCGAGGTCCTTGTAATCCCCCATCTCAAGGAGTTTCAACTCCCGCCAAAGCCGGATCGAGGGTTTTGCGGCGAAAAGGAGCGACCCGATCAGGAACAACCACGTGCCGGGGATCATCAGGCTCTCGTAGAAGAAGAAGATCGAGCCGATGACGAAACAGAAGGCCGCGCCGAAATCAACCACCGTATAGGCGATCTCCGTGAGGGCGACGAAGCGGCGCTGCTCGGGGCTTTGTTCATGCTTCGGGGTGTCGAAGAGGCGTTTCTTCTGGGCCATCGGGTTCTCCTTGATAATCCTTTACCAAGCGAAACCGTTCGCAAACGAGTTCCATCTCGGGGGTAAAACCTCCGTTACGCTCGAAATAGGCCTGATGACCCTGCCGCCAGCCCTCCAGCGTCTCGTCCTCCCCCTCGGCCAGCGCGAAGTCTTCATCGACATCGCAAAACCGCCGGATCGTGACCTCGACGGTCTCGATCATAACAGCGGGGTTGCCATCCCAGTCGAGCGCAATGTCGCGCCGCCCCACCACCGGCATATCCTCGCCCCCTTCGGTGAAATAGGTGAGCGCACCGCAGGTGGCGGTCTTCTTGCCCTGGCGGATCAGGGCGAGGAGCTGATCGCAGAGCGCGCGACTGTCGCCGAAGGTGAAGGTGATGGGGGTGGGCATGGGGGCTTCAGACTTTTTTATTCGACTCCCCAAAACTATCGAAACGAGGAAGGAATTCTACGGTATCACGTAAGTCAGCATCCATAGCGCGAACTAGTGCATCGAACTTATCCGAAAAATCGTTAATTTGCCTATGGAGCTTACTTTCTTCGCGAAGAATATCACCTTCCTCGTACCCCTCCCCATCAAAATACAACCGGGCATCAACGAGTGATTCACGAACTAACATGACACGATCAAAAAGCCCGTTTCCGGCAACTAGTCGGGTCTCATACGCCCGGCCTTGAAGGCGACGTAACTCACGGAAGAATAGCTCGCGATCGCCCACCACTTCATCGCGAAGAGCGATAATTTGAGTTATCAGAGCTCGATACAATTCACGCTTTTCTTTACGGAATTGGAAATCATGCTCAAGCTTTCTTTGCCACGCGTAAAAAACGGTCCCGACGAACAGACCAACAACCGCGGCTGAAGAAAGCCATTGCATCACCGGCTCAACCCACCAGCCACCGTCGGCAGATCCAGCGCGCTGAACCCATAGTGCTTCAGCCAGCGCAGGTCGCTCTCGAAGAAGGCCCGCAGGTCGGGGATGCCGTATTTCAGCATCGCGAGGCGGTCGATCCCGATGCCGAAGGCGAAGCCCTGCCATTCGTTCGGGTCGATCCCGGCGGACTCGAGCACTTTCGGATGCACCATCCCCGAGCCGAGAATCTCCATCCAGTCGTCGCCCTCACCGATCTTCAGGCTGCCGCCCTCCCACGAGCAGCGGATATCGACCTCGGCGGACGGCTCCGTGAAGGGGAAATGCGAGGCGCGGAAGCGCAGCTCGACGCCGTCCACCTCGAAGAAGGCCTTGCAGAACTCCTCCAGCACCCATTTCAGGTTCGCCATCGAGATGTCCTTGCCGATCGCCAGACCCTCGACCTGATGGAACATCGGCGTGTGGGTCTGGTCCATGTCCATGCGGTAGACGCGGCCCGGCGCAATCACGCGGATCGGCGCGCCCTGCTCCAGCATCGCGCGGATCTGTACCGGCGAAGTATGGGTACGCAGCACATGCGGCGGACGATTGTCGCCCTCGTCGCGATGCATGAAGAACGTGTCATGCTCCTGCCGCGCGGGGTGTTCGGGCGCGATGTTGAGCGCGTCGAAATTGTGCCAGTCGTCCTCGATCTGCGGGCCTTCGGCCACGGCAAAGCCCATATCGGCGAAGATCGCGGTGACCTCGTCCATCACCTGAGAGACCGGGTGGATCGTGCCTTGCCGCCGCGGACGGCCCGGCAGCGTCACGTCGAGCCATTCCTCGCGCAACCGCGCATCGAGCGCCGCATCTGCCAGCGCCGCCTTCTTCGCGCGCAGCGCCGCGTCGATCTCGTCTTTCAGGACATTGAGCGCCTTGCCCGTGGTCTGGCGCTCCTCCGGGGTCATCTTGCCCAGCTCACGCATCTTCAGGCTGATCTCGCCCTTCTTGCCCAAGGCAGCCAGACGGATCTCTTCCAGCGCGGCCTCGTCGGTCACATCGGCCACGGCGCTCAGGTATTTATCGCGAAGCTCTTGCATATCATTCCCCGGGAATTTGCTTGGCCCACGGGTTAGCCGCGCCGGCGCGCCTTTGCAACCTCGCGCTTGCAGGCAAAGGGCGGATGGGGGCGCTGCCCCCGGCCTTGCGGCCTCCCCCGGGATATTTCCCTCGAGAAGAAGCGCAAAACATCCTTAACCAGAATCGGATTGTCTCGGAGACGCGGTACAGGCGGGGACGCCGATGACCGCTCGAGGAGAAGCGCCCGGTCAGCTGCCCGACGATGGGCCCGAGCCGGGCGTTTTTTCTTCCTCTTGGTGGAAATATCCCGGGGGGCTCGTGAAACGAGTGGGGACAGAGCCCCCTCCCCGGCAGGCCAGCCACCCGAAACGAAAAAGGCCGCCCCAGATGGAGCGGCCCTTCCCGAATTCTATCGTCAGCCGATTACGCGGCGGCGGCGGCTTTCGCCTGCTCGACGATCGCGCCGAAGGCTTCGGGCTCGTGCACGGCGAGATCGGCGAGAACCTTGCGGTCCACTTCGATGCCAGCCTGGTTGAGGCCGAAGATGAACTTCGAGTAGCTCAGATCGGCATCGACGGCGCGCACGGCGGCGTTGATACGCTGGATCCAGAGCGCGCGGAAATTACGCTTACGGGCTTTACGGTCGCGGGTCGCGTATTGGTTCGCCTTGTCGACCGCCTGGGTCGCAGTGCGGAAGTTGCGCGAGCGCGAGGAATAATACCCTTTCGCCTTCTTGAGCACTTTCTTGTGCGCGGCGTGGGTGACCTTACCGGATTTGACGCGTGCCATTGTTCAAGTCTCCCGAGTTCAGCGGTTGTAGGGCATGTATTTCTTGACGATCTTCGTATCCGCCTCGCAGAGCACCATGGTGCCCGAGGTTTCGCGGATGAATTTCGTCGAGCGTTTGATCATGCCGTGACGCTTGCCGGCCGGACCCACCTTGACCTTGCCGGTCGCGGTGAACTTGAACCGCTTCTTGGCAGCGGATTTCGTCTTCATCTTGGGCATTTACAGCTCCTTTGCAGGGTGTGGAAGCGCGACTCGGCATGCCACTTCGGCCGGCCGCGCGGGTTCAGAGTGGGCCTGTTAGACGCCGCAGGTCAGTTTGGCAAGGGAAAAATCCGGAACGACCATACCCCGGAGGGGGACGCTAGTAATTGACCACGCGAGCCAACACGCGCGCCACCGCGTCTGGCACCGTCTTGAGCGTGTAGCCCCCCGGCCGGGCGTAGAAAGCCAGCAGGATCAGCGCCCCCGCCACCAGGATCCCGACCGTCGCCGCCCGCGGCGGGCGGCTGTCGGAGAAGGCGGAGATCGCAGCCGGGATCGCGATGATCGCGATCGCCAGCCCGATCGTCAGCAGGAGATCGGCATCTACCGAAGAAAGATCCATCGCCTGCGCCCTTGTCACCAACCCTCTCGGGAAAGGTTACTCAGGGTCAGTGCGGTAAATCAATCGCTCATCACAGGGCGCGACGCGCAGGATGTTCGTGGTGCCCTGCACGTTGAACGGCACGCCTGCGGTGACGACGATCTGCTGCGTCTCGTCGGCAAAACCGAAATCGCGCGCCGCGCGGGCGGCGTTGACGACGGCCTGCTTGAACCGCTCCAGCTCGCCGCACGGCACCGCATGCACGCCCCAGGTCAGCGAGACCCGGCGCAGCGTCGCCTCGATCGGCGAAAGCGCGATGATCGGCACCCGCGGACGCTCCCGCGCGATGAGCGCGATCGTCTTGCCCGATTGCGTATAGGCGCAGATCGCCGCGATGTCGGTGGTCTCGGCGATCTCGCGCGCGGCGGCCACGATCCCGTCGGCGACGGTCTGACGGGCCGCATGGCGCGAGGCCTCGATCACTTCACGGTAGGTCGGGTCCTTCTCGACCGAGATCGCGACGTTGTTCATCGTCTCGACCGCTTCGACCGGGTAGTTACCCGCCGCGGATTCCGCGCTCAGCATGACCGCATCGGCGCCCTCGTAGATCGCGGTCGCGACGTCGGAGACCTCTGCGCGGGTCGGCATCGGGCTCTCGATCATCGATTCCAGCATCTGCGTCGCCACGATCACGGGCTTCGCCCAGGTGCGGCATTTGCGGATCAGCTGCTTCTGGATCGGCGGCACGGCCTGAACAGGCAGCTCCACGCCCAGATCGCCGCGGGCGACCATGATCCCGTCCGAAGCCTGAAGAATCTCGTCGAAGCTGCGCACCGCAGAGGGCTTCTCGATCTTCGACAGGATCGCCGCGCGGCCCTTGGCCAGCTCGCGCGCCTCTTCGACGTCCTCGGGACGCTGCACGAAGCTCAGCGCGAGCCAGTCGACACCCATCTCGCAGGCGAATTCCAGATCCTTGCGGTCCTTCTCCGACAGCGCGGCCAGCGGCAGCACCACGTCGGGGACGTTCACGCCCTTGCGGTCCGAGATCGTGCCACCCACGGTGACGGTGCAATTCGCGAAATCGTCGCCGCAGTCGTCGACCACCAGACGGATCTTGCCGTCATTGACCAGCAGTTCCGAGCCCGGCTCGAGCGCCTGGAAGATCTCGGGATGCGGCAGGCACACACGATGCGTGGCGCCGGGCGTCTCGTCGAGATCGAAGCGGAACTTGTCGCCATCCTCCAGCTCCGCCCCATGCGCGGCGAAGGTGCCGACGCGCAGTTTCGGGCCTTGAAGATCCGCGAGTATCGCGATCGGGCGGCCGAATTCGGCTTCGAGTTGGCGGATGATGGCGTGCCGAGCGCGATGCTCTTCGTGGCTGCCATGGCTCATGTTCAGGCGGAACACGTCCGCGCCTGCGACGAACAGAGCTTTGATGCTGTCATAGTCCGAGGAAGAAGGGCCCAGCGTAGCCACGATCTTCACGTTGCGAAGGCGTCTCATGCGTCCTCGTTTTCCGTTCAAATTGATGTCATTTCGTGGGCCAAGTAAGCGTATGGCGCAATTTGTCGCGGGCCGCAACTGGCGTGGCGCAATCTTTCCCGTTATCTGAGCCATATCGAGCAAGCGTGAAGAGACTATGAACGAAAAACAGCCCCTTTCGATCACTGGAGAGGCACGGCCCGGACGCTGGCTGGTCACGTGCGATCATGCGCGCAACACCGTGCCCGATTGGGTGGGTGGTGGCGATCTGGGCATCGAGGCCGAGGATATGGCGCGCCACATCGCCTATGACGTGGGCGCGCTGGGGCTGTCCGAGGCACTGGCGGAGCGGCTCGACTCGCCGATGATCGCGAGCGACTTCTCTCGACTGGTGATCGACCCGAACCGGGGCGAGGACGACCCGACGCTGGTGATGAAGCTTTACGACGGCACGATCATCCCCGCGAACCGCCATGCCGACGCGGCAGAGGTCGAGCGGCGGCTGGACCGGCTCTATCGCCCCTATCATGCGGAATATGCCCGGCTCGCGGCGCGGCGCGACGATACGGTGATCTGCGCGGTTCACTCCTTTACACCGCGCCTGCGCGGGCGACCGCCCCGGCCGTGGGATGTCGGCATCCTGCATGCCCCGGCCGATCCGCGCCTCGCCTATGAGATGATCGCGGCGCTCGAAGCCGAGGGCGATCTCTGCGTCGGCGACAACCAACCCTATCTGGGCCATCTGGAAGGCGACTCGATCGATCGCCACGCGCTGGCGGATGGCCGCCCGAATGTGCTGATCGAGCTGCGCAACGACCTGATCGCGACGCCCGAGCAGCAAGCCGCATGGGCCGACCGTCTGACGCCGATTCTGACGCGGGTTCTGGCGCAGAGCGGGCTGTAATTGGCAACAGTGACCGCGCGGGGCGAGGGATTGCTTCCAAACGACGTTGCTCCCGCCACATTTTGATCACATTCTATTGACGCTTTCGTGAGTGTCGCGGATATTTTCCCTGATTTCAGGGGGATATCACCGATGCTCGCGGCTCTTCTTCTCGCCTTCCTGCCGATGGCGCTCCTTGTCGGGGCCAGCCTCGACGGTGGCGGCGATCATAAAGGTGACCATGACGACGAGGAGGCGGCTCGTCCTGATGAAGAGGGCACCGGCGCGGGCGAGGAGATCGACATCTCCGAGCCCGATCAGCTGACCGAAGGCACGTCGGGCGACGACACCATTCGCGGCACCGATGGGACCGACACCGTTATGGGGCTCGCAGGCGACGACGACATCTATCTCGGCGATGGCAATGACGGCGGCGACCTCTCGCCCGAGGGCCAGCAGGCGATGGATCAGGCGACGAGCCTTGGCGACTTCCTCGACGCCTTCGAAGCGTCCGGCGTCTTCGGCGCGGTTGGCGGCTCGGGCAACGACTATATAGACGCGGGCGCGGGCAACGACTCGATCACCGGCAGCCAGGGCGACGACACGCTGCGCGGCAATCTCGGTGCCGATTACCTCATGGATCCGGAAGGGTCGAACGCCCTCTATGGCGGCTATGGCGATGACGAACTCTATGCCAGCGATCTGGACGGCGCGCCCGACCTGCTCGATGGCGGGGCGAATAACGACTACCTCAATGGCGACGACGGCGACACGATGACCGGCGGCACCGGCTCGGACTGGTTCGGGGTCGATTGGACCGAGGGCGACGCGCCGGTAACCGTGACCGATTTCGGACAGCTCGACCCGACCCCGGCCCCCGGCGCGCTCGGCGAATTTCTGGGCATCGAGGTGGACGACCTCGACAACGTGTCCGACTTCACCGTCTCGCAAAGCGGCAGCGACTCCATCGTGTCGATCAATGGCCAGCAGGTCGCGACGCTCAAGGATGTCGAATATGCCGCGCTCAAGGCGGCGGGCGGCGCGATCTATGCCACCGACGGACTCAACTACGGTCAGCCAGTCTACGCCTGACCCGTTCTCGAATCGTGCCGAGAGGCCGCCGATCGCGCGGCCTCCTTCCGTTTCGGTAAAGCCCCAAAAACGCGACCATATCCGATCGCGATACTAATCCTCGTCATTCTCTCTGATGGTTAACGCCCCCTGAACAATGGGGCGGTTTCGGCCTCACAAAACTTTTGCGCAGCCGACAAAATGTCGCGACGATCAAGGCAAGATCAGGAGAAACCATGCTCGCCTTGTTCATCGCCACCACCATCGCGTTATGCCTTCTCGGCTGGGCCGAGGGGCTGCCGCGCCAGCGCCAGGTTCGCGCCGCCGCCGACACCGGAGCGGAGGCCGCCACGATGACCGCTGCGCCCGCGCAGGTCTCTTCGCCGAAAGAGGCGCTCGGCGCTTCGGCCGAGGACGCGAACGACCTCGATGCCGCCGTGATGATGCGCATCGAAGCGCTGCTGGCGCATCCGAACCAACAGGCCGAGACCCGCGCACACGCTCCGGCACCTGCACCCGCCGCAGGCCCCGAGCCGCTGCCGCGCATAAACGGGTTCGAACCGGGCGACGCCATCGCCCTCGATTTCACCGGCTCTGCGCCGCGCCGCGACGACATCACCTTCCGCACCTGCGCCGAAGGCACGCTCGTCGTGATCGAAGGTCAGGCCGAACTGGTCATCACAGGCATCGCGCCCGAGCAAATCGCGCCAGATGCCTTCCAATTCCGCGCTCATGCGGCGGCCTGAGAGACACCGCCCGCATGACAGGAAAAGACCCCGGTTGGGCTGGCCGGGGTCTTTTCTTTTTTAAGTTCAGGATGTTGCGCCTAGGCGCGGATCAGATCGCGGCCTTGCGGCTCTCGTCGAGATAGATCTCGCGCAGACGCATAGCCACCGGGCCAACCGCGCCCTCGCCCACCGCCTCGCCGTCGATCTCCACCACCGGCATCACGAAGGCCGAGGCCGACGTGAAGAAAGCTTCATCCGCACCCTGAGCCTCTTCGATGGTGAAGGGACGCTCCTCGATCTCCATCTGGCTCTCGGCGGCATATTTCAGCAGCGAGGCGCGGGTGATCCCGTGCAGAATGTCGTGGCTCAGATGCCGCGTGATGATCTTGTTGCCCTTCACGATATAGACGTTGTTCGACGAGCCTTCGGTCACGAAGCCATCTTCCACGAACCACGCATCGTTCTTGCCCGCCTTCTCGGCCGCCATCTTCGCCATCGACGGATAGAGCAGCTGCACCGTCTTGATGTCGCGGCGATGCCAGCGCAGGTCGGGCAGCGAGATCACCTTGATGCCCTGTTTCGCCTTCGGATCGTCGGCGAGGTTCGGCTTCGCCTGGGTATACAGCACCACGGTCGGGGGCGTGCCCTCCGGCGGGTAGTGGAAATCGCGATCGCCCGCATTCCCGCGCGACACCTGAAGGTAGATCATCCCTTCGTCGAGATCGTTACGCTTGACCAGCTCGCGGTGAATCTCGATCCATTCGTCTCGGGTCAGATCGCAGGTCATCTCCAGCTCCGCCAGCGAGCGACCGAGCCGGTTCATGTGACCTTCGAATTCGAGGATCTTGCCGCCCAGAACGGAAGTCACCTCATAGACCGCATCGCCCATCACGAAACCACGGTCGAAGATGGAGACCTTGGCCTCTTCCTCGGGAATATACTCTCCGTTGAGATAGACGATCCGGCTCATATTCTTGCTCCTTGAAAACTCAGCCCCAGAGCTCCGGCTCCGGCGGCTCCACCACGCTGCCCTTGTAACGCAGCGGCACATCGCGGTCTTCGGCCAGAAGCAGCGGGCCGTCAAGATCGACGTAATCGGCCCCCTGCGCGACCAGCATCGCCGGCGCCATCGCGAGCGACGAGCCCACCATGCAGCCGACCATCACGCCGAACCCCTCGGCGCGCGCGAGATCGCGCAGCCGCAAGGCCTCGGTCAGCCCGCCGGTCTTGTCCAGCTTGATGTTGATGACGTCGTATTTGCCACGCAGATCGGTAAGCCCGTCGCGCGTATGGCAGCTCTCATCGGCGCAGATCGGCACCAGCCGCTGGATATCCGACAGCGCCTCGTCCCCCGCCGCAGGCAAGGGTTGCTCGACCAGCGCCACGCCCAGCTTCTTCAGCTCGGCCTGAATGTCGAGGAAAGTCTCGATCTCCCAGCCTTCATTCGCATCGACGATGATCTTCGCCTCCGGCGCCCCTTCGCGTACCGCGCGCAGACGCGGCATGTCTTCGGGCGTGCCGAGCTTGATCTTCAGCAACGGGCGATGCGCATGCTCGGCGGCCGCCGCGCGCATCTTCTCGGGTTCGTCCAGCGACAGCGTATAGGCCGTGGTCTGGCTCACGGGCTTGTCCAACCCGGCAAGCTCCCAGACCGGAACGCCCTTCTTCTTGGCTTCCCAATCCCACAAAGCGCAATCGACCGCGTTGCGCGCAGCCCCGGCGGGCAGCGTCTCTTGCAGCTCGGCGCGGGAAATCCCTTGCGGCAGGCTCTCGATCTGCGCGGTAACGCTGTCGAGGCTTTCGCCGTACCGCGCATAGGGCACGCATTCGCCCCGCCCCGTCACGCCCTCGCGCTCCAGCGTCACGCTCAGCACATGCGCCTCGGTGCGCGAGCCGCGCGCGATGGTAAAGACCTGCGCCAGCTTGAACGTATCATGACTCACCCGGATCATCCGCGCCCCCTTCGACTTGGTGCAAATATCCCCGCCGGAGGCATCCGGCAGGGGTCACAAGCGAGACAATCAGATCGCGGCGAGCGCGTCCACCAGCTTGCCAGCACCGAAGCGGAACGGATCGGTCGTGGGCAGGCCCATTTCTTCTTCGACCTTCGCGAGATAGGCCTTCGCCTCGTCTTCACCCATCTTCTGGGTGTTCACCGAGATGCCGACCACCTGGCAGGCGGGATTGGCGACCTTCGCCAGCGCCAGCGCCATATCGCTCAGCTCCTGCAGCGAGGGCAGTTTGTAGCCGGGCAGCCCGCGCATATGCGTGCGCGTCGGCTCATGGGCGAGGATCAGCGCGTCGGGCTGACCGCCATGGATCAGCGCCATCGTCACACCCGAATAGGAGACGTGGAACAGGCTGCCCTGCCCCTCGATCAGGTCCCAATGGTCGGGATCGTTATCGGGCGTGAGGTATTCGATCGAGCCGGCCATGAAATCCGCGATCACAGCATCGAGCGGCACGCCGTCGCCGGTGATCAGAATGCCGGTCTGGCCAGTCGCGCGGAACGTGGCCTTCATGTCGCGCTCGCGCATCTCGCGCTCCATGCAAAGCGCGGTATACATCTTGCCCGCCGAGCAATCGGTGCCCACGGCAAGGCAGCGCTTGCCGGTGCGCTTCTCGCCATTCGCGATCGGATATTTCACCGAGGGGATGCGCACGTCATGCAGCTGACGCCCGCAGGCCTTCGCCACCGCGACCAGATCGGGCTCGTCGCGCAGCAGGTTGTGCAGGCCCGAGGCAAGGTCGAGACCTTCTTCCAGCGCCTCGATCAGCACTTTCTTCCAGCCCTGCGAGATCAGGCCGCCACGGTTTGCGACGCCGATCACCAGCGTCTTGCAGCCTTGTGCGATGGCTTCTTTGATATCGAGATCGGGGATGCCCATGTCGGCCTGGCATCCCTCCATCCGGTACTGGCCGACGGCATATTCGGGCCGCCAGTCTTTGATCCCCTGCGCGACTTTCGCGGACAAGGGATCGGGGGCATCGCCCAGAAACAGTAGATAAGGGGTGTCGATCAGCGACATGCGTGTCTCCCTGTGGTCTGTGTTTTGTCTTGTTTGTTGATGATATTAGGACGCGGCGCAAAAATTTCTTGGGGATTTCCGTGCAACATTTCCGGCAAAACGGAAGATCCTTCGGCAAAAGCGCCAACTCGCCGCAATTTCGTGCATCACCCGGATTTTCGGATGCCAGCAATGCTGCAGCGCGGCCCTGATTCTGCGCCTGCAAAATCGCCTTGCAAGAGGCCGCGCAACAATATACCCAATCCGCAACCCAAAACGTAACTTCCTTGCGAAAGGCCGCTTCATGAGCTTCCGCGTTCAACCCACGCCCCCTGCCCGTCCGAACCGCTGCCAGCTTTTCGGCCCCGGCTCGAACACCAAGCTCTTCCCGAAGATGGCTGCCTCCGCCGCCGATGTGATCAACCTCGACCTCGAAGATTCGGTCGCGCCCAATGACAAGGCGCAGGCGCGGCGCAACATCATTCAGGCCAGCCACGAGATCGACTGGGGCAACAAATACCTCTCGGTCCGCATCAACGGCCTCGACACGCCCTATTGGTACCGCGACGTGGTCGAACTGCTCGAAGAAGGCTCCGAGCGCATCGACCAGATCATGATCCCGAAAGTCGGCTGCGCGGCGGATGTCTATGCGGTCGACGCGCTGGTCACGGCGATCGAAACCGCGAAGGGCCGCACGAAGAAAATCTCGCTCGAAGTCATCATCGAAAGCGCCGCCGGTCTCGCGCATGTTGAGGAAATCGCTGCATCTTCTCCGCGCCTGCAGGCGATGAGCCTCGGTGCCGCCGACTTCGCCGCCTCGATGGGCATGCAGACCACCGGCATCGGCGGGACGCAGGAAAACTACTACATGCTGCGCAACGGCGAGAAGCATTGGTCCGACCCGTGGCACTGGGCGCAGGCCGCGATCGTCGCCGCCTGCCGCACTCACGGCATTTTGCCGGTCGATGGCCCGTTCGGCGATTTCTCCGACGATGACGGCTTCCGCGCGCAGGCGCTGCGCTCGGCGACGCTTGGCATGGTGGGCAAATGGGCCATTCACCCCAAGCAGATTTCCCTTGCAAATGAAGTCTTTACGCCGTCTGATGAGGCTGTGACCGAGGCCCGTGAAATCCTTGCGGCGATGGAAGAGGCCAAGGCACGCGGCGAGGGTGCGACCGTCTACAAAGGCCGTCTCGTCGACATTGCATCAATCAAACAAGCCGAAGTGATTGTAAGACAAGCCGAAATGATTAAAGATTAAGCCGCGCGCGAACGAATCGCGATATAGTTATCGAATCCCGGAGCGGTTGGGAGGGGAGGCCCGGCCGCATGAGGGAAAAGGAGCGCCCTGGCTTACGGCCGGGGCGTTTCCGTTTTTCTAGCGCCGGGGAATCCCACGCAAACGCCATCTAGCCGCGCTGTGCGACGGCCCGATGACAGCTCCGCAGGCCTTAGCCCTTCAGCGGCAAGCGGATCTCCGTCAGCAAATCTTCCGGCTTCGTGTTCATCGGATCGTTGAGATAGACCTCGTAGGCCACGAGATCGCGATGCTCCATGCCCGACGCCGGGAACCAGTCCTCGTCCAGCCAGCGATACGCTTCGGGCAGTTGCTCATAGGGCCCCTTCACCGTCACCACCGCGTATTTCCCGGCCGGATAGCGAATCTCCGCAAGCGGCGGGAAGATCACGAACCCCTCGCCCACCGCAAAACAGGCATGAGAGCGCAGCTCCTCCGCCGGCACTTTGCGCGGATTGTCATGCCCGATCATCGCCGCGTGCTCGACTTCCGCCCAGGACGGCTCGGGGATCAGCGAAACAAGTTTCTGAAAGACCGGGCCGACCGACGGGTAAGGCCCTTTATGTGCCAGCCCGGCAAGCCGCACCGCTGGCATCTCTTTGATCTCGACTTCATACGCCAAATTAACCCTCATCCGGTTAAAGCGCGCGTTTCCTCAAGTAGTCTATCACCTCCCATCCGCCGCGCCTATGAGGCAAGCCGCCGCCGCTCCCGCGATCACGACGCGCCCGCCATGCGCCACCCAGTTGCAATTCCCGAGCGTTGAAGACATTAAGGGCGCGAGTTTCCGGATGCGGAGTGATCCATGACCTATCTCGAATTCGAAAAGCCGCTGGCAGAGATCGAAGGCAAAGCCGAAGAGCTGCGCGCGCTGGCCCGGCAAAACGAAGAGATGGATGTCGACAAGGAAGCGTCAGCCCTCGACAAGAAGGCCGAGGCGATGCTGCGCGACCTCTACAAAGACCTGTCGCCCTGGCGCAAATGTCAGGTCGCGCGTCATCCCGACCGTCCGCATTGCAAGGACTATATCGACCAGCTCTTCACCGAGTACACGCCGCTCGCGGGCGATCGCAACTTCGCCGACGATCACGCGGTGATGGGCGGCCTCGCACGTCTCGGCGACAAGCCGGTGATGGTGATCGGCCATGAGAAGGGCAACGACACCGCAAGCCGCATCGAGCGCAACTTCGGCATGGCCCGCCCCGAGGGCTATCGCAAGGCGATCCGTCTGATGGACATGGCCGCCCGCTTCGGCCTGCCGGTCGTCGCTCTGATCGACACCCCCGGCGCCTATCCCGGCAAGGGCGCGGAAGAGCGCGGCCAGTCCGAGGCCATCGCCCGCTCGACCGAGAAATGCCTGCAGATCGGCGTGCCGCTGATCTCGGTCATCATCGGCGAAGGCGGATCGGGCGGTGCCGTGGCCTTCGCCACCGGCGACCGCGTCGCGATGCTGGAACATTCCGTCTATTCGGTGATCTCGCCCGAAGGCTGCGCCTCGATCCTGTGGAAGGATTCCGAGAAGATGCGCGAAGCCGCCGAGGCGCTGCGCCTGACCGCGCAGGACCTCAAGAAGCTCGGCGTGATCGATCGCATCATCTCCGAACCGATGGGCGGCGCACAGCGCGACGCCACGGCGACCATCGCCTCTGTCGGCTCGGAAATCTCGCTGATGCTGGCAGAGCTGGAGGGCAAGAAGCCCGCCGATCTGATCAAGGCACGGCGCAAGAAGTTCCTCGACATGGGCACGAAGGGGCTTTCGGCCTAAACCGAAGCCCCCTCCCGAAACGCGATAACCGGTCCCGGCCTCACGCCGGCTCCGCCTGCCTGCGCATCAACCCCGCCCCCAGTGCAAGCGCGATGATGACCGCGCCGTAGATCTCGGTGGTCAGCCGCAGCCCCAGCTCCGGCACCGCCAGACCTGCCAGCACCGCAGGGACCCCGAAGGCCGAGTAAGCCAGCGTGAACAGCGCCGCGAACAGCCCGCCACGCTCATCCGGTGCGGCCAGCGGCGCGAGCGAACGCAACACCCCCGCAAAGCAGGTGCCGAAACCGATCCCCGCAATGAAGACGCTCGCGAGATAGAGCGCGAAACTCCCCGTCGTGAGCGCCGCGAGCGACAACACCGTGCCCAGCACCAGCCCGTCCGTCCCCAGAAGCGCGATACGGCGCGGGGCCAGATTCCGCGTCGCATAGCACGAGGCCGCTCCGGTCCCCGATAGCAGCGCCACGATCGCGCCCTGCGCCAGCGCGGTGTGAACCTCGAAGACCTGCGCCACGATCGGCGCCCCCAGCGACAGGAACAGCGAGCCAGTTCCCCACCCCGCCAGTACCGCAGGCGCACCGCGCCGGAAGGCCGTACGGATATGGGGCGGCACAGAGACCTGCGGGCGCAGCGAGGCCAGCATCCCCTCATGGCGCGGCGCGGTCTCCGGCGGCAGCCATACCAGCACCGCCAACAGGCCATAGATCAGCGCGAGCCCGAGGAAGGTCACCAGACGCGGCGCAGGCGCGTAAGCCAGCAACGCCCCGCCCGCGAGCGCACCGACCGCCAGCCCCGCCAAGGGCGCCACCGCGTTCCAGACCGCCGCGAGACCGGGCCGCGCAGACGGCTCATGATCAGTCGAACTCGCACTCAGCGTCGAAATCAGCAGACCGCTCGCCATCCCCTGCAACACCCGCGCCAGCAGCAGCGCCATCGCCGTATCCGCCCAGAGGAATTCGAGCATTCCAAGTGCAAGCAGCACGAAGCCCACCGACAGGATGGGCCGCCGCCCGAGATGATCGGAGAGCCGACCGAAGACCAGCAGGGTCACCAGAAGCGCCCCAGCATAGATCGCGAAGATCCCCGTCATCATCGCCGAGGAAAAGCCGATCTGCGCCTGCAGGACCGGGTAGAAGGGCGACGGTGCGCTCGCACCGGCCAACATCAGAACGAGCCCCGTGATTGCCAGCGCGAAGCCTGCGCGGCTCCGCGTCGGCAGACTTGGAGAGGCGCCGTTCGGGCCAGAATCCGTCTCGTCGGTCATCGCTGTCTCCTGATGCTATTGGTTCGAAAATTGTCGAACCTCCACATACTCGACAGGACGCATGGTTCAAGTATTATCGAACCATGAGCACGCCCCCCGAACTCCCGCATCCCCCCGCTGACTCGCTGTCACTGTCGCAGGTGCTCTTCGCGCTCAGCGACCCGGCGCGGCGCGAAATCGCCCGCAATCTGCGCGACGGCCCGCTCGAAGCGGCGGCCTGCAGCGCCGTGGCAGCGGATGTCCCGAAGTCGACGAAATCTCACATTCTCAAGGTCTTGCGGGAATCCGGCGTGATCCGGAACGAACCGAACCCGAACGGGCGCGGCCGCCTGCTCACCCTGCGCCGGGACGACCTTGAGGCGCGCTTCCCCGGCCTGATCGACCCAATCCTCGACGCCGATCTGCGCGAGAGTTGATCACGCCAACGTGTTCGGCGCATGCCACTTGCAGCGCCGCGGAACCTCTTCCACTTGGCAGAAATATCCCCGCCGGAGGCTCCCTCCGCTGCCACCCGCTCAGGGCTTCGGCAGCGCGAACCCGGCCTCCAGCATCAGCGCATCCGAGCGCGGCTCGACCACCGCCTCGACCGCCGCCAGCGTCTGCGGCGCAGAGCCCGCAGCTTCGATCGCCGGCAGGAACTCGGTCACCGCCACGCCCGACCGGATTGGCCAGCCGCGCTTGCTCCAGAACAGGCCCGCATTGGTCGCGGCGGGAACCACCGACAGCTTCGTGGCCTCGGCCACGACACCCACGCCCTGCTTGTAGCGGCGCCTCTCGCCCGGCGGCACGCGCGTGCCCTCGGGATAGATGATCAGCTGCCCCAACCCATGCGTCGCGCGCGCCTCTTCGACCGCGCCCAGCATCACCTTCATCGCCTCCGACCCCTTGGAGCGGTCGATCGGAATGCAGCCCGCCTTATGCGCAAACCACCCCATCACCGGCACGTTCAGCAGCGCCTTCTTCATCACGAAAGCCCGGCGCGGCAGGTGATTGGCGAGGATCAGAATGTCGAAAAAGCTCTGATGCTTGGCCGCGACGATGCAGTCGCCCTCGGGCGGCGTGCCGCGCAGCTCATAGCGCAGCCCCAGATAGACCCGCGCCATATCCAGCAGATGCTGCGTCCAGATACCGGCGGTGCGATGCACACCGGCCCGCCCCTTGGGCAGCACCTGAAACACAAGGCCCCAGGCCCCGATCAGCACCGTCGCGATCGAGATGTGAACGTAGTAAAGCCCGGTCATCACATGGGTCAGCGGCGTGACCTTTCCGGGGCGGCGCGAAGGGTCGGACATCAGCGAAGTCTCCTGAGCATACGCAGCGCGGCGAAGCGGGTGGCGGCAAAGGCCACGATCGCGGCGATCGGCGGAATGATCAATGGCCAGAGCCATGCGGCCCCGGAAAAGCCCAAACCGGTGAGGAAGCCGCCCGCAGCCTCGGTCGAAGGCAGCAGCGCCACCGCAAGCATCCCAAGCACCGTGCCCACCACCGCACCGATCAGGCCGCGCGTTGTGAAGCGGCGAACGAAGGCCCGCGCGATGAAGGCGTCTTTCGCGCCCACCAGCCGCAGCGTCGCGATTACCTGACCGTTGGCGGCCAGCGCGGCTTGTGCGGCCAGCGTGATCATCCCCGCCATCGCGCCGAAGATCAGCAGCAGCGACAGCAAGCCCAGCGTGCGGATACGCTCCGCCGCCGCGACCAGCGGACGCCGCCAGCGGGTATGGTCGTCGAAGATCGCGCCAGGCGCTTCGGCCTGCAGCCGCAGCCGCAGCCCCTCGGCATCGACGCCCGCGCCGGTCTCGGTCACTGCAATCAGCTTCGGCAGCGGCAGCGCATCCACCGGCAGATCGGGACCGAACCACGGCTTCAGCAGCCCCTTCATCTCGTCATCGCCCATCACCCGCGACGAGGCGACGCCCGGCGTCGTCTTCAGCACCTCCTGCACGGCGGCGACCTGCGCATCCATCTGCTCGGGCGGGGCAGAGATGCGGATCGTGGCCGAGCGCGCGAGGCTGTCGGCCCAGCGATCCGCAAGCCGCCCCGTCGCCAGCGACAGCGCCAGCGCAAAGACCGCAAGGAAGGCCATCGCGGCCGCGGTGAACAGCGTCAGCCGCGCGGTGAACCCGGTCGGCGGCACGACCCGATCCGGCCCGGTCGTCTCGGAGGCGAATGTCAGCAAGGTCAGCTTCACAGATCGGCCCCCGCCGTATGCAGATGGCGCTTCGCGATGCGCAGAACCCGCGCCGAGACCTGCGGCTTCGCCTGCCGGATCAGGTTCAGATCGTGGGTCGCGATCACCACCGTCTTGCCCATCTTGTTCAGCTCGACCAGCAGCGACAGCAACCGCAGCGACATCTCCCAATCGAGGTTGCCCGTCGGCTCGTCGGCGAGGATCACATCGGGCGACATGATGACCGCGCGGGCCAGAGCGACGCGTTGCCGCTCACCGCCCGACAGTTGCGGCGGCAGCGCGTTCGCCTGCCGCTTCAGCCCGACCCAGGCCAGTAATTCGCGCAGCTGGGTCATGTCGGGCGTGCGGCGATTGACCGTCATCGGCAGCGCCACGTTCTCTTCCACCGAGAGGTGGTCGAGGAACTGGCAGTCCTGATGCACGACGCCGATACGCTGGCGCAGCCCGGCGATTTCGTCCCGGTCCATCCCGCGCACATCCTTGCCGAACAAGGACAAATGCCCCGCCGTCGGCAGCAATTCCGCGTAGCATAATTTGAGAAATGTGGTCTTCCCGGCCCCCGACGGCCCGGTCAGAAAATGGAATGACCCTGGGGCAAGCGTCAGGGACATATCGCTTAACAGCTCCGCCCCGCTATAGCTCATCGCCACATTTTGCAGCTCGATCACTGCCAGCCCCTTTATTTGGTGCGCGTTTCGCGAATTAAGTGGCCCAAATCATTTGGACATTCCGCCCGCGCTTGCTACAACATAAGAAAGTGGTTGGCCAGAACGGCAAAACGCCAACACGGGCAGGGATGGGACAATATGCGGTTGGTTTGCCCCAATTGCGGTGCGCAATACGAAGTGGATGACGCTGTCATCCCAGATGGCGGACGGGATGTGCAATGCTCCAATTGCGGGCACGGCTGGTTCCAGCCGAGCAAGGATATGCTCTCCGCCGAGCCCGACACCACCACCGCTGCACCCCCGCCCGAAGGTTGGGATCTCGACGCCGAGATGGAGGCAGAGGCGGAGGCTGCATCCGAGGAAACTGAGGCTGAGGTGACGGCGGAGACGCCCGCCGAATCTGAGCCCGTTTTCGAATCCGAGCAACCCGCCGAACCCGAGCAAACTTCCGAGCCCGAGCCGCTTCCCGAACCCGAACAACAACCCGAGCCCGAGGCCGCAACGCCCCTGCCCGAGCCTGAGCCAGTCGTGACGACGCAAAGCACGGACGACACGGATGCCGCCATTGCGGCGATGGTCTCGACGCCGGAGCCCGAGGATCAGGACGACGACGATGAGGAGGACGAGCCGGACCTCGGCCCCGCCCCGCGTGTGGGCGCGACCCCGCGCAAACCGCTCGATGACGGGCTGCTGTCGATCTTGCGCGAAGAGGCCGAGCGCGAAGCCGCGCAGCGCCGCGCCGAAGGCTCGAGCGAGCTTGAGACGCAAGACGAATTGAACCTCGAAGAGCGCGAGACCAGCGAAGATGCGGAACGCGCCGCCGAGGCCGCCGCCGCAGATCTGGCGCGCCGCCGCAAAACTGCGCAGGACTTTTCCGATCTCAACGAGTCCGAAGAGGATCGCGTGGCCGACCTGCTCGGCGAGGACGACGAAGACATGCGCGCGATCCGCGGACGCGAACGGCTGCCCGACATCGACGAGATTAATTCGACCCTCACCGCGACCTCGGATCGCGAGGGCGACAGCGTGGCCGAATTCTCGCCGGAGATGGCGCGCCGCCGCCGCTCGGGCTTCAGCCGCGGCTTCATCTTCGTGATGGCGATCACCGCGATACTGGCGCTGCTCTATGCCTTCGCGCCGGACATCGCCGCGAAGGTCCCGGCGCTCAAATCGCCGCTGACGCAATATGTCGTGGCGGTGGACGAGGGGCGCATCTGGCTCGACGACCAGTTGCAGATCCTGACGCATCGCCTCTCGCCCGAGGCGACCTCGGACGGCTTCACCGAATAAGTTTTCCTAATAATCTGCCGCCGCGCATAAGTTGAACTTATGGGCGCGCGGCGTCAGCCCGCGTTCGAGAACTGGTCGAGCAGCCGCTTGAGGTAGTCCAGCTCTTCCTCGGGGCGCAGACGATCGGCCGAGCGGCGGCGGATCTCGTCGAGCAGATCCTGCGCCCGGCGATAGACATCTTCGCCGTTGAGCATCTGACGGTCGGTGCCAAGCTGGTTGCCCTCGCCCTGCGCCCGACCCAGCGGATCGCGCGGCATCTCGCGCCCACCCTGCTGTCCGGGTTGGCCCGCCTGCTGATTGCCCTGCTGGCCGGGCTGCTGGCCATCGCGGCGCGCCTGTTCGTTGCGCATCGCCTCGCCCAACGCGCGCATCCCTTCGCGCAGCGCCTCGATCGCGTCGGCCTGACGGTCAATCGCCGCCGAATTGTCCCCCTCGCGCAGGGCCTCCTCGGCCTGATCCATCGCGCGCCCGGCATCGTCGAAACGCTTCTCGGCCTGCTGGCCCGCCTCGTTGCCGAAGCCCGGCAGCAGCCCGCGCTGGCGGTCGAGTTCGCGCCGCAATGCGCGCTGGCGATCCGCGAGGCTTTGACCATCGACACCGCCCTGCCCGCCGTTCATGCCGGGCTGATCGCCCTGCCCCTGACCGTCGCGCTGCGCTTGCCCGTCCTGGCCTTGGCCCTGACCGGGCTGGTCGCCGGGCTGCTGGCCCTGACCTTGTTGGCCTTGCTCTCCCTGCTGGCCTTGTTGACCCTGCTGACCTTGCTGCTGACCCTGTTGCCCTTGCTGACCTTGTTGACCTTGCTGACCGTTCTCGGCCTGCTGCTGGCGCTCCTCCGGAGTCATGAACTGGTCCTGCAGGTCGCGGAACGCATCGTCGGACAGCTCCTGCTGCTTGCGAAGCGTGTCCTGCATGTCGCGCATCGCCTGACCGCCGGGCATGTCGCCCTGACCACCCTGCCCTTGCTGGACCTTGAGGTTCTCCATCATCCGCGCGAGCTGGTCGAGCAGCTCCTGCGCCTCGGCCATCCGGCCTTCCTCCATCAGCTTCTGGATCTGGTCCATCATCTGCTGGATCTGGTCGCCGGTGATCTGTTGGCCCTGCTGTTGCTGCTGACCGAATTGCGGCCCCTGTTCCTGCTGCTGCGAGCGCTCGGCAAGCATCCGGATGTAATTGTCGGTCGCCTCTTTCAGCTCCTGCATGAGCTTGGCGATCTCATCTTTCGAGGCCCCGTTGCGGATCGCCTCGGAGAGCTTTTCCTGCGCCTTCTGCATCGCGGCCAGCGCATCGGCGAGGCCGCCATCCTCGACCAGCTCCGCCATTTTCCACAGCGCCTCTGCGATCTCGTCGCGGGCCTCGGGGGACAGGTCTGGATCGTCGAGCCGCCCGACCACGAGGCGGATCATCAGGTAGACCTCCTCGCGCTTGATGAAGCCCTCGTGCCGGTTCGAGATCGCCCGCAGCAGTTGATCGGCATAGGAGCGGTTGTCGCGCGACCACAGCAGATCGCGGCGCACTTCGATCAAGGCGGAGGCGAGCGGATCGAAGAAGCGCTTGCCGGGCAGGATGATCTCCTGCGTGCCGGAAGTGCCGGTCTGGCCGCGCCCGTCCTCGACATCGAGCGTCAGTTTCACCGGCAGGTTCGCCCAAGGATGCTTCGCGGCATCCTCGACGAGGCTCTCGGTGAAATCGGCCCGCGAGCCGGAGATCGGCAGCGGCAGATCATAGATCAGATCGTCGCGTGGCTCGGGCGGAATCTGCAAACCGTAGCGGCGATCGACCTTCGCCAGATCGAGCGAGATCACCGCATGGCCCTTGGTCACGGCGTAATCGTCCTGCGCGGTGAAGGGCAGGCTCAGCTTGCCGTCGGCGCGGCGATCCGGCGTCCCGGCCAGCGCGACAGAGGGCGCCTCGTCGGGGCGCACCACCACATTGAAGCGGCGCGCAGCGGGGCCTTTGAACTCCAGAAGCCCGTCGCGGACCGCTTCGAATTCGTGGGTCTCGATGCCGCTGGCGGTTTGCGCCGCACCCTGTTCCGGCAGCGCGGCCGGGTTCGAGACGCTCTCGGAAAAGCCAATCGCGCCGGACGCGCCATACAGCCGGATCGAGAAGCGGGTGCCTTCGGGCACGATCAGCTCGTCGCCCTCGACCTTGTTCAGATAGAGCCCCGGCTTGCCGGTATAGCGCGGCGGCGCGGCCCAGCCTTCCCAGCTTGGCCCCATCGCGGCCTCGGCAGAGCCCGCAGGCGTCGGCAGCCCCTCGGTCGGATGCAAAAGCCGCTGCGGCACGCCGAAGATCACCGCGACGACCAAGGCCGTCAGCGCGGTCAGACGCAGCGCATAGGGATCGCGGCGGGCAAGATCGGGTTTCGGGCGCGGCGCACGGGCGGCCTGCGCGGCCTTGGCCATGCGCCGCAGATGCGCCATCCAAAGCGCGCGGGCGGCGGGATCGTCCTGCCCAAGCGCCATCTCGTCGGTCAGCGCGGAAAGCGGGCGGCCCGGCAGCGTCGCATCGAGCCGCGCAATCGCATCCGTGTGGCGCGGCCAGCGCATCCGCCATGCGCCCCATGCCAGCGCGACGAGCGACGCGATCAGCGCGACCAACCAAAACCAACGCCCGCCCGGCCCCAGATAGGCAGGCAGCGCGAAGGCGATGGCGGTGGCGATCAACGCAAGAACCGAAAGAAGCGGCCAGAACGCGCGCAGCCCCCGCTCGACGATCATCCCGGCATGGGTGAGCGCAATAGGCCGGGCGAGCGGGGCCAGAGCGGCCTGCCCGTCCTCCTTCGTCGCCGCGTCGCGCGAAGCTTTGCTGAACCAGTTCCTGACCGGCATACTCTCCCTATCCGTCGGCCCCGATTCCCTTCCTACGGATCAGAGCCACTCCGGGATGGTATCGCGGGAGAGCATTTCCTCAAAGCTCGGTCTTGCCCGAATGAGAGCGAATTCGCCGCCGCGGACCAGAACCTCGGGGATCAGCGGACGCGAATTGTATTCCGACGACATGACCGCGCCGTAAGCCCCCGCCGAACGGAAGGCGACCAGATCGCCCGGGCCGAGCGGCGTCAGATTGCGCGCCTTTGCGAAAGTGTCGCCGGTCTCGCACACCGGGCCGACGATATCGAAAGGCGCGGATTCGGTGCCCGGATCGGCTTCGATCACCGGGACGATGTCGTGATAGGCGCCATACATCGAGGGCCGCACGAGGTCGTTCATCGCCGCGTCGAGAATGAGGAAATCGCGCCCCTCGCCCTCTTTCAGCCAGATCACCGAGGAGACCAGCAGCCCGGCATTGCCCGAAATCAGGCGGCCCGGTTCGATCTCGATCTCGCAGCCCAGATCGCCCACGGTGCGCTGGATCACCTGCCCGTATTCGATGGGCAGAGGCGGGGCGGAATTCGACCGCTCATAGGGAATGCCCAGACCGCCGCCGAGGTCGAGACGGCGGATATCGTGGCCGTCTGCGCGCAGCGCCTCGGTCAATTCGCGGACCTTGAGGAAGGCCGCCTCGAACGGCTCCAGATCGGTCAGCTGCGAGCCGATATGCACGTCGATGCCCACGACCTCGATGCCGGGCAGCTTGGCGGCCTCGGCATAGACCGCGCGGGACTTGGCGATCGGAATGCCGAACTTGTTCTCGGATTTGCCGGTCGCGATTTTCTCATGGGTCTTCGCGTCGACATCCGGGTTCACCCGCAGTGCGATCGGCGCGGTGACGCCCATAGACGCGGCAATCTCGGATATCGCGAGCAGCTCGGGCTCGGATTCGACATTGAACTGACGAATGCCGTTCTCAAGAACGTAGGCGATCTCCTCGCGGGTCTTGCCCACGCCCGAGAACACCACCCGGTCGCCCGGCACGCCAGCCGCCCGCGCCCGGCGATATTCGCCGCCCGAGACCACATCCATGCCAGCCGCCAGATCGCCCAGAACCTTCAAGACCGCGAGGTTCGAGTTCGATTTGATCGCGAAGCAGATCAGGTGATCCGTCCAGCCGAGCGCCTCTTCAAACAGCTTGAAATGGCGCTCCAGCGTGGCGGTCGAATAGACGTAGAAAGGCGTGCCGACAGCGGCCGCGATCTCGGGGATCGGCACATCCTCTGCATGAAGGACGCCGTCGCGATAGAGGAAATGATCCATGAGAGGTCTCGATTACTGGGCCGAAGCCTGCTGGGATTGCGTGCTGTCCGCCTCGGACGGCGGGACGGGCGGACCGTCGACACCGCAGGCGGCGAGCGAAAGAAGAAGCGTCAGGGCGAGGGTCAGGGTCTTGGTCATGGGGTCACCGAAAGGGTCATGATGCCAACGCGCGCCGTCGCGGCGGGATAAACTTTGATGCCGTCACGGTTGATGCCGACATGTGTGTGCAGCTCCGGATCGGCGGCACAGGCGCCAAGCAGACCGATCAGCACGAACGGAGCCGCGAATTTCATCCAAGCCGTTCCTTCCAGCGAGCGATCTGCGCGCGCACCTGATCGGGCGCGGTTCCGCCGTAAGACTGGCGCGAGGCGACCGAGTTGTGAACCCCGAGGACGTCGAAGACGCTCTCGGTGATCGCCGGGTTGATCGACTGCATCTGTTCGAGGCTCAGATCGGGTAGATCGCAGCCTTTTTCCTCAGCCATGGCCACCAGCGAGCCGGTGACGTGGTGGGCGTCGCGGAAGGGCAGCCCCGCCTCGCGCACCAGCCAGTCGGCCAGATCGGTCGCGGTGGAGAACCCACCCGAGGCCGCGGCCTCCAGCTTGTCCGCGTTCACCGTCATGTCGCCGATCATCCCCGCCATCGCGGCAAGCGCGAGCATCAGGTTGTCGGCGGCGTCGAAGACCTGTTCCTTGTCTTCCTGCATATCCTTGGAATAGGCGAGCGGCAGCCCCTTCATCACCGTGAACAGCGCGACCGAGGCCCCGAGGATGCGCCCGATCTTGGCGCGGATCAGCTCGGCCGCGTCCGGGTTGCGCTTCTGCGGCATGATCGAAGAGCCCGTCGACCACTTGTCCGACATCGCGACGAAGCGGAACTGCGCGGAGGACCAGATCACCAGCTCTTCGGCGAGGCGCGACATGTGGACCGCGCAGATCGACGAGGCCGACAGGAATTCCAGCGCGAAATCGCGATCCGACACCGCGTCGAGCGAGTTCGCCATCGGCCGGTCGAAGCCCAGCGCCTCGGCCGTCGCATGGCGGTCGATCGGGAAGCCGGTGCCGGCAAGCGCCGCCGCCCCCAGCGGGCATTCGTTCATCCGTTTGCGCGCATCTTCAAAGCGGGATTTGTCGCGCGCGAACATCTCGACATAGGCCATCATGTGATGGCCGAAGGTCACCGGCTGCGCGGTCTGCAGATGGGTGAAGCCGGGCATGACCCAATCGGCGCCGTCCTCGGCGCGTGTCAGCGCAGCGCGGATCAACGTGTCGAGCCCCGTGATCGCGGCATCGCACTGCTCGCGCACCCAAAGGCGGAAATCGGTCGCGACCTGATCGTTGCGCGACCGCGCCGTGTGCAGCCGCCCCGCCGGTTCGCCGATGACCTCCTTCAGCCGCGCCTCGACATTCATGTGGATGTCCTCGAGCGCGGTCGAGAAGGGAAAACCGCCCGCTTCGATTTCTGACAAAACCGTGAGCAAACCTTCTCCGATCGCCTCGGCGTCCTTATCACTAATGATGCCTTGCGCGGCGAGCATCACGGCGTGGGCCCGGCTGCCGCGGATATCCTGCGCGTAGAGCCGCTGATCATACCCGATCGAGGCGTTGATCGCCTCCATGATCGCGTCAGGTCCCGCGGCGAAACGCCCGCCCCACATCGCGTTGGAGGACTTGTTCTCGTCGGTCTGATCGGTCATGGTCTGAGGCCCTTGCTAGGAGGCTATATGTTACGGTTTCTCGTCCTTTATACGGCGCTGGCGCTGGGTGCAAATGTTGCGCAGGCCGCGGATCTAGATGCGGTGAAATCGGGGCAGATGGAATCCCTCGTCACCTATGACGAACCGCTGCCGCTGCCGCCCTTTACGGTGACCGACGAAAGCGGCGACGAGCATTCGATGAAAGATTTCGAAGGCAAGGTGGTCCTGATCAATTTCTGGGCGACGTGGTGCCCGCCCTGCCGCGAGGAAATGCCCTCGCTGAATGCACTGCAAAAAGAGTTCGGCGAGAATGGGTTTCAGGTGATGACGATTGCCACGGGCGGTTCGAACTCGCCCGAGAAAGTGGCCGCCTTCTTCGACAAGGAAGGCATCGACGCCCTGCCCCGCTTCCACGACGACGCCAATTTCGCCGCCCGCGCGATGGGCGTTCTCGGACTGCCGGTCTCGGTGCTGGTCGACAAGAACGGCCATGAGGTTGGCCGGATGATCGGCGGCGCGGAATGGGATTCGCCCGAGGCGAAGAAGGTCATCGAGGCGCTGATCGACGAGAAGTAAGCGCAGGGTGGTGTGGCGGCGGCAGGCGCTTTGTCGCCGGACCGGTCTTCCGTTGCGGCCCGATTTTCGATCGCATCCCGCGCAACCCGGTCCGCGTGTCGCAACATTCTGCAGAGCCCGGCGTCTGGGCTGCATCTGAACTGCCAGCCACGCCTCTGCCCCCGCGAGCCATGTTCTACGCCGAATGTTTTCCTTTGCGCTCGGGTCTGCCGAGACTCACGCCGCGCTTCTCCCCGCGCGCAGATAGCGCCCTAGCCAATGTTCAATCTCTTCCGACAGGGCCAGGATGGCCTCCAGTCGCCCTTTGATATCGTCATGGAAACTGTCGAGCTGGTCGATCGTAGCCGCGAGCCCGCCATTCGCATCCCGCATGCGCCCACACTCGACGCGCCCAAGGACGCGGATCGTGTCGAGCCCGAGCAGCTGGCGACGAATGTCTCGGCTCTGGTTCATCATGTCGTCGGCGAGTTCGGCCGCTTGACGCATCGCGGCATTCGCATCGGCAGTGCCTTTGGTGACGAGCGACTGCAGCAAAGCGCGTTCTTCCTCTCGGGGCTGATCATTCTGCGCCTCTTCGCCCATAAAATTGGTGCTCATTTCGTTGAGGACGCGCGCGCAGCCCAGTTGGAACACGGCGCGCGCGACCTGAAAGGCCATCTGACCACAGAGATTGCCGCGACCGGCAACGAATTTGCGCAGCCGCTCCGAGATTACAGCAGACGAGGCTTTGTAATTCTCCGAGATCGCGGACACCGGCCCCCCGGACGGCTCTAGCCGCGAGGCGACGATCCGCATGTTGTTCGGCACGGATTGCAATGCTTCGAAACTGCGTAGAAGTCCGAATTGCTCCTTCGTGAGCCGGCCCATCGCGGTGTTCAATTCGGCCAGCATCCGCGTATTCTCATCGGCATTTCGATTGAGGCGGCGATCCCGTTCGGTAAGCTCAAGCGCCAGCGCATAGGCCATGAAGGCGGTGTAGCTGGAATAGCCGCCACGCTCCGCGAAATCACGCAGCAGCGTCGCACTCTCCTCCGGGTCGAGCGACTCCGCCCGCTCGCGCGCAGAGAGATCACGGTAGAGCTGGTGGATTTCATCGGACAGCTCGCTCGTCGGTTTCAGCCGGACCGAGAGGTAGCCCCCCTCGATCGGCATGACGACCGCGAAGACCCAATACCACCCGCCGCCTTTCGCCTTGTTCTTCACATAGGCGCCCATGGGATAGCCTTTTTTCAGCGCATCCCAGAGCACCCTGAACACCGCCCGCGGCGTATCGGGATGACGCACGATCTTATGCGGCGCCCCGATCATCTCGGACCACTCGAACCCCGCGGTGCGCCGAAAAATCTCGTTGCCCGATTGGATCACCCCACGCGTATCGGTGCGCGAGTAGAACAATTCTTCCAGCGCGAAAGGCACCTCGTTGGTGCCGCGCAGTGCCGGCTGCCCCATTTTCGTCATCGCCCATTCTGTTGCATCAAGGTCCACCCTAGGCACCTGCCGGTTACCATCGACTTAACGCCAGATGCGAATTTCCCGTTAACCACGTGTCCGGCCTATTTCCCGGTCTTTACCCCTTCTTAGGCGCTTGCGCGGATACTTGGCTCGAAGGCGAAGGAGGGGCAGATGACGAATCGAGACGCGAGGGCCATGCCGGTGCATCGTGACGAAGATAGCCCGCTGAGCTTTGCGGCTGCCGAGCAAAGCCGGCAGGCCTTGGCCATGGTGCGCGCGGCGATCGACCGGCAAGACGTCATGCTGGCCTATCAGCCCGTGATCCAGACCTGTCGCCCCGACCGACCCGCGTTTTACGAGGGCCTGATCCGGGTTCTCGACGATCGCGGGCGCATCATCCCCGCGAAGGAGTTCATCAACGCGATCGAACGTACGGAGGTCGGGCGGAAACTCGATTGCCTCTCGCTCGAACTGGGTCTGAAAGCGCTTCTTGGGCAGCCGGATCTGCGCCTGGCGATCAATATGTCGGCGCGCTCGATCGGCTATGCGCCCTGGACCAAGGTTCTCAATCGCGGCCTCGCGGTCGATGAGACCGCCGGCGAGCGTCTCATACTGGAGATTACCGAAAGCTCGGCGATGGAAATTCCCGAACTGGTCAGCGTCTTCATGGAGGATTTGCAGGCGCGCGGCGTCAGTTTCGCGCTCGACGATTTCGGGGCGGGTTACACGTCTTTCCGCTATCTGCGAGATTTCTACTTCGACATCATCAAGGTCGATGGGCAGTTCATCCGCGGCATCTCGCACGATCCGGACAATCAGGCGTTGACGAAATCGCTGCTCGACGTGGCGCGCCATTTCGAGATGTTCACGATCGCCGAAGCGGTAGAGTCGCTGGAGGATGCCGAATATGTGGCAAGCCTCGGCGTCGATTGCATGCAGGGCTATTACTTCGGCGCGCCGACGATCCACCCCCCGTGGAGCCAGTCTCACGAACCGCGACGGAGACGTGCATGACCCCAGCCAGAGCGCAATAAAGTTGCGTTAACAATTTCCAGAGCGACGGGATTAAGCTTGACCTCTCGTTCCCTTCCGCCATGCTGCGCAGCAGCAGAACGGACGCGCTGTCGCGCCCGCTTAAGTGATGAGGAGGATCCCATGACCAATGTCGTCATCGTCTCGGCCGCGCGTACGCCCGTCGGCTCGTTTTTGGGCGCGTTTGCCAATACGCCCGCACATGACCTCGGCGCCGCCGTGATCGAGGCCGTCGTCGCCCGCGCCGGGATCGAGAAGTCCGATGTGTCCGAGACGATCCTCGGTCAGGTGCTGACCGCGGGCCAGGGCCAGAACCCCGCCCGCCAAGCCCATATCAACGCGGGCCTGCCGATCGAAAGCGCCGCCTGGTCGATCAACCAGGTCTGCGGCTCGGGCCTGCGCACGGTTGCGCTCGGCGCCCAGCACATCATGTGCGGCGATGCCGATATCGTGGTTGCGGGCGGCCAGGAAAGCATGTCGCTCAGCCCCCATGTCGCGCATCTGCGCGCGGGTCAGAAGATGGGCGACATGAAGATGATCGACTCGATGATCAAGGACGGTCTGTGGGACGCGTTCAACGGCTATCACATGGGCCAGACCGCCGAGAATGTCGCGACCCAGTGGCAGATTTCGCGCGAGATGCAGGACGAATTCGCGCTGGCGTCGCAAAACAAGGCCGAGGCCGCGCAGAAGGCCGGCAAGTTTGCCGACGAGATCGCCGCCTTCACCGTTAAGACGCGCAAGGGCGACACGGTCGTGGATCAGGACGAATATATCCGCCACGGCGCGACGATCGAGAACATGCAAAAGCTGCGCCCGGCCTTCGCCAAGGACGGCTCGGTGACCGCGGGCAACGCCAGCGGCATCAATGACGGTGCGGCCGCGGTGCTGCTGATGTCGGAGGAAGAGGCCGAGAAGCGCGGGCTCACGCCGCTGGCACGCATCGCCTCCTATGCGACCGCCGGGCTCGACCCATCGATCATGGGCTGCGGCCCGATCCCGTCCTCGCGCAAGGCGCTTGAGAAGGCGGGCTGGAAAGCCTCCGATCTCGACCTGATCGAAGCCAACGAAGCCTTCGCGGCTCAGGCCTGCGCGGTGAACAAGGACATGGGTTGGGACGTCAGCAAGGTGAACGTCAATGGCGGCGCCATCGCCATCGGCCACCCGATCGGCGCCAGCGGCGCGCGAATCCTCAACACCCTTCTGTTCGAGATGAAGCGTCAGGGCGCGAAAAAAGGCCTCGCCACGCTCTGCATCGGTGGCGGTATGGGCGTCGCAATGTGCATTGAAGGCCTCTAACGGCAAAAAAATGCTGCATCTGCAAAAAGAGCGCGCAACTTTGTTGCGCGCTCTTGTCATTTTCGGTAACAGCATTTCAAGGGCATTCCATTTGGAGGAGGAATCATGGCGAGAGTTGCATTGGTCACCGGCGGATCGCGCGGCATTGGCGCGGCGATCTCGAAGGCGCTGCAGGCGGCGGGCTACACGGTCGTCGCGAACTATGCCGGCAATGACGAGGCTGCGGCCAAGTTCACCGAGGAGACGGGAATCAAGACCTACAAATGGTCGGTCGCCGATTACGACGCCTGCGCGGCGGGGATCGAGCAGATCGAATCCGAAGTCGGCCCGATCGACGTTCTGGTGAACAACGCGGGCATTACCCGCGACGCGCCCTTCCACAAGATGACCCGCGAGCAGTGGAACCAGGTGATCGACACCAATCTCAGCGGCATCTTCAACATGACCCACCCGCTCTGGACGAAGATGCGCGAGCGCAAGTTCGGCCGGGTCGTGAACATCTCCTCGATCAACGGCCAGAAGGGTCAGTTCGCTCAGGCGAACTACTCGGCGGCGAAGGCGGGCGATCTGGGCTTCACCAAGGCGCTGGCGCAGGAAGGCGCGCGCGCAGGCATCACGGTCAACGCGATCTGCCCCGGCTATATCGCGACCGAGATGGTCATGGCGGTGCCGGAGAAGGTGCGCGAGTCGATCATCGGCCAGATCCCGGTCGGGCGTCTGGGCGAGCCCGAAGAAATCGCGCGCTGCGTGGTGTTCCTCGCCTCCGACGATGCGGGCTTCATCACCGGCTCGACGATCACCGCGAATGGCGGTCAGTACTTCATCTGATTTCGCCTCTTGGCATTCTCGACGGGGGCCCGCATTTTGCGGGCCTCTTTAGTTTTGGCGGGGACAGCATGACACGCGGCAAGGCCACTTCGATCGGGTTCACAGCGGTATTGCTGTGGGCGCTTCTGGCGCTGTTCACCGTGGGATCGGCCCCGGTGCCACCCCTGATGCTGAACGCGCTGTGTTTCGCTTTGGGCGGCGCGGTGGGCGTGATCTGGCTGGTGGCGACCGGTGCGCTGGGGCAGCTGCGGCACGTGTCGTGGAAGGTCTATCTCGCAGGGACCGCGGGGCTGTTCGGCTATCATTTCCTCTATTTCTCGGCGCTGCGCCTCGCGCCCCCGGCCGAGGCAGGACTGATCGCCTATCTTTGGCCGTTGCTGATCGTGCTGTTTTCCGGGTTGCTGCCGGGCGAGCGGCTGACACTTTGGCATGTCGCGGGGGCGATGCTCGCCTTCGCGGGCGCGGCGCTGATCCTCGGGGGCGGGATTTCCGCCGATCCCGCGGCGCTGCCCGGCTATGGGCTGGCGTTGATTTGCGCGCTGACATGGTCGAGCTATTCGCTGCTGTCGCGGCGCTTCGGTGCGGTGCCGACGGCGGCAGTCGCGGTCTACTGTCTGGCGAGCGCGGCCCTGTCGGCCGTCGCCCATCTGGCGCTGGAGCCGACGATCTGGCCGCAGGGCGCGATCGGCTGGGCCTCGGTGATCGGCTTGGGGTTGGGGCCGGTCGGGCTTGCCTTCTACACATGGGATCTTGGCGTGAAGCGCGGCGACATCCAGCTTCTGGGGACCGCCTCCTACGCGGCCCCTCTGGTCTCGACTCTGGTGTTGGTCGCAGTCGGGATTGCGGACGCGCGGCCTACCCTGCTGATAGCGGCGGCTATGATCGCCGGGGGCGCCGGGCTGGCGGCGCTGGGCGGTCGGCGTCGGCGCGCCGCGCCCCCGCCGCCGGATATGACCGGGCAGGAAATACCGCGGAAGGGTTCGGCCTGAGTCGCCGCGCGCTAACAGGCCCCTCAAACGACACGGGCCGCCCCAAAGGACGGCCCGATTAAACTCGTGGGAGGGCCCTCAGGCCGTTTCGAGGCGGTGGATTTCCTCTTTCAGCCTAAGTTTTTGCCTTTTCATCTGAGCGATTTCGAGATCGTCGATGCCGGGTCTGCGCGAAGCGCGCTCGACCTCCATCGACAGAGCCTCATGTTTTTTGCGAAGTTCGGTGATATGCGAACCAAGCGACATGGCAGTCTCCTCTCCAGTTGTCAGCCCGTCGATTGCAGCACAGGTTTTGAGTCGTGTCACGGAAATGTCGTATAGCGACGGGTTATCCCCAGCATTTTCGCGAAATCTTGCGAAAGCGTTAACGCGGAATCGGCAATTTTTGACCTTCGCGCAGGATTTCGCGCGCAATTTCCGTCAAATCCTCTGCATCGCGTGAATGCATCGGCGCCGAGTGCAAGATCAGCGGCGCAAGAAGCTGCAGCGGGGTCCGCGCACCTTTGCGCGCTGTGACGATCACCCGCCGCGCTGCGCGGCCGACCCGGGGCGCAATCGGTAGAACGGTGATCGCGCCGGTCCGCTCATGCAGCCCCGCCAACAGGTCCGCCAGACGGTCGGCCTGCTGGATCAGCGTGATCCGCCCCTCGGGCTTGAGCCGCCGCAGTCCCGCGTCGAGCCATGCGCTGATCGGCGTCGCCTCGCGCTGGGCACGCTCACGGCCGGGATCGGCGGCGGGCGTGCCATCCTCGGGCCCGAAATAGGGCGGGTTGGCGATGACGTGATCGAAGCTGCGCGCGCGCAGATCGGCGGGCATCTGCGCCAGATCGCCTTCGATAACCTCGAGCGCGATCCCGTTCTCCGCCGCGTTGCGCCGGGCCAGATCGGCATAGGCGGGCTGCAGTTCCACCCCGCTTTGTGCAAGCCCCGACATCCGCCAGCCAAGGCACAGGCTCGCCACCCCGGCCCCGCAGCCGAGTTCCAGAACCGACTGGCCCGCCTGCGCCGGACAGGCCGCCGCGAGCAGGACCGGGTCCATCGCCGCGCGGTAGCCCGCGCGCGGCTGGGCGATGCGCAACCGCCCGCCGAGAAAGCCATCGACTGTCAGATCCTCGGGCCCGAACCGATCCATGGGCGTCAATCCGATTTTATCTCATTATCGCGCAGAACCGCCTGCGCCATGAACATGTCGCTGTCGCGCACCATCAGGCGGCGCGGAAGGATTCCGAGCGAGCCTTCCAGCACGCTCGTATGGACGTCGAGTTGAAACGTGCTTATACCCTCGCCCTCGAGAAGGGCGGTCGCCATGGCCAGTTTCACCGGGTCCGTGCTGCGCAGTAGCTCTTTCATATCCCTCACTTACGGCCCCTTGCGAGGGCTGTCGAGATGAGGCAGAGCGAAGGGATGAACATGAGCCTCGACGACAAGCCCGACAACACGGCGAAACCGCATGACCGGCTCGCGGAAGCCTTGGCCAGCGACATGGCGGCGGTGGATGCGCTGATCGCCGAGCGCATGGCCTCGGAAAACGCGCCGCGCATCCCCGAAGTGACCGCGCATCTGGTCGGCGCGGGCGGCAAACGGCTGCGGCCGATGCTGACCGTCGCAGCGGCGCGGCTCTGCGGCTACGAGGGCAATCTGCATCACAACCTCGCGGCGGCGGTCGAGTTCATCCATACCGCGACGCTGCTGCATGACGACGTGGTCGACGAGAGCAAGCAGCGCCGGGGCCGCCCGACCGCGAACCTGCTCTGGGACAACAAGTCGAGCGTGCTCGTTGGTGATTACCTCTTTGCGCGGTCGTTCCAGCTGATGACCGACACCGACAACCTGCGGGTTCTGTCGATCCTGTCGAACGCCTCCGCCGTCATCACCGAGGGCGAGGTGCTGCAGCTCTCGGCCGCGGAAGACCTGAACACGACCGAGGACACCTATTACAAGGTGGTGCGCGGCAAGACCGCGGCGCTGTTCTCGGCGGCGACCGAGGCGGGCGCGGTTCTGGCCGGTGCGCCGGAGGACCAGATCGCCGCGCTGCACGATTACGGCGAAAGCCTCGGGATCGCGTTCCAGGTGGTCGACGATCTGCTGGATTATCTCAGCGATGCCAAGACGATGGGCAAGAACGTGGGTGACGATTTCCGCGAGCGCAAGCTGACCCTGCCGCTGATCAAGGCGCTGACCAAGGCCGACGCGGACGCCCGCGCCTTCTGGACCCGCACCATCGACAAGGGCGACCAGCGCGACGGCGATCTGGAGCATGCGATGGAGCTGCTGCACGCGACCGGCGCGCTGGAAGAGACCCGCGCCGCTGCCCTTGAATGGGCCGATCGCGGGCGCGAGCGGCTCAAGGTGCTGCCCGAGAGCGAGTTGCGGCAGATGCTGGACGATCTGGCGGATTACGTGGTGGCGCGGCTGCGCTGAGGGGGGCTCTGCCCCCCGCCCTGCGGGCTCCCCCGGGGATATTTAGGTCAAGAGGAAGAGGCGCGGCTTTGAGGCTGCGCCTTTTGCATCTGATCGCCGAGCATGCCCGAGGCGCGCCACCAGTCGGGGCGACGTTGGGCCAGCATCGCCTCGGCGGCCTGCGCCCCGTCCAGCGTCTCGAACAGCGCGAAACAGGTGGCCCCCGAGCCCGACATGCGCGCGAGGCGGCAGCCGGGCAGCATCATGAGAGCGTCCAGAACCTCCCCGATCACCGGGGCGGAGGCGATGGCGGGGGCTTGCAGATCATTGCGCTGGGTCGCGAGCCAGTCAATGCAATCGGGCGCGCCGCTGAAGGTCGGAAGCGCCTCCGGCATCGGGGGATTGTCCTTCGAATCGAGCCCTTTGAAGATCGCAGGCGTCGGCACCTCGACGCGCGGGTTGACCAGTAGCGCGGGCAGCGGCGGCAGCGGCACGGGGTCGAGCGTCTCGCCGATACCGCGCACGCGCTGCGGACGCGGCGTCAGGCACATCGGCACGTCTGCCCCAAGCTGCGCGGTCTCTGCCGGAAGCGGCTGGCCCCAAAGCGCAGCCAGCCCGCGCAGCGCAGCCGCCGCGTCTGACGATCCTCCGCCGATGCCCGAGGCGGGCGGCAGATGTTTGTCGAGATGGATCTCGGCTCCCTGCCCTGTCGGGCGCGACAGGAGGGACGCGGCCTTCAGCACGAGGTTCGACGGGTCGGCGGGCACGCCCGCAGCCTCGGGCCCCGCGACGCTGAGCGACAGCGTGTCACTCTCGCGCAGCACCAGCCGGTCGCCCATCGGCCCGAAGGCCACGAGGCTGTCGAGCAGGTGATAGCCATCAGCCCGCTGGCCGATGACATGGAGCGTCAGGTTGATCTTCGCTGGCGCGAAGGCGTCAATTATTCGCATCGCTCGCGGGAGTTTCGGGGGCAGCCTGAGCAGTATCCTTGCTCGGGCCCTTATCCTCGAGCGGCGGCAGACCCTGCTCCTTGCGCAGCTGGTCCAGACCCACCTCGATCTTGCGGCGGATCGCGTCGGGATCGAGCTCCTCGGTGGTCTCCGCATCGTCGGTCGCGAAGGACAACGCGCGGCGCCACTGGAATTTCGCCTCGCGCTGACGGCCCACGGCCCAGAGCACATCGCCCAGGTGGTCGTTGAGCAGCGGATCGCGCGGCTCGAGCTCCACGGCGCGCTCCATCTTCTCGGCCGCCTCCTGATAATGGCCAAGCTTGAACAGCGCCCAGCCGAGGCTGTCGATGATGAAGCCGGCATCGGGACGCTCGGCGGCGGCCTTGCGGATCATGTCGAGCGCCTCGTCGAGATTCTCGCCCTTGTCCACGTAGGAATAGCCCAGATAGTTCAGCACCGAGGGCTGATCGGGCGAGAGGCGCAGCGCCTCGCGGAAGCCCTTCTCGGCCTCGTCCCAATTGCCCGAGCGTTCCTGCGCGATGGCGCGCGAATACCAGACGAACCAGTCCTTCGGCTCGGGCTGGCCGAGCAGGTCGATCGCCTTGTCATAGGCTTTCGCGGCCTCGGCAAAGCGGCTCTCGCGGCGCAGCGTGTCGCCGAGCGCGGTCCAGACGCCCACGAGCTTGGGACGGCTCCGCGACAGGTTCTCGAGCACTTCGATCGCGGCATCGTTGCGACCCGCGCGCACCATCGATTCCGCGCGCCCGATCTCGGCGGCGTGGTAGATCGGGCTGTCGGGCTTGATGTCGGCATAGGCTTCGATGGCCAGATCGTATTGGCCCTGCTGGTCGAGCATCGACGCGGTCAGCAGCGTCGCATCATCCATGTCGGGCCGGATCATGTTTGCCAGCCGCGAATGCACCAGCGTGAACGTGTCGGGCGCATCCCCGATCAGCGCCTGTGCGACCGAGTAATAGACCTCCGCCACGCCGTCGGACGCGTTGCGCACGACGTCGAAGGGCAGCGTGTCGCCCGCCTCCAGCTTGGTGCGAATGTCCTTCAGCTGCGGGTCGAGATCCTTGCCGAAGCGATCCTCGATCAGCTTCAGCGCCTCTTTGTTCTTCTCGAGCTGCGAGAGCACTTCGACATGGGCCAGCACGCCGCGGCGGGTCGAGGTGATCTTCTCGCCGTGTTCGCCGCTCAGGATCGCATCGGCGCCTTCGTAATCGCCGACCAGCGCCAGCGCGAGCGCCTTGTGGAAGCCCGCGAAGGCGGCGAGGCCCTGCTGCTTGCCGACTTCGTCGAAGGCCGCGGAGGCGTCGGACATCTTGCCGTCGCCCGCCAACGCCCAAGCCTTGGTCAGACCGCCCACGAGCGGCCCGGGATCGGCGCCGCTGTCGAGAAGCGCGAGCGCCCCGGTCCAGTTCTTGTCATGCGCATCGGCCGCCAACGCGGTGAGCGCCGCGATCTGGCTGCCGGTCCCGGCCTCCACCATCTGCTGCGCAAGCGGCGTGGCGCGGTCGAAATCGGCGATCGCAATCTCGGAGACGAGCGTCGCTTCCGCGGTCGCGCCGCTGGTGTCGCCGCTGGCCATCAGCTGACGGTAGTAATGCGCGGCCTCGGCGAAATCGAACTGCTGCGACGCGATGCGCGCGGCGAGATAAGCCCCCGCCTCTGCCGGGCTCGGGTCATTCGCGGTGTCGGCGGCATCGCCTTTCGCGGCGGCGTCATCGGCGGCCTGCGCCGCATCTTCGGCACTGCCCGCCTTGGGCGCATCCTGTGCCAGCAGGGGCATAGGCGCGGTGGAGCCCATCAAGAGGGCGAAGAGCGCAAGGCGCAGCGGGGTCTTCAAACTCGACACGAAACGGTCCTCTCATTCGGGTTGAAATCGAGCGTAACGGCGCGATGCGGGCATTACAATGAGCCGTACCACCGCACGCGGGAAGCCGCCTGCGCAGACACGGCGTTGTGATGGGCACAAAGAGAGGGGGAAAACGAAAAAGGGGCCCTCAGGCCCCCTTCGCGATCACATGTTCGGGTAGTTCGGCCCGTCGCCGCCCTGAGGGGTGGTCCAGTTGATGTTCTGGCTCGGGTCCTTGATGTCGCAGGTCTTGCAATGGACGCAGTTCTGGAAGTTGATCTGGAACTTTGCGTCGTCGCCCTCGCCGACCACCTCGTAGACGCCTGCCGGGCAGTAGCGCTGCGCGGGCTCGTCATATTTCGGCAGGTTCACCGAGATCGGGATCGACGGATCCTTCAGCTTCAGGTGGCAGGGCTGGCTCTCTTCATGGTTGGTGTTCGAGAAGCTGACATTGGTCAGGCGGTCGAAGCTCAGCTTGCCATCGGGTTTGGGGTAGTCGATCGGCTTGAAGTTCTTCGCCTCGCCGGTCGCTTTCGCATCCGATTTGCCATGCTTGAGCGTGCCGAACAGCGAGAAGCCGAAGAGGTCGTTGGTCCACATGTCGAGCCCACCGAAGATCAGCGAGGGGATCATCCCCCATTTCGACCACATCGGCTTCACGTTGCGGACCTTCTTGAGGTCGTTTGCGATCGGACCCGAACGCAGATCGGCCTCGTATTCGGTCAGTTCATCGCCCGCGCGACCACCTTTGATCGCCTCTGCCGCAGCTTCCGCCGCCGCGATGCCCGACAGCATCGCGTTGTGGTTGCCCTTGATGCGCGGCACGTTCACGAGCCCCGCCGAACAGCCCAGCAGTACCGCCCCCGGCACGGTCAGTTTCGGGATAGACTGCCAGCCGCCTTCCGAGATCGCCCGCGCGCCGTAAGCCACGCGCTTGCCGCCTTCGAGCAGTTCCGCGACCATCGGGTGATGCTTGAAGCGCTGAAATTCCATGTAGGGATAGAGATGCGGGTTCTCGTAATTCAGGTGCACCACGAATCCGACATAGACCTGATTGTTCTCGAGGTGGTAGATGAACGACCCGCCGCCAGCGTTACCGCCCAGCGGCCAGCCCATCGTGTGGGTCACGGTGCCTTCGCGGTGCTTCTCCGGGTCGATCTCCCAGATTTCCTTCATGCCGAGGCCGAATTTCTGCGGGCAGTGACCGTCGGAGAGGTTGTGCTTCTCCATCATCACCTTGGCGAGCGAGCCGCGCACGCCCTCGGCAATCATCACGTATTTGCCGCGCAGCTCCATACCCGGCTCGTAGCCCGGGCCTTCCGTGCCATCGGGGTTCTTGCCGAATTCGCCCGCGACGACACCGGCGACGCGGTCACCGTCCCAAACGATTTCCGAGGCGGCCATACCGGGGAAGATCTCGACGCCCAGACCTTCGGCCTGCTCGGCCATCCAGCGGCAGACATTGCCCATCGAGACGATGTATTTGCCGTGGTTCGACATCAGCGGCGGCATCGGCCAGTTCGGGATGCGCATCGCCCCGGCCTCGCCCAGCATGTAGAAATTGTCTTTCTTGACCGGCACAGTGATCGGCGCGCCCTTGTCCTTCCAGTCGGGGATCAGCCGATCCAACCCGCTGGTGTCGAGCACCGCGCCCGACAGGATATGCGCGCCCACTTCCGAGCCCTTCTCGAGCACGACGACCTCGAGCTCCGGGTCGATCTGCTTGAGACGGATCGCCGCCGAAAGCCCTGCAGGCCCCGCGCCCACGATCACCACATCATATTCCATCGACTCGCGCGTCACGTCGGTCATGTCTGTCGAACCCCTTGCTGGTCGTCCTAGCTGGCGTCCTGCCTAGCCTACCTCGCGTAACGAGGCAATTGTTACGCTGCGATGCCGCGCAACAATCTTGCGCCAAATTACAATCCCTTCCCAGACTGAGGAGATCGGCAATTCGCCGCGAAAATCGCGCTGTCCACTTGACTTCCGGGGGGCAGAGAAGATTTAGATGCCCTGAATTGGGGACAGTTCCGAATTCGGGAGCCTTCCATGGACAAACAACCTATGACGCGCGCGGGTTTCGACGCGCTCAATACAGAATTGAAAAAGCTCAAGTCCGAAGAGCGGCCCGCGATCATTGCTGCGATCGCGGAAGCGCGGGAATTGGGCGACCTCTCGGAGAATGCCGAATACCATTCGGCACGCGAGAAGCAGGGCTTTATCGAAGGCCGGATCAAGGAGCTCGAAGGGCTTCTGGGCCGGGCCGAGGTGATCGACCCGTCGAAGATGACGGGCGCTGTGAAATTCGGCGCGACCGTCACCATCGTCGACGAGGACACCGACGAAGAGAAGACCTACCAGATCGTCGGCGAGCCCGAGGCCGATCTGGAGAAGGGCAAGCTCAACATGAAATCGCCGCTGGCGCGTGCGCTGATCGGCAAGGACGAGGGCGACTCGGTCGAGGTTCGCACGCCGGGTGGCGACAAGGCTTACGAAATCCTCAAGATCGTTTTCGCCTGACGCGGTCGTCCCCTGCGCGGTGAGCATCTGACCGCGCGCCACTGACGGAGAGCCTGAATGGAAGGACCCGCAGAGCAGGACAAGGACCGGTTCGCCATGCCCGGCGGACCGCAATCGCCTGCCGGTCGTCCACGCCTCAAGACGCGATATCCCGGCGCGCCGGAATGGATCGCGCTGGGGCTGAGCCTCCTGTGGGTCTTCATGGTCGTGGCCTTCTGGTTCTTCGCCCCGGGGATCGCGCGCGCCGCATCGCTGTTCGCCACCGTCAGCCTCGTCGTCGGGATGGCGGTGCCGATCGTTATGATCTGGGTCGCGGCCGTAACAGCCCGCGCCACCCGCGAGATGCGCGCCGAGACCGCCGCCCTCAAGCAATCCATCGAGGCGATGCGCACGGCCTGGCTCAATCAGCAGGCGCTGCGCACCGATCAGAATGTCGAGAAGAAGCTCGACGAGATCGCCGCCGTCGCCCGGCAGGCCGAAACCACCATCGCGACCTTCGCCTCGCGCCGCGACGTGCAGGCGAGCCAGCCTTCGGTCGATCGTAAGGCGGCGCTGGTGGCCCCGCCCCCGCCGCGGCCCGATGACAGCGAACCGATGCTGGCGCTCGGCACCCCTGCCGAGGAGTTGCGCGCGCCGCTCTCGGTCGCCGATTTCGTCCGCGCGCTGAACTTCCCGGATTCGCCCGACGACACGGAAGGCTTCCGCGCGCTGCGCCGTGCGCTCGAAGACCGGTCCACGGCGAAGCTGCTGCGCTCGGCGCAGGACGTGCTGAATCTGCTCGCGCAGGACGGCATCTACATGGACGACCTCAAACCCGACCGCGCCCGGCCCGAGCTGTGGCGCCGCTTTGCCCAAGGCGAGCGTGGCCGCGAGATCACCAGTTTGGGCGGCATCCGCGACCGCTCGTCGCTGGCGCTCAGCGCGGGGCGGATGCGCGGCGACACGATCTTCCGCGACGTGGCGCATCATTTCCTGCGCCAGTTCGACCGCACCTTCGCGGAGTTCGAAAAGAACGCGTCGGATCAGGACATCGCCGAGATGGCCGAGACCCGCACCGCGCGCGCCTTCATGCTGCTGGGGCGCGTCACCGGAAGTTTCGACTGAGGGGGCCAGCCCCCTCGGGCTTCGCCCTCACCCCCGGGATATTTTTGCCAATACGAATGGGAGCAGCGGAGGCAGAGGCTTCACAGCGCGCGGCGCATCAGTTGCACCGACCGGAAGTCAAAGACCAGCCGCGTCAGCCGTGACGTGCGCCGCCCCGTGACCTCGAAGCCCAGCCGCTGGTACAGGGCGCGTGCGCGCAGGTTCTCGTCGATTACGTCGAGGCAGAGCGCCGCATAGCCGCGCCTGCGCGCCTCATGGGACAGCGCCTCGATCAGCGCGCGCCCGATGCCCGCCCCGCGCAGCTCGGGGCGCACCGCGATCCCGTCGACCATCATCCCGCCCGCGGGCAGGTCATGCGCGAGAAGATGCAGGCAGGCGCCACGCCAGAGCCCGCCGCTGCGCCCGTAATGGCTGCGCAGATCGGACCAGCTTCCGCCGACGAAAGAGCCGCGATGGGTGCGAAACCCGACCACCCCGACAAGAGTGCCGTTGCCATCGAGCGCCGAGAGCGCGTGGCTGGGATCGATCACGTCGGCGATGAAGCCCAGGGCGCGCGGCTCGGGGCCCATCACCCGCCCCAGCTTGCCGCCGAAGGCCTGCCAGTAGAGCCCCGCAGCCGCCGTGCGATGCTCGCGTGCGAGCCCGTGCCGGATCGACACCTGAGTCACCGTGTCGCCTCCGCCAGATGCGCGGCCGCCGCGGCGAGATCCTCGGGCGTGTTGAGATTGGTGAACGGGTCGGGGCTGCCCTCGAATTCCACCCGCGCCGCATCCGGGAAGGCCGCGCGCAAGCGCCGCTCGCCCGAGGCGAACAGCTCTGCGATGCGCGCGCGGTCGTCGACCGGGCACAGCGCCACGCTTGGATGATCGCGGCCACCCGATGCGGCATAGGCAGCAGAGCCGGGGGCGCTTAGTCGCGCGACCAGATCGTGGGGTAGAAAGGGCGTATCGACCGGCACGCAGAGCAGCCTCTGCGCGCCCTGCGCTGCCGCCCAGTCGAGCGCGCTCAGGAGCCCCGCCAAAGGCCCCTCGCCGCGCCGCTGGGGCGGATCGGGCAGCACAGGGATCGGGGCGAATCGCAGCGCCGCGCCATTGGCGGAGATCGCGAGTCTGGCCACCTGCGGGCCGATCCGGGCTGCGACATGGGCGAATAGCGGACGCCCGGCGAGCATCACCGTCGCCTTGTCGACGCCGCCCATGCGCCGCCCCTGCCCGCCCGCAAGGATCACCGCGACCACACGCGGCCCGACATCTTCGCCAGCGGTCAAGATGATTGCCTCCAATACAATCGCGCGCTTTGCCTTTGCCCGCATCCTTCCCTATCTGTCCCGCAACTGAGAACGGGAGACAAGCATCATGTCGGACATGACCGCGAACGGGACGACCCCGAAAGGCGCGATCCGAGCCGCCTATTGGCGCGGATTTCGGCATGGCCTGCCGTTCCTTCTGGTAATCATGCCCTTCGGGCTGTTGTTCGGGGTGGCGGCGACCAGTGCGGGGCTCGATCTGGCGCAGGTCATGGGCTTCTCGGTGATGGTCATCGCGGGCGCTGCGCAATTCACCGCGCTGCAGTTGATGGGCGATCACGCGCCGGTCCTGCTGATCCTCGCGGCCTCGCTTGCTGTCAACCTGCGCATGGCCATGTATTCGGCGGCGCTGACGCCGCATTTCGGCAAGGCGAAGACATGGCAGAAGGCGCTGGTGGCCTATTTCATGGTCGATCAGTCCTATGCGATGGCGGCCAATGAATACGAGGCCGAGCCAGCGATGAGCCGCGCCGAGAAGCTGGCCTATTACGCGGGCGTCTGCACGCCGATCTGCCCGAACTGGTATGTGGCGACGCTGCTCGGCGCGCTGGTGGGGGCGAAAATCCCGCCGGAATTCGCACTCGATTTCGCGGTACCGATCACCTTCCTCGCGATGATTGGACCTGCCCTGCGCACGCTCGCTCATGTCGCAGCGGCGGCGGTCTCGGTCGTGGGTGCGCTGGCGCTGAGCTTCCTGCCTTCGGGCGTGGGGCTGATGATCGCCGCGGTCGCAGCGATGGTGACGGGCGCGCAGGTCGAGCTATGGGTCGCGCGCAGAAAGGCGGTGCGGGAATGAACGGGTATTCGGACGCCCTGATCTGGGGAATCATCATTGCGCTGGGGATCGGCACGTTCTTCCTGCGTTTCTCTTTCATGGGCTTCCTCGGCGACCGACAATTGCCGGAATGGGCGCTGCGCTACCTGCGCTACACGCCGGTCGCGGTTCTGCCCGGGCTGGTGGCGCCGCTGGTGCTGTGGCCTGCGGCCACGGGCGGTGAGACCGACCCTGCACGGATGATCGCGGCCTTCGCGACGCTGGGGGTGGGGATCGCGACGCGCAACACGCTGTGGGCGATTCTCAGCGGGCTCGCCGCGCTTTACCTGTCCTTGTGGCTGGTGGGGTGAGCCGCGCCTCGGAGGGCTTCCAGTGGAAGCCCTCAGCGGCGAACGCGCCGACCGTGGAGGCGCCGGGGCGCGATTGCTGAAAGCGTAGATCGGGGGCCCCAGTGGAGCCACCGAAGCGGCGAACGCGGATTGCGCAAGCAATGCCGCCGGGGACGCCCACTAACTCCGCCCTAGGCCTCCAGAGGGCCACGCCCGACCTCGGGTGGGCGCTTTGCTCCGCCTGTGGCTGGGTGCTTAATCTCGCAAGCCCGCAGGACACCTATACCCGCGACGACATCGCCAATGCGCCCTCCCCGGGGGAGGTCGGGCGCGGCCCGGGCCGCTTCGCGGCTGATCCGGGCATAGGGGCCTCACAACCGACAAAGAAAAAGGCCGTGCCCGGAGGCACGGCCTTCTAACCGTCAAGGTCAGGCGATCTTACTTGATCTTGCCTTCCTTGTATTCGACGTGCTTGCGCACGACCGGATCGTATTTGTTCACGGTCATTTTTTCGGTCATGGTGCGGGCGTTCTTCTTGGTCACATAGAAGTGCCCGGTGCCCGCCGTCGAGTTCAGACGGATCTTGATCGTCGTCGGCTTCGCCATTGTTTATCTCCTAGCTCCGGGCATCGAAAAAACTACGCACCCGCGGAATCCTTGAAGCCCGCCTTTTAGCGATGCGCGATGCGGAGTCAACCGGCAAACCGGGCCGCAGGCTGAAAATTCTTCGCCCGCGGCTCAGAAAGCGGTGACGCCCTTTCCGCTCAGATCAGCGGCTTGCCCATCGTCTCGTGAATCTGGGCGACTTTCTCCGTCTCGAGGCCCAGCGCCGCGGCCAGATTCGCCAGATATTGTTTCTCCGCCTCGGTATCGACGGTGATCGGCAGAAGCGCAGACGAATAGACCTGCGACTTCATGTGATCCGAGGTGGCATTGGCCAGAGCGGTGATGTCGATCGGACCGTCGAGTTCGGATTTCACGAAGGCGATCTCTTCGTCGGAGGCGTCGGACAGGTGATCGAGGATGGTCTGGCGCTCGGTCTCGTCGATCTCGCCATCGGCCTTCGAGGCCTGGATCATCGCGCGGATCATCAGCTTGGCCTGATCTTCCATCATCGCGTTGACCGGCGTGCCGGAGGTCACGGCGCCAAGCATCTCCGAGATATTGCCCGCACCCGTTTTCGCAGCGCCGGTCATGGCGCCAATCAGCGCGCCAAGCCCCGCCTCGGTCGCCGCCGTCGCGGAGGCTGCCTGAGAGCCGAACTGGCCGAAGAGACCGCGCACGGTCTCCTTGCCGCCGGGCATGCCCATCCTCTCGGCCCACTCGCCCATCTGGTCGCCCATACCGCCGGGCTCGCCCGCTTTGCCGAGCGCGTCCTTCATGCCGTCGAGGCCGCCCATCTTGTTGAAACGCTCCACGCCCTTGGCGGCGGCGAAGCCTACCGCGAGCGTGGCCAATGTCTTCACGAAGCTCATATCATTCCCCCGAAATGCGGATTCCTGTTGCGACAGCTTCGCGCGCAGGGACGCGCTTGGCTAGAAAAAACTCACGCAATTTACAGCTTGGCCACCACATCGGCGAGCATCTGGCGCACCTGGCTCGCGACTTCGGTGAGGTCGTCATTCTCGACCGCAAGCATCGAGGCCACGGGATCGACGGCGCAGACTTCGATCCCGTCCTCCACCTCGCGCAGCACCACGTTACAGGGCAGCATCGCCCCGATCCGCGGCGCGACACCGATCGCCTCATAGGCAAGCTTCGGGTTGCAGGCGCCGAGGATCTTGTAGCGCGGCATGTCCTTGTCGAGCTTGGCCTTCATCGTGGCGGACACATTGATCTCGGTCAGCACGCCGAAGCCCGCCTCGGCCAGCGCCTCGCGCACTTTCGCCTCGACCTCGTCGAATGCCCCGGTCATCACCTTGTCGATCGTATAGCCCATGGCAATCTCTCTCCCCTAGTTGGTCTCGGCTGTTTGCGCCTTTGCGTCGAGCGTGGCCAATTCGATGCGAAACGCAAGTCACGATCATGGAGAGGCCTGTGCTTCAATGCGCGCTCACTGTGCCGCAGTGGCGGGAACCCGTGCGGGCGGGGGCTTGTTCCTTGCCCTCGATCTTGAAGCGAAAGAGGAATTTGCGCGGATGGCCTGTAAGCCGGATTTTGTCCCGGGGGCTTGCACCCCCATGGATGACCATTCCTCTCGCCCTGCGATTGCTCACAGGGTCTAGCTGCCAACCCGGACCGCTCGGGGCGAAGCTCCCCTGCCGTCACCGCAAGCGGCGCAGCGCGCGATCCCTATTCGGCGTTGCTCCCGGTGGGGCTTGCCGTGCCGGTCCTGTTACCAGTCCCGCGGTGGGCTCTTACCCCACCGTTTCACCCTGACCCCGGCCGAAACCGAGGCGGTTTGTTTTCTGTGGCGCTTTCCGTCGGGTTTCCCCGCCCGGGCGTTACCCGGCACCGTTGCTTCATGGAGTCCGGACTTTCCTCGGGCCCCCGGCTACCCGCATTCACGGGGCTACGGGAACTCGCGGCCATCCAGCCATCCGCGCAAGGCAGCAGATAGACACTCGCCTGCGCGCGGTCAATCGCCCCGCGCAGGCATCACGGGCGTCTGTTCTTCAGCCAAGAAGCGCCCCCTCGCATCACGAGGCCGTGAAATTTCGGGAGCAGTCCGTGCAACCACTTGCTTTTCAGGTGCGGCACGTTGACGCTGGTCGTCCATGAAGTGAAAGGGAGATCACGATGGTAAAGGGAGGACTCCGCCTCGGGCTTGCGCTCGCGGCGATGGTTTGGGCATTGCCCGCTATGGCGAATGAGAAAATCGCCATTCAGGTCAACAGCGCCGATCCGCAAGTGATGAACATGGCGCTGAACAACGCGCTCAACATGATCAAATATTACAAAGACAAAGGCGAAGAGGTCCAGATCGAAATGGTCACCTACGGGCCGGGGCTCAACATGCTGCGCGCCGACACCTCGCCGGTGAAAGCCCGCGTCGAGGAAATGGCGATGCTGGGTCAGCCGATCCATTTCCGCGCCTGCGCCAATACGCTCGCGGCGATGACCAAGAAGCTCGGGAAGGAGCCTCCGATGGTCGAAGAGGCGGAAATCGTTCCCTCCGGCGCGGCCTATCTCGTCGACCTGCAACGTGATGGCTACGCCTATCTGCGGCCCTGACGGACGATCGCGCGGGCGGCCCTTCGCTTTCCGCGCGCTTAAATCTGAATCGCGACCCATCTCGCCCCGCTCGGCTTTCCGCGCGGGGCGGTTTACGTTACAGGCAGGGCTGTTTGATTGACCCCCCGGCAGGATCGGCTATCCTCTTGACAAACAAGAGCAGAAACGGGCCCGCATGACCGCCCTCTCCGAATATGAACGCCTCGAGGCGATCGGTATATGGCGTCCCGATGCGGACGCGCAGCGCCGCGAGGTGATCCTCTCGCTGGGCGACGCGACGCTTGTGCTGTCGGAGGCGCGCTCCGGCACGGCGCTCGCGCATTGGTCGCTGCCTGCCATGCATCGCCGCAATCCCGGCAAACGCCCCGCGATCTTCGCCCCTTCCGAGGAGCCGGGCGAAGAGCTCGAGATCGAAGACGAGACGATGATCGCCGCGATCGAGAAGGTCCATGCGATCATCGCGGCAAAGCGCCCGCACCCGGGGCGGCTGCGCGGTGTGCTCATCGGGGCGGTGCTGCTGGCAGTCGGCGCCGTGGCGCTGTTCTGGCTGCCCTCGGCGCTGGTCGATCATGCCGCGCGCGTCGCCCCCCAGGCCAAACGCGTCGAGATCGGCCGCAAGCTGCTCTCCGAGATGGTGAAGATGACCGGCTCGGCCTGTCACAGCCCCGGCGGCGATCGCGCCCTCTCCGCGCTGGCGGAGCGGCTGCCCGGACAATCGGTCATCGCGGTCCTGCCGCAGGCGCTCGAAGGGGCGCGGCTGCTGCCGGGCGGGATGACGGTCGTCGGACGCGACACGATCGACGGGCCCGACACGCCCGAGGTCGTCGCGGGCTACATCATCGCCGCGCAGAACAGCGCCGCCGGAGGGCGCCCGTTGCATCGGATGCTCGACCGTCTGGGCCCCGCGGCAGCGCTGCGGCTGCTGACGACGGGCGACCTGCCCGAGAGCGGGCTTGCCGAATATGCGCAGGACCTGCTGCAGCACCCCCCGGCGCGGGCCGATGGCGACACGCTGCTGCGCGCCTTCCGCGACGCCGGGGTCAGCGCGACGCCCTATGCCTACGCGCTCGACCCGACCGGAGAGTCGGTGCTGGGCCTGGTCGAGGCCGACCCGTTCAAGGGCCAGCCTGCGCCGAAGCCGGTTCTGGAAGATGCGCAATGGGTGGCGCTGCAGGACATCTGCTCGGCGCAATGAAAAACGGCCCCGAAGGGCCGTTTGATCTCTCCCGAAATTTCACGCCGCGTCAGCGCACGAGCGCATCCGGGAAGCCCGCCCGCCGCGCCGAGGCCAGCGCCGACTTCAGCTTCGCGGTATCGTAAAACGGCCCGGCATAGACCACCGTCAGCTCCTGCGTCTTGGAGGTCGCGACCGGCAGTCCCAGCGCCTGCAGACGCTTCGTTGCAGCGGCGACATTCGCGACATTGCCGAAGCTGCCGACCTGCACATATTGCTTGCCGTTCGAGCCGACCGGCGCGACCGATTTGCTCGACACGGTGACGGTCGGAACCACCACGATCCGGGACTTCGGCACCGGCGGATGAGAACCCTCGACATAGACCTGATCCGGCGTCGCGGTGGGGCGAAGCTGCATCGGCGTCTCCTCGGTCCAGCGCGCGCGCATCTGTGCGTTGCCCTGGACAGTGCGCGGACCGCGATAGGGGTTCAGCCGCCCGTCGTCGAAGGCATTCGTCCAGCCGTTCTGCGGCTTGGGCGCGCGGGTCACCACCGGGGCAAGCCCACCGACGCTCACGCTGTGAGACACGCGCGACGGATCGCGCGGCACAGGTGGAGAGGTCGGGGTCGGCGAATAGGGCGTGCGCATCGCGGCAGTGGCCCGGGACGCAGGGTTCGGAGCCACGGTTACCGACGCAACCGGCACGGTAGCCGCCAAGCTGGGCGTATGGCCGCAGACGATACCGCGGTCGCTATTCATCTGCGGCACCCAGCGCACGGCCCCGCCATAATCCGCGCGCACGAACACGCAGCCCTGACTGTCGACATATTGCGGATCGGTATAGCTCGCCGGGGGCATTTCGGCGGGCACATATTGCTGCGCCTGCGACTCCGATGCGAAGCCTCCCAGCCCCAGCGTGAGAATCGCGCCCAGACCGGCCGCCGCTCCTGCTTTCAGTCGCATATCCACCCCCTGATGTTTCCAAGGGGAGGATAGACGGGTTTGCCTTTGAGTAAAGGGTGTTGGCCTTACTTCGTGCCGAACATCCGGTCGCCCGCATCGCCCAGACCCGGCACGATATAGGCGTGATCGTCGAGCCGCTCATCAAGGGCTGCAGTCACGATCGGCACATCCGGATGCGCCTCTTTCATGCGCGCGACGCCTTCGGGGGCAGCCAACAGGCACATGAAGCGGATATTCTTCGCGCCCTTTTCCTTGATCAGGTCGATTGCCGCGACCGAGGAATTGCCGGTGGCCAGCATCGGATCGACCACGATGGTCAGACGATCTTCGAGCTCGCTCGGCAGCTTGCAATAGTATTCGACCGGCTTCAGCGTCTCGGGGTCGCGGTAGAGGCCGACGAAGCCCACGCGCGCCGCCGGGATCAGCTCCAGCACGCCATCCAGCAGACCGTTGCCCGCCCGCAGGATCGAGACCAGCGCGAGTTTCTTGCCTGCGAGGATCGGCGCGTCCATCTCCTGAAGCGGCGTCTCGATATTCTTCGAGGTCAGTTCAAGCTCCGAGGTGATCTCATAGGCCAGCAGCAGGCTGATCTCGCGCAGCAGACGACGGAAGGACGCGGTCGACGTGTCCTTCTCGCGCATCAGGGTCAGTTTGTGCTGCACCAGCGGATGTTTGACGACGGTCAGATGGTCACTCATTGTGTTGTCCCTCACAGAAAGCTTTTGCCCGGCCCTTGCGCCGGAATGTTCAGATGCGTGGCGAGCGAAGCCGCGAGATCCACATAGCCCACATTGCCCACGCTGCGCGACCCGATACCGGGGCCCGCGCCCAGAACCGGCACGCGTTCGCGGGTGTGATCGGTGCCGCGCCAGCTTGGATCGTTGCCGTGATCGGCGGTGAAGATCGCCAGATCGCCCGGTTGCAGACGGTCGAGAAATTTCGCCGCCACCGTATCGAACCATTCCAGCGCGCGGGCATAGCCCGAGATGTCGCGCCGATGGCCGTAGAGGCTGTCGAATTCCACGAAATTGGCGAAGGTGAGCGAGCCGTCCTCGGCCTCATCCGCCAGCCGGATCAGGTGATCGGCCAGATCGGCATCGCCCTTGCCCTTGTGCAGATGGGTGATGCCGCGATGCGAGAAAATATCCCCGATCTTGCCGATCGCATGGGTCACGCGGCCCGCATCATAGGCCCAGTCCAGCAGCGTCGGCGACGGTGCCGGGATTGCATAGTCGCGGCGGTTCGGCGTGCGGGTGAACTGCCCGTTCTCGCCGATGAACGGCCGCGCGATCACGCGCCCCACCTTCATCGCATGCAGCGTCGGCGCGAGTCCCTCGCAGAGCTTCAGAAGGCGGTCGAGGCCGAAATGCTCCTCATGGGCTGCGATCTGGAACACGCTATCGGCGGAGGTGTAGCAGATCGGCCAGCCGGTGCGGATATGCTCGTCGCCCAAGTCTTCGATGATATTGGTGCCCGAGGCGTGGCAATTGCCCAGAATGCCGTCCGTGCCCGCGATTTCGCAGGCTTTGGCGACCAGATCGGGCGGGAAGCTGTTCTTCTGATCGGGGAAATAATGCCATTCCCACGGCACCGGCACACCGGCCAGCTCCCAGTGCCCCGAGGGCGTGTCCTTGCCGGGAGAGATCTCGGTGGCCGCGCCCCAGAGCCCGACAGGTTCGACCATCAGCCCCGGCGCCTCCTCGCCCGAGGCGAGCTTCACGCCCGCGCCCAGACCCAGACCGGCCAGCGTCGGCATATTCAGCGGACCGGAACGGCCTTCCTCAGCGCGCCCATCCGCACAGGCCTGCGCGATATGCCCCACGGTATTCGCGCCCGTATCCGGCGCGCCGTCGTTGAAGAAACGATCCGCATCGGGCGCGCCGCCGATCCCGACGCTGTCCATCACGATCAGAAAGGCACGGCTCATTGCACATCCTCCGGGCCGATCCGTTCGTGGATCAGGGGCGGCTCTTCGGGGGCCTCGTCGCTCAATTCGATCGCGGCCAGCAGGGCGGCTTCGGCGGCATCGGCGTCGCGGTCATTCGCGGCATGGATCGTCACCAGCGGCTCGCCCGCGGCCATGTTCTCGCCCAGAGCCACGATCTCCCACAGACCGACCGAGGGGTTGATCTTGTCGGTGCCGACCAGACGGCCGCCGCCCAGATGCACCACCGCCTCGCCCACCGCGCGGGTGTCGATGCGGCTGACGAAGCCCGCACGCGGGGCCTCCACCGCCCGGATCACCGGGGCCGACGGCAGACGGTCGGGGAAGCGTTCGACGAAATCGCTCGGGCCGCCCAAAGCTGCGATCATCTTGCCGAACACCTCGACCGCGCGCCCGTTGCTGAGCACCTCGTCGATCCGTGCCGTGCCCTCGACCGCGTCCTTGGCCAACCCCGCGAGCACCAGCGCCTCGCCGCCCAGCGCCGCGGTCACGTCCCACAGTGCCTCGTTCACGCCAGTGCCGGTCAGCGTCTCCATCACTTCGATCACTTCCAACGCATTGCCCGCCGAATGGCCCAGCGGCTGGTCCATGTCGGTGATCAGCGCCGAGGTCTTGCAGCCCGCACCGTTCGCGGTGGCGACAAGGCTCTGCGCGAGCGCCTTCGCATCCTCGGGCCGCGCCATGAACGCGCCCGAGCCGACCTTCACGTCGAGGATCAGCCCTTCCAGCCCGGCGGCGAGCTTCTTCGACAGGATAGACGCGGTGATCAGATCGATGCTCTCAACCGTGCCGGAGATGTCGCGAATCCCGTAGAGCCGCTTGTCGGCGGGGGCAATCTCGCCCGTCGCACCGACGATGGCGCAGCCGACCTCGCCCACCACCTTGCGCAAAGCGCCGATGCCGGGGGTGGCATCATAGCCGGGGATCGCTTCCATCTTGTCGAGCGTGCCGCCGGTATGGCCCAGACCCCGCCCCGAGATCATCGGAACGTAGCAGCCACAGGCTGCCAGCGCGGGCGCAAGCAGCAGCGAGACGGAATCCCCCACCCCGCCGGTCGAATGTTTGTCGATGACCGGGCCGGGCATGTCCCAGCGCAGAACCTCGCCGGAATCGCGCATCGCTTGCGTCAGCGCGACGCGCCCCTCGGTGCCGATGCCTTTAAGCAGAACGGCCATCGCGAAGGCCCCCGCCTGCGCGTCCGAGACCGAGCCATCGGCCAGACCGCGCGCGAACCATTGGGCTTGATCTGCGCTCAGGCTTTTGCCGTCGCGCACCGATTGGATAATGCTGCGGGCGTCCATCAGGTGTTTTCCATATGGCTCATGTCGAAGCGACCGGGCAGCAGATCGCCCACCGTCGTGTCGAGCCGCTCGCCCTCGGTCGTGGCCAGTGTCACCGGCGTGTCGTGGCGCGCGAATTCCGCCAGCTTCTGACGGCAGCCGCCACAGGGCGGCACGGGTGTCGGGCTGTCGGCGATCACGGCGACCTCGGTGATCTCGGTCTCGCCTGCCGCCACCATCGCGGCGATCGCGCCAGCCTCGGCACAGGTGCCTTCGGGATAGGCCACGTTTTCGACATTCACGCCGCTATAGATGGTGCCGGACGCCCCGCGCACCGCCGCACCGACCTTGAATTTCGAATAGGGCGCATAGGCGTTTTCACGCACCTGACGGGCAGAATCGAGCAACGACATCGGCGGTCTCCGGGCCATGGCCGGAGCGTAAAATTTGTCCAGCCGGTTGAGTTCTCCCGATCCTGCGCCGCGCCTGCGTCGGATGCAAGCGCTCACCTCGCGCCACCCCGCCGCCTCGCGTGGAGTTCATGCCGCAACGTAATTCGGAGGGGTTGCAATCACCCCCTTCGTGCTATCTAGAACGACGGGAGAGTCGCGCGCGAAAAATTAGTTTAGCGCTAAACCAGTTTCGGGAGGATCTCATGGAAGAGCTGCGTCAGGACAACCTGCGTCAGTCGGCACTGGACTATCACGCCAAGCCGAAACCCGGAAAACTGGAAATCCGCGCGACGAAGCCGCTCGCCAACGGGCGCGATCTGGCCCGCGCCTATTCCCCCGGCGTGGCGGAGGCCAGCCTTGCGATCAAGGAAGATCCCGACACCGCACGCGACTACACCGCGCGGGGCAATCTGGTCGCCGTCGTCACCAACGGCTCGGCCGTGCTGGGCCTTGGCAATATCGGCCCGCTCGCCGCGAAGCCGGTGATGGAAGGCAAGGCGGTTCTGTTCAAGAAATTCGCCGATATCGACTGTTTCGATATCGAAGTCGCCGAGAACGACCCCGAGAAGCTCGCTGAGATCGTCTGCGCGCTCGAGCCCTCCTTCGGCGCGATCAACCTCGAAGACATCAAGGCCCCCGACTGCTTCATCGTGGAGAAAATCTGCCGCGAGAAGATGAATATCCCGGTCTTCCACGACGACCAGCACGGCACTGCGATCGTGGTGGGGGCCGCAGCGACCAACGCGCTGCGCATCGCGAAGAAAAACTTCGAGGACATCAAGATCGTCTCGACCGGCGGCGGCGCGGCGGGCATCGCCTGCCTCAACATGCTGCTGAAGCTGGGCGTGAAGCGCGAGAATGTCTGGCTCTGCGACATCGAAGGGCTGGTCTACAAGGGCCGCGAAGCTGACATGACGCCGCAAAAGGCGGACTATGCGCAGGACAGCGATCTTCGCACGCTCGACGAGGTGATCGAGGGCGCGGATATGTTCCTCGGCCTCTCCGGCCCCGGCGTGCTGAAGCCCGAGATGGTGCAGAAGATGGCCAAGCAGCCGATCATCTTCGCGCTGGCGAACCCGAACCCGGAAATCCTGCCCGACGTGGCCCGCGAGGTCGCACCCGATGCGATCATCGCGACCGGGCGCAGCGATTTCCCGAACCAGGTCAACAACGTGCTGTGCTTCCCCTTCATCTTCCGGGGCGCACTGGACGTGGGCGCGACCACGATCAATGACGAGATGCAGATCGCCTGCGTCGAGGGGATCGCCAAGCTCGCGCGGCAAACGACCTCCGCCGAGGCCGCTGCCGCCTATCGCGGCGAGAAGCTCACCTTCGGGGCGGATTACCTGATCCCGAAGCCCTTCGATCCGCGGCTGATCGGCATCGTCGCCTCTGCCGTGGCGAAAGCCGCGATGGAGACCGGCGTGGCGACCCGCCCGCTGGAAAATCTCGACAGCTACAAGGTTCAGCTCGACGGCTCAGTGTTCAAATCCGCGCTGCTGATGCGCCCGGTCTTCGATGCCGCCGCGACCGCAAGACGTCGTATCGTCTTCGCCGAGGGCGAGGATGAGCGCGTGCTGCGCGCCGCCAACGCGATGATCGAAGAGACCACCGACACGCCGATCCTGATCGGTCGTCCCGACGTGATCGAGATGCGCTGCGAACGGGCGGGGCTGCCGCTCGATCTGGGCGCGGTCGAGATCGTGAACCCGGAAAACGACCCGCGCTATCGCGACTACTGGGGCACCTATCACGAGCTGATGGCCCGGCGCGGCGTCACCCCCGATCTGGCGCGCGCGATCATGCGCACCAACTCCACCGCCATCGCCGGGGTCATGGTCCATCGCGAGGAAGCGGATTCGATGATCTGCGGCACGTTCGGGCAATATCTCTGGCACCTGAAATACGTGCGCGAAATCCTCGCCCGCGACGGGCTGCATGCCCAAGGCGCGCTGAGCCTGATGATCCTCGAAGACGGCCCGCTTTTCGTGGCCGACACCCATGTCCATCACGCGCCCACGCCCGAGCAGATCATGGAGACGGTCTGCGGCGCCGCGCGCCACGTCTCGCGCTTCGGCCTGAAGCCGAAGATCGCGCTGTGCTCGCATAGCCAGTTCGGCAATCTCGACAGCGACTCGGGCGAGCGGATGCGCGCCGCGATGAACCTGCTGATCCAGCGTGAGGTCAATTTCGACTTCGAGGGCGAGATGCATGTCGATGCGGCCCTCGATCCCGAGACCCGCGCCCGGCTGATGCCGAATTCGCGCTTCGAGGGGGCGGCGAACGTGCTGGTCTTCGCCAATACCGACGCGGCCTCGGGCGTGCGCAACATTCTCAAGATGAAAGCAGGCGGCCTCGAAGTCGGGCCGATCCTGATGGGGATGGGCAACAAGGCGCATATCGTGACGCCCTCGATCACTTCGCGCGGGTTGCTGAACATGTCAGCCATCGCGGGCACGCCGGTCGCACACTACAGCTGAGTCGCGTGCACCTGCGAAATTTGCAAACCCCTCCCGGGCTGCAAAGAAGCTGAATACTCGCCCGCAGTTTGCAAAAGTTTGCGGGCGTTTTTTCGCGCTTTCTGCAAATTTTTTCGCGTCGCACCCTATTGTGCGCGGTAACATTCTTGCGCCAACGCGTTGCGCTTCGTAACACATCTCCAAATTCCTGAGGAGGAGATGTTCGCATGGGCTACAAAGAGGTCTATTCCGCCTGGCAGGCCGATCCCGAGAAATTCTGGATGGACGCCGCCGAGAAGATCGACTGGGACGAGAAGCCCTCGAAGGCCCTGTTTGACGGAAACGCCCCGCTCTACGAGTGGTTCTCGGACGGGATGGTCAACACCTGCTGGAACGCGGTCGACCGCCATGTCGAGCAAGGGCGCGGCGATCAGATCGCGATCATGCATGAAAGCCCGATCACCCACTCGACCAAGGGCATCACCTACAAGGAACTGCAGACCCGTGTGGCCTCGCTCGCCGGCGCGCTGAAGATGCGCGGCGTCGAAAAGGGCGACCGCGTCATCATCTACATGCCGATGATCCCCGAGGCGCTGGAAGCGATGCTCGCCTGCGCCCGGATCGGCGCGGTCCATTCGGTCGTGTTCGGCGGCTTCGCGGCGCACGAGCTCGCGGTGCGGATCGACGACTGCACCCCCAAAGCGATCATCGCGGCAAGCTGCGGCCTCGAGCCGGGGCGCACCGTGCATTACAAACCGCTTCTGGACGAGGCCATCGAACAGGCCGAGCACAAGCCGGAGTTCTGCGTCATCTTCCAGCGCGAACAGGAAGTGGCGAAGCTGATCGAGGGGCGCGACTTCTCGTGGCACGGCTTCCAATATGGCGTGAAGCCCGCGGAGTGCGTTCCGGTCGAGGGCAACCACCCGGTCTACATCCTCTACACCTCCGGCACGACCGGCCAGCCCAAGGGCGTCGTGCGCCATACCGGCGGCCATCTCGTCGCGCTGCAATGGTCGATGAAAAACATCTACAATATCGAGGCGGGCGACCGCTTCTGGGCGGCGTCCGATGTCGGCTGGGTCGTGGGCCACTCCTACATCTGCTACGGCCCGCTGATCGCGGGCGCGACCACGGTGGTGTTCGAGGGCAAGCCGATCGGCACCCCGCATCCGGGCGTGTTCTGGCGGATCATTCAGAACAACCGCATCAAGAGCTTCTTCACCGCCCCCACCGCGCTGCGCGCGATCAAGCGCGAAGACCCGAATGGTGAATGGATCAAGCGCTACGCGCTGCACGATCTGCAGGCGCTGTTCCTCGCAGGCGAGCGGGCCGATCCCGCGACCGTCGAATGGGCGCAGAAACATCTCGGCGTGCCGGTGGTCGACCACTGGTGGCAGACCGAGACCGGCTGGGCCATCGCCGCGAACCCGATCGGGATCGAAGAGCTGCCGACCAAGGTAGGCAGCCCCTCGGTGCCGATGCCGGGCTACGACATTCAGGTGCTCGACGAGGGCGGCCACCCGGTCGAGGCGGGCCAGCTTGGCGCCATCGCGATCAAGCTGCCGCTGCCTCCGGGCACGCTGCCGACGCTGTGGAACGCCGAGGCGCGCTTCAAGAAAAGCTACCTCGAGCAATTCCCCGGCTATTACGAGACGGGCGACGCGGGCTATGTCGACGAGGACGGCTATCTCTACATCATGGCGCGCACCGATGACGTCATCAACGTCGCGGGTCACCGCCTCTCGACCGGGGCGATGGAAGAGGTGCTTGCCGGGCATAGCGACGTCGCCGAATGCGCGGTGATCGGTGTGGCTGACGACCTGAAGGGGCAGACGCCGATGGGCTTCCTGTGCCTCAATTCGGGCTGCAACCGCCCGCATGGCGAGGTGGTCAAGGAATGCGTGAGCCGCGTGCGCGAACAGATCGGCCCGGTCGCGGCCTTCAAGCTCGCCACCGTGGTGGACCGCCTGCCGAAGACCCGCTCGGGCAAGATCTTGCGGGCCACAATGGTGAAGATCGCGGATGGGCAGGACTGGAAAATGCCCGCGACGATCGACGACCCGGCAATCCTCGACGAAATCACCGAGGCGCTTAAGGGGCTTGGCTATCCGAAGAAATAAGCCGAGCTTATCATAAGCGCACTCATTTTGAGCGACGCAGATAGGCACCACATCAAAAGTTTACGCCCGAGTTAAGAAGCCGCATCCACAATGGGTGCGGCTTTATGCTATTGTTTATGCTATCGAAGGTTAATTTGAGAACCGTACCCCGGAACCATCCATCGAGGGGTTATTTTGACGAACCGAAAGTTGCCCGATCCCGCTGCGCAGGAGCCATTCGCATCGTTGCGATGCGATCTCGGTCCTTTATGGCAGCACGATCTGCGCGCCGCGCTTGCAGATGTGATGTGCGGTCTGGATGCGGCGCTCGCCGATCCGGGCGGGCAAAGCACGCATGGACAATTGGAGCGCGCGCGCGAAGCGGCGAGCGATCTGGCACAGCTTCTCGATCTGGACGGAGCGAAGAAAACTGCGCCCGCCGCGTCGAGCCATGAAGCGGCAAGCGAGCTTTCCGACGCGTCCGATTCAAGCCCCGCCCCGCCGCATTTGGTCATTGCCGATGCGCTTGAACGGGTGCGCCGCCGCTGGACAAGCGCGGCCCATGTTCGGGGCATGTCGCTCGCGATCCACATGGCCCCCGATCTGCCGCCCGTTCTGGCGATCGATCGCGTGCCGCTCATCCGCATCTTCGCCAATCTGATGCGCAACGCGCTATGCTATGCCCAGCGCGGCACGATCCATCTGTCGCTCGACTTCGACCCGGCCGAGGGACTGCTGCTGACCGTGCGCGACGAGGGCGATGGCTTCCCAGAGGAACGTCTGCGCGCGCCCGCCTGTGCCGGGCAGCGCAGCGAGCCCGCCACGTTCCGCAACCCCGAGGGGCAAGGTCTGGGCCTCGCGATCTGTCACGCGCTGGTTGCAGAGGCCGGCGGCAAGATAGACCTCGCCAACGCGCCCGAAGGCGGGGCCGAAATCCGTGTCTCGCTCCCGGCCCATCCCGTCGATATCGGCTCCACGGTGCGCGATGCCCCCCTGCCCGATCTGAGCGGGTGGAACGTGCTCGTCGCCGATGACAGCGAGATGAGCCGCGCCGTGCTTGAGCAGTTCCTTAGCGCGATGGGCGCGCAGGTGACCGGGCTGCGTCGTGGCGACAGTGCGGCCGCGCAACTGAAGGCCGAACGCTTCGACCTCGCGGTGCTGGATGTCGAGATGCCCGGCTGCCGCGGCCCCGAAGTGATCGCCAGCATTCGCCGCTCCGGCCTGCCTTGGGCGGACCTGCCGATCATCCAGTGCAGCGGCTATCGCGACGTCGAGAAAGGCGCGGCCGATGCCTGCCTGATCAAGCCGGTGCTGGGCCTGCAGCCGATCCTGCGCGCCTTGGAAGAGGCTGGTTGCATGACGACCGTGCCACGCGTAACTACGCCGCCGCGCGGTTTGCTCGCCCATCTGCGTCTGGCCGAGAAGGCATTGCCAGCGGGGCTCGGACAGGAACTGATCGCCGATCTCGAGACGGTACGTCACGGGCTGTCGCTCGCACTGCCCCCTTTCGACCTCTGCGCCCTGCAATTGCTGAGCCATAAGCTCAGTGCGGTGGCCGGAGTGGCGGGTGATCACCCCCTCTCGCGGCATGCACGCGCGCTTGACAGTGCAACCCGACATGGGACTTATGAAGATATTCAAGATCTTGGCCGGGTCGCCCTCATTTTTATCGACCGGCTGATAGCCACCACCCGAAATAATTTGAACGCGAAGACTGATTTACAGCATGAGAACTAGTGACTCCGATACGACCACCCCGGACAGGGATACCAGCTCCAAGACGGATAGTCCGCAATACGGCCTCAGTCGAAACGGGCGGAACAGCGTCGACACCGAGACCGAGCATTTTCTATTGATCGAAGATGTCGGGTCGCTACGCGCGATCTACGACGCCTATCTGCGCAGCGCTGGCTTCATCACCCATCTCGCGGCAAGCGCCGAGGAAGGGATGCGCATCTTCCGCGACAACCCGATCCGCATGGTGCTGTTGGACCTGATGCTGCCCGATCGCGACGGCGACACGCTGATCGCCGAAATGCTGGCCCTGCGCCCCTATGCGGCGATCATCGCGGTCACTGCCGACCGCTCGATCGATCGCGCGGTGCGGGCGATGCAGGAGGGCGCGATCGACTTCCTCGTCAAACCGATCGACGAACCTCGCCTCAGAAGCGCCATTGAGAGCGCGCGCAGCCTGTCGCTGCGTTCGGACTTCGACGACGCGAGCGCCAGCGAGGAGACGGTCGGGGACTTCGTCGGCAACGCGCCGCAGATGCGGGCGCTCTACGCCCGGACCCGAGCTGCCGCCCGCTCGACCGCGCCTGTCTATATCTGGGGCGAGAGCGGCACCGGGAAGGAGCTTTGCGCCCAGGCGGTTCACGCCACGAGCCCCCGCGCCGATGGACCTTTCATTGCGCTCGATTGCGGCGCACTGGCCGCCGAACGCGTCGACAGCGAACTCTTCGGCCATAACCGCGGAGCCTTCCCGGGCGCTTTGGAGGACAAGGACGGCGCTCTCCTCGCCGCCGATGGTGGCACGCTTCTGCTCGACAATATCTGCGAACTCTCTCCCACCGCGCAGATCAAGCTGCTGCGGTTCCTGCAGAGCGGCCAAGTCAAACCGCTCGGCGCCAGCCAACCGGTCGATGTCAATGTGCGGATCGTCTGCGCGGCCAAGAGCTCGCCTAGCGTCATGCTGCAAAACGCTGTGCTCCGTGAGGACCTCTATTACCGGCTGATGGTGCTCACGATCGAGATGCCGCCGCTGCGGATGCACCGCGAGGATATCGGCCCTCTGGCGCGGATGGCGCTGGAGCGGTTCGCCTCCGAGGAGCAGCGCGACTTCAGCGAGATCGAACCTGAGGCCATCACCCGCTTGGAGGACCGGCCGTGGCCCGGCAACGTCCGCCAGCTGATGAACGTCATCCGCGCGGCGATCGTGATGCATGACGGGCCGGTGCTGCGCGCTCATATGCTGCCGGAATTCGATCCGACGACGAGCCGTGCCGCGCCCACCACCGCCCCGGCGGTCGATCCTTTCGCGGACCGCACCCTGGCCGAGATCGAACGTGCGGCGATAGAGGCTGCGATCACCCGGCATGACGGATCGATCCCGCGCGCTGCGCTGGAACTGGGGGTCGCGCCCTCTACGATCTATCGCAAGCGCGACGCGTGGCTGTCGAAGGGCTGAGCTTCAGGCGAACTGTTCGCGCATCAACCGCTCTTCGAGCCCGTGACCGGGGTCGAAGAGGATGCAATGCTCGATCTCCGGCTCGGAGCGCACCTCGACCCATTTGACCGGCTTGACCGAGCGGCTGTCCGCATCGGCCATGACCGGGCGCTTGTCGGGCTCGAGAATATCGAAACGCACCAGTGCTGAGGATGGCAGGATCGCGCCCTGCCACCGCCGCGGCCGGAAGCTCGCGATCCCGGTCAGCGCCAGCACGTCCGAGCCGATCGGCAGGATCGGCCCGTGGGCGGAGAAGTTATAGGCGGTCGATCCGGCGGGGGTGGAGACGATCGCGCCGTCGCAGACCAGCTCCTCCATCCGCACTTTGTCGTTGATCGAGATCTTCAGCTTCGCCGCCTGCGGGCCTGCGCGCAGCAGCGAGACCTCGTTGATGGCGAGCGCCTCATGCAGCATCCCGTCCTGGGTCTCGGCCTTCATCGACAGCGGATTGATCACCGCCTGCTCCGCCGCCTCGAGCCGCGCCGGCAGATCGTCGGCGACATAGTCGTTCATCAGGAAGCCGACCGAGCCGCGGTTCATCCCGTAAACCGGCAGCCCCGTGCCCTCGTGCAGGCACTGCAGCATGAACCCGTCACCGCCAAGCGCCACGATCACATCGGCCGCATAGCGCGGCACCTGCCCGTAGCGCGCGACCAGATCGGCCTGCGCCGCCTGCGCCGTCTCGGCGTGGGAGGCCGCGAAATGGATATGGGTATACTGGTTCGCCACCGCGCGGTCCTCCTGCTTGTCCAAGGTGTTGCAAGGGCTTGGACGAAAGACAAGCGTCAATCCGGCGCGGAAATGACCGATTTGGTCGTTTGTCTGCTTTCAGCCCTGTGAAATCTGCGCTAAACGGTCGGCGACCGGATCTTTGCGAGGAATGGCCATGAAAGACCAACGCGATGCGGGCTTCTTCACCGAAAGCCTCTCCAGCCGTGACCCCGAACTCTTCAAGTCGATCACCGATGAACTCGGTCGCCAGCGCGACGAGATCGAACTGATCGCCTCGGAAAACATCGTCTCGAAGGCGGTGATGGAGGCGCAGGGTTCGGTGATGACGAACAAATACGCCGAAGGGTACCCGGGCAAGCGCTACTATGGCGGCTGCCAATATGTCGACGTCGCGGAGAACCTCGCGATCGACCGCGCCAAGGAACTCTTTGGCTGCGAATTCGCCAACGTCCAGCCGAACTCGGGCTCGCAGGCGAACCAGGGCGTGTTCACCGCGCTCGTGAAGCCGGGCGACACCATTCTCGGCATGAGCCTCGATGCGGGCGGCCACCTGACCCACGGCGCCAAGCCGAACCAGTCGGGCAAGTGGTTCAACGCGGTGCAATACGGCGTGCGCAAGCAAGACAGCCTGCTGGACTACGATCAGGTCCGCGAACTGGCGCTCGCACACAAGCCGAAGCTGATCATCGCGGGCGGCTCGGCCATTCCGCGTCAGATCGACTTCGCCAAGTTCCGCGAGATCGCGGATGAGATCGGCGCGTATCTGATGGTCGACATGGCCCACTTCGCCGGTCTCGTGGCCGGTGGTCAGCACCCCTCGCCCTTCCCCTATGCCGATGTCGCGACCACCACGACGCACAAGACCCTGCGCGGTCCGCGCGGCGGCATGATCCTCACCAATAACGAGGAGATTGCGAAGAAGGTGAACTCGGCGATCTTCCCGGGCATCCAGGGCGGTCCGCTGATGCATGTCATCGCCGGCAAGGCCGTGGCCTTCGGCGAGGCGCTGCGCCCCGAGTTCAAGGGCTATGCCGAGCAGGTCGTGAAGAACGCTCAGGCGCTAGCGGACGAGCTGATGAAAGGTGGCCTCGACATCGTCACCGGTGGCACCGACACCCACGTGATGCTGGTCGACCTGCGTCCGAAAGGCGTGAAGGGCAACGCGACCGAGAAGGCTCTGGGCCGCGCGCATATCACCTGCAACAAGAACGGCATCCCGTTCGACCCGGAAAAGCCGATGGTCACCTCGGGCATCCGTCTGGGCACCCCGGCGGGCACCACCCGTGGCTTCGGCGAGGAAGAGTTCCGCGAGATCGCGCGCCTGATCGTCGAAGTGGTCGACGGGCTCGCCGCGAATGGCGAAGAGGGCAATGGCGAGGTCGAAGAGGCCGTGAAAGCCAAGGTCGCGACCCTGCTCAGCGGCTTCCCGATCTACCCCGAACTGTGATCCGGTTCCGAGATTGAATTGAAGGCCCCCGCGATCCGGGGGCCTTTTTCACGTCTGGGGGGGGGCGATCAGATCGCTCCGGTCCAGACCATCGCGGCCAGCAAGGCGCCGCCCACGATCACCACAATCACGGCGATCGAACTGGCGAGGCCAAGCGCCGCGGCGCGCAGCCGCTCCGCCGCGCCCAGCGGTTCGAGGTAATCGCGACAGGTCGCGAAGGCGCCCTCCACCCTGCGGGCATCCAATTGCCGGGCGATTTTGGGCGCGTGCGCTTTGCGCTCGGCATCGACCAGCACCAGCGCCGCCTTACGCACCTTGCGCGGCAGCGCCCGGGCCCGCGAGGCGACCCGCGCCTCGAGCGTCGGCCCCTTCGCGCCCAGCCGCTGCGCCAGAAGCCTTGAGACCTGCCCCGCCATCTGATTGATCTTCTCCGGCCCCATCCGGCCCTCTCCCTTACGCAGCGTTCAGCAATTCCGCACCGGACGCTACCCGCCGCGCGAGATCAGCGCAACTGCGCGCATGGACGCAGATTTTTTCGCATCCGCTCTGGAAGCGCCCCGGGAGGCGATCTAGCTTAGGCGCCATGTTGAACACGACCCCCTACACCTCCGACAGCAATCCCGGCGCGCGACCGCTGATCATCGCGCCCGGTCTTTTCGGATCGGCCCGGAACTGGAACGCGATTGCCAAGCGGCTGAGCGCGGACCGCCCCGTCATCGCACTCGATATGCGCAATCACGGCGACAGCTTCTGGGACGACGATCACAGCTATCAGGCGATGGCAGGCGATATCGCCGAGGTGATCGAGGCGAATGGCGGGGTCGCGGATGTGCTGGGCCATTCGATGGGCGGCAAGGCGGCGATGACGCTCGCCCTGACGCGACCGCAACTCGTGGCGCATCTCATCGTCGCGGATATCGCGCCCGAGAACTATGATCATGGCGACAACCACAGCGCGCTGATCGAGGCGATGCAGGGGATGGATATCGCCGACCTCACCTCGCGCTCCGCCGCGGATGAGCGGCTGGGAGAGCAGGTCTTCGATCCGGGCACCCGCGCCTTCCTGCTGCAATCACTGGTTCTGCGCGACGGCCCGCCGCGCTGGAAGTTCAACCTTGCCGCATTGAAGGCGAATATGGACGACATCCTCGGCTGGCCCGAGGCGCTGGAGGGCAAGCAGTACGACGGCCCGACGCTATTCCTGTCGGGCGCGGACTCGCATTACGTGCGGCCCGAAATGCACGACCGTATCTGCGGTTTCTTCCCGCAGGCGCGTTTCGAGGAAATCGACAACGCCGGGCACTGGCTGCATGCCGAGAAGCCCCGCGAGTTCGAAGCGGACGTGGCGCGTTTCCTCGACTCGACGAGCTGAGGAAACCGCGCCGCTTCGATCACGCCCCCGGCTTCATCATCCGACGGATCAGGTGATCGCGCTTGACGTATTGGTGATAGAGCGCGGCTGCCACATGCAGCCCGGCCAGCCACAGCAACACCGTGGTCAGGATCGAGTGAGTCTCGGCCGCCCATTCCAGCTGCCCGTAATAGGCCACGAGCCCCGCAATCGGGATAAGGAACAGCAGCGCGTAGAGCAGCCAGTGGACTGCGGCCGCGCCGCGCCGGAAAATGGCGGGATCGTTCTCCGGCGGCTCGGGTGCGCCGTGGCTCGCGCGCAGTATCAGACGCCAGATCGCAAGCACGAGCACCGCGACACCCAAGACGATGTGGCCATAGGTCAGGACACCGGCGTCAGCCGATCCGCTCTCCATCAGATCGTGGAAGGTATGGCCCATCGCGTCATTGAACAGATACTGGACGATGAGCAGCAGGACGACGGCCCAGTGGAGCCAAATCTGGGTTTTCGAATAGCCGGGAGCGTAGGACATATTACCTCTTTGAATTGACGAAACGCCGCCGCGCCTCGCCGGACTAGCGCGGCGAAGGCGCAGAGGTTCCGCCCTTCACGAAGTTGGGATTTTCCCGACGCCTGTGCCGCGCCGCGCCGTCAGGCGTTTTCGCGGATCATTTTGGCGATATACCATGCAACGGGCACGGCGACGAGGAACCCGATTACCGCGGAGACGATCATCGCGTTGGTCGTGAACATGTTCATCGTCAGCGCGGCAGTGATGAGGATACCCGCGAGGGTCGGTCCGACGAGGGCGTAGATGATACCGAAGAGGCGCATGTCTGATCTCCATTGAGCGGCGCATTTCGGTGGTCAGACTGACTCCGATCACGCGGATGTGACCTTGATCCGCATCAAGTCCGCGCGGTCGCCGCTGCGGCAGGGCGTCGCATCAGCAATCGAGCTGGAAGCGCGCCTCCCCCGTATCGCCGGGCAGCGAGGGCGATCGGTAGAGCCCTCCCGCCGGTCCCGCCACCGTGCAGCCCGAAACCTGCTCTGCCGCGCGGATCATCAGGGGCGGCACGCGCCCCCGCTCTGCCCGGCGTAGATAGCCCATGCGCACCACCTCCGCCCGGTCTCCCTTGAGGAAGACGACGAAGTCGATGCCGTCGAGCGTGAGGTCATGCCGCGACGCGCCGAGAAACTGCGGCGCTGGGGAGGCGCAGGCTGCGAGGAGGCAAAGGACAAGGAAAAACGGGGCTTTAGACATTGAAAGGCTCCGGGGAGGGACAACCCGGAGCCTTTCAGAGCTTAATTAACAAGAAGTTAACCAGCTCGGGCGGAGTGTGCGGCCCCCGCGAGGGACAAAGCAGGGGCCGCAAGACCGTTCTGACAGGGATCATGCCTGGCGGGGCGGCCAGAACGGGTCATTCCTTTTTATGCGCCGCTCGGTCCAGAGACCTGCGGGAATTCCCAAGACAATCCCGACGATCACGGCGAACGCGAATTCCTGCCATCCGACAAAGCCGAAAGTCAGAGCTGCGATCACCACGACCCAGGTCACGACGAGGGCCGAGAGGGCGGCGAGGAATAAGCGCAGAGGCTTCTTCATTCGGGCTCTCCCTTATGTGTTCGAGGGCAAAACGCCGCTCCTTGCCTCCAGTTCCACGGAACCGTAAATTTTTTCGTACGTTGGCCGGTGATGGCTTAATAGGAGAGCGTAAGAGATGACGAAATCGGTTCAAATGGCGGCAATGACCGTGATCCTTCTGGGCCTCGCGGCCTGCAACACCGTGCAAGGCGCAGGTCAGGACCTGTCCGTTGCAGGCAACACGATCGCGGGCGAAGCGCGTCAGGCGCGCTAAATTCCAAGCCTGATAGCTAAGCGAAAAAGTCAAAGGCCCCGGAGATTTCCGGGGCCTTTTTCTTACCTCTAACGTCAGGGACGCGCCCGGCTCAGTAATTCACATGAGCGACACGGTCCTTCATCGACTCGCCCGGGTCCGACGACAGCAGGATCTTCGCGCCCGCGACCAGCGCGTTGCCGCTGTCCCAGATCTCGGCCTGATCCGGATCGAAGCGCAGCAGCACCAGTTTGGGGTCGTCCTTGCCCTCATACCAGGCGCCGATGAAGGGGTTCCAAAGCCGCTCCACGGACTCGGGGTCGGTATGTTCGGTCAGACGCCCCGTGACGGTCGCGAAAACCTTGTGGCCCTTATCCGCGAAGGTGAACATCGCCCCCGCACCGGGCGCGAGCCCATCCATCAATTCCGTGTCGCGCGCGGTGAAGAACCAGACGGGGCCAGGCTTCTCCTCGACGATCGCCGTCATCGGGCGTGGCGCTGCCGTCTCGACGCCCGCTCGCGCCAGCATCACGGTGCGATCCGATGCGAGCGCATCCCAGAAATCTTTCTCGATCTTGGCTTGGTCGGTCATGTCGTTTCCTCCTGAAATAGGTCTGGGAGGAGAACGTGAGGGTGCCGCAGCGAGTTCCGGCGCAGGGACTACACGAGGTCGCAGAGATATCGAGTGGAAAGCCGTTAGTCACTGGAGACGTACTGCAGGACAGTGAACAAGAGCGCGAGTGCGGATAGAAGCAAAGGAAACCAATTGTTTAGCAATGACGCCTTAACAACTTCCCACGCATTCTTTCGAGCTAGTTGGACGATTTCTTCGGTATTCATAAACGTTTCGGGAAAGCACTGCTGCGTGTTGGCTTTCAGCTTCGCTCGATATTCATTCTTGCCAACGTTGTTCTCTTGAAGATTTTCAATTTCTTCGTGCTCAATAAACACGACACGAAACAGTCGATCATTCCTGCGAATTTTGTGAGCCGAAGAAGAAAAGTTCACAAGCGTTGCGCTCAGGTGGCCGCTGTAACCCGGATCAACCACACCAACATTTAAGCATAAGATTCCTTCACTTGTTAAGCTTGTAACCAGCGTGGCGATCCCGGTCACGTTGCTTGGAAGGGTGAGTCTCTGCGCACTCATCACCGTAACCATGTGACCTGCCTCAAGTAAAAAACTTTCGGGGTTGGAACCTACGAATGCCTTACCATTCCCATGGGGAAAGATCTCTCCCACCTTCAAATCTAGGGTTGAGTTCTTTAGGTCATTGCTGACTTGTGGAGTGACAAGTTTGCGGTCATGTATCCGCTTTTCGACGATCAACATCGGTGGCGCCTCAAATGACATTAACGAAAAAAAAACTTGATGCGATGCGCAAGTGGGATACCCGCTTCATTGAGATAGCGCAAAACATTTCAAGTTGGAGCGAAGACCCAAGTCGCAAAGTCGGCGCCGTGATTGTCAATCCATCGAATGCAATTATTTCAACCGGATACAATGGTTTTCCTCGGCGGATAGCACATGATCCGGCGATACTTTTTGCTCAAGAAAGCGGCGAGAAATACCTCTGGATCGAACACGCAGAACGAAACGCGATTTACAACGCCGCGAACGTCGGCACCGCGACCGCAGGCTGCACAATATATACGACACTTTTTCCGTGCGCCGATTGCGCGCGCGCCATTATTCAAAGTGGCCTCATCCGACTGGTTACCTATCGACAGCCAGATTCCGAGAAGAGATTCTATGCCTCAATGGAGGCATCTAGAAAAATGTTAATGGAAGCTGGGGTGAAGATCGACTTCACGCCCTTCACTCATCCATCTTCAGCGCCGCAATAAACGCGCTCTGCGGGATTTCGACCTTCCCGAACTGGCGCATCTTCTTCTTACCGGCCTTCTGCTTTTCCAGCAGCTTCTTCTTCCGGCTCGCGTCGCCGCCATAACATTTCGCGGTCACGTCCTTGCGCATCGCAGACAGCGTCTCGCGCGCGATCACGCGGCCACCGATGGCGGCTTGGATCGGGATCTTGAACATGTGGCGCGGAATCAGGTCTTTCAGCTTTTCGCACATCGCGCGGCCGCGGGCCTCGGCGCGGTCGCGGTGGACCATGATCGAGAGCGCGTCGACCGGCTCGTCATTCACCAGAATCGACATCTTCACGAGGTAGTCCTCGCGATATTCGGTGATCTGGTAATCGAAGCTGGCATAGCCCTTGGTGACCGATTTCAGGCGGTCGTAGAAGTCGAACACGACCTCGGCAAGCGGCAGGTCATAGACCACCATCGCGCGGCCACCGACATAGGTCAGGTCCTGCTGGATGCCGCGGCGGTCCTGACAGAGCTTGAGCACATCGCCCAGATATTCGTCCGGCACGAGGATCGTCGCCTTGATGCGCGGCTCCTCGATATGGTCGACATAGGTCAGGTCGGGCATGTCGGCGGGGTTGTGAAGCTCGATCACCTCCCCGTCCTTCATGTGGATCTTGAACACGACCGAGGGCGCGGTGGTGATCAGATCCAGATCGTATTCCCGCTCCAGACGGTCGCGCACCACTTCGAGGTGCAACAGCCCAAGGAAGCCGCAACGGAAGCCGAAGCCGAGCGCTGCCGAAGTTTCCATCTCGGCCGAGAAGCTCGCATCATTCAGCTGCAGTTTCTCGATCGCGTCGCGCAGCGCCTCGAAATCGTTCGCATCGACCGGGAAGAGGCCGCAGAACACCACCGGAATCGAGGGTTTGAAGCCCGGCAGCGCCTTGGCGCAGGGCTTCTTCTCGTGGGTGATCGTGTCGCCAACCTTCGTGTCGCGCACCTGCTTGATCGAAGCGGTGAAGACGCCGATTTCGCCGGGGCCCAGCTCGTCGATATTGACCATTGCGGGTTTCAGAACGGCGAGACGGTCGAGCTTATACGTCGCCCCCGTCTTCATCATCTTGATCTGGTCGCCCTTCTTGATCACGCCATCCATGACGCGGATCAGAACGACGACCCCCAGATAGGGGTCATACCACGAATCCACGAGCATCGCTTTGAGCGGCGCGTCGCGGTCGCCCTGCGGGGCGGGTAGACGCTGCACGATGGCTTCCAGAACGTCCGGGATACCCAGACCAGTCTTCGCGGAAATCTCGACGGCGTCCGAGGCGTCGATCCCGATCACGTCCTCGATCTGCTCCTTCACGCGCTCGGGCTCTGCCGCGGGCAGGTCGATCTTGTTCAGGACCGGGACGATCTCGTGGTCCGCGTCGATCGCCTGATAGACATTGGCCAGCGTCTGCGCCTCGACGCCTTGCGAGGCATCGACGACCAGCAGCGAGCCTTCGACCGCCTGCATCGAGCGCGAGACTTCATAGGCGAAGTCGACGTGGCCGGGGGTGTCGATCAGGTTCAGCACATAGGTTTTGCCGTCCTTGGCGGGATAGTCGATCCGCACCGAGTTGGCCTTGATCGTGATGCCGCGCTCTCGCTCGATATCCATCGCGTCGAGGAGTTGGTCCTTCATATCGCGTTCGGCCACGGTACCGGTCAGCTGAATCAGCCGGTCGGCGAGCGTGGATTTACCGTGGTCGATATGCGCCACGATGGAGAAATTGCGGATGCGATCAAGATCAGTCATGGGCGCGCGTATACAGGGGAAAAAGCGGGCCGGGAAGAGGGATTGAACGCCATCTGCCATTGACCTCGGCCCGGTCGCGTCCGACATATCCCTGAGACACGAAACACGGGAGACGCAAGATGATCTATTCCGTTCCGAACATGACCTGCGGGCACTGCAAAGCCTCGGTCGAAGCTGCGATCGAAGAGGTCGGCGGCAAGGCCGATGTCTATCTGGAAGACCGCGAGGTCGAGGTGGAAGGGCTGCCCGAATCCACCGTGATCAGCGCTCTAAAAGGCGCAGGCTACGAGGCTACCCCGGTCGAAGAGTGATCTGGAGAGCGGACGCCATCCAGATGTAGTGGGCCCGTGCGTGCGCAACGCGACGGCTAGAAAACGGGTTCCCTCCCCTGCCCCGAACCGGCGGAATTCTGCCTGTTTTGTTGCCCGCTTTTTGAATTTGAGTTAGAATCGCGGACAAATGAGCAGGCAGGATCGGCAAACACATGCCGGCCGCAACGACAAAGGGGCAGTAGATGATTTTCAAGACCACACTCGGACTCTGTGCATTCTCGGGCGCCATGGCGCTTGCTTCGATGGCTTCGGCCGGGCCGATCGACAACGCGTGTCAGAAAGCGGGCCGCGCCAGCAATCCCGGCACCTGCGGCTGCATCCAGCAAGTCGCGGACATGACGTTGAGCCATCGCGACCAGCGCCGCGCCGCCAGCTTCTTCCACGATCCCGACCGCGCGCAGGAAGTGCGCATGTCCGACCGCCAGTCGGATTCGGACTTCTGGGACCGCTACAAGAATTTCGCCGCGACGGCGGAAGGCTTCTGCAAGTAAGCGCTTGATCGGCGGCGCGCGGTCTACTGCCCGCGCCGCTTTTCTTCCTCATCGGCCAGCAGGTCGGCAATCAGTTGATCCGCGCCCGCCTCGATCAGATCGAGGGCTCCATCGAAATTGCGGGTGAAATAAGGATCGGGCACATCGCGCGGCCCGTCCGGCCCGTCGATGAACATCTGCACCTGAGCGCGCATCTCGCGCGGCGCCCCGTCAAGCGCATCGCGCAGGTTATTCTCATCCATCGCCAGGATCACATCGAACCCGTCGTAATCGGCGGGCTGGATTTGCCGTGCGCGCAGGCTGCGCATGTCGTAGCCGCGCGCTTCCGCCGCCGCGATCATCGGATCGTAGGGCGGCTCGCCCAGATGCCAGGTGCCGGTGCCTGCACTGTCGAACTCGATATCGAGCCCCGCTGCGGCGGCCTTGTGACGGGTCACCGCTTCGGCGGCGGGCGAGCGGCAGATGTTGCCAAGGCAGAGAAAGAGGATACGCATAGGGTGAAGTGATAACGGAGGGCGCAGCGATGGCCAAGGTCGTGATTCTGACGGGCGCGGGAATTTCTGCCGAAAGCGGCACCCGCACGTTTCGCGCAAGCGACGGCCTGTGGGAAGAACACCGCATCATGGACGTGGCAACGCCCGAGGGCTTCGCGCGCGACCCCGCGCTGGTGCATCGCTTCTACAACGCGCGCCGGGCAGCAGCGCGGACGGCCCAGCCGAACCCCGCCCATCTCGCGCTGGCCGAGCTGGAGGCCGATCCGGGCCACGAGGTTCTGGTGGTGACGCAGAATGTCGATGACCTGCACGAGCGCGCCGGGTCTCAGAACGTGATCCACATGCACGGCTCGCTCTTCGGCGCGCTGTGCCACGCCTGCGACCATCGCTGGCCCGCGCCCGAGGCAATGCAGCCGCGAGACACCTGCCCCGGCTGCGGGCGCAAGGCCACGCGGCCCGACATCGTCTGGTTCAACGAGATGCCCTATCAGATGGATCGGATCATCCGTGAGCTGGAAGCCGCGGACCTCTTCGTTTCGATCGGCACCAGCGGCAATGTCTACCCGGCGGCAGGCTTCGTGCAGGACGCCGCGATGTGCGGGGTGGAGACGCTGGAACTGAACCTCGACCGCTCGGCAGGCAGCGAGATGTTCGACACATCGCGCCAGGGCCCGGCGAGCGTGCTGGTCCCTCAATGGGTGCGCGAGCGGCTGGGGTCGCGGTGAGGGGAACGGCGGGGCGGCAGACCGCCCTGCCCTCTGCTCAGTAGCTGTATTCGGCGTAGATCTTGCTCAGATCGCCATTCCACTCGCCGTGATACTTCTCGAGAAGCTCGTCGGCAGGCACCCGGCCTGTCTCGACGCTCTCTTCCAGCGCATTGAGGAAATGGGTCTCGTCGGGGATCATCCCGCCCGCGCCGGGCTTCGCCCGCGCCGCCAGACCGGATTTCGCGATCGCCACCGTCTCGCGTGCGAGGTCATGCAGCTTCACACCATTGAACTCGCCCTGCAGCGCATCGACCGCCGCCGCGCGGCGCAGACCTTCGCGGGTCTCGTGATCGAAGCCTTTCACCAGATCCCATGCCGCATCCAGCGCTGTCTGGTCGTAAAGCAGACCGACCCAGAGCGCGGGCAGCGCACACAGACGCCGCCACGGCCCGCCATCGGCACCGCGCATCTCGATGAATTTCTTCGCGCGCGCTTCGGGGAAGACGGTGGTCAGGTGATCGGCCCAGTCGCTCAGCGTCGGCTTCTCGCCGGGTAGCGCGGGCAGCTCGCCCTTCAGGAAGTCGCGGAAGGACTGGCCCAGCGCGTCGATATATTTGCCGTCGCGATAGACGAAATACATCGGCACATCGAGGACGTAGTTCACGTAAGCCTCGTAGCCCGCACCCTCTTCGAACATGAAGGGCAGCATGCCCGTGCGCGCATCGTCGAGGTTCTGCCAGATATGGCTGCGCCACGATTTCATGCCGTTGGGCTTGCCATCGAGGAAGGGCGAATTGGCGAAGAGAGCGGTCGCAACCGGCTGCAGCGCCAGCGCCACGCGCATCTTCTGCACCATGTCGGCTTCCGAACCGAAGTCGAGATTCACCTGCACGGTGCAGGTGCGATACATCATCTGCGTGCCCAGCTCGCCCACGCGGCCCATGTAATCGGTCATCAGCCGGTAGCGCCCCTTGGGCATCATGTGCATCTGGTCCTGCGTCCAGATCGGGGCCGCGCCCAGACCGATGAACTTCACACCGATATCGTCGGCGACCGACTGCACTTCGCGCAGATGCTCGTTCACCTCGTCGCAGGTCTGGTGGATCGTCTCGAGCGGCGCGCCCGACAGTTCCAACTGACCGCCCGGCTCGAGGCTGACATTCGCGCCGTTCAGTTCCAGCCCGATGATCTTGCCCTGCTCTTCCACCGGCTTCCAGCCGAAGCGGTCGCGCAGACCTTCCAGCATCGCCTTGATCGACCGCGGGCCGTCATAGGGCAGCGGCAACTGCTTGTCCGCGCAATAGCCGAATTTTTCATGCTCGGTGCCGATGCGCCAGTCGTCGCGCGGCTTCTCACCTTCGGCCAGATATTCAGCCAGTTGCTCGAAGCGCTCGATCGGGCCACCGCCCTGCTGCGGAATGGACATGTCTTTTCTCGCGTCGCTTTATGGAGCGCCACAGGTGGCGCGGGGGTTGGCTCAAGTCAAGCGTGAAACCTGTTTGCGGGTCCAGAGGCTCTGTGCGGCAGTCTTTTGGTCAAGCGCGCTGGAAATCTTCCCCATATCGATCCCCGGCAGGCTCGCGAAAGCGTCGTAGAGCGCATCCGCCCCCGCCGCGTCGAGCGGGATCAGAAGCGCCTCGCCCGAGAGGCTGCGCAGCCGCCAATATTGCTGGCCCTGCAGCGTCAGCAGTCGGATTTCCGCCAGTTCGCGCAGCGGCAATTCGCCGCCCATCCCGAGGGCCGAGACATTGCTGCCCGGCCCTGCAATGGCGCGCGCCCGGCTGGCCGCGAAGTAGGAGATACGGCCCTCGTCGATCTCGACCAGACCCGGCGCATTTGTTTCACGCGCAAAGCGCAACCGACGCCAGCCGATCAGCGCCCAGCCAAGCCCGAGCGCCACCGCGACCAGTCCCAGCGGCATCAGGATCAATCCGCCGAGCCAGATCAGCCACGCACCGAACGCCACGACGACGCCCGCGGCGATCACCTCGCCCCAGCGCTTGAAGCCTTCTGCGACCTCGGGACGGATCACCGCCAGTCTCCCAGCGCCGATTGCCACAATGTGATCGCCGCGCAGACCGCCGTATCGGCGCGCAGAATGCGCGGACCAAGGCTGACCGGAGTGACGAAATCGCGGGCACGGAGCATCTCGCGCTCGGCCTCCGAGAACCCGCCTTCGGGACCGATCAGGATCGCCCAAGGGCCGGGCTGCAACCCCGCGAGCGTCTCTGCGGGCCCAACCAAAGCCTCGTCGGCCCAGAGGATGCGACGGCTCGGATCCCAGCCATCCAGCAGCTTCTTTAGCCCCTGCAAATCCTCGACCGGGGGCACATAGGTGCCCAGACATTGCTCCGCCGCTTCCTTGGCATGGGCCTGCAAGCGGTCCTGCCGGATGCGCGCGGAATTGGTGAACTCGGTCTGCACCGGCAACACCTTGGCGCAGCCCAGCTCGGTCGCTTTCTCGACGATGAAATCGGTGCGCTCTTTCTTGATCGGCGCGAAGATCAGCCAGAGATCGGGCGGCGCGAGCTGCGGCGCGGCCTGTTCGACACAGGCCAGAATACCGCGCTTCTTGTGGGCCTCGACGACCTCAGCCGTCCACTCGCCATCGCGCCCGTTGAACAGCGCGACACGGGCGCCCACGGCCAGCCGCATTACCGCAAAGAGGTAATGCGCTTCGTCCTGTGTCAGAGGCACGGCTTGCCCCGCGCCCAACGGGTGCTCTACACAGAGCCTGATCTTGGCACGTTCCATGAGGCGGACTGTATGAGCGGAAAAACCGAAACGCCAGAGGCGGCAAACGCGAGCAAGGGCGAGACCCCGAACGACGCGAACGGCACGGTCGCGGATGCCTATCGCGGCAACTGGGTCGACCGGCTGGCTCCGGCATGGACGCGGCCCTATCTGCGGCTCAGCCGCGCCGACCGACCGATCGGGACATGGCTGCTGCTGCTGCCCTGCTACTGGTCGATCGCGCTGGCGGCATCCTCGACGGGCGGCTTCATCTGGTGGGACCTGTGGCTTGCCGTCGGCGCTTCCATCGGGGCTTTCCTGATGCGCGGCGCGGGCTGCACATGGAACGACATCACCGACCGCGACATCGACGCAGGCGTGGCGCGCACCCGGTCGCGGCCGATCCCCTCGGGGCAGGTCTCGACGAAACAGGCGCTGGCCTGGGCGGTGATCCAGTCGCTGATCTCCTTTGCGATCCTGCTGACCTTCAACACGCCCGCAATCATTCTCGGGATCGTCTCGCTGGGTCCGGTCGCGATCTATCCTTTCGCCAAGCGCTTCACCTGGTGGCCGCAGATCTTCCTCGGGATCGCGTTTAACTGGGGCGCGCTGCTTTTGTGGGTCGCGCATACCGGCAGCCTGAGCTGGCCGCCCGTCGTGCTCTATTTCGCGGGCATGGCCTGGACGCTATTCTACGACACGATCTATGCGCATCAGGACAAGGAAGACGATGCGCTCATCGGGGTGAAATCCACCGCGCGGCTCTTTGGGGATGATAGCGCGAAATGGCTCGGCGGTTTCCTAATGACTTCCGTCGCGCTGATGACCATCGCGGTGATGGGTGCGCTGCTGCCCGGCGCGCCGCCGCTGCGCCTCGCGATCTCGCTGCTCGCGCCCTGGGCGATGGGTTGGCACATGCTCTGGCAGATGCGCCAGCTCGATATCGACGACCCGGACACCTGCCTGAAACTGTTCCGCGCGAACCGCGATACGGGCCTCATCGCTGCGCTGTTTCTCGCCGTTGGCGCAATCGTGTAACGGCGTTTCGATTGATCCCCGCGCCCCTGCGCCTTAAGGAAACGGGATAAAGATTCCCCGGGGGAGGGCCTGAGACCGATGCGCAGCCGCGCCACCTTGTTGACGATCGCCGCCTTTGTCCTCGCACTCGTCGTGTCCGCAGTCATTGCGGGCGGCGCTGCGACCGTTGTCGAGAAATCCACGAAACAAGAAGTGCGCGTCGCGATGGAGGCGCAAGGCTACGGCTGGATGCGGATCCATACCGACGGACTGCAAGTCCTCCTCTCCGGAACCGCCCCGACCGAGGCCGAGCGCTTCCGCGCGGTTTCCGAGGTCGACAAATACGTCGACAGCTCGCGGGTCGTCGACAATACCGACACGCAGATCACCAAGCCGATCACGCCCCCCGCCTTCTCGCTGGAGATGCTGCGCAACGAGAACGGCATCTCGCTGATCGGGCTGGTGCCCGCTTCGGTCGACCGCGATGCGATCGTCGAGAAGCTCTCGAAAGTCGCGGGCGAGGATGGCGTCACCGACATGCTGGAGAGCGCCGACTACCCGGTGCCCGGCGGCTGGGACAAGGCGATGCAGTTCGCGATGACCACGATCGAGACGCTGCCGCGCTCTAAGATTTCGGTCACCGCCGGCAAGGTCTCGGTGCAGGCGATCACCGACAGCCCCTCCGAAAAAGGCCGGGTGGAGACGTCGCTCGCACGCCGCCGCCCCACCGATCTCAAGCTCAGCTTCGACATCTCCGCGCCGCGCCCCGTGATCACCCCCTTCACCCTGCGCTTCCTCATCGACGAGGAGGAAGGTCCGCATTTCGACGCCTGCTCTGCCGACAACGAGCGCGCGCGCGACCGCATCCTGACCGCCGCCCGCGCGACAGGCGCGAAAGGCACGCTGACCTGCACCATCGGCATGGGCACCCCGTCGCCTGATTGGTCCAAGGCCGCGCAGATGGCGATCAAGGCGGTCGGCGATCTCGGCGCGGGTTCGGTGACCTTCTCCGATGCCGATATCGCACTCGATGCCCCCTCGACCGTCGATCAGCAGAAGTTCGACGATGTCGTGGGCGAGCTGGAATCGAACTTGCCTGGAGTGTTCTCGCTCAAGGCCAAGCGCGAACCGGCCCCCGATGCGAAAGCCGCCGAGGCCAGCTTCACCGCGACCCGCGATGGCGACGGGCATGTCGAGCTCAAGGGCCGCGTGACCGATGCGCGCGAACGTCAGACCATCGAAAGCTACGCCCGCGCCAAGCTCGGCCACGGAAATGTCCACGGCGCGACCCGCGTCGACAAGGAGCTTCCCGCCGGTTGGCCGGTGCGCACGCTGGCCGCGCTCGACGCGCTGTCGGTGCTCCATGACGGCAAGGTCACCGTGACCCGCGACGGCATCTCGGTCAGCGGCATCTCGGGCGATCCGCAGGCTTCCGACACGATCTCGCGCATCCTCACGAGCCAGCTTGGCGAAGACGCGCAGATCGACCTTAGCGTGAAATACGACAAGCGCCTCGATGAGCAGCTGGCCCTGCCCACCGGCAAGGAATGCGTGGCGCGCCTCAACGAGACGCTGCAGAAGAAGAAGGTCGATTTCGATCCGGGTTCGGCGCAGGTCGCTTCGGAAAGCCTGGACGCGCTCGACGCTTTGGCGAAATCGATGAAGAACTGCACGGACTTCAAGATGGAAGTCGCCGGCTACACCGACAATCAGGGCCGCGAGGAAATGAACCTGCAGCTGTCGCAACAACGGGCGCAGGCGGTGATCCGCGGGCTTCTGGACCGTGGCGTGCTGATCGGCAATCTGGAAGCGAAAGGTTACGGCGAAGCGCAACCGATCGCCTCGAACGACACCGAGGCAGGCCGCGAGAAGAACCGTCGGATCGAGTTTGTGCTGCTGGACGAGGCACCGGTGGGCGACGACGCGCTGCCCGATGCCACCGCAGATGCGACAGGCGCCGCAGAAGACGGCGAGCCGCATTGGAACGGCGCCGTGACCGACGACGGTGCGCCCGCCACCGAGGACGGCGCGCAAAGCGAAAACGGCGATGGGGACACCGCCGCAGAACCGGGGGAAAACACCCCGCAAGAAGAAGAAATTCCGGTCGAGACGCCCGGCGATCAAACGCCGCGCCCGCAATCCCGGCCGGAGGACCTGTCGAAGGGCTGAAGGGACGTCATATGAACAGAACCGAATTCATCATCGCCACAGCGATCATCCTTTTCGTGGCTTTCGCTCTCGGCTGGTTCGCGAGCTGGTTGATCCACCGCCTCACCCGCGTGAGCCAAGCCGATATGGGCGAGCTGGAGCAGATGGCGCAGGCGTTGCATGAAGCCGAAGAGACCCGCGATCAGGCGCTCGTCTATGTCGAGCAGCGCGAGGCGGAACTGGCCAATCAGCTCAGCCAGACCGAGGCGGAACTGCGCGCGGCGATGGATGGTCTGCGAGACGCCCGGCACGAGGCCGAGGAACTGCGCGCCTATATCGAGCGCTCGAAAGAGGCCTGAGCCATCGCCGCGCTCACCGAGGGCGCGGCATCGTGGCCACGCCCGGCGAAACTCAGACATCTCACGCTTTGGCCCACCTGTCGAAAGTGGTATCGCCCTCTCTGTCCGCCATGCGCGGCAATCCTGCCAGCCAATAGGTGCGCCATGCTCCAGACCCTTCCCGTGATGCGCGTCCCCACAGGCACACCCGCATGAGCGCCGACCCGATGCCCCGAGCCGCAGGCCGCGCCCTTCCCGATGCGATCTGGCCCCTGAGCATCGTCGCCTATTTCGTCCTCCAGACTTTGTACCGCACTGCCTTGGGCGGCGCGCTCGGGCTCGACGATGCGCAGATGATCTTCGATGCGCGCAGCTTCGCGTGGGGCTACGGCCCGCAATTGCCGCTCTTCGCATGGCTGCAACATCTGGTCTTCATGGTGACCGGGCCGACGATGTTCGGCCTCGCGCTTTTGAAAAACACCCTGCTCTGCGGCACCGTCCTGACCTGCTACGGGCTGATGCGCACGCGGCTCGATCCGCGGCGGGCATGGGTCGCGACGCTGGGCCTCATGCTGCTGCCGCAGATCGCATGGGAGAGCCAGCGCGCCCTGACCCATTCGGTGCTTGCGACCTTTTCGGCGGCGTTATGCTTCGCGACGATCTGGTGGATCGCGCGCCGCCCCAGCCTCGCGGGCTTCGTGACGCTCGGACTGGTGCTGGGCTTGGGGCTGCTGTCGAAATACAACTTTGTGCTGCTGCCGATCTCGACGACCCTCGCGCTGATCGGTTTTCCCGAGTTCCGCGCGTCCTTCCGTGATCGCCGCCTGTTTCTGTCGCTGCTGATCGCCGCCGCAATCGCGCTGCCGCCCTATGTCTGGATCCTGAACCATCCCGAGATCGCCTTCGCCTCGGCAAAGAAATTCGACGCCGCCGAAGACGTCTCACTGGGCGCGCGGCTTGTCGGTCCGGTTCTTGCAACCGGTCAGGGTGTTCTGAATTTCCTCGCTTTGCCGCTGCTGGTCGGCGGGCTGCTCTACTGGCGCTACCGGGAGAGAAAACCCGAAGCTCCGCAACGGCTGTTGCGGCTGATGCTGCGCGTGATGGTGATCGGGCTTGTACTGCTGCTGATCGGTGCGCTTGCGGTCGGAGCGGGGCAGATCAAGGATCGCTGGCTGCAACCGCTGCTGTTCCTCGCAGGCCCCGCGCTTGGCCTTTGGCTCCTGCCCCGGCTCAGCGCGACCGGGTTGCGGCGGCTGCAGCAGGTCTATGCGGTGCTGCTCGCGCTGGTGATGATCGCGCTGCCGATCCATTTCTTCCAGGGCAAGAGCCGCAATGCCGCCCCCTTCGAGACGCTGGTGCCGCAGCTGGTGGCCGCCGTTGGCGCGGATGCGACCCTGATCGCGCCGCAATGGGAAGGCGCGAATATCCTCTATCGCGCGCCCCGAATGACGGTGCTGAATGCCAGTTCGGACTTTACGAAACCTCTGCCCGACGGCCCGGCCTTCGTGATCTGGGACGGCACGAATGCGGCAACCGGCGCGGACCTTCTGCGCGCCACTTACCCCGATCATCCCGACTGGACGACCGGAGAGGTGCAGCAACTCGCGGGCCCCTACCCCTTCGCGGACGGGAAAAACTTCACCCTCTCCTTCGCGCCGGTCGTGAAGCCCGGCGATCAGCCCCGCTGAGGGGCGCGGATCTCCGGCAGGGCCGCCTTCACCAGCGGATGCAGGTCCAGCTTGTCGGCCGCCGCGAGGAACGTGTCGCGCATCGTGGGCGCCCAATTGGCATTGATGTGATCGGCGACGGCATGCGCCTGATCGCCGGGCTGGCTCTCGAAGAACTGTGCGATCTGATTGGCCATCCCGGCGAGTTTCTCAGGCTTCATGCGGTGGCCTCCTGCGGCGCGGTGTAAAGCGCGAGGCCTCGGCCTGCGCGTGCGATAACGGTAAGGCCCGCGTCCCGTGCCTCGCTCACCGCAAGCGCGGTCGGGGCGGAGGGGCCGACGATCACCGGGATACGTAGCGTCGCCACCTTCTGGATCAGATCGACCGAGAGCCGCGAGGTCATCACCAGTGCGCCGCTCGCCGGGTCGATCCCTTGCCGGATCAACGCCCCGATCAGCTTGTCGAGCGCGTTGTGCCGCCCGACATCCTCGCGCGTCAGCACGATCCCCTTGCCCGGCTGCCAGAAGCTCGACGCATGGGCGGCGCGGGTCTCGTCCTGCAGCGGCTGGTGGTCGCGCAGGGTCTCGAGCGCCTCCGTGGCCTGCTCCGGCGTCATCGTGAAACGCGGCGGTGCGACCGGCGGAAGCTTGCGCCGCGCCTCTTCCAACTGCTCGATCCCGCAGAGCCCGCAGCCCACCGGCCCCATCGTGGCGCGGCGGCGTTCGGCAAAGCGCGCGCCCGCAGGCGCGGCCAGCCAGTTGCGCGCCTCGATCCCGGCCTCGGTCACTTCCACCTCCTGCCGGGTGATCTCGGACGCGTCCGCGATCAGCCCTTCGGAGAGCGCAAAGCCCAGTGCGAAATCCTCCAGATCGGCGGGACTGGCCATCATCACCGCCTGCGTCACCCCGTCGAAGGACAGCGCCACCGGCACTTCCTCGGCGAGGCGCTGCACCGCGCCGCTGGGCATGTCCCAATCGGTCGCTGTCATTCAGCCGCCTCGACGCGGCGGGTCAGCTTGGTCTGCGCCGTGTAAAGCTCCTGCCAGTCCGAGGGCCCGTTCGACAGCCCCACCTGCACCGCCGTCACCTTGTATTCCGGGCAGTTCGTCGCCCAGTCGGAATTGTCGGTGGTCACGACATTCGCCTGCGTGTCGGGGTGGTGGAAGGTCGTGTAGACGACGCCGGGAGAGACCCGATCCGTGATCGTCGCGCGCAGGCTCGTCTCGCCCGCCCGGCTCGCCAGACGCACCCAATCGCCGTCGCGGATACCGCGAGTCTCGGCGTCATGCGGATGGATTTCGAGCCGGTCCTCGGCATGCCAGACGGAGTTCTCGGTCCGCCGCGTCTGCGCGCCCACGTTATATTGCGACAGGATGCGCCCCGTCGTCAGCAGCAGCGGGAAGCGCGGCCCGGTGCGTTCCTCGGTCGCGACATAGGCGGTGCGGATGAAACGCCCCGAGCCACGCACGAAGCCATCCTCATGCATCACCGGCGAGCCTTGCGGGTGCGTGTCATCACAGGGCCACTGCACCGAACCCATCTGGTCGATCAGATCGTAGGTGACGCCCGCGAAGGCCGGCGTCGTACGCGCGATCTCGTCCATGATCTCGGACGGGTGGGTATAGCTCCACCCCGCGCCCAGCGCATTGGCCAGCGCCTGCGTCGCCTCCCAATCGGCCAGCCCGGCCTTGGGTGCCATCACCTTGCGCACCGGATTGATCCGGCGCTCGGCATTGGTGAAGGTCCCATCCTTCTCGAGGAAGGTCGAGCCCGGCAGGAAGACATGGGCGTAGCGCGCGGTCTCGTTCAGGAACAGGTCATGCACGATCACGCAGTCCATCGCCGCGAGGCCCGCGGCCACGTGATGAGTATCGGGATCGGATTGCAGGATGTCTTCGCCCTGAATGTAGATCGCCTTGAAATCCCCCGCGACGGCGGCGTCGAGCATGTTGGGGATGCGCAGCCCAGGCTCGGGGTCGAGCGTGACGCCCCATTCCACCTCGAACCCGTGGCGCGCGGTATCGTCCGACACATGGCGGTAGCCCGGCAGTTCATGCGGGAACGACCCCATGTCGCAGGAGCCCTGCACGTTGTTCTGGCCGCGCAGCGGGTTCACGCCCACACCGGGTCGCCCGATATTGCCGGTCATCATCGCGAGGTTGGCAATCGCAATCACGGTGGTCGAGCCCTGACTATGCTCGGTCACGCCCAGCCCGTAATAGATTGCCCCGTTGGGCGCGGCGGCATAGGTGCGCGCGGCCTGACGCAGCGCCTCGGGCGCGACACCTGTCAACTCTTCGACGGCTTCCGGCGAATGGGCCGGATCGGCGGCGAATTCGGCATAGTCCGTCCATTCGTCCCAATCGCAGCGCTCGCGGATGAACGCCTCGTCGAACAGCCCTTCCGTCACGATCACATGGGCCATCGCGGTCAGCACCGCGACATTGGTGCCCGGACGCAGCGGCAGGTGATGCCCCTCGCCCATATGCGGGGTTTCCAGCAGGTCGATCCGGCGCGGGTCGACCACGATCAGCTTCGCCCCCTGCCGCAGCCGCTTGCGCAGCCGCGAGCCGAAGACCGGGTGCCCGTCGGTCGGGTTCGCCCCGATCACGACGGCGCAATCCACCTGCTCCACAGAGTCGAAATCCTGCGTGCCAGCCGAGGTCCCGAAGGTCTGCTTCAGCCCGTAGCCGGTCGGCGAATGGCAGACGCGGGCACAGGTGTCGGTGTTGTTCGTCCCCATCACCGCGCGGGCGAGTTTCTGCACGAGGAAGGTTTCCTCGTTCGTGCAGCGCGAGGAGGTGATGACGCCGACGGAATCCTTGCCGTGTTTGGCCTGCGCACGCTTGATGCCGTTCGCGGCAAACTCCAGCGCCTCTTCCCACGACACTTCGCGCCACGCATCGGTGATGCTGTCGCGGATCATCGGGTTCAGGATGCGGTCGCCGTGGTTGGCATAACCCCAGGCGAAACGGCCCTTCACGCAGCTATGGCCGCGGTTCGCCTTGCCCTCTTTCCACGGCACCATGCGCACCAGCTGGTCGCCACGCATCTGCGCCTCGAAGGAGCAACCCACGCCGCAATAGGCGCAGGTCGTGACCACCGAATGCTCCGGCACGCCGATCTCGTCGACGGTCTTCTCCTGCAGGGTCGCGGTCGGGCAGGCCTGCACGCAGGCACCGCAGCTGACGCAATCGGAGTTCAGAAAATCCTCCGTCCCGGTCGAGATGCGGGCGTCGAAGCCGCGCCCGTCCACGGTCAGCGCGAAAGTGCCCTGCACCTCTTCGCAGGCGCGCACGCAGCGCATGCAGACGATGCATTTCGAAGGGTCGTAGAAGAAATACGGATTGGAGGCGTCGCGCGGGATATAGAGCGGATTGGCCCCTTCCGCCGCGCGCGTCTCGACATGGTTCTGGCCCGGCGCATAGCGCACGTCGCGCAGGCCCACGGCCCCCGCCATGTCCTGCAATTCGCAATCGCCATTCGCCGCGCAGGTCAGGCAGTCCAGCGGGTGATCGGAGATATAAAGCTCCATCACGCCGCGCCGCAGCCGCGCCAGCTGATCGGTCTGGGTCTTCACGACCATGCCTTCGCGCACGGGGGTGGTGCAGGACGCGGGCGTGCCGCGCATCCCTTCGATCTCGACCACGCACAGGCGGCACGAGCCGTAGGCATCCAGCATATCGGTCGCACACAGCTTCGGCACGGTGATCCCGGCTTCGGCGGCGGCGCGCATCACGGAGGTGCCCTCGGGCACGCTCACATCCATGCCGTCGATCACCAGCGTCACAGGCGGGCCCGATTTTTCAGGCGTGCCCATATCGGAGAGTTTCGGCCCGTGCACTCCGTCGGGGATGATGAAATCCTTCATTCCGCAGCCTCCTGTGAGAGCGAGAATTCTTGCGGGAAAAGCCGGATCGCCGAGCGCACCGGGTAAGGCGTGAAGCCCCCCATCGCGCAGAGCGAGCCCTTCTCCATCACTTCGCATAGCTCGTGCAGCAACTCGATCGCCGCCGGGTCGCCCGCCGCCACGCGGTCGAGCGTCTCGATGCCGCGCACCGCGCCGATCCGGCAGGGCGTGCATTTCCCGCAGCTCTCGATGGCGCAGAACTCCATCGCGTAGCGGGCGAGCGCGAGCATGTCGGCGCTGTCGTCATGCACCACGAAGCCGGCATGGCCCACCAGCCCGCCCTGATCGGCAAAGGCTTCGTAGCAGACCGGCAGATCGAAATCGTCCGGCCCGTGATAGGCACCCAGCGGCCCGCCGACCTGTACCGCCTTGAACGGACGCCCCGAGGCGGTCCCGCCGCCGATCTCGTTGACCAGCGTGCCGAGCGACATCCCGAAGCCGGTCTCGAACAGCCCGCCATGTTTGACATTGCCCGCGATCTGGATCGGGATCGTCCCGCGCGAGCGACCCAGCCCGAACTCCGCATAGGCTGCGCCACCATGGACCAAGATCCACGGCACCGCCGCGAGCGAGAGCACGTTGTTCACCACGGTAGGCTTGCCGAACGCCCCTTCGAGCGCGGGCAACGGCGGCTTGGCGCGGACCATGCCGCGCTTGCCTTCGAGCGAATTGAGAAGCGACGTTTCCTCGCCGCAGATATAGGCGCCCGCGCCGACGCGGACTTCGAGATCGAAGGCCGGTCCCTGCCCCATCAGGCTGTCGCCGATGATGCCCGCGCCCTTCGCAGCGGCAATCGCCGCGTTCAGCGTGCGGATCGCGTGGGGATATTCCGAGCGCACGTAGATGAAGCCCTTGGTCGCGCCGACTGCGAGCCCGGCAATCGCCATGCCCTCGATCAGGCAGTAGGGATCGCCCTCCATCAACATCCGGTCGGCGAAGGAGCCGCTATCGCCCTCATCCGCGTTGCACACGATGTATTTCTGCGGCGCCTCGGCCCCGGCGACGGTCTTCCACTTGATACCCGTCGGGAAGCCCGCGCCGCCACGACCACGCAGACCCGAGGTGGTGACCTCTTCGATGGTCTGCGCACCGCCCAGTTCCAGCGCGCGTTTGAGACCCTGCCAGCCCTCATCCGCCTCGTAATCGGCCAGCGAGAGCGGATCGGTGCGCCCGCAGCGCGCGAAGGTCAGACGGGTCTGTTTTGCGAAGAAGGGGATTTCCTCGATGGGGCCGAGCGCCTTCGGGTGATCGCCACCTTCGAACAGCGCAGGCACGTCCTCGGGCTCCATCGGGCCGAAGCCGTGGCGCACACCGTCGCGCTCGATCTCGACCAGCGGCTCCAGCCAGATCATTCCGCGCGTGCCGTTGCGGACGATCTCGACCTCTTCGCCACGCAGTCCCGCCGCCGACGCGAGAGCGGCGGCGACCTCATCGGCCCCACAGGCTACGGCGGCGGCATCGCAGGGAACCCAGATCTTCATGCCGAGACCTCCGCGACCAGAGCCTCGATCCGCTCGGGCGTCGCCCGCCCGACCAGTTGATCGCCCACCATCGCGGCGGGCGCGCAGGCACAGAGCCCGAGGCAATAGACCGCCTCAAGGGTCACATCGCCCTTCGTTTCCCCGACTTTCATGCCCAGCGCCCGCTCCAGCCGCGCGATCATCTCGGTCCCGCCCATCGACTGGCACGCCTCGGCGCGGCACAGCTTGATCACATGCTTGCCCGCGGGCGCATCGCGGAAGTCGTGATAGAAGGAGACGACGCCCGCCACCTCGGCCCGGCTCAGACGCTGCGCATCGGCAATCGGCTGGTAGCAATCGGCGGGCACGCAGCCAAACGCGGCCTGCACATCGTGAAGAATGGGCAGCAGCGCACCTTCGCGCCCCGCATGATCCGCCAGAATCGCGGCGAGCCTGTCGTCTTCGGTCATATCCATCCTCCCGGCCCCGATGATGGGGCGAGCATGCCCCGGCCAGCAAGTCACGACTGGTTCAATCGCGAACAGGCGCGGACAGGAACCGTCATCGCTGCGCTTGCGCGGGCAGGGGTGAGCCTCTACATCCCTCACATGAGCCTGATCCAACGCCTCCCTTTCGTCAAGAAATCGCCCTTCGTCGCGGTTATCCGTTTGCACGGCGCCATCGGCGTCTCGCGCCCCGGTGCGCCCGGCCTGTCGGATGCCGCCATGGCCCCGATCATCGAGCGCGCCTTCGCGCGCGGCAAACCGGCCGCGGTCGCTCTGCTGATCAATTCGCCCGGCGGATCGCCCGTGCAATCGGCGCTGATCGCGGGACGCATCCGCAGGCTTGCGGATGAAAAAGACATTCCAGTCCATGCCTTCGTCGAAGACGTCGCAGCCTCGGGTGGTTACTGGCTCGCCTGCGCCGCAGACCAGATCTGGGCCGATCCGACTTCGGTCGTGGGCTCGATCGGGGTGATCTCGGCAGGCTTCGGCCTCGACGAGTTCATTAACCGCCACGGCATCCAGCGCCGCGTTCATACGGCAGGCGGCTCTAAAAGTTTCATGGACCCGTTCCGCCCCGAGAAGGACGAAGACGTCGCGCGGCTCAACAAGCTGCTCGACGACATGCATGTCTCGTTCAAGGAGCATGTGCAGTCCCGGCGCGGCGCGAAACTGCCCGAGGATCGCGACCTCTTCACCGGCGACATCTGGACCGGGCGGCAGGCGCTGGCCGAGAATACCGGGCTGATCGACGGGCTCGGCCATGCGGTGCCGAAGCTGAAAGAGATCTATGGCGAGAAGACCCGCATCGTGCCTTACGCGCCCAAACGCTCGATCTTCCGGCGCTTCGGCGCGCAGATCGGGGGCGAGATGGCTGCGGCCACCGCAGGCGCTCTGATCGATACCGCCGAGGAACGCGCGCTCTGGGCGCGCTACGGGCTGTAACCGGATGCTCATCAAGGGCATGACACTCTTCCTCGTCGTCATGGCGGTGCTCGCCATGTTCGGCAAACTGCGGATGCCGAAACTCAAGGGCCCGCGCGGACCCGGCAGGCTATCGGCCCGTTGCCCCGACTGCGGACGTCCGAAAATCGGCCGGGGCCCCTGCCCCTGCAAGACGACCTCCAATAGCAAGAGTGCGAAGACGACGGAGCGCCGTAAATGATCTGGGATTTCGGCGAGATCATTGCCGGGCTGGTGCTGCTGGTCGTGGCGGGTGACCTGCTGGTGAAAGGCGCAGTGGCGATGTCGCTGCGCCTTGGCATTCCTGCACTGATCGTCGGGCTCACCGTGGTGGCCTTCGGCACCTCCGCACCCGAGCTGATGGTCTCGGTCGCCGCCGTGCTCGACAAGGCACCCAGCATGGCGCTCGGCAATGTCGTGGGCTCGAACATCGCCAATATCCTTCTGGTGCTGGGCCTGCCCGCGATGATCTCCGCGATCCGCACCGATCTGCACGACACGCGCGAGAGCTTCGTGCTGATGATGGGCGCGACGATCCTCTTCATCCTCGTCTGCTTTATGGGCCCGATCGGCTGGGCGCAGGCGCTGCTCCTGCTCTTCGCGCTTGGCATCATCCTGTTCCGGCAGATTCGCGAGGCGCGCGCCCATCGCGCCAATCGCGGCGCGGGCGCCGGTCCCGAGACCGAAGCCGATGAAGAGGTCGAAAGCGTCGATCCGAAAATGCCGCTCTGGCGCATCGGGCTCTATGTTCTCGCGGGGCTCATCGGGCTGCCTCTGGGGGCGAGCTGGCTGGTCAGCGGGGCCTCCGAGATCGCAAGCGCGATGGGCGTCTCGGATGCGGTGATCGGCCTGACGTTGGTCGCGCTCGGCACCTCGCTGCCGGAACTGGCGACCTCGATCACCGCGGCGATGAAGGGCCGGTCGGACCTCGCGCTCGGCAATGTCGTGGGCTCGAACATCTTCAACCTGCTCTGCATCATCGGCGTCGCGGGCCTGTTCGGCGACATTCCGGTGCCGAGCCAGATGCTGCATGTCGACCTTTGGGTGATGGCCGCGGCCTCGATCGCGCTTGCCCCCTTCATCTTCGGCAACCGCGTGATCACCCGCGGCATCGGCATCGCTTTCACCGCCGCGTACCTGGCCTATATGGTGGCCCTCTTCATTGGAGGCAGCGCATGAAACGAGCATTGGTGACAGGTGGCGCGAAACGGCTGGGACGCGCGATGGCGCTTTATCTGGCCGAGCGCGGCGTGGACGTCGCAATCCATTATCACGGCTCCGCAGAGGACGCGGAGGCAACAGCGGCGGAGGCCCGTTCGAAAGGCGTGCGCGCCGAGATCGTGCAGGCCGATCTGCTGGACGAGGCCGCGACGGCGGAACTGGTGCCCCGCGCGGCGCAACTGCTCGACGGGCCGCTCGATCTGCTGATCAATAACGCCTCGATCTTCGAATACGACACGATCCGCTCGGCCACGCGCGAAAGCTGGGACCGGCATATCGGGTCGAACCTGCGCGCACCCTTCGTGCTGATCCAGCATTTCGCGGCGCAGGCCCCGGAAGCCGACCGCTCGGGCGCGGAGCCCAAGGCCCGCGCGCTGGTGATCAACATGGTCGACCAGCGGATGCGCAAGCTGACGCCGGAATTCATGACCTACACGCTCGCGAAGATGGGTCTGTGGACCCTCACGCAGACGAGTGCGCAGGCGCTGGCTCCCGCCATACGTGTGAACGCGATCGGCCCCGGCCCGACCCTGCAAGGCGCGCGCCAGTCTGAAGACCACTTCAACCGGCAGCGCGCGGCGACGATCCTCGAACGCGGCGCAGACCCCGCAGATATCGTCGCGGCGCTGGGATATTTCATGGACGCACCGGCCGTCACAGGTCAGTTGCTCTGCGTCGATGGAGGCCAACATTTGGGCTGGCGGACCCCCGATGTATTAGGTCCGGAATGAGCCTGAAAACGAATCGCAGGCCAAAGTTGTGCACTGCGCGACGGCTTGTAACAGTACCGTCACAAAAGTAGTAATCCTTTCAATAGCTTGGCGAGTTTGCGAAAAATTTCTCAATGAAATCAAAGCACTCGTAACTTGCTCAAAAAATGAGCAAACACTCTATCAACCCTTATATTAAGGTCGGAACCCACGGTCCCACATGTTTGCCAACAGAGTTATCCCCAGATTTCGTGGACATGTTTTTCCTTGAAAACGTCTTCGCGAGGTTGCAGCCAGAGGGGAGAATCGAAGCCTGCTCATGAATGACGATGTAAACAGCAACGACGCCCTCGATCCCCCGGCGGCCACGCGCCCGCAACACGGGATGACGGGCCATGCGCTGATCGCGGATTACCTCAAGCGTCTCGACGGATCGCCCGGCGTCTATCGGATGCTGAACGCGAAGGGCGAGGTGCTCTATGTCGGCAAGGCGCGCAACCTGAAGGCGCGCGTTTCGAACTATGCACGCCCCTCGGGACACTCGGCGCGGATCGCCCGGATGATCCATGAGACCGCCTCGATGATGTTCCTCACGACGCGGACCGAGACCGAGGCGCTGCTGCTCGAGCAGAACCTGATCAAGCAGCTCAAGCCGCGCTACAACGTGCTCGCGCGGGACGACAAAAGCTTCCCCAATATCCTGATCGCGACGGACCACCCCTATCCGATGATCAAGAAGCATCGCGGCGCGCGCAAAGAGAAGGGCCATTACTTCGGTCCCTTCGCGAGCGCGAGCGCGGTGAACCGCACGCTCAACCAGCTGGAGCGGGTCTTCCTGCTGCGCAACTGCTCGGACTCGATGTTCGAGACCCGCACGCGCCCCTGCCTGCAATATCAGATCAAGCGCTGCTCGGGCCCCTGCGTCGGCAAGATCTCCGAGGAGGATTACGCAGCGCTGGTCGACGACGCGAAGCGGTTCCTGCAAGGCAAGTCCACCACGATCCAGCGCGAGCTGGCGGAGCAGATGCAGCAAGCCTCCGACGATATGGAATTCGAGCGCGCCGCCGCGCTCCGCGACCGGATCAAGGCGCTGACCAACGTGCAGCAAAGCCAGGGGATCAACCCGCGCAGCACCGCCGAGGCCGACGTCATCGCGCTCCATCAGGAGGGCGGGCAGGCCTGCGTGCAGGTCTTCTTCATCCGCGCGAACCAGAGCTGGGGAAATCACGACTTCTATCCCAAGACCGGCTCCGGCGCCGAGGCGCCTGAAATCCTGCAGGCCTTCATCGCGCAGTTCTACACGAACCGCCCGCCGCCGAAGCTGATCCTGCTGTCGCACCCGGTCGAGGATGAGGAACTGGTGAGCGAATTCCTCTCCGAACGCGCCGAGCGCAAGGTCGAGATCACGGTCCCGCAGCGGGGCGAAAAGGCCGAGCTGGTCGAGAATGCCGCGCGCAATGCCCGCGAGAGCCTCGGTCGGAAGATGTCCGAAAGTGCTGCGCAGGCGAAACTGCTGGCGGGCGTCGCCGAGGCCTTCGGGCTGGAGAAGCCGCCACAGCGGATCGAGGTCTACGACAACTCGCACATTCAGGGCGCGCATGCCGTGGGCGGGATGATCGTCGCGGGGCCTGAGGGCTTCATCAAAAGCCAGTATCGCAAGTTCAACATCAAGAACGCGGACCTGACGCCGGGCGACGATTTCGGGATGATGAAGGAGGTGCTGACGCGCCGCTTCACCCGTTTGCTGAAGGAAGACCCAGAGCGGAAATCCGAGGCGTGGCCTGATCTGCTGCTGATCGACGGGGGCGCCGGGCAGGTCTCGGCGGTGCGCGAGATCATGGACGAGATGGGCGTGAGCGACGTCGCAATGGTCGGTGTCGCGAAAGGCGTGGACCGCGACCACGGCAAGGAAGAATTCCACCGCACGGGTCAGCGCCCCATCGCCCTGCCCCGGCAATCGCCGGTTCTTTATTACATCCAGCGCCTGCGCGACGAGGCGCACCGCTGGGCCATCGGCACCCACCGCGCGAAACGCGCCAAGGCGCAGATGGCGAACCCGCTGGATGAGGTCCCGGGCATCGGGGCGGCCCGCAAGCGCGCGCTGCTCGCGCATTTCGGCTCCGCCAAGGCGGTCAGCCGCGCGGCACCAATCGATCTTATGGAGGTCGACGGTATCTCCGAGGCGATGGCCGAGACGATCCACAATTTCTTCAACGAGAAGGGCTGAGATGACCGATCACAGCCGCCACCCCCGCGCGCTGACCCGCGTGGCCGATCTCGAACGCGACGGGCTAACCTCCACGGAAGCGCGCGCAGATCTGGAGCGGGTGGCCGAGGAATTCCGCATCCGCGTCACACCCGAGATGCGCGAGGCGATTGCCGATCCGACCGATCCGGTGGCCGCGCAATTCGTGCCCTCCGCTGGCGAACTGCTCACCCGTCCCGAAGAGCTCGAAGATCCGATCGGCGACGACGCGCACTCCCCCGCTCCGGGGCTGACGCATCGCTATCCCGACCGGGTGATCCTGCACATCACGAAGACCTGCGACGTCTATTGCCGCTTCTGCTTCCGCCGCGAGACGGTGGGCGAAACCGGGCCGCTGCCGGAAGACCAATTGACGCAGGCGCTCGATTATATCGCGGCGACCCCGGCCATTCGCGAGGTGATCCTGACCGGAGGCGATCCGCTGACGCTCTCGACGCGCAGGCTTGGCGCGGTGCTGGAGTGCCTCTCCGCGATCCAGCACATCGACCAGATCCGGCTGCATACCCGCGTGCCGGTCGTCGCCCCCGAGCGGATCACCGAACAGCTTTGCGCCCTCCTGCGCGCCGCCCCGACCGCCTGGATCGTGCTGCACACCAACCACGCGCAGGAACTGACGCCCGCCGCCCGCGATGCCATCGCGCGGCTGGTGGATCGCGGCATCCCGATGCTGTCGCAAACCGTGCTGCTGCGGGGCGTCAACGCGAGTGCCGACGCGCTGGAGGTACTGTTCCGCGCCCTCACCAAGCTGCGCGTCAAACCTTATTACCTGCACCATTGCGACCTCGCGCGCGGCACCTCGCATTTCCGCACCACCATCGCGGAAGGGCGCGCGCTGATGGCCGAGCTGCGCCGCCGCTGCTCGGGGACGATGCTGCCCCGCTACGTGCTCGATATCCCCGGCGGCCACGGCAAGGTCCCGATCACCTCGGACCACTTCACACCGGGCGACGGCCCCGGAGACTGGCGCGTTACCGACCGCAATGGGACGGTGCATGCATATCGCGATCCCGCGACCCGTTAACGCGCCCTCTTCCGCTTTGCGAACCACGCAGCTAGGTTGCCTCCCATGAAATGGACCCTTCCCAATATCCTGACCGTGCTCAGGCTCTTGGCTGCCCCCGGTGTGGCGGTCTTGTTCCTTTATTTTTCTCGCCCCTGGGCCGACTGGCTCGCGCTTGCGCTGTTCATCAGCGCGGCGGTCACCGACTGGTTCGATGGCTACCTCGCACGGGCGTGGAAACAGGAGAGCCGCTTCGGCGCGATGCTCGATCCGATCGCCGACAAGGCGATGGTGGTGATCGCGCTGGTGGTGCTGACCGGCTATTCGGGCATGAACCCGTGGCTGATCCTGCCCGCCACCGTGATCCTGTTCCGCGAAGTCTTCGTCTCGGGGCTGCGCGAATTCCTCGGCGCGGATGCCGGGCGGCTGCGGGTCACGAAGCTCGCCAAATGGAAGACCACCGCGCAGATGGTGGCGATCGCCGTGCTGTTCCTCGGCACCGGGCTCGCCTATCTCGAACAGGGTCAGGCCCCGCGCGCCGGTGAAGGCGATATCCGCTTGGGCGCCACGCCTGCCGATTTCGCGACCCATGTCGGCCTCGCGCTGATCTGGATCGCCGCCGTTCTGACCGCGATCACCGGCTGGGACTATTTCCGCAAGGCCCTGCCCTATCTGAAGGAGCCGAGCCATGATTGACGTGCTCTATTTCGCCTGGGTCCGCGAGCGGATCGGCGTTCCGCGCGAAAAGGTCGAGACGCAGGCCAAGACCGTGGCCGATCTCGTCGAAGAGCTGAAGGCACGCGAGCCGCGCTACGAGGCGGCTTTTGCCGACATTTCCGCCCTGCGCGTCGCGCTCGATCAGGATCTGGCGGAGTTCGATGCGCCCCTAGCTGGCGTGCGCGAGGTGGCTTTCTTCCCGCCGATGACGGGGGGCTGAGATGAAAGTCTCCGTTCAGGCCGAGCCCTTCGATCTGGGCGCAGAGCTTGCCAATTTCGGCACGGGCCGCGCGGATGTGGGCGCCGTCGTCAGCTTCACCGGAATCGTGCGCGACGACACCGGCACGATGGAGGCGCTGGAGCTGGAGCATTACCCCGGCATGACCGACCGCGCGATCGCGGGTATCGTGGATCAGGCGGTCGAGCGCTGGAACCTGTCGGACGTGACCGTCATCCACCGCCACGGACGGCTGGGCGTGGGCGAGCAGATCATGATGGTCGCCACCGCCGCACGCCACCGCGTCGCGGCGTTTGAAGCCGCCGAGTTCCTGATGGATTACCTGAAATCCCGCGCGCCCTTCTGGAAGAAGGAACACGGCCCCGAGGGCACCTCCTGGGTCGCCGCGAAGGATGAAGACGAGGACGCGCTGAAACGCTGGTGATCAGTCGCCCAGCTTGGCGTGCACCTCGTCCAGATCGACCTCGCCCACCGGCATCTTGTTGTCCGGATCGTCGAAATCGTATTGGAACAGCTGGAAATCCTTCTTGTAGATTTCCCAGATTAGGTGCCGCGACAGGTCATCGAAATAATCGCTCACCTTATGCGCGCGCTTCGGCCCGTGCCCTTCGGATTCGTTGAACCGCGGCACCTTGGCCAGATCAACCTTCACCGGCGTCTCGACCGCGTCGAGCACCGACTGCATCCCCTCGTTGAACTTCTCGGTGAAGAAGATGTTATCGTAGCGCCCGCCATTGACGATGAAGGTCGAGATGTGACCCGACATCGCTGACCAGTGAATGTCCGGCTCCATCGGGCGGCGCCAGCGGATCGTGTCGCGCGCGAACAGCAGGAAGCGGCGGAACGAGGCGACCTGATCGAAATCGAAATTGTCCTCCGGCGAGCCGACTTCGATCCCGTATTTCTGGATCAGCTGCGGCACCAGCTTGCCGCGATAGCGTTTGCCGTTGCGCTGGATGCCCGCGATCTTGTCGAAGAAGGACGACAGGATGCGCTGATAGGGATTGCGCACGCAGGTGAAGGCATAGCTTTTATGCGCCAGTACGTTATCGGTGATCGGCGTCTGGCTTTCGTCCTGCGACCACTTATGCAGCCCGGTCTTGGAATCGTGGATGTCGCCGTCGAAGAATTTCCCGTGATCGGAATAGAACATGATCTGCCCGATGGAAGAGCAGGCGCATTTCGGCACGACGCGATACACCATGCTTTCGCTCTCGGTCATCCAGGTTCCGGGAAATCCCATTCAAAGCCCTCCAGAAGGTCGCATACCCGTGACCGGGTAACGCAGACATAATAAATATCGAGTAAAGAGCAAAGAAGTCCTGTCTTTTCAACGCTCATTCCGGCTAACAAGTCGGATAATACCAGCAAGTGACATCGCATCGTTTCCCGTATGGCCCGAATCGCCTTTATTCTTCTGACCCATAAGGATCCCGATGGGATCATCGCGCAGGCGGAACGGCTGACGCAGACGGGCGATTATGTGGCGATCCATTTCGACGCGCGCGCCAAGCCCGAACATTACCGCAAGCTGCGCAGCGCGCTCGATGCCAATCCCAATGTCACCTTCGCGAAAAAGCGCGTCAAATGCGGCTGGGGCGAATGGAGCCTCGTCGCCGCGACCCTGGAGGCGGTAAAAGCCGCCGTCGCCGATTTCCCGCGCGCCACGCATTTCTACATGCTCTCGGGCGATTGCATGCAGATCAAATCGGCCGAATACGCGCATAACTTCCTCGATGCGGAAGAGGTCGATTATATCGAAAGCTTCGACTTCTTTTCGTCGGGCTGGATCAAGACGGGGATGAAGGAAGACCGGCTGGTCTATCGCCACTGGTTCAACGAGCGCAATCAGCCCAAGCGGTTCTACCTCGCCTACAACCTGCAAAAGCAGCTGAAGCTGTCGCGAGAGGTGCCCGGCGATCTGCAGATGATGATCGGCTCGCAATGGTGGTGCCTGCGCAGGCGCACGATGGAGCAGGTGCTCGATTTCATCAAGGCGCGGCCCGATGTGATGCGGTTCTTCCGCACGACCTGGATCCCCGACGAGACCTTCTTTCAGACCATCGTCCATCACCTGATCCCCGAGACAGAGATCCGCACCCGGACGCTGACCTTCCTGATGTTCACCGATTACGGGATGCCCGCGAATTTCTACAACGACCATTACGATCTGCTTCTGGCGCAGGATTACCTCTTCGCGCGCAAGATCAGCCCCGAGGCGCGTGAACTGAAGCAGCGTCTGGGCGAGTTGTGGACCCACGAGGGCGTCGAGTTCGCCGTCTCGAACGAGGGCCGCGCGCTGCATCGCTTCCTCACCGGGCGCGGCCGCATTGGCCGTCGCTTCGCACCGCGGTTCTGGGAGGCGGAGGCGACCTTGGGCCGCGAGCGCACGCTGACCCTGATCCTGTGCAAGAAATGGCATGTCGCGAAACGGCTGGTGGCCGAGTTCCGCAAACGCTCCTCGATCCCGGCGCTCGATTACGTCTTCAACGAGATGGGCCCCCTGCCCGATCTCGGCGGCATCGAGACCAGCCCGGAAAAGCGCAACCGTCACCGCCGCGCGCTGATGCGGATGGTCTTCGACCACGAGAACGCCGACCGCATGGTGATCTGCGTCGATCCCGCCGAACTGGACGTGATCGAGGATTTCACCCGCGACAAATGCCAGACCCGCATCCTCGAGATCGAGTGTCAGTTCTCCGACGACTATCTCAAGGGGCACGCGCAGCGCGTCGGCCTTGCCGGGCAGCATACGCCGCCGCAGGTGGTGGAGCAGATGCTGCCGACGATCCGCGCCGATCTGCACCACGAGTCCGAACGGCTCCGCGATGCCGAGTTCGAGAATTACGCGCTCATGCGCGAGGGTGGCGAGATCGAGGACAACGCCCGCGCGCTGGCCCATGCGCTCGACATCCCTTCCGATATGGCGCAGGAATTGGCCGAACTCGACTACATCTTCCGCGACTGAGGAGAGAGGCCATGGCCTATACCTATGACGATCAGAACATCTTCGCCAAGATCCTGCGCGGCGAGATCCCGAACGACACCGTTCTGGAGACCGAGCACACGCTGGCCTTTCGCGACATCGCCCCGAAAGCGCCCGAGCATGTGCTGGTGATTCCGAAAGGCGCCTATGTCGCGCTCGATCATTTCTGCGCTGAAGCCAGCGATGCCGAAATCGTCGATTTCCACCGCACCGTGGCCGAGGTCTGCAAGATGACCGGCGCGAGCCCGGGCGAAGGCGGCGAGGGTTATCGCGGCATCACCAATGCGGGCGAGAATGGCGTGCAGGAAGTGCCGCATTACCACCTGCACATTCTCGCAGGTCGCCCGCTCGGGCCGATGCTGCTGATGCGCTAAGTCTGGCGGCGCGCCCTAGGCATGGGCGCGCCTAAGAGGCTCAGATGAGGCCGCGCTCTGCAAACAGCGCCTTCACATCGATCTCGGGCCGTGCGCCGTAATGGCCGATCACCTCGGCCGCCGCAGCGCAGCCCATCTTGCCCGCCGTCTCGAGGCTCTGCCCCGTCGCGTAGCCGTAGAGGAAGCCTGCCGCGAACTGATCGCCCGCGCCCGTCGCATCGACCGGCACGACGCGCTTGACCGGGACCGTCGCACGCTCTTCACCACGGATCAGGATCACGTCGTCGCCCGAGCGGGTGCAGACCACCAGCTCGCATTCCTTAGCCGCTTGCTCCAGCGCCGCATCCAGATCGGTCTGGTAGAGCGATTCCCATTCGTGCTGGTTGCCGATCACGTAATCCATCTGGTCGCGTACCAGACGCCGGAAATCGTCGCGGTGACGATCGACGCAGAACGGGTCCGACAGCGCGATCCCCGCCTTGCCGCCGCCACGGTGACATCCCTGCGCCGCCTTCAGGAACGCGGCCTTCCCGTGATCCTTGTCGAAGAGATAGCCTTCGAGGAACAGGATCTGCGTGTTCTCCACCACTTCGAGGCTGACATCCTCGGTCGAGACCTCCGCCGAGATCCCGAGATAGGTGTTCATCGAGCGCTCACCGTCCGGCGTCACGAAAATCATCGAGCGCGAGGTCGGCAGCTCGCCATCCTTCACCGGCGGGTTCGGGAAATCCGTGCCCTCGCCATGCAGAGCCGCCTCGTAGAAACGCCCCAGCGTGTCGTCGCGCACCCGGCCGATAAAGGCCGTCGTGAGCCCGAGATTGCCCAGCCCCGCGATCGTGTTGCCGACCGAGCCACCCGGCGCCTGCGTGCGCTCTTTCATGGCACCGTAGAGCGTCTCGCCGCGTTCACGCTCGATCAGCTGCATGATGCCTTTCTCGATGCCCATATGCTCGAGAAAGCTGTCGTCGCATTGCGCGATCACGTCCACGACGGCATTGCCGATGCCGACGACCTGATACTGTTTCAAAGGTTTTTCTCCTCAAACTGGCACAGATCCTTGATCGGACAGGCCTGACATTTGGGTTTGCGCGCCACGCAGATATAGCGACCGTGCAGGATCAGCCAGTGATGGGCGTGGCGCTGGTATTCGACGGGCACGTTGTCTTCGATGGCGCGCTCGACCGCGTCCACATCCTTGCCCGGACAGATGCCGCTGCGGTTTCCGACGCGGAAGATATGCGTGTCGACCGCCTGCGCGGGATGGCCGAACCACATGTTCAGCACGACATTCGCGGTCTTGCGCCCCACGCCCGGCAGCGATTGCAGCGCGGCACGCGAGGACGGCACCTCACCGTTATACTGATCGACGAGGATCTGGCTCAGCTTGATGACGTTCTTCGCCTTCTGCCGGAACAGACCGATCGTCTTGATATGTTCGGTCACGCCTTCCAGACCCAGCTCCAACATCTTCTCGGGCGTGTCGGCCACGGCGAAAAGTTTCCGCGTCGCCTTGTTGACCCCCGCATCGGTCGCCTGCGCAGACAGCGCCACGGCCACCACCAGCGTATAGGCGTTGACGTGCTCGAGCTCCCCCTTGGGATGGGGTTCCGAGGCTTCGAACCGCGCGAAGACCTCTTTCATCGTGGCATAATCGAATTGCTTGGCCATGCTTTCCTAATGCCCGCCACGCGCGCGAAGGGCAAGGCCGCGCGCAAACCGCAGCTTTCGGGTCGCGCGCCTGACGCCCGCGCCCTAGGATCGACGAGAACCAAGAGGTGCGTGATGAACGACCACAGCGACATTGCCGAGAGCTACCACTATCAGGTCATCGCCCGCGCGCTGGCCGAGATCGACGCAGCACAAGCGGCGGGTGAATTGCTGACGCTCGAAGCGATCTCGGCGCGGCTGTCGATGAGCCCCGCGCATTTCCAGCGGCTGTTTTCGGCCTGGGTCGGGGTCTCTCCGAAACGCTACCAGCAATATCTGACGCTCGACTTCGTGCGTGAGTTGCTGAGCCAGCGCCTGCCGCTCGACGAGGTGGCCGACCGATCGGGACTGTCCGGCACGGGCCGGTTGCACGATCTGGTGCTGCGCTGGGAGGCGATGACGCCCGGGGCGTTTGCCCGCGGCGGCGAAGGCGTCACGATCCGCTGGGGACGGTTCGACAGCCCCTTTGGCCCGGTGATCGCGATGGGCACCGATCAGGGGCTCTGCGGCATGGGCTTCACCGCCGAGATGGGCGAACGCGAAACCTTTGACGATCTCGCCCGCCGCTGGCCGGACGCCCGCTTCACCGAAGACCCCGAGCCGCTGCGTCCTTGGGTCGAGGCCGCGTTCAGCCGCCACGGCGAGGCGAAGCTGACGCTGATCGGCGCGCCCTTCCAGATCAAGGTCTGGGAGGCGCTGCTCTCGATCCCCTCGGGGCAGGTCACCACCTATTCCGACATCGCCGAGGCGATCGGCAACCCCAAGGCCGTGCGCGCCGTGGGCACCGCCGTCGGTCGCAACCCGATCTCCTTCCTGATTCCCTGCCACCGCGCCCTGCGCAAATCGGGCGGATTGGGCGGCTATCACTGGGGTCTGGGCGTCAAACGCGCGATTCTGGGCTGGGAAGGCGCCCGCGCAGAGGCCGATTGAGCGTCCCTCCGCCGCTTCTACCGCCAGATGATGCGCGGATTTCCGCGCTTCACGAAAAGGGCATGGAACCTGCGCGAATTTTACGCGTATCTTCCGGCAAGCCTCGAGACATGGGGCGACCAGAGAAGGCAGAGACAGAACATGACCACCGTTCTCAAGACCAAAACCATTCTTCTGAGCGCCGCCGCTGCGATGGCGCTTACCGCTTGTGTGCCGGGCGGCTACACCGGGGCGAACAACCCCGACCAAAGCCCGAACGCAAACCGCAATGCCGGTGCGATCACCGGTGCGCTGATCGGCGGCGCCCTCGGCGCGAAAAGCAAAGGCGACGAAAAGCTGACCAAAGCCGCAGCCGGCGCGATCGTCGGCGGCGTGATCGGCGGCGCGATCGGTTCGCAGCTCGACCGTCAGGCGCAGGAACTGCGTCGCGACCTGACCACCAACGGCGTCAGCGTCGTGCGTCAGGGCAACCAGCTGATCGTGACGATGCCGCAAGACGTGCTCTTCGCGACCGACAGCGCGGCCGTGCGCCCCGATCTGCAGCGCGATCTGTACACGCTCGCAGGCAGCCTCAACCGCTATCCGGACACCACCGTCGAAGTCGTCGGCCATACCGACAACACCGGCGATGCGGCCTACAACATGCGCCTGTCGCGTCAGCGCGCGCAGTCGGTGGCCAATGTCCTGATCAATGGCGGCGTCCCGAGCTACCGCGTGATCCCGACCGGTCGCGGCGAGGATCAACCTATCGCGAGCAACCTGACCCCCGAGGGTCGTCAGGCCAACCGCCGGGTCGAATTCATCATTCGTCCGAACAACTAAATCGCTCGTCAGAGTGGGAAAAGGGCCGGGGAAACCCGGCCTTTTTTCATTGCCGACGACCCGATCTGGTCATACATCTTTACCACATGGAGGGGTGCATGCCATTTCAGAAGATCGAATCCGAGAAGCTCGCGAATGCTGTCGTGCGCCAGATCGAGCAGCTCATCCTGCAGGGCATTCTGCGCCCCGGTGAGCGCCTCCCCTCCGAGCGAGAGCTGTCCGAACGCCTTGGCGTCTCGCGTCCGAGCCTGCGCGAAGCGGTCGCGGAGCTGCAAGAGTCGGGTCTTCTGACCACACGCGCCGGGGCCGGGATCTATGTCGCCGAAGTGCTCGATTCCGCCTTCTCGCCCGCCCTGATCCGGCTGTTTGCGCGCAACGATCAGGCGCTGTTCGATTACATCTCGTTCCGCCGCGACATGGAGGGGCTGGCCGCCGAACGCGCGGCGCAATGTGGCTCGGATACCGATCTCGCGGTAATCCAGACGCTGTTCTCGCAGATGGAAGCGGCCCATTCCAAGCGCAATCCCACGCAGGAGGCGCAGCTCGATGCGCAGTTCCACATGGCGATCATCGAGGCGAGCCACAACGTCATCATGATCCACATGATGCGCGCGATGTTCGACCTGCTCGCCGAGGGCGTGTTCTACAATCGCTCCATGATGTTCCGGAACCGCGGCACGCGCAGCAAGCTGCTCGACCAGCACCGGGCGATCAACGAGGCGATCCAGCGCCGCGATGCCTCTGCCGCGCGCAAGGCCATCGCGGCCCATATGGAATTCGTCGAAGTCGAGATGGCGGCGATGCGCCGGGCCGAGCGCAACGAGGCCACCGCGCGCTTACGTCTCGAACATAACCGCTGAGCCCACATCACTTCTGAGCCCAAGACAAAGAAAAACCCCGGCCCATCGGACCGGGGTTCTCAATGTCACCCGTTAGGGGGAGATCAGTTCAGGCGCTGTTCGACTTCCGAAAGCGAGCTGTCGATCATCGCGGCACGGTCCGACGCGCTCAGCTGCTTGGCGAGCACGTCACCAGCGGCGGCCACGGCAACCGACACGGCGCGGTCCTTGACCTCTTTCAGAGCCTGCGCCTCGGCCGAGGCGATCTGCTCGTCAGCGGCCTTCAGGCGGCGCTCGATCGAGACCTTCAGGTCTTCCTTGGCCTTCTCGGCAGCGGCTTCGGCGTCACGCTTGGCGGCGGCGACGATCTGGTCGGCCTGCCCCTGCACTTCGCGCGACTTGCGCTCGTAGCTGGCCAGAACCGCCTGCGCCTCGTCACGAAGCTTACGCGCTTCGTCGAGATCCGAGCGGATGTTCGTCGCGCGCTTGTCGAGCATCTTGCCCAGCATGCCCGGCACCTTCGCGTAGAGCACGATGCCCACGAAGATGATGAAGGCGATGGTCACGATGAAGTTCGTGTTCCAAAGCGAGAAGAACGGGCCCGTCGCTGCGAAGGCGGGCTGTGCCGCCACGAACGGAAGGAGAAGCGAGAGTTTCTTCATCGTCTTACCCTTTCAGCCGTTGTTCGACAGCCGCGTTGACAGCCGATGCGTCCGAATTGCCACCCAGAGCCGCGACGATCTCGCCGGCGGTGTCCTTGGCGACCTGATCGACCGCTGCAAGCGCGCCGTCACGGATTTCCGCGATGCGGGCTTCCGATTCCGCGGAGCGTGCCGCGATCTCGGCATCTGCCTTGGCGATAGCCGCGTCGAGGTCCTTTTGGATCTCGGCCTTGGTTTCGCCTGCGATCTTCTGCGCCTGAGCGCGTGCTTCGGCCAGAGCCTTCTCGTAAGCGGCTTCGGCCTCTTCGGCCTTGCGCTTGAAGTCTTCGGCCGCGGCGATGTCACCCGCGATCGTGCCCTGACGATCGGCGAGAACTGCCTCGATCCGGGGCAGTGCGATGCGCGTCAGCAGCCAGTAGATCGCGACCAGAGCGACCACGAGCCAGAAGATCTGGTTCGGGTAGCTCGAGAAGTCGAGCTGCGGCATACCGGCCTTTTGCGCGGCATGTGCCGCGCCTTGGGCCGCATCAGCGGCTGCGTGCGCTGTATTTTGCGTTTCGCTTGCCATGTCGTCCCTCGACCCTGATCACAAATCCCCTTGCGGGTCACGGGATGGGCTCCGAATGAGCCCACCCGCCCTCAAGGAAAAGCGTGCTGGATCAGACGGCGAACATCAGCAGCAGCGCGACGAGGAACGAGAAGATCCCGAGCGCTTCTGCGAAGGCGATGCCGATGAAGAGGGTCGCGGTCTGGCCAGCGGCCGCCGAGGGGTTGCGCAGTGCGCCCGACAGGAAGTTGCCGGCAACGTTGCCCACACCGATAGCCGAGCCGCCCATGCCCATGCAGGCCAGACCAGCGCCGATGTAAGCACCCATTTGAACGATATTGCCTTCCATTGTCGTAACTCCTTGAGGTTGGAAGTGGCAGAAATTTGGTGAACTGGTTCGATCCGTTATCCGGTCAGTGTGCCGGGTGAAGCGCGTCGCGCAGATAGACGCAGGTCAGGATCGTGAAGACATAGGCCTGAATGAAGGCCACGAGAACTTCGAGCCCGTACATCGCGGTGATCGCGAGGATCGACAGCGGGGTGACGGCGATGCCGACGCCCGAGAACAGGATCAGCGGCGCGAAGGCGGCGAACACTTTCATAACCGCGTGGCCAGCCATCATGTTGCCCGCAAGACGAATGGAGTGGCTGACGGGGCGCACGAAGTAGGAGATGATCTCGATGATCGCGAGGATCGGGCGCAGCGCCAGCGGCGCCGAGGCCACCCAGAACAGGCTCAGGAAGCCCGCGCCGTTCTTGACGAAACCGATCACGGTCACCGCAACGAACACGGCGATCGCCAGCAGACCGGTCACAGCGATATGCGAGGTCGTGGTGAAGCCGCGCGGCAGCAGGCCGAGGAAGTTCGAGAAGACGATGAACAGGAAGACCGTGAAGATATAGGGGAAGAACTTCAGAGCGTCCTTGCCCGCCACGTCTTCGACCATCTTGTGAATGAAGCCGTAGGACAGCTCCGCGATCGACTGGGCGCGCGAGGGCACCACAGCGCGGCCGCGGGTGCCGATCACGAGCATGAAGAAGATCGCCAGAACGGCGATCGCCATCCACAGCGTCGCATTGGTCGGCGTGTACCAGTGAACCGGGCCATCGCCGAAGAGGGGCTTAACGATAAACTGATCCATCGGGTGAAAGGTCAGTTCACTGCGCATTTCCTGTTCAAGAGTTGCCACGGTCGTCTTCCTCTTCATCGGCCATGTCGGCCGCACGCTCTTCGTTCATTTCCTTGGCCGAGCGAAGCATCACCTTCACCCCGGCCGCGAGCCCGAGAAGCGTGAACAGCACCATCATCCAAGGCATCGTGCCCATAAGCACATCCAGCCCGTATCCGATGCCGAAGCCGATCCCCAGCCCCGAAACCATTTCGATCACCATACGCCAGGCCATATTCGCCTGGGACAGATGATGATCGGCACGTTGCGGAGGCGGCTCTTGCGTCTTCCTCACTGCCGCAAGCTTCTTCTCAAGCGCTGCGAGGCGCTCGGGATCGGGCTCGTCGGAGCGGTGATCAGGCATGGTTCGGCCCCCACTCAGGTCTCAGCCGTGATAGCCGCGCCCCCCGCCTGAGTCAATTCCGGATAGGCCCCTGAAAGCACCCCACAACCCATTGATCCGTAACGATTTTGAAAATAGGCATCAAATTCGCGCCGCGCCAAGCTCACGCAAATGCGAGCAATCGTATATTCAACCGATCGGTTGACGTTTATCGCGGGGCGCCCCATCAAGGAGCGATGCTACCGCCGCCCACCCCATCTCTCGATGCGATCTTCGCCGCGCTCGCCGATCCGACCCGGCGGACGATCCTGACGATGTTGCTCGAAGACGACATGGCGGTGACCGACGTAGCCGAGCCCTTCGAGATGTCGCTGGCGGCCGTGTCCAAGCACCTCGCGATCCTGACCAATGCCGGGCTGATCTCTCAGGAGAAACGCGGCCGGGTGAAATGGTGCAAGCTGGAGCCGCTCGCGATGTCCGCCGCCACGACATGGATCCAAGGATTCGGTCAGTTCGAGCCGCTGGATTTCGACGCGTTCGAGAAATTCCTCGAAGCTGAACTGGCGCAGATCGAGATCGAGCCAGAAGAAACCGGGCCGGTGGAGAATGGGCAAAGCGACGCGCCGCCCGGCAGCGCGCCGCAACACGATTAGATCGAGCCCGCCTCGACCATGTAGTTGTTCGCGGTACACATCGCCGCATCGTCCGAGGCGAGGAACAGCACCATCCGCGCGACATATTCCGGCTGGATCAGATCGGGCAGGCATTGGTTGCGACGATGATCCTCCAGCGCCTCGGGCGTGGCCCAGAGCGTTTTCTGCCGATCCGTCATGATCCAGCCCGGCACGACCGTGTTGACCCGGATGCGATGCCCGCCCAATTCGCGTGCCATCGTGCGGGTCAACCCGTGCACCGCCGCTTTCGCCGTCGCATAGGCCGGAAAGCCGCTGCCGGCCTCCCACCAAGAATTCGACCCCATATTGATGATCGACCCCGCGCCTTTCGAGATCATGTCCGGCGCAACCGTCTGGATCGCGAAGAACATGTGGCGCAGGTTGGTGTGCTGGCGCTCGTCCCAATACTCGGCATCGATCTCGCGCCAGTCGTGGCGGTCGTCGCGCGCGGCATTGTTCACCAGCACATCCGCCGGGCCGATCTTCTCGCGCAGCCGACCCAGCGCCTCTTTCATCGCGGCAATGTCGCGCAGGTCGCACAGCTCGTAATCGACGCCGAACCGTTTCGCGATCGCCGCGCTGCCCTCCGCATCGCGGTCGAGAAACCCGACCTTCGCCCCCTGCGCGGCGAAGCCTTCGACGATCAGCGCCCCGATCCCCGAGGCGCCCCCGGTCACGATCACGGATTTGCCCTTCAGGCTTGGATAGTTCGCGAATTCCGGCATCTGCTCCTCCTCTTTTCGCGGCGAGCATCGCGCCCGACGCCACGACTGTCCAGACGGCGGCGACGGGGCCTGCGTCACAAATCCTTCGCCCCGGCGTCAGCGGGCTGTCACAGCCCGGGGTATTATGACGCCCGAAGCCCCGAGCCGACGACCCGCCGTCCGACGCGGCACCTCGCCCTCAGGGCCTTCGTCACATCAAGTCACTTTTGGGGGTATAAATGCCACGCCTTTCCCGTTCGTTCACGCTGTCCGCAGCGCTCACCGCTGCCCTTCTCTCGACCGCGCTGGTGGCTCCGGCCCATGCGCAATCCGCCTCCGATGCGGGCGTTCTGAAGGTCGCGCTCTGGGGCGACGAATTCTACAGCAAGGATCCCGAGGAGAAGGCGAACTGGATCGACCAGACCGTCGCCTCGATGAACGATCACGACCTCGACTTCACGATCTTCGCCGGCGACACCAAGAGCGGCAGCAGCGAATGCACCGATCAGGCGATCGGGGCGGACGTGCAGGCGATCTTCAACCGCCTCGACATGCCGACGCTCTACGCCCTCGGCGACAATGAATGGGTCGACTGCCACCGCACCAACAATGGCAGCTACGACCCGGTCGAGCGGCTCTCTTACCTGCGCAAGACCTTCTTCGATGCCGCGAAGTCGCAGGGTTCGAACCCGATCGACGTCGAACGTCAGGGCGCCCCGGGCGAAGCCTACAGCGAGAACAGCCGTTTCGAGCGCAACAACGTGATGTTCGTCGCCCTCAACGTGCCGGGCAGCAACAACAACCTTGTCGCGACCGACAAGCAATGCACCAAGAAGTCCGACCGCACGCAGGCCGACTGCGATGCCGCGACCGCGGAATACGAGGCGCGCAACCCGAAGAACGTGGAATGGCTCAAGGCGTCCTTCGCGAAGGCGCGCGAGAATAACGACGCGGGCATCCTGATCGACATTCAGGCCGACATCTTCTTCCCGTTCGAACTGAGCGACGGCGGCTACGAAGACGACTTCCTGCCGACGCTCGACGACAAGAACGGCTTCACCGATTTCTACAAGACCCTCGTCGAGGAGACGCATAACTTCGACGGTCAGGTCCTGCTGGTCCACGGCGACTCGCATTACTTCAAGGTCGACAAACCCATGCTCCAGCCCGATAGCCGCAGCACCGCGAACTTCACCCGCGTCGAGGTCTTCGGCAGCAGCGACAACAGCTGGGTCGAGATGACGGTCGATCCGAAATCCGATGGCGTGTTCTCGTTCCAACCCGTGGTGCTGAAGCAGTAAGCCGCGCCTGTCGTGGGAGATCGCCGGTTCTCAGGCAACTCACACCAACCTTTGAGACACGGGCGGCGGTTCATCCGTCGCCCGTGTTCCCATTAAAGCCTCAACGACACGAAGCGTCGCACCGCAACGAAAAAGGCCGCCCCCTATGGAGCGGCCCTGAACTTTCGCGATGGCGACAACTTACTTGCGGTTGTCGTCCTCATCCTCGTCGTCATCATCCTCGGGCAGGTTGAAGAAGCTGTCGGCGTCCGAGTAATCGGCGTTATCCGCGGCGTCGTCCTCTTCCTCGGTCTCCTGCTTGAGATCGGAAGAGGAGAAGTTCTCCAGACCGGCGATGCCGGAGGGCAGGCGCGGCTCGTCGGGCATGCCCAGCGACTGCTCGGTCGAGACCAGCTTGCGACGCTCGTCATCGCTCATCACGCCTTCGGCAGCGGCTTTCTTCGCGGCCTTCTGCACTTCGATATCCAGTTCCGACTGGCGGCACAGACCCAGCGCGACCGGATCGATCGGGGTCATGTTCTGGATGTTCCAGTGCGTGCGCTCGCGGATCGACTGGATCGTGGGCTTGGTGGTGCCGACGAGACGCGCGATCTGCGCATCGGCCAGCTCCGGGTGGAATTTCACCAGCCACAGGATCGCGTTCGGACGGTCCTGACGCTTCGACAGCGGCGTGTAGCGCGGGCCGCGACGCTTGTCCTCGCCGACGGCAGCTTTGTTGAACTTCAGCTTGAGCTTGTGCATCGGGTCTTTCTCGGCCTTGTCGATCTCTTCCTGATCGAGCTGGCTCGAGGCGACCGGATCGAAGCCCTTCACGCCGGTTGCGACGTCACCATCGGCGATGCCCTGCACTTCGAGTTCGTGCAGGCCACAGAAATCCGCGATCTGCTTGAAGCTGAGCGTCGTATTGTCCACCAGCCACACGGCGGTGGCCTTTGCCATCAGGGGCTTGTTCGTCATTGCAGCCATCCTTTACATATCTCTCCCGGGCCGAGAAATCGGCTGCGGCGCGGGAATTCCCTGCCGCGGTCCATTTCTGGAAGGGGAATTGCCGCCTCATATAGTCAATCGCGCGTCGGGAGAAAAGAGAAAATGACTCGTTTGGGCCTTCTGGCCGCAGCCCTGCTTGCGCTTTCGACCGCCGTACTGCCCGCCCATGCCGAAGGCGAGCGCGCGGGCGATTTCGACTATTACGTCCTATCGCTCAGCTGGTCGCCCACCTGGTGCGCGCTGACGGGCGATGCGCGCAACTCGCCGCAATGCGATCCGAAGCACGATCATTCTTTCGTGCTGCACGGGCTTTGGCCGCAATACGAGCGCGGCTGGCCCAGCTTTTGCCGCACGCCGCATCGCGATCCCTCGCGCCAGCAGACCGCCGCAATGGAGGATCTGACCGGCGCGCCGGGACTGGCCTGGTACGAGTGGAAAAAACACGGGCGCTGCTCGGGCCTGTCGGCCACGGACTATTTCGCGCTGGAACGCGAAGCCTATGCGAGCATCGAAATCCCGGAGGTGTTGGCCAATCTCGATCGCGACGTGCGACTGCCCGCAAAGGTGGTCGAGCAGGCCTTTCTGGAGGCCAATCCCGGCCTCGATGCCGACGAGATCACCATCACCTGCAAATCGGGCCGCATTCAGGAGGCCCGCATCTGCCTGACCAAGGATCTCGAGCCGCGCAAATGCGGCTCCGATACGATCCGCGATTGCAGCCTGTCGGATGCGCTGATGGAAAAGGTGCGCTGAGGGATCAGTCCTCGAGCGGCGGCTGGCGATCTTCCAGCGTCGGCAGCTTATGCGTCGCGGCGACGTCGTGGCTGTGGTCTTCCTCAGCCTTGCCCGCCGCGCAAATCCACGCCTTGGCCTGATCCAGTTCGCTCAGGTGGAACAGCTTGACCGTGCCGGGGATCATCGGCGCGAAGGCCTGCACGCCCCAACGGATCCAGTCGACATCGCTGACCAGCGCCACCGCGGCGAAATCGCCCAGATGCGACAGGCCCAGCTTGGTGTCGTCCCACGCCGCTTTCGCGGTGTAGCCGTCGAATGCGTCGCCGATGATATAGAGCAGCTTAACCTTGCCCTCCGCGGCGATCTTGGCCTCCACCGCCGGGATCAGGTGTTGTTCGTAAGCCTCCGCGCCGATCGTGCCCTTAGCCTCGAATGCCAGCACATCGGCCGGATACCCATCCAGAAATTCAAAGCGTCCTTCGCTCATGACCGCCTCCCCTCGTTGGTTCGCGCGCGCCGCAATGATACACCCGGCGCACGCGTGACGAAAGTTCAGCCGCCCGCAACTTCCAACACGATCTTGCCAATATGCTGGCTGGTCTCCATCCGCTCATGGGCTTTTGCGGCCTCGGCCAGCGGGAAAGTGTTGTCATGGATCACGCGCAGCTTGCCCGAATTGATCATCGGCCAGACATTGGCGCGCAACTGCCGCGCAATCTCTGCCTTGGCCGCATCCGATTGCGGGCGCAGCGTGGCCCCGGTGATCGTGAGACGCTTCACCATGACCTGCGCGAAGTTGATCTCGGCCTTGGGCCCGCCGAGGAAGGCGATGAAGACGAGGCGCGCATCATTGGCCATCGCCTTGATATTGCGCGCGATATAGTCGCCGCCCACCATGTCGAGCACGAGGTTCGCGCCGCCTTCGGCCTTCAGCACATCGACGAAATCGCCCGTCTTGTAGTTGATCGCCGTCGCGCCAAGCTCTTCGCAGACCGCGCATTTCTCGGGGCTGCCTGCGGTGGTGAAGACCCGCGCGCCCAGCGCCGTCGCGATCTGGATCGCGGTCGTGCCGATCCCGGAAGAACCGCCATGCACCAAGAAGCGCTCGCCCGCCTGCAAGCCGCCGTGCATCACCATGGTCGACCAGACGGTGAAGCAGGTCTCGGGCAGGCAGGCCGCCGATTTCAGGTCAAGCCCCGCAGGCACGGGCAGCGCATGTTCGGCCGGACAGGTCACATACTCGGCGTAACCGCCACCGGGCAGCAGCGCGCAGACCGCGTCGCCCACGTCCCAATCGGTGACGCCCGGCCCGATCGCCGCGACCCGTCCCGAGCATTCCAGCCCCGGCAGATCCGACGCGCCGGGCGGCGGGTTGTAGGCGCCCGCGCGTTGCAGCGCATCGGGGCGGTTCACCCCGGCATAGGCCACCTCGATCAAAATCTCCCCATGACCCGCGACCGGCACGGCACGGGTGACTTCCTTCAGAACCTCCGGCGCGCCATGTTCGGAAATCTCGACGCAGCGCATCTCGGTCGGCATCTCGACAGGTTTCATCAATGCGCCTCCCGGCCCGGCATGTCGTCAGTGCCTTTCGGCGCACGGATGCCGCCGAGAAGCTTCGGCAGGAAAGGCAGCTTCATCGCCGCGCCCTTTACCTTTTCGAACTGCATCACATCCTCGATGCGACGATCGAGGAAGGCCCAGGTGTCGCCCTTGCCCTCGCTCTCATCGCCCATCCAGTAGAGCACGGTCGAGCTATAGACCCCGGAAAGGGTCATCCGCTTGGTGTACCAGTTGTAGTCTTCGCTGACGTCGCCCAGCGCACGCCAGATTTTGTCCGAGGTCTCCCAGATCAGCTTCGAGCCGGTCGTGGCATTCTGCGGCAGCGCGAAGATCGCGGCCCCGCGGCGCACCAGCTCCGGATCGGCCTCTTCCAGACGGAAGCGCACGGCGGTCGCGATCCGGTCACGGAACTTCATCCCCGACAGATCGGCCTCCTCCAGACGCTTGAGCATCGCGGCATCGCCCTCGCGGTGATAGGCCACCGCCAGATCGACGGCGCCGCGCGGACACACGACCCGCGCCAGCCCCGGATCGAGCCCCAGATCGGAGACCGCGAGCTTGAAGGCAGGCTCGGACCAGCCGTCGAAAGGCACATGCGGCTTGATCGCCGCCAACAGCTCGGATCGCGTTCGGTCCATATCGAGATGGTCGTTTTTCATCGCGTTTCCTCTCTCAGCTTTGGCGGTAGACAAACCGCCTTTTGGTGACTATATGGAGCGCTCCTGCAAGCAACTGCAACTCTAACTTAGGAAGGTGGTGACACCACATGCAGGTCAGCGTTCGCGACAACAACGTCGAACAGGCGCTCCGTGCTCTGAAGAAAAAGCTTCAGCGCGAGGGTGTGTTCCGCGAAATGAAGCTCAAGCAGCATTTCGAGAAACCCTCGGTCAAAAAAGCGCGCGAGAAAGCCGAAGCCGTCCGCCGTGCCCGTAAACTGGCACGTAAGAAGGCTCAGCGCGAAGGCGCGCTCTAAGCGCACCGCTCCGCGTCTGAAAAGGCGCCTGAAAATGCTGGCGGGCTTGCCCGCACCGATGACCCCCGAGGCTTGGCCGCGGGGGTTTTTGGTTTCTGGAAGACACCTTCGCAAGAAAGCGCAACCGACGCCGCTTTGATCTTGCCTAAAGCGCCGCGCCCCCTACCCTAGCGCCAGCACTTCGTTCTGGCGGGAACCGCTTTCACATGTCCGATATCCGGCCAGTCCTGCATCTTTTCGGCCTGATCCTTACAGTCCTCGGGACAACCATGCTGTTCCCGGCAGCCATGGACTTCAGCGATCTCAATCCGAACTGGCAGGAATTCCTCGAGGCAGCGGTCGAGACCGCGCTGATCGGGATGGTTCTCTCGCTCGCGACCCGAACCAAAAGCGCGAACGGGCTCAACACGCGGCAAGCTTATCTGCTCACGGCGGCGATCTGGCTCGGTCTGCCGATCTTCGCAGCCCTGCCCTTCATCGAAGGTGCGCCGCACGCGACATGGACCAACGCCTATTTCGAGGCCGCCTCGGGCATCACCACCACCGGCTACACCGTCTTCGAACATCTCGACACGCTGCCGCGCGGCGTAGTGCTGTGGCGCGGGATGCTGAACTGGTTCGGCGGGCTCGGGATCGCCTTCGTCGCGATGATCTTCCTGCCGGTGCTGCGGATCGGCGGGATGCGCTATTTCCAGGCCGAAGGATTCGACACGCTGGGCAAGGTCATGCCCCGCGCCCATAACATCGCGCGCTCGCTGCTCTGGGTCTATGTCTCGCTGACGCTGGCCTGCGCGATCAGCTATGCCGCCGCCGGCATGAGCTCGTTCGACGCGATCTGCTACGCGATGGCGACAATCGCGACGGGCGGCTTCGGCACGCATGACAGCTCCTTCGCGAGCTTCTCGCCGGGTGCGCAATATGCAGGCGTCATCTTCATGCTGGGCTCGGCCCTGCCCTTCATCCGCTATGTCCAGCTTGGCCGGGGCGACTTGCGCCCGTTCTGGGACGACCCGCAAATCCACGCCTTCCTGCGCTGGTTCGCGCTAGCGCTCGCGGCGCTCCTGATCTGGCTCTACACTCACGCGCCCGACGGGATCGAACCCACCTTCCGCTCCGCCGCCTTCAACCTGTCCTCGATCATGACCGGCACCGGCTTCGGCACCGCCAATGTCGCGAATTGGGGGAGCTTCGCGATGGTGCTGGCCTATTGGGTCGGACTGATCGGCGGCTGCACCGGGTCCAGTTCCGGCGCGCTGTCGGTCTTCCGCTGGCAGGCGCTCGGCGCGGTGATCCGCGCCGCCGTGCGCCGTCTTCAGATGCCGCACCGAGTCCTGCAACCGCGCCTCGGCGACAAGCTGCTGGAGGAGGACGTGCTCTCCTCCCTGATCCTCTACTTCACCGGCTACATGCTGACGCTCGGCCTGGTCTCGGTCGGGATCTCGATGACCGGGGCCGATTTCGTCTCGGCGCTCTTCGCGACATGGGGGGCGCTTGGCAATATCGGCTACGGGGTCGGCCCGCTGACCGATCGCACCGGCACCATGATCGATTTCAGCGATGCCGCGACCTGGCTGCTGACGCTCGCGATGCTGCTGGGCCGGATCGGGATGCTCGCGATCCTCGTCGTGTTCCTGCCGCGCTTCTGGCGCGCTTAAACCGGCATCGCCGTGGTCGAGACCACGCATTTGAGCGAAAAGCTCGACTGGATCTGCGCCACGCCCGGAATGTTGGCGAGCTTCGCCCGGTGCAGCCGCGCGAAGTCCTCGGCATCGGCGGCCACCACTTTCAGCAGGTAATCCGCAGCCCCCGCCATCAGGTGACATTCGAGCACTTCCGGCACCTGCTGCACGCCCTTCTCGAACGCGTCCAGAACCTCATCGGCCTGACTCGACAGCTTGATCTCGACATAGACCGTCGTGGTCCGCCCCAGCTTGCGCGGGTTCAGCAGGGCGACGTAATCGCGGATGTAGCCCTCCTCCTCCAGCCGCTGCACCCGACGGTGGCAGGCCGAGGCCGACAGGTTCACCCGCTCGCTCAGCTCGGCATTGGAGATTCGCCCCTGCCGCTGCAAAACCTCCAGCAGCCGACGATCTGTCGCGTCCAGCTTGTCGCTCATGCAATATCCTGCCGATCTTTGCGTATTTCATCGAAGATACGAGCGACCCACCCCGCCCACAACCGGCAAATTGGCAAAGCACTTGCTTGTGACGGAGCGCATACTGGGGGCAGGACGTTTCCATTTTTTGGAGGAGGACACGCGATGAAAATCGGAACGGTGCGCGAGATCAAGGCGCAGGAATTCCGCGTCGGGCTGACCCCGGCTGCGGCACAAGAGGCGGTCGCCCATGGCCACGAGGTGCTGGTCGAGACCGGGGCAGGTCAGGGCGCGGGCTTCACCGACAGCGATTACGAGGCGGCCGGCGCGAAAATCCTCGGCGATGCGGCGGATGTGTTCGCCCAGGCCGAGATGATCGTGAAAGTGAAAGAGCCGCAGGCCTCCGAGCGCGCGATGCTGCGCGAGGGCCAGCTTCTCTTCACCTATCTGCATCTGGCCGCAGACCCGGCGCAGACGCATGACCTGATGAAATCGGGCGCGACCTGCATCGCCTACGAGACGGTCACTGCGAAGGACGGCACCCTGCCGCTGCTCGCGCCGATGTCCGAAGTGGCGGGTCGCCTCGCCCCGCAGATGGGCGCCTGGACGCTGCAGAAAGCCAATGGCGGTCGCGGTGTGCTGATGGGCGGCGTGCCGGGCGTTTCGCCCGCGAAGGTCGTCGTGATCGGCGGCGGCGTCGTGGGCACCAACGCCGCGCGCGTAGCTGCCGGGATGGGCGCGGACGTGACCGTGCTCGACAAGTCGCTGCCGCGTCTGCGCTATCTCGATGACACGTTCGGCGGCACCTTCCGTACCGCCTATGCCTCGAAAGCCGAGACGGAGGCGCTGGTCGCAGCCTCCGATCTGGTGATTGGCGCGGTGCTGATCCCCGGGGCCGCTGCTCCGAAACTGGTCACCCGCGAGATGCTGAAGACGATGAAGCCGGGCGCTGCGATCGTCGACGTCGCGATCGATCAGGGCGGCTGCGTCGAGACCTCGCATCCCACGACCCATGACGACCCGATCTACGAGGTCGAAGGCGTGATGCATTACTGCGTGGCCAATATGCCCGGCGCAGTCGCGCGCACCGCGACCCTCGCCCTGTCGAACGCGACGCAGCCCTTCCTGCTGGCGCTGGCCGACAAGGGATGGGAACGCGCCTGCGCCGAGGATCCCCACCTGGCCGCGGGCCTCAATGTCCATGCAGGCAAGGTGACTTACAAGGCTGTGGCCGAAGCGCTCGACCTGCCGCTCGATGCGCCGGATGCGGTGAAGCACGCAGCCGAATAAGGGCCGCCCTGCCCCACGAACGAAACGGCCCGGAGCTTTGCCCGGGCCGTTCTCATATTTGCCGGCAACGTCTGCCTGAGGCGTCCCGCGCCGTCACTTTCGAAGCGCGTCGCGGATCTCGAGGAGCACGTCGAGCTGGCTCGGCCCGGTTTCCACCGCGGGCGCGACATCGTCGGGCTTCTCCGCCGCGGCCTTCACGCGGTTGACCATTTTCACCAGCATGAAGACGACGAAGGCAATGATGAGGAAGTTGATCACTGCCATCACGAAGGCACCATAGGCGAAGATCGACGCACCCGATTTGCGCGCCTCTTCGAGGCTTGCCCCTGCGGGAACCTCGCCGGAGAGCACGGCATAATTATTGGTGAAGTCGACCCCGCCCGTGAACAGGCCGATGATCGGGTTTATGATGTCGCCGACCAGCGACGTGACGATCGCGGTGAAGGCCGCGCCGATGATGATGCCAACCGCCATGTCCATGACATTGCCCTTGGCGATGAAATCCTTGAATTCCTGAATCATTTCAGACCCTCTTTCCGATGCGCCTTTTGCGCCGCAACAGGCTAGCACGATCTTCGGGTCTGCATAGTCTCCAACGCAGGGCCTAGCGGGCCGTATCAAGACGGGATCACGGCTCAGCAAAGTCTCCGGCGCGCGTCTTCGACAAGGCGGCGGGCGACCTGTGCCGCCGTGGTCCCCGTATCACCGCCGCGACGGGGCGAGAGAGGCGATGCGACCGGCAAGGCCGCAAAGCCGTCGCTGAGACGGGCGCGCGCCTCCTGCCGGGCGATATCGGCGATGGCTTCCGCATCGAAACGCAGCGCCTGCTGGATCTGATCTGCCGCGTCCTCGCACGGCCCTGCCCCGACGCGGCTACACGCCCAGGCACAGCCGAAATGATCGGGCATCTGAGAAATATTGCGCAGGCGGCGTTGTGCGGCGCGGATGCGCTCGCAGGCCGCATCGCGCTGATCGGCGCGCAGGGAAAGCTCGAGCGGCAATGTCTCTGCCAGAGCCACCCGCTCTTCCTGCAGCCCTTCGGCCGCTGCGCGCAGGGCCGCTGCCGTGTCCGGCTCGGCCGCCTCCGCATCCTCAAAGCACCCCGAAATCATCTCGTCCAAGACCGAGACCCGGTGACGCGCGATCAGGTCGGCCGCCTCGGCAAAGGCGAGATCGGAGACCGCCTGCCGCAACTCTTCCAACGCGCGGTCGACGGCGCAATCGCCCGGCCCGTGCAGCGCAGTCAACGCACGCTGTTCAAGCGCGATCGACGTAGCTCCGTATTCCTGTCCAACCATGGCGGCATCCCTTTCTGGTAACCGCATCAGGCTGGCACAACGGAATGAACGAAAGGTGAACCTTCGTCCGCCTTTCGCCGCCACATCTAAATTTCAGTGATTTCTCAGTCGTTTGACCGAAGCGCTTTCGTGAGAGCCGGGAACACTTCGGCATTCGACGCGATCACCGAGCCCGATTCGAGAACGCCGCGACCTTCGCGCACGGCTTCCACGAAACCGCCCGCTTCCTTCACGAGGAGCATGCCCGCAGCCACGTCCCACGCGTTCAGCCCGCGCTCCCAATAGCCTTCGTAGCGACCCGCCGCGACATAGGCCAGATCGAGCGAGGCCGCGCCCCAGCGCCGGACGCCCGCGCATTGCGGCATCAGCTTGGCAAGGTCCTTCAGCGTCGCCGGAAGCGTCGATTTGCCACCGAAGGGCACGCCGGTCGCGAAGACCGATTCGATCATCTTGTGACGGCCCGAAACCCGCAGACGGGTGTCGTTCATGAAAGCGCCGAGGCCCTTCTCGGCGAAATACATCTCGTCTTTCGCCGCGTCGAAGACCACGGCTGCGATGATTTCGCCCTTATGCTCCAGCGCGATCGAGATCGCCCAATGCGGCAAGCCGTGCAGGAAGTTCGTGGTGCCGTCGAGCGGGTCGACGATCCAGCGGCGCGTCGGGTCGTCGCCCGCCTCTTCGCCGGTTTCCTCGCCGATCCAGCCATAGGAGGGGCGCGCCCCGCGCAGCTCGTCCTTGATGATCTTCTCGGATTCGCGGTCGGCCTTCGAGACGAAATCGCCCGGGCCCTTCGAGGAGACCTGAAGGTTCTCGACCTCGCGGAAATCCTTGACCAGCGAGCGGCCTGCCTTGCGGGCGGCCTTGATCATCAGGTTGAGGTTTGCGCTGCCTTGCATCTCTGGGCTCCTTCGCGTTTCAAGCGGTCGCCTTACAGGGGTTGCGTGGAAAATCCAAGACCTTTGGCGCGTCAGGCAAACTGAGGAGGGGCTCTGCCCCGCTCGCTGCCAGCCCTTCGCTTGCGCTCCGGGCGTTCGGCGGGGCGTCCTTCCACTGGAAGGCTGCCATTTTCCGCCTCACCCCCCGGGATATTTCGGTCGAGAAGAAGGCTCAGGCGCGTTGCAGCTTCACCGGCTCGGTGCGCGCAAGCCGCAGGAAATGCGCCATGAAGGGCTGCGTCGCATCCTCGGAGCGCGTCGCGGCATAAAGCCGCTTGGTCAGCCCGTGTTCTGTCACTGGCTTGGTGATGTAGTCGGGCTGGTATTTCACCTCGCGCAGCACCCAGTCGGGCAGCACCGCCACGCCGCGATTCGAGGCGACCAGCATCAGGATCACTGCGGTCAGCTCCACCTGCCGCACGGCTTTCGGTTCGACCCGGGCGGGGGTGAGCAGCTGCGTGAAGATGTCCGAGCGGCCCCGGTCGATCGGATAGGTGATCAGCGTCTGATCCGCGAAATCCTGCGCCTCGATATAGGGTTTCGCGGCCAGCGGCGAATTCGCGGCGGCGATGAAGGTCGGCGCGTAATCGAAAAGCGGGTTGAAGGTGACGCCGTCGATCTTCTCCGGATCCGACGAGATCACCAGATCGACCTCTTCGCGGCTCAGCGCGGGCAAGGCGTTGAAGGCCAGACCGGGCCGGATATCCACGTCGATATCGGGCCAGGCATGGCGGAAGCGCTCCAATACCGGGAACAGCCAGTCGAAACAGGCATGGCACTCGATCGCGATATGCAGACGGCCCGCGCGACCCGACCGCAACGCGTCGAACTCGGCCTCTGTCGCGGCGATCTCGGGCAGGATGCGTTCGGCCAGCCGCAGCAGCTTCTGCCCCGCCGCCGACAGCTTCAGCGGCTTCGAGCGACGAACGAACAGCTCCACCCCGGTCTGATCTTCCAGCCCTTTGATTTGGTGCGACAGCGCGGATTGTGTTATGTGCAGCACGTCCGCTGCCTTCGCGAGCCCCCCGGCATCGTGAATCGCCTTGATTGTGCGCAGGTGACGGAACTCGAGATGCATCTTGTTGTTACACTCATAACGATTTTGAAGATTATGAGTTTGTCTCACAAAGCCCGATCTGGCACAAGAGAGCGAACGAAAGGACAGATTCCCATGACGACGCCCAAGGTCAGCTTCGAATTTTTCCCGCCGAAGACGCTCGATGCGTCGTTCCGGCTGTGGGAAACCGCGCAGGTTCTGGCACCGCTGAAACCCGAGTTCACCTCCGTGACCTACGGGGCGGGTGGCACGACGCGCAAGCTGACCCATGAGGCGGTCGGCACGATCCACAAGAATTACGGCCTCAATGTCGCCGCCCACCTGACCTGCGTGGAAGCGACCAAGGCCGAGACGATGGAGATCGTGGACGCCTATGCCGAGGTCGGCGTCACCGAGATCGTGGCGCTGCGGGGCGATCCGCCGCAGGGCGCCAAGCATTTCACGCCGCATCCCGAGGGCTTCGCCTCTTCGGTCGAGCTGATCGAGGCGCTGGCCGAGGATGGCCGCTTCACGATCCGCGCGGGCGCCTATCCCGAGCCGCATCCCGACGCCGCCGACAATATGGCCGATGTGCGTTGGCTCAAGCGCAAGGTCGAGGCGGGTGCGACCTCGGCGATCACCCAGTTCTTCTTCGAGCCCGAGACCTTCTTCCGCTTCCGCGATGCCTGCGAGCGCGAAGGGATCGACGCGAAGATCATCCCCGGCATCCTGCCGATCCAGTCGTGGAAAGGTGCCAAGAAATTCGCGCAAAGCTGCGGCACCTCCATCCCCGCATGGGTCGAGGAAGCCTTCGAGGCCGCGATCCGCGACGGGCGCGAGCATCTTCTGGCGACCGCGCTGTGCACCGAACTGTGCGACAAGCTGATCGAGGGCGGCGTGGAAGACCTGCATTTCTACACGCTCAACCGCCCCGGCCTGACCCGCGACGTCTGCCACGCGCTGGGTGTGACGCCCGATACGGTGCTGGAGAAAGTGGCCTGAAAGGGCGCTCAAATGGATTGAACGGAGGGGCCCGGTTGGGCCCCTTTTTCTTTGGCAGCGGGCGGGTGCGCGATGTCAGCTAGGCGGGACAAAGCGCTTATTCGCGGCATGTGCACCAAAGTCCGCTTTGCAATAGTCATGCGACGGCAAGCGTGCCATTCTT
>NZ_MPZR01000019.1:0-29622 GCF_002020075.1 Thioclava sp. F36-7 | reverse complement strand
GTCTCGCGGTGACCGGATATCCGGAACACCTGACCGGATGTTGTCGGAATGCCCGACCGGATGCGTCGGTGTGCGCAGGTCGGGGCAGGGTGCCCCTTTGATGCATCTCGTCGATTGCCCTTTGAACGATGACATGCGCCCGCGCCTCCAGCGCAAGCGGTCGGGTCTCCTCCTCGAGTTCTGCACCGGCGAGCGCGCGCTCGATATCTCTTGGACGTGTGTTGTGGCCTTCAATTAAGTTCGAATAGTAGCAGTTCATCACGCGAACGAGGTCCGCGAGCTCAGCCGCGCTGTCCGGGTGCAAACCTTGCCCAAGGAGGGACGCTTCCCTCTGAATGTCGACCGAAAGATCCGCAAGTTCTGCGGGGATGTGTTCTTCGAAGAAGCAAGGTTCGATTCTGCCGGGAGTTTGCAACATTTTTGCCGATCTTCTTTTTATGCTAAGTCCCATCTAACATTGGGTCTATCCGAGAGAAAGTCCAAGGGGTTGCCGATATCGATTGCCGATCTTGGAGGTTATCCCGGCGCGTGGCTGCCTCAGCGGTCGGATGGCTGGTTCTCCGGCACGTTAACGAGTGCCTGATATTTGAGCACAGTAGAACCTTTTGAAGCGACATTGGGCGTCACCGCTCCTCTCCACAATCCTGTCCCCAGATTCTGGGGATAACTGCGGGGGGGCGGCAGGGCACGGTGAAACCTCCACAACTCTTAGATCTTAGATCGGTAAAGTGGGCTGCTCGAACTCCTCGAGCCGTGACTGGTTTCTTATGAGGATACGCAGGATCTCATCATAAGTGACGCGAATGCTGTTGGTCATTGGAGAGCGATCATGGATGAGAAGCCAAAGGTCCAGTTTCAGCGGCGCGATCGTAGTGAGGACGGGCACCAGCCCTTCTGCACTGGCGGCGAAATACGGCAATGCCGCGATTCCAAACCCGTGTTTGGCCGCTTCGACATGGGCCTTGAAAGAATCTAGGAACATCGACGGGGCTAAATCGGGGCAAACCGTCTGAAGCCAGGCAGACATTGTGAGAAATTTCAAATCGTCTGGCCACGCGATCACCCGGTGCCGCAAGAGATCACTTTCGGCCCGAGGCGTACCGTGTCGAATAAGATACTCCTGCGAGGCAAAGAACCCGAAACCGATCTTCCCAACGAGGCGGATGCGGTAATTGCCTCGTTCTGGGCGCACCAGTCGCACGACGATATCAGATTCCTGTGCTCTTAAACGGACGGGGAGGACACTCGACCGGAAATCCAGTCGGATGTTGGGATAGTTCGCATAAAATCCCCGAAGCTCCGGGAGAAGGATTTTCTGACCAATGAGTTCGGGAACGTCGATGCGTACGAGACCCGCAAGTTCGCCATCCTTCCGACGTGCAGAGCGTTCGACAAGGCGCATCTGAGCCTCTGCGCTTTCTGCGGGGTCAAGAAGATCAAGGCCAGCCTGAGTCAGCGCATAGCCGTCGTGATGATGTCGAAAAAGTTTCAGGCGCAGAGAATCTTCGAGGAACTTAATCCGTCGTGCAACGGTCGACGTGCTCACTTCTAACTGGCGTCCGGCTTCGCTCAGCGATTTGGAGCGCGCTACTGCCAGGAAGAACCTGAGGTCATTCCAATCCATCGTGCTTTCCATTTTTGCAAAGCCCTTCCCCGATAAGATACTCGCATATTTCTCTCAAGCAACTCATGTTCGAAGAGAGAAAAGGAGATTTGTCTTATGTCCACGACCACCTCCGCCCTTCGTTTTTCTGCGTATGGCGATACATCCGTTCTGAAAATGGAATCATTTGCGTTGGCTGATCCCGTCGACGGCGAGATTCAGATCGAGCACGAGGCAATTGGCGTCAATTACATCGACATCTACCATCGACGGGGCATCTTCGCCGCGCCGCTGCCACTGCCTTCCGGGCTTGGCATGGAGGGCGTCGGCCGGGTTCGGTCGACTGGTATAGGGGTCACGGACGTAGCGGTCGGGGACCGTGTTGCCTATGTCGGCGGCCCGCCGAATGCTTACAGCAGAATTCGAAACTTGCCCGCTGCCCGTGCGCTGAAAGTGCCGGACGATCTCGGTTCGGAAATCGTCGCGGCACTTATCTTCAAGGGTCTGACGGTCGAATATCTCATCAACCGCTGCCGCGAAATCGGAAAGGGCGATACAGTCCTGTGGCACGCGGCGGCCGGAGGTGTCGGCTCCATCGCCTGTCAGTGGTTGTCAAGAAAGGGTGCGACGGTGATCGGCACGGCCAGCTCGGCGGAGAAGCTTGAAAAGGCCAAGGCGAACGGCTGTACCCACCTGATCAACTACCGGGAAGAGGATTTTGAAGCCCGCGTGAAAGAAATCACGAATGGCGCAGGGGTTGATGTCGTCTATGACTCTGTCGGCGCGGATACGTTCGCGAAATCGGTCAATTGCCTGCGTCCGCGCGGCACAATGGTGAGCTTCGGCGAGGCGTCCGGTCCTGTCGAGCCGGTAGCGGTTTCCTCGCTGGGAGCAAAGGGTTCACTGTATCTGACGCGGCCCTCGATCGCGCACTACACGGCGAAGCGCGAAGAATATGAAGCTGCAGCAGATAATCTCTTTGCCGCAATCCGCGATGGCGTCGTAAGGGCACCAGAGATCACGACCTACGCGCTCGAAGACGCAGCTCAGGCGCAATCCGATATGGAAGCGCGCCGCACTTCGGGTTCGGTGATCTTGTTGCCGTAACGGGCAATCAACAATGGGCGACCTGGCAATTGGAGGAGCCGGGCCGCCCATTACAAGTCGGCTGTGCTCCGGGCGCGCCGCATTCAGGCGATCGGGAGGAGAATGCTATGGGATCGGACCTTGGAGAGTTCGACTACGTTATCGTGGGCGGAGGGACAGCCTGACCTGCCACTGAACTTTCATCCAGCCACGACCGGAGAACGGTTGGTGTTGCTCTGCCTACGTTTTCTAGCCCGCCGGACGTCGGAGTTTCCGGCCTTTGTCACGACGGCGGACTCATTGTGCCAAAGCACGGACACCCGAACCTTGCGGTCCGGGTGTGCCTTTTCCCCGCACATGCGGAGGACGCGCCATGCCTTACGACGAGGATAGTCACTGAGTTCGGGTCATCCCTGCACATGCAGGAACTCATTCAGGCTGGCGATGGCCTCCGCTGACCGGAGGCGGGCTGAGCGGGATTTTCCGCGGCCCTGACTCTTAAAATAGGTTCGGCGACTCTACTGCGGAAGCCCAATCCGAGCCGGCAAGGTCATTTTTTGTTTTTACCTAACGTCAACTCTCATCGGGTCATAGAGCCATCCCTTCACGAGCCCGCCATACCACGGGAAGACCGCGGTATTGGCGATGGTGTAGCCGTCGCCCCTCAGATAGGGCGTTTCGGCAAGGCGACGGTCGAGAACGTCGACCTGGCGCTTGGTCTCCGTCGCGAAGCAGTTGATCGCGTTGGGGCGTCGCTTCAGCCTTCGGTCAGGTGATCCGCGAAGTGCTCGAGAAGTGTTTCGCTGGAAAGCGACTTCTCCGCGTAGGCCAGAGCGTCTTCGGGCGAGAGTGCGACGATCCCAGCCGAACCGATCCAACCATTTGTGTTATACGGCTGGGCAAAGGGCGATCGCGCTCCGCCTTCGCCCTCCATGAAGTAGTTCCCTTTCGGGCTGCGGTAGAGCGTTGCCTCCCAGAACCAGAAATCGGAGACCGATAGTCCCCCGGGCGAGCCGATACTGCCGATCTCGGTAGCGGTCGCGGTGTTGAAGATTTTGCCGTTGATGATGACCTTTGTCATGTGCAGTTTTTCCATTCGTTTCGTGGATTTAATGTGGTCGCTGGCGTTTCCGCGGATGTGAGAACTTCCGGGGCATGCGTTCCGCTTGATATCGAAGCGAGTTTCTGGAAGCCGAGGCGCGGTTAATGGGCTTCCCAAGGTGTTTGAGACGGGATCGACGGGTCGGGCGTGGCAGAAGGGATCACACGGGGTCCCTTTGAAGAGTTGGTCCGATTGGCGACGGTGTCTCCGTGCGCCTCAGAAGGGATATGGGATCGAGCGGGAGCGGACGGAAATCGAAACAGAAGATTTTTTTTCGGCCAGTTTCGTGGGCGTGATCGCCGCATCGAATTGGCACTGGAGCACGAGGCCGGGCCTCACCTCCGCAGGGTGTGAACAGGCATGTGTTATCTGAGCGGCAACGCCGGGAGCTGGCGCCTGCTGTTGCCGGGCATTAACGCCGAGGCAGTTTCGGAGTTCCGCTCTGTCAAACGCGCACTGATCGAGCGATCTATCTGTATCCCCGGCCACTTTGACATTGTGGCATTGGACGGAAGTCCAAACCCATACTGCGTCAGCATCAGCAAGGCGATGATTGACCGATCCGTTACCAAGAGAAGCTGTCGCCTATTGATCTATACCGAAGATGGGCTGATCAATAACGTGCCCGTTAAGGTTCGCGTTTGAGAGACAGGGGCTATTCATGCCGAATGTTTTCGTCTCGACTATCGTCGTCCCAGCGAAGGACATGAGAGATTTCTTCTCAGTAAAGGAGCGGGTTGGCGGCTGCTTGCCCAGCCCGCCACCCATCTTTCAAGCGATTTGATCATCGTGGACGTCCGGCGAGATCGGTGCCAATCTACTCCACGAGGTCGCGCATCACCGCGATCAAGTCGGATTTGCCTTCGAACCCGATGCCCGGAAGCTCTGGCATGAGGATATGGCCGTCTTCGACCTTCACGCCGTCGGGGAACCCGCCATAGGGCTGGAATAAGTCTGGGTAGCTCTCATTGCCGCCAAGGCTGAGCCCGGCCGCGATGTTTAGCGACATCTGGTGCCCGCCATGGGGAATGCAGCGCGACGGCGACCAGCCGAGCTGGTCCAGCATGTCGAGCGTGCGCAGATATTCCACCAGACCGTAAGACAAGGCGCAGTCGAATTGCAGCCAGTCACGGTCGGGGCGCATCCCGCCATAGCGGATCAGGTTGCGCGCGTCTTGATGCGAGAACAGGTTCTCTCCTGTCGCCATGGAGCCCGGATAGAACTCGGCCATTGCAGCTTGCAGCTGGTAGTCCAGAGGATCTCCGATTTCCTCGTACCAGAAGAGAGGATACTGCCGCAGCATCTTGGCATAGGCGATCGCGGTTTCCAGATCGAAACGGCCATTGGCATCGACGGCAAGCTGCGCCTCCTCCCCGATTTCCGCTAACACGGCTTCAATCCGGCGCTGGTCCTCGTCGATCGAAGCGCCCCCAATTTTCATCTTCACGACGGTGTAACCGCGATCCAGATAGCCGCGCATTTCATTGCGCAAAGCGGATTTGTCTTTGCCGGGATAGTAGTAGCCACCTGCGGCATAGACAAAAACACGCGGATTAGCCTCGACGCCTTTGCGTTCGGCCAGCATACGGAAGAGCGGCTTTTCTTCGATCTTCGAGATCGCGTCCCATACGGCCATATCGATGGTCCCAACGGCAACCGAGCGCTCTCCGTGACCGCCGGGTTTTTCGTTCTGCATCATCGCAGCCCAGATTTTGTGAGCATCGAAGTTGTCGCCCGCGTCATTCAATAGCGACGCGGGATCAGCTTCGAGGATGCGGTCGCGGAATCGTTCTCGGATCAGCCCTCCCTGCCCGTAGCGCCCGTTCGAGTTGAAGCCGTAGCCGACCACTCGGCGACCGTCCTTCACCACATCGGTCACCACAGCCACCAAGCTGGCGGTCATCTTGCTGAAATCGATATATGCATTCCTGATAGGCGAGGAAATCGGCTTGGTGACCTCACAAATGTCCACGATGCGCATTTCGGTGCTCCTTTTTCGTGCGGTGAGTGGTCCGAAGACTTTACCCACACATGGGTAGCGGAGGCGCAGGGGGCAGTTCCAATGCCGATTGGCGCTGAATTCATGCGCGTTTTGCATGGATTATCAGGTATCCTGACTGACCCCCTTCAGCCAGAATGCCTCGCAATGGGCCGACAGCCGGGAGCGCGGGCGGTAGATGACCAATTGCACGGGAACATCGAGCGAGGGGGCACCAGCACGGACCAGGGTGCCGCGTGTTATTTCCTGATCTGCGAGGGAGAGGGGGAGGAAGGCAACGCCTTGGCCTTCTTTCGCCATCTCGAGATTGGTCGACGCAAGCACAGAATTCATTTTGGTTTCTAAGCCGCGACGCCCGTCGCCTATGCCATGCGCCTCGAGGATTGCATGTAGGCCAGATGCGCTGGAATAAGCTATGAACGGCACTTGCGAAGCTGCGCTCCCGAGCCGCCACAGGGGGCGACCGCTTTCGTCGGGGGCGCAAAGCGGCACAAGTCGATCGCTGCCGATTGGATGATACCGGAACTGTTTTTCCGGTAGATCTTCTGCAATGTTGGGTTTCTTATGGCAGATGAAGAAGCTCACCTCGCCATTCTGTAAAAGTCGCACGCCTTGGCGATGCGTATCGGAGACCATATTGAGGGAGCCGATCTGGGAGGGCCCGCCGATCTGCATCAGCCATTTCGGAACGAAGGTGTAGGACAGGGCGTGGGTAGCAGCGAGGTTCAGGGTCCGTTGCGCGAGCCCCGCGGCCTCCAGCGCCTCGAGCCGGGCCTCCGAGAGCATCCTGACGATAGCCTCCGCGCGCGGCTGGAACGCTCTTCCGGCCGCAGTCAGGGTGACCTGCCGCGTCGTGCGATGGATGAGTGGCGTCTGAATCGCGGCCTCAAGTTGTTTGATGCGGCGACTGAACGCGGGCTGGGTCAAGTTGCGGTTCTCGGCGGCGCGGGAAAAATTCAATTCGCGCACCAGTTCCAGAAAATCATCGAACAGCGTCGTATCCATTCTCGCGCCTCCATGCTTAATACATGCATATTCGGCATGAGAAAGTTACGCAATTTTACTCAGATCCGACGCTTCGACTTGGAACGGGGCCTGCGAGTCGGCGGTCCGGATGCGCTCTGCCAACAGGTCGACGAAAGCGCGCACTTTGGCGGTCAGGTGGTGGCGCTCGGGATAGATGGCAGCGATGTTCGCGGTTTGGAAGTACTCAGGCAGAACGACCCGAAGGCGACCTTTGCGCACGAGTTCGGCGATATCCCACTCAGAACGCAGCATGATCCCGTGACCGTTCAGCATCCATTCACGTGCTATGTCACCATCATTGGTGCTCAGCCCGCCGCTCACACGTGCTGAGGGGTTCTTGCCGCCCCGTTCGTCGAAACGCCAGATGTCGTAGATGTCGTGTTCTTGGCGTAGCACGATGCAGCTATGTCGGCGCAGTTCTTCCAAGTTTTCGGGCATCCCGTGCTTCTCAATGTATGCGGGGGAAGCGCACATGAACCGACGGTTTCTTTGTAACAAACGTTGGACCAGATTGCTGGTCGGTGGCGTTCCGAAACGAATGCTCAGATCGAAGCCCTGCTCGATCAGATTCATTGGCGCGTCTGTTACCACCAACTGCACTTCAACATCCGGGTAGGTGTCACAAAATGCGGATACTGTTGGAGCAATATACTCCCTGCTGAAACCAAATGTTGCGTTGATCCGAAGCAGGCCGCTCGGCTGCTCGCTTCCGGAGCGCAAACTATTCTCGAGCTCTTCGATTTCTCCGAGAAGACGTATTGCTTTGCTCAAATACGCTTCGCCTTCGCCGGTGAGGCTGACCCGGCGAGTGGTGCGGTTCATAAGCCTGACGCCAAGCCGATCTTCCAAGCGTGCCAGACGGCGGCTCACGGCCGATGCTGTAATGCCTATTTCACGTGCGGTTTCGACGAAGCTTTCGCGCTGCGCCAAGAGGACGAAGAACCCGAGGTCGCTCTCACTCATTGCTTACCCAGATGAACTAATGATGTTCCTATTATGAAATTAACGATTTTGCAGAATTAGTCTAGCGTTTCCCTGTCCGCCTGTGGGAGTTGGCGGATCCTGCTTGCGGCTTGGAGGACGTGATCAGGTGTAGGGGAAGCAACTCCGGGTCCTAAGCCCGGAGCTAGTTTCCCCAACATATGAGCTGTGGGTTCCCCGCAGCGCTTCTTGAGGAGGAAATTATGAAAAAGACACTCGCAGTCATTTTTGCCGGGCTACTTTCGGCGACGCCGCTCGCGGCTCAGTCTGTCGACGACTTCCCGAGCAAACCGATGACCTACATTATTCCGTTCAACGCCGGTGGCGAGTCGGACATCTCAGCGCGCTTCCAGCAGGCCGAGTGGGAAGCTGTCACCGGACAGCAAGTCGTGATCCAATACCAGCCCGGTGCGGGCGGTGCTCAAGCCTGGTCGCAGTTGAATTCATTGCCCGGCGACGGCTACACGATCATGGGTATCAACATGCCGCACACGGTTCTGCAGCCGCTTGCAGGGTCCGCGGGTTACAAGACCGAGGATCTGACGCCGGTCAACTATTTCCACTATACGCCGAACGCGATCTTCGTGACGAAAGATAGCGAGTTCAAGACTCTGGCCGACCTCGTCGACTATGCAAAAGCAAACCCCGGGCTTGTGACCTTTGCTGGGTCGGGTTCGAACTCGGCCAACAATCTCGCGGCGGTGCAGTTCAACGAGCTTGCCGATATCAATACGACCTATGTTCCCTTCTCGGGCACCGGTCCGTCGATCACCGCGATTCTGGGTGGGCAGACCACTGCCGGCTTCAACTATGCAACCTCGGGCGTGAGCCAGGGCGACGCAATGAGGATGCTTGCGGTCGCTTCGGACGAGCGCCTGCCGGCTTTCCCCGATGTGCCTACCTTTAAGGAACTCGGTTACGACATTGTGGGCGGCGCCTATCGCGGGGTGGCTGTGCCGGCGTCGACGCCTGAGCCCATCCGCCAGAAGATTTCCGACATCGTAACCGAGATCAATCACCGCCCGGATTTCATCGAGAAGATGGAAAGTGCCGGCTTTGTGCTGACCGATATTGGTTATGGCAAGATGGATGATTTCGTGGCTGCGCGGATCAAGGAATATACCGCTGGCGCCAAAGCGCTCGGCATTATCAAGTAACGGCGCGCGAAGATGGACATCATCGGCTATCTCGTGGACGCATTGACACCGCTCAATCTTGTCCTCGCGCTTGCGGGCGTGGTGCTAGGGACGATAATTGGTGCCCTGCCTGGGCTCTCGGCCACAATGGCGGTCGCGGTGCTTGTCCCCTTCACTTTTACAATGGATCCCGCCGCTGGCCTTATTGCCCTCGGCGCGATCTACACAGGCGCGATTTATGGCGGCGCCTTTGCCGCCATCCTCGTGAATACTCCTGGCACGCCCTCCGCGATCGCGACAACTTTTGATGGCTTCCCGATGGCGAAACGAGGCGACGGCGGTCTGGCGATCTCGCTGGCTACTATCTCTTCTGTTGTGGGCGGAATGGTCGGCGCGCTTTCGCTACTCGTGCTTGCGCCGCCCCTCGCTAAGGTCGCACTGGCATTTGGGCCAACGGAATATTTCTGGCTCGCGATGTTTGGCCTCACTCTCATTGCGGCACTTTCTGTGGGCAATACCGTCAAAGGCCTCATCGGCGCGTGTCTCGGGCTCGTTCTATCGATGATCGGGGTGGCAGTGGTGGGTGGCGACGTCCGCTACACGATGGGAATGCAACGATTTCTGGCAGGTATCGACCTGACCTCGGCGATCATCGGGCTCTACTGCGTGCCCGTTATCCTGGATCTTGTGGCCAACGCCGATCCGCATTTGAAGCCCTCTGAAACGGGCGGGCTGCGCTTTCGCGAAGGCACGCGCATTGCACTAAAGCGTAAATTCAACGTGATCCGCTCTTCCGTCATCGGCACCGTGATTGGTGTTCTGCCGGGAGCCGGCGGGTCGATTGCTGGGCTGGTGTCCTATTCGGAAGCACGCCGCACGTCGGAAAATCCTGAGAGCTTTGGCAAGGGCAACCCGGACGGGGTGATCGCCACGGAATCCGCAAACAATGCGACTGTCGGGGGTGGCTTTATCCCGACGCTCGTTCTGGGCATTCCTGGCACGCCCCCTGATGCGATCATTCTGGGCGCGCTGCTGGTGCAAGGAATTAAGATTGGACCAACCTTGTTCACGACGGACGGCAATATCGTCTACACGTTTATTTGGGGCCTTCTGATCGCGACCCTTCTGATGCTGCCAGTCGGTCTACTGATCGGTCGCTATGCATATTCGACCATCGTCAAGGTGCCAAAGGCCGTGCTCGCTCCGACGGTAGCGCTGTTGACCATAATCGGCTCCTTCGCGATCCACTCGAACGTCGCTGATGCCCAACTGATGGTTGGTCTTGGAATCCTCTCCTGGATTTTGAACCGATATGGATTCCAGCCCTCTCCCATCGTGCTGGGGCTGGTTCTCGGGTCGATCGCCGAACAGGGTTTCGTTCAGACCTATCTGATCGGTAATGCCTCAGGGCGCATGACGGAAATGTTCTTCATGCGGCCGATCAGCATCGGCATCATCTGTGCGGCGCTATTGACGCTCGGCTTCCCTTTCTGGGCGGACTGGAAGGCAAAGCGTCGTCGGCAACTCGGGCAAATTGCCGAGCCGATTGCCGATGACGGAACCGAAATCACTCCCGAGCATAAGCAACGAGACTTGCCCGAAGTAATGTTCGCGATCCTCTTCATTGCTCTCGGAATTACCATCTATCTTGGCGCATCCGGCATGTCGGCGCTCGGATCGGTTTTCCCGAAGACGATCGCGGCCGTGTTGATCGCCTTTTCAGCCTTGCTGATAGTGATGAATTTGCGTCGCCCCGCTGGCGGATCGTTCAAGCTGGCCAATCTGAATACCGGGGCGATACGTCGGATTTCGCTCGGTGTCGTCCTTCTGGCGTGGGTCTTTCTGATGCCAGTGATCGGCTTTCTCGTCACGAGCATGATTGCCTTTGTCGCGATCATGATTGTCGCGGACTATGACCGCCCCCCCGCGAAAACATGGGCAATCTGGATTCTATCCGGCCTGCTGATTTGCACCGGCTTCTGGTGGCTCATGGCAAATGTGCTGCTGCTCCGTATGCCCGCCGGGCTTCTGATCTAAACTGGAGAAACTATGAGTAAACGTAATCACAAGATCGCCGCCATCGGCGGCGACGGGATTGGTGTGGAAGTTGTCGACGCCTGTCTCGAGGTCCTGCACGCTCTGGCGGAGAAGGACGGTGGCTTCAGCTTTGCCGTCGAGAACTTCGACTGGTCGACCGACCGCTACAAGCGCACCGGGCAATTCATGCCCGCGGATGGCGCCGACCAACTGCGTGCCTTCGATGCCATCCTGTTCGGTGCGGTTGGCGCGCCGGATGTTCCTGACCACTTGACGCTCTGGGGGTTGCGCCTCGCGATTTGCCAGCCACTCGACCAATACGCCAACGTGAGGCCTACCCGGGTATTGCCCGGTATCCGGTCCCCCCTGCGAAACGTCAATGATGGTGAGCTCGACTGGGTGATTGTCCGCGAAAACTCGGAAGGCGAATACGCGGGGCAGGGCGGGCGCTCGCACCCCGGCCTGCCGCTTGAGGTGGCGACGGATGTCTCGATCTTTACCCGCGCGGGGATTGAGCGGATCATGCGCTTTGCCTTCAAGTTGGCGCAGTCGCGGCCGCGAAAGCTCTTGACCGTGGTGACCAAGTCGAATGCCCAGCGGCACGGCATGGTGCTCTGGGACCAGATCGCCGCCGAAGTGTCTAAAGAATTCCCCGATGTCACCTGGGATAAGATGCTTGTCGATGCGATGACCGTGCGCATGACAATGGACCCGGCGTCTCTGGATACGATCGTCGCCACCAACCTGCACGCCGACATCCTGTCCGACCTTGCGGCGGCGCTCTCGGGCTCCATCGGCGTCGCGCCCACGGCGAACCTCAACCCCGAGCGCGAGACGCCGTCGATGTTCGAACCGATCCACGGCTCGGCTTTCGACATCACCGGCAAGGGCACCGCCAACCCGGTGGCGACCTTCTGGACCGCCGCGATGATGTTGGAACACCTGGGTGAGAAACCCGCCGCCGACAGGTTGATGTCCGCCGTCGAGACCGTCACCGCGAACCCGGACCTGCACACGCCCGACTTGGGCGGTAAAGCCACCACCCGCATGGTCACCGACGCCGCCATTGAGGCCGTGCGCGGCCGCAACGACTGAGAGGTAGAGACATGGAAAGTAACCATCTGAACATCGCGGTCATCCCCGGCGATGGAATTGGCAAGGAAGTGATCCCTGAGGGGCTGCGCGTGATGGAGGCTGTCGCCAAGCGACACAGCATCGACATGCGGTTTGACGATTTCGATTTCTCCTCCTGTGACTACTATCGCAAGCACGGCCAGATGATGCCCGACGACTGGAAGGATCAGATTGGTGGCCATGATGCGCTGTTCTTCGGCGCCGTCGGCTGGCCAGATACGGTGCCGGACCATATCTCTCTCTGGGGCTCGCTGATCCAGTTCCGCCGTCAGTTCGATCAATATATCAGTCTGCGTCCCGCGCGGCTGATGCCGGGCGTGCCCAGCCCATTGGCGGGGCGCAAGCCCGGCGACATCGACATGTGGATCGTGCGCGAGAATACCGAGGGCGAATATTCCTCGATTGGCGGTAAGATGTTCCCGGACACGCCGCGCGAGGTTGTGATGCAGGAAACGGTGATGAGCCGGATCGGTGTGGATCGGGTTCTCAAATATGCTTTCGACCTGGCAGCAAAACGCCCGCGCGCCAAGTTGACCTCGGCCACGAAATCTAACGGTATTTCGATCACGATGCCCTATTGGGACGAACGGGTTGCCGAGATGGCCAAGGCCTATCCGGGTGTGAACGTCGACAAGTATCATATCGACATCCTGACCGCGCATTTCGTTCTCAACCCCGACAAGTTCGACGTGGTGGTGGCGTCGAACCTGTTCGGCGACATCCTGTCCGATCTCGGACCGGCCTGCACCGGCACGATCGGCATTGCGCCTTCGGCCAACATCAACCCCGAGCGGGATTTCCCCTCGCTGTTCGAACCGGTGCATGGTTCGGCGCCGGATATTGCCGGGCAGGGCGTCGCCAACCCGATCGGCCAGATCTGGGCGGGGGCGATGATGCTCGATCACCTCGGTCACCCCGAGGCCGCAACGGATGTGGTTTCCGCCATCGAGCGTGTTTTGGCAGAGCCTGCCTTGCGCACCCGCGATCTTGGCGGACCTGCGGACACCGTGACTTGTGGCAAGGCGGTAGCCGATGCAATCGGCTGAACAACTGCTTCTTGAGATGCTGGACGCGGCGATCGCCGCTGCCGACCCTGCGACTGTTCTTGCTCGGCATCTGCCCCCGAAACCTGCCGGGCGATGCATCGTGGTCGGCGCAGGAAAATCCGCCGCCTCGATGGCGAAGGCGCTGGAGCAGGCTTGGCCCGACGTTGACCTTTCGGGCGTTGTTGTCACACGGTACGGGCATAGAGTGCCGACCGAACGTATTCAGGTCCGGGAAGCCTCCCATCCCGTGCCTGACGCCGCCGGAGAATGCGCTGCAAAAGAAATTCTAGCCGCCGCACAAGCTGCGGGGCCTGATGACCTTGTGCTGGCACTGATCTCTGGCGGCGGCTCAGCCCTGATGCCGCTGCCCGTTTCCCCCCTTTCCCTGGACGAGAAGATCGAGGTCAACCGTCTGCTGTTGAAATCCGGCCTGACGATCGAGGACATGAACCGTGTCCGCCGCCGCCTTTCGCGGGTCAAAGGAGGTGGGTTGGCCGCGGCCGCGGCCCCCGCAAAGCTGGTATCGCTAGCGATCTCGGACGTGCCAGGAGATGACCCCGCCGCCATCGCCTCTGGCCCGACGGTTCCCGATCCCTCGGCCACCGAGAACCTGTCGCATCTTGTCACCCGGCTCGGCCCCTCACTGCCGCAGGCGGCGCGCGACATCTTGCTCGCAAATCCTGAACCAGCAACCGGTTTCGTCCCCGACTTCCGCATTATCGCGACACCTCAGACGTCGGTGGAAGCCGCGGCCTGGGTTGCGCGCGACGCAGGCGTTTCGCCAATTCTGCTTGGCGACGCTCTGGAAGGTGAAGCGCGCGAACTCGGCATCATCATGGCGGGAATAGCCAAAGCGGTGCGCACCCATGGCACGCCATTGCGTGCGCCTGCCGTTCTGCTTTCGGGTGGGGAAACCACCGTATCGATTGGCGACACAAAACCTGGGCGCGGTGGCCGGAACACCGAATTTCTGCTGTCGCTCGCTATTGCCCTCAACGGCTCTGAGCAGATTCATGCGCTTGCCGCCGATACCGACGGGATCGATGGCACCGAAGACGCCGCTGGTGCTCTGATCGGACCTGACTTTCTGGTCCGAAGCCAAGCGGTGGGGCTCGATCCGAAGGCCTATCTTGGCGCTCATGACAGCTACAGTATTTTCGATCGGCTGGACGCATTGATCCGCACCGGGCCAACTCTGACAAACGTTAATGATTTCAGAGCGGTTCTCGTTCTTTGAAATTGAGATGAAGGACTCCCTCATGATCCGCGACAGACGAGCCAAAATCGTTGCCACAGTGGCGCCGGCGAGTGGCTCTCCGTTCATGCTGCGCACCTTGTTCACGAAAGGCGTTGATACGTTTCGACTGAACTTCAGTCACGGTGAGCACGCGATCCACGCCGCGACGGTCGACGCGATCCGGGCGCTGGAACGAGAGGTTGGCGTGCCGATCGGTATCCTCCAGGACTTGCAGGGGCCCAAGATTCGGCTTGGCCGCATAGCTGGAGGCGAGCGGACGCTGGAACGTAGTGAAAAGATCGCTCTGGTGGCTGAGGACACCACTGACAGTTTGACAGAGATACCCCTGCCGCATCCCGAGATATTCGATGCAATCGCGCCCGGACACCGTTTGTTCATCGATGATGGACGGGTCCAGTTGACGGTTGTTGCGAAGGCGCCGGGCCGGATCGAGGCCGAGGTTTTGCAAGGCGGAAAGGTCAGCGACCGCAAGGGTGTGAACCTGCCCGACTGTGTTCTGGAGCTGCCGGTGCTAACCGAGAAAGACCGCGGCGACCTTGAATACGGCTTGTCGCTTGGTGTTGACTGGGTTGCCCTTTCCTTCGTGCAGAAAGCCAGCGATATCGATGCTCTGCGCGCCATCGTCGGCAACAGTGTCGGAATTGTGGCGAAGATCGAGAAACCGTCGGCCTTGGACGAAATCGAAGCCATCGTCCGCAAGTCGGACGCGATCATGATCGCCCGCGGCGACCTCGGGGTGGAGATACCGCCGGAACAGGTGCCTGCTCGACAGAAAGAAATCATTGCGCTGTGTCGCCGCGAATGCCGCCCCGTGATCGTGGCAACGCAGATGCTTGAATCGATGACATCCTCACCCGCGCCAACGCGGGCAGAGGCATCCGACGTGGCCACTGCGGTCTACGACGGCGCAGATGCGGTAATGCTCTCAGCAGAAAGTGCCACCGGTGCGTTTCCTGCCGAGGCTGTTGAGGTGATGGATCGCATCATCCGAAGCACAGAGGCGCACTCATTCTACGCCAAATCTATTGCTGCCAGCCGCGAGCCAGCTCCGACCCCCGCGGACATGATCGCCGATACAGCGGCAACACTAGCTTGTTCGCTTCAGTCAAAATGCATCCTGGCATATTCTGTAAGCGGCGCAACCGGCGTTCGCATTGCCGCCCGTCGCCCCAAATTGCCGCTGATCCTCATGACCCGCGATGAGCGCGTATCGCGCCGGATGGCGCTGGTTTGGGGCATGCGGTCTATACAGGAACCGTCGATCGGCGACTACAACTCGATGGTCGCCACCGCGAAGGACGAATGCGCACGCCTTTTGTCCCCGGCGATCGGAGATACGATGGTAGTCCTGTCGGGGTCACCTTTTGGCAAAGTCGGTAGCACCAACAATATTCGTGTTGCGACGTTTCGGTAAGGAAGCCCTGAACTGGCCCCCTTTTCGACCCATCACTTGGGCATGACCATGGAGGTTGAGGAATATCCTAAGCACGTGTTTATGTCTGACTATTAGATCATCACGGATCTCGGCCAGCGCCGCCGCTGGACTTCGTCTGAGAAAATGCGGATCGTCGAGGAGACTTTAGAAGAGAATGCCAGCATTTCGGTCGTGGCGCTGCGACGTGTTCTGCCGGAGCACGCTCCGGAAGCGCTCGACCGATGGTTGGCAGCGGGGCAGGGGACTCCGGTCGCACCGGCGACTGGCGCTCTTGAGACGATGCTCTCCGACGCCCCGCGCACGCATCTCGCTGCGTTGATCCTCGCGGATGCCGCCTTGGTGCAGGTGACCTGCCTCGAGTCTTTCATCTTGCCACGACCGGAGCCCACTTAGTGTTTGCTCTGCCTACTCTTTCTGGACCTCTGGACGTCGGAGTTTCCGGACTTTGTCACGATGGCGGGCTGGTTGCGCCAAAGCATGGACACCCGAACCTTGCGGTTCGGGTGTGCCTTTTCCCCGCACATGCGGGGGACGCGCCATGCCTTACGACGAGGATAGTCGTTGAGTTCGGATCATCCCTGCACATGCAGGAGAAACTCATTCAGGCTGGCGATGGGCTTCGTTGACCGGAGGCGGGCTGAGCGGGATTTTCCGCGGCCCTGACTCTTAAAATAGGTTCGGCGACTCTACTGCGGAAACCCGATCCGAGCCGGCAAGGTCATTTTTTGTTTTCACCTAACGTCAACTCTCGTCGGGTCACCGCCTATTCGCCTACTAACTATCCTTCATTGCGTGTGGTGGCGAGAGGCGACGATACCCGCCTCTCCCATGTGACATGGGTCACTTCATGCGCGGACGGAAATGAAAATTTGGCTCGCGCCACATTTTTTCCGCCGTTGCTCCGGCTGCGAGCTGCCGGATGAAGCCTCATCCTTACTTTTGGGGTCCATGACGGCCAGGGTTTCAAGCGCCGAAGTGTCTCTGATGATGGCGTCCATGTTTTATATCCTTCACCAAGTTCGGCGAAGCGCCCGTTGAAGAAGGCGATGTCGTGAGCTCTTTGCATTTCAACTCGGTCGCGGCTCCTCGCTCTCGGAATGCGCGAACAAGAATTGGACGGAACCGGTCGGGCCGTCTATCCTGATAGCCACGCATCTGCGGTGGTGCCGCACGGAATCCGGAAGGCTCAAGATGACGAAAGACCCGCACGATACCGGAGCCGAGGCGCGTTCTGTCTCTGAATACAGCGGCGGCGTTGAGAGTGCGTGGCTGGACGCATTTACCGAAGCGATGTCCAAACCGACGGCTCAGGAGATTGCTTTCTTCGAGAGGCAGCGCGCGCTCGGGCTGGGCGTCGGACTGGACGAGAACGGCGATCTTGTCTACGCCCGCCAGTCTTCTCGCGAATAACCCGGGCTTCATTGGAAGCCATAAAGGATGTCGCGGATCTCATCCTCGAATAGGTCCAGTCCGATCAGATCGGCGAATTCCGCGCCTGCATCCGCTGAAATATCCATGAACTCGACGGGTCCATTTTTCAGATCGGTAAGCATTCCGGCGTATGTTCCGTAGCCGAGGCCGCGCGCGGCGAGTTCCATCCTCAGGCTCGGACCGAGTTCTGGGAGGGCCAATGCAAGATGGCGCTTGAAGCGGCGGATGTCAGACATGTCGAGTGCGATGGTGGCGGGTTGCATGGTTTCTCCTTGAGCATGGGGTTCAGGTTGGCCTATCGGGGGTTGCCGGGGATATGGGACCTGCGCGCGGTTACGGAAAAAAGATCGCGCGTTTACGCGAAAAAGTTGGTGACTGATCGCGCGGGGCGTTGGTGACGACGCAACTTGGCTCGGTAGGTTCAGCGCCACCGTCGGGGGGTGGGCTAGGACGACCACTGACCACACAGGGGGCCTTGCAAGTTCGAGAGATTTTGTTGGGAGACGGCTGCAAGGCGTGACGCATTTATGCGCACCGACCTGCTGGCTTCATGACCGGGGAGGACGTAAGCTTCGGCCTAGCGCCAATGATATGCTATCTCGACAAGCAGGCCGTGGGCGGCGGGATCATCGGCTTCGCGCAGGTCGATCGCCTGATCGAGTTCTTCTTTGACGAAGCTGTTCCACCCGAGAAACCCGGGCGCGGTCCCTGACTTCAGCGAAGACAGAGCGTCGGCGCGCCTGCTGAGGACGCCATAGTTTTCGTCGCGCAGGTCGTCGAGCATCATGGTCTTCAAGATCGGCTCGGCGATTGCAGGATCGCTGCAGATTTTGCTGGCAGTGGCTTCGTCCAGCGAAAGACGTTCGCCGGTTACCCTTCGCACCGTTTGGTCCCAGTCGAGGTCTTCACTGAGCCACTTCGGCGTGGCGTCGCTGTGATCCGCGCACCAGATCTGGTTCTCGCGCTGCGAACACACAGCGATGACTTCGAGCGACGGGTGCTCAGACTCTCCGAACTGCATTTCGACATAGTCGTAAAGGTATGTGACGAGGTCCGCCACGCTGATGGTCTCACCCAGATCGAGGTCGATTTCGGTGATGAGCAGGCACGTATTGCCGTAATGTGAACTCATGAGCAGGTTTCCTTTTTCTGGCGGCGGTTTCACTTGGGAGGGGGCAGCCGCGGTAGTTGTGTTTCGGCGATGGCTAGCCGCACGATCTCGTTTTGACCACGCTTCAGATTTGGTTTGACCTCTTTCTCGGCGGCCGAAGGCGCAGCCACCTTGGGGGAAGCGAGGGTGCGGTGCGCGTAGTGAGCGCTTTGCGCCGCAACCGGAAGTGAGGTGGGCGTGGTAGGGAGCTGCAGAAGAAAAAACTGCAGACATTTGCGATTTTCCTCGACGACGCAGGAGCGTCAGGCCGGGATTTCCCGGCCTGACGCTCTTTTTCTTAGCTGTTGGTGGCGAGCGACCTGCGCCGAAGCGCCGACACCTGGCGTTCGGCGGTCAGTTGATCGAGCACCGTTTGACGAAGATGGCGGAAGACGCGCAGCTCTTCCCAGAGCCGCCGGATCGCCTCGAGCTCCGGGTCGAGGAAGGCGTAGTCGTCTGTGTCACAGTGCAGCGCGATGTCCCGGTAGCCTGGGGCGCGGGCCGTCAGAGCTTCGAGCACCTGGGTCTGCAGCAGGTCGAGAGTGGCCTCTTCACGGTCGCGATAAAGCTCGCCAGCGCGAAACGCTTCAAGCATGGTGCGGATACGCGGTGCGTCCTGCTGCAGGTCGAGGGGGCTCTCGTCAAGTGCGGTCTGGAGCGCGCGCGCCGCCTCGATCGCCGCGCGGGCCGTGGTTTCGATGTTGGGCTGGATTTGTGTGATGGTCATGAGTGACTCCTGTTTCGATCTGCTGGAGTGCGGATCGTTCAAGGTCGCGCCGCCGATTTTTCAGGGCGGCGCGAAGGGGGGATGATCAGGCTGCTTGCTGGCGTTTGCGCGTGTCCGCGCGCTCTTCCGCCTGCAGATCCGCGAGGCGGTCGGTATATTGGTCAGTGAGGAGACAGATTTCTTCGACGACGGGGTCGTTGGGGTCGAGGTCGGCGAAATATCCCGCCTCGAGGCTGTCGAGATCGTCGACGAGCTCGAGCGTAAGCAGGTCCGAGACCCACTGGAGCTGCCGCCACAGCGTCCGGGAAATCGGGATGGGCTGCGCCAGATCGCGCGTAAGTGCCGCCACGCGACGTGCAGCCTGTGGACCGCCGAGGCGCGTGGCCGCTTCGCGAAGCGCTTCCCGTTGTTCGGTGAGGAATTCGGACATCAAAATGCGTGCGACTGGGATGGTTTGGTAGTGCATGGGACAGATCCTTCTGTCGTGCCCGGCGGATTTTCCGGGGGCTTCAAGAACGACCCCGTGGGGGAGCCATTGCGATTGAGGTGAGGGGTTGAAGCGCGAGATCATCGGAGATGACCGAAGGTCTGTTTTGATTTGCTGAACGAGCCGCTGGGGCCGCGAGGGCGCTTCGCTGCGAGAGCGCCATCGACGGGTCAGTGGCTCGGGGTTGCTTGATCCTCAAGCGGGGCTTTTCTCAGCGGCCGCATGCTGGGCGAGCAGGCGTTTTTGCACCAAGAGCATCCGCTCGAATGCACGGCCACTCAGAGCGCCAAGCACCGGGGTGCGCAGGTCCGGGCAAACGCAGAGTGCGGGGTCGTTCGTCCGGATCACGCGCGTGCGCGAACCGAGAAAACCGGTCGCACGGTCGAGGCCGCAGGCCATCGCGGTGGTGAGCGACAGCTCGATCCCGAGCGGGTTGCGCGCTCTTTTGCGACTTGATGTTCCGTAGGCAATACAGAGCCAGCGCTGACCGTTGTGATGGGAGACCGCAAGCACGAGGCAGGGACGGGGCTTGGGGCGCTCCTCTGTCGCCCCCTCTCGTAGTGGGAAGCGATAGGAGATGATGTCGCCGGCCTTGATCGTGTCGGACCAAGGTTTCGGGCGCTGCTGCGGTTTGGCGGGGCGGGTCGAAGGGGTCTCAAGCATGTGTCAGTCCTTAGAGTCGGAATGACGCACGAAATTTGGAGGCCGTGATTGGCTTTTCTGTCGCGCGTCACACCGCGCGGGCGACAGAAAAGCCAATCGCAGGCTACCTCTCTATTACTCTCTGAGTTTGCTGCCTGTTCGTGGTTTGCAGAAGTCGTGGTTTCCTCGCGGCGCGCTGATCAGCACAGCTGATTTTCGGCCCGCCAGACCCTTGGCCCGGTGCCTCAGGGAAGGCGCGCTCAGGTCGATCCGCCACCGTTCTGCCCGTCCGTTTCTCTCCGCCAGTCTTCGCACCACGTTCGTCGTTCCGGGGGCCGATTTGATCCACGAAAGGCGTCGATGAAAATTTTTTCGAATTTTTTTCATCTTTTGATTTCTGTTTTTCCGGGACCGCTCGACTTCCCCTTCACATCAACCAGGAGAAGTCCTCATGACTATTCACGTCCCCGTTCAACCGACCTGCAACGTTGCTTCCGCTCTTGATCAGTTCTTCACGCGGCCCGAGATTGCCAAAGCCTGTTACGGTCGGCTCGTCGAACTCTATCCCGTGCAAGCCGGTGATCTCTGGATCGAACCGTCCGCGGGAGCTGGCGCGTTTCTCGAGCTGATGCCCAAGACCAGTATCGGGCTCGACCTCGTTCCCGCCGCAGACGGCGTCACCTACGCAGATTATCTCGACTGGACGCCGCCGAGCGGGTTTCAGCGTCATCTGGTCGTCGGCAATCCCCCGTTCGGGCGGAACACGAGCACAGCGGTCGCCTTCTTCAACCGTGCGGCGGAGCATGCGGATGTCATCGCGATGATCTTGCCTCGCTCGGTGCGCAAGCCGTCGGTGCGGCGCAGGCTCGACGAGAAGTTCCATCTCGTCGATGAAATCCTGCTGCCGAGCGGGTCCTTTCTGTATGAGGGGAAACCCGCGTCGGTCCGCACCGTCTTCCAGATCTGGGAGCGCCGCGACGATGCGCGCGTCGAGGCGCCGGCCTGCATCAGCCATCCGGATTTCGTCTTCTGCGATGCCGCCGAGGCCGAGTTCGCCATCCGTCGCGTGGGCGGCGTCGCGGGCCGGATTTTTAATGACCTCGCGCGTCGCTCGCCGAATTCGCATCTCTTTGTGAAAGCCGCTGATGGCGTCACTCCCGAACGTCTGCGCGAGCGCTTCGCGCAGCTGGATTTCAGCGAGGTGCGCGAAGATTCCGTCGCGCATTACTCGGTCGCGAAGAGTGATGTTGTCGTCCTCTATGAGGCGCTGGTCATTGCAGAGGGTTCAGCTGCGCGCTGCTTGGTCGATCGCGGTGACGACGGCTCCAAGGACGCGTCTCGCGAAGATCGCCCGAAGGGTGCCGCGAGCAAGGCCAGTGGCCAATTGCCGCGCGACGCACAGCGCCTGGCGCCCGAGCTGCGGTCCATCAGCGAGAAATCGTCGCCCGATGTTCCTCCGAAAAATTCGAGTCAAACCACTCCGGCAACCTCGCGCTACATCTCGCGGCCCGCTAGCAGGCCGTCCGTGCGCACCCCTCACGTCGTTCTAAACAGGACAAATATCATGCAAGACAAAACCAGGGTCTCTGAACTGAAGACTGCAAATCTCTCGGTTCGGGATTTTGAACTCTACGCTCATACCGAGGACCTGCTCTTGCTCGAGGCGGAGCTCGTGTTTGAGCTTGCCGCTACGCGCGTGCAGGTCATCGCGAAGATCACCATCACCGGCGAAAATGTCTCTGTGCACGCCGAACGCATCCAGGACGAAATGGGCCTCCCTATCGTGGGAGAGCACCTGCTGGCGATCGTTATCGCCAATCGCCGGGAGGAGATCGCCGATCTCGTGCGGGCTGCGGCCAAGACGAGCGCTTGATGACGAAGGCCTTGCGAAGCCATCGGGTTCGTAAGGCGCCTCACCGAAAGCACGCGACAACGCTGTGTTTTTCCGATTTTCTGACACAAAACCAAAGGCAACCAATGCTTCAGTATCCCATCACCAACTTTCTTCTGCTTCCCGAAGACACTATCGATGAAGGTCAATTTGACATCGATCCCGTCGATCGGCGTGACGATCGCTGCTACGACGCAGAAGAGCTTGAAGATTTTCGTTACGAGGTCGAGTTCCAACTCAATATCCTTCTCGACAACAAGGCAGGCTATTGCTGTGTGCTCGGCTTCGCCTCGGAATGGCTCGATATCTCATTCGTGGAGCCGCCTCCCGCCTATTGCTCCCACATCCCCGTCGCTCCGAAACTCATCAAAACCGGAGGAACCTGGGACGAGACGATGGGCGCTGTCGATGCATATTTCGGTGCAAATCCTCAGTTTGGCGCGAAAACCTTGGAAGAATACGAGCGGCAGACGCGCGACTTTCGTGAGGAGCAGAAAAAGCTGGGCCGGGCCATCGCACATCTCCGTATCGATGAGGAATGGGAAGAGGCGAAACGTCTCGAAAGAAAATGCCGAGAGATGGCTGAGCCGGTTCGGCCGGGGTTTCATCGGCTCGACGCCTTCACGGGCGACCCGGTCGAACGGGCAATCGATTTCGGCACAGTTTATTCACACGAGCGGCTCCTTCTCGAGGTTACCTTTGAAAATTGGCCGCTACTGAACTCTGCTCAGGTCGTTGGCCGCTGAGGAGAAAAAGCGTCGCCTGCGGCTCCGGGGCGGGAGAATTTACGCGCTGTCGCAGGCGGCGCTTTTGACAGCAGAACTCCGGAATGCGTATGGGGTGGTGGATCGCTGCTCAGCAAGGGTGTCAGGGCAGCGAGACGCGAGTTTCAGGGGGATGCGCGGTGCTGAACCGATATTCGTATGAGTTGCGCCGAGCTACATCGAGCGACAGAACTTCGACCAGCTGGACTTTACTGGTCGAAGTGGGTGGGGCGCGGGCACCTCTCTCGGCATCCATGTCCGAATTCTTCGGGCTTGTATGCGTTTCCAGATGAACGTACCGTCGATCGCTCGTTGGGCCTGCTGTGAATTCTTGGCCCCGGGCTAAGTCTGCAGAGACGAGTGCTTGTCAATCGCAGAGCGATAGGCTGCGACAAGGTCGGGCTCCGGCATCTCTCCGGTGAGCGACTCGCAGGTCTGAACGTTTTCGAGCGACAACTCCGAAAGAGTCGCGACCTGTTCCGGGCTTGGGTTCACCGCGTCGCGCAGAGCACGGAGTTCCATCGCGAGATCAATCTTGTCCGGAAACTCGGCCTCGCGATCGGCGATCTCCGGTCGCGCCTCAAGCAGCATCTCGCGAAAGTGCTTCATGCGTCTCTTATAGCATGGTTCGGGTACTTGAGGGAGCTTCGATTTGTCAGGCTTGGAGACAATCGGCCAGAACCGCAACTTCGTTTAAGCTCACTGCGCCGCAGTGCCGCATTCCGAAAGCGGCCATTGGCGGTGTCGCGCGGTATCTCTCATCTCGGCGAAACGGCTTGAGTAGCGCTGCGCAAGCGGAAGGTGGCTCGAGAAAGGTTGGCGGCGAACGGACTTGTTCGACACCTCGTGCCGACGGTCAATATTCAGACAGACCGTCGTCCTTTTCTCGCTTGATCGGCCCCTTAATGAGAACCTCAAGCAGCGGGCAATCTGGGGTTTCTTCGCCTGTGCAGCGTGCGATGGTCCGGTCGAGAACGATCTCAATCGCCTGAAGATCGCGGATCTTTGCGCGGACCACGTCCAGATGATGGGACCCCATCCGTTCGATTTCTGCGCAGGTATGACTGCCGCGATCGACAAGGGAGAGCAACTCGCGGATTTCCTCCATTGTGAAGCCCAGTTCGCGTGCTCGCATCACGAAGTTCAGCCGTTCGACGTGGGCATCACCGTAGCGTCGATGCCCAGCGGAGCTGCGTGGCGGGTCGGGCAACAAACCGACCTTTTCGTAGTAGCGTATCGTCTCGAGGTTGCAGCCTGTCAGGCGAGCGAGGTCGGAACGCTTCATTTCGCTCGCGTTGGCGTGATCGTCGGACACTGGATTTCTCCTTGATCCTGTAGTTGCTACAGACCCTACGTTGCTACTCGCCGAAGGACAACAGGAGCGAAGCGATGACGTCGCAAACCACCAATACCGAACGACATGCTGCAGAAAGACCGGATAGGGCCGGATGGGCTGCAACCGGTGCCGGGTTGCTAGGCGCGCTGGCGATGACCTCCTGCTGCATCCTGCCGCTTGTCTTGGTAAGCCTCGGCGTTACCGGCGTATTCATCGGTCAACTCACCGCCCTCTACGCCTACAAGTGGCTCACACTTTCTCTCGCGACCATCGCGCTTGGCTACGGGTTTTGGAAGGCCTACCGCCCGGTCCCAATCGAGGAGTGCGGCGCTGGTACCTGTGCTCGCCCAGTGGATCGCGCCCTGATGCGAGCGCTTCTCTGGGGAGCGCTGGTCGTGGTGCTGCTGGCGCTAGCATTTCCCTATGTCGCCCCCTTCGTTTTGACGTTCTGAAATGGAGTTACCGATGAAACGCATCCTTATTACTGCAATTCTACTTCTCGCTCCTGTCGTGGCGCTGGCAGGCGAGGCGCAGACGAGGCTACACGTCACTGCGCTGACCTGCCCCTCCTGTAGCTACATCGTGGCGACCGCGCTCAAGCGCGTGGAGTCGGTCAAGATCGCAGAGTTCGTCGAAGGCGAGGCCGAGGATGGCATCTATGTCCTGCATTACGACGATGCCGTCACCGATCCCAAAGCACTCATCGCAGCCGTCACCGGCGTCGGCTACGGTGCAGCCCTAGCTGACGGGGGCGGGTCATGACCGATAGCCATACGTGCTCCCGAAAGAATGACCGACTTCTGAAATATGGGCTGATCGGCGCCATGGTTGCAGCCCTATGCTGCTTCACCCCGATTCTGGTAGTACTGCTGGGCGCGGTCGGGCTCTCCGCCCTTCTGGGCTGGCTCGACATCGTGCTGCTACCGACGCTCGTGGTATTCGTCGGAGTCACCCTCTATGCGCTTTGGCGGCGACGGGACCCGAACTGAAGAGGGACTGATATGAAAGATTTCTGCTTTTCCAAGGACAGAACCTACGACCTTGCCGTGATCGGTGCCGGCTCGGCCGGATTTTCGGCTGCCATCACGGCTGCCGAGGCCGGCGCGCGCGTTGCCCTGATCGGCGACGGCATGATCGGCGGCACTTGCGTTAACGTGGGCTGCGTGCCCTCCAAAGCCTTGATCCGCGCGGTAGAAGGCCTGCAGCACGCACGAGCGATAAATCGCTTCGACGGTATCGAGGGGGAAGCCCGCGTTATCGACTGGGCAACGACAGTGTCACAAAAGCAAGCGCTCGTGGAGGACCTGCGTGCGGCGAAATACACTGACGTCCTGCCACGGCACGAGAACATCGATTATGTCGAAGGCCGCGCCCGGTTCGACGACGAAGGCCAGCTGACCGTAAAAGGCGCTGCCTTTCCAGCGACTAAGATCGTCATCGCGACCGGTTCCCGACCACATGTGCCAGCGATCCCCGGTATCGAGGAGGTCGGTGCCCTCGACAGCAGCTCGGCGTTGGAGCTCATAGAGTTGCCCGCATCAATGCTGGTCCTCGGCGCGGGTTACATCGGCGTGGAGTTGGCGCAGCTTTTCGCTCGTGCCGGTGTCGCCGTGACGCTGATAAGCCGAAGCGGCGTGCTGCCGAAGGCCGAGCCAGAGATCTCCAAGGCGCTGGAGGGCTACCTTGCAGAAGAGGGCATCCGATTGGCGCGTGTTTCAGGCTACGATAGCGTGGCAAGTGACGGCGATACCATTCGCCTGATCGCCACGAGCGGTGAAAGCTTCGAAGCCGAGCGGCTGCTGCTCGCCACTGGGCGGGTGCCGAATAGCGATGGTCTGAACCTCGCCGCCGCCCGGATCGAGACCAATGGGCAGGGCGGGATCGTCGTCGACGAGCACATGCGCACGGCGAACCCCTTGGTGTGGGCCGCGGGTGATGTCACCGGGCGCGACCAGTTCGTCTATATGGCAGCCTACGGCGCCAAGCTCGCGGCCCGAAATGCAGTGGCAGGCGAGGCGCGCAGCTATGACGACGACACGATGCCTTGGGTGGTATTCTCCGACCCGCAGGTGGCGGGCGTGGGTCTGAGCGAGGCACAGGCGCGCGCCGCCGGGCACGAGGTCGTCACCTCGGTTCTGCCGCTCGACGCCGTGCCGCGCGCGCTGGCGGCCCGCGATACGCGTGGGCTGATCAAGCTGGTGGCGGAGGCGGGCAGCAAGCGGCTGCTGGGCGCGCAGATCCTCGCCCCCGAGGGCGCCGACAGCATCCAGGCCGCCGCGATGGCCCTCAGGGCCGGATTCACCTACGAGGAGCTTGGTGACACCATCATGCCCTATCTCACGACGGTCGAGGGGCTGAAGCTTGCCGCCCAGACTTTCGAGAAAGACGTCGGTGCACTCAGCTGCTGCGCGGGGTAGCGACCCTCGACCACGACAGGAGACCCAAAATCCCATGCCGACCCTTGCCGCCTATATCGGCGCCGCACTTGCCGAGATCGCCGGTTGTTTCGCTTTCTGGGCTTGGCGCCGGCTGGACAAGTCGATCTGGTGGCTAGCGCCAGGCATGACCTCGCTGGCACTGTTCGCCTACCTGCTGACGCTGGCTGACAGTGCCGCCGCTGGACGAGCCTACGCGGCCTATGGCGGCATCTACATCGCCGTCTCCCTGATTTGGCTGTGGACCGTTGAAGGGGTGCGACCGGATCGGTGGGACCTGATCGGCGTCAGCTTCTGTCTTCTCGGTGCTGGGATCATCATCGCAGGGCCCCGTGCGCCGGTCTGACCCCACGAAGCCAATTCGACAGAACAAGGAGCAAAGATGACTGACACGCTCGACCTGATCGTCATCGGTGCCGGCATGGCCGGGATCACCGCCGCGAAGAAATGCAGCAATGCTGGCTGGTCCGTCGCCATCGTCGACGAACTCCCCTACGGCGGCACCTGCGCGCTAAGGGGGTGCGACCCGAAGAAGATGCTTCGTTCCGGAGCCGAGGCAGTGGAGGCCGCGCAGCGACTGTCCGGCAAAGGCATCGCGGGCGAGACCCGGATAGACTGGCCGGCCCTGATGAAGCACAAAGAGAGCTTCACCGATCCGGTGCCCCAGAGCATGGAGAGCGGGCTGAAGGAGGCTGGGGTCCAGACGTTCCACGGCGGTGCTCGTTTCACGGCCGAGGACCGGATCGAGATCGAGGGTCAGGGCGAGATCGCCTTCCGCCATGCGCTGATCGCCACGGGGGCTAAGCCGCGGCCTCTGGAGTTTCCCGGCGCCGAGACGCTGATCGACAGCACCGACTTCCTGAACCTCGCCGAGCTGCCCCATCGGATCGCTTTCGTCGGCGGCGGCTACATCTCCTTCGAGTTCGCGCATATCGCGGCACGCGTCGGGGTGCAGGTGACGATCCTCGACCGTGGCGCGCGGCAGTTAAAGATGTTCGATCCCGACTTGGTCGACATGCTGCTGGACCGGAGCCGCGCCGCCGGGATCGAGATCGTCGACGAGGCCGCGATCGAGCGAGTCGAGGATGCCGATGGGGTGCATCGCGTGGTCTACCAAAAGGCGGGCAAGAGCCACACCGTCGAGGCTGATCTCGTCGTGCACGGCGCGGGCCGGGTGCCCGCCACCGACCATCTCGACCTCGCCGCAGCCAGCATCGAGACTGAGCGTGACGGGGTCAAAGTCACACCCTGGCTGCAATCGCAGTCGAACTCGCGCATCTTCGCGGCCGGCGACGCCGCCGACTCGCCCGGCAAGCCGCTGACCCCGGTGGCGGTGTTCGAGGGCAAGATCGCCGCGTCTAATATGCTCAAGGAGAAGCGGACAGAACCCGATTACACCGGTGTGCCGAGTGTGGTCTTCACCATTCCCGAACTCGCGCGGGTCGGCATGCTCGAGGAGGAAGCGCGCGCGAGGGGTGACGTCGAGGTGCGTTTCACCGACACCTCGAGTTGGTTTTCGCAGAAACGGCTGGGTGAAAGTCACGCGGGCGCAAAAATCATCGCCAGCGAAGGCGGGCAGATCCTCGGCGCGCACATGTTCGGTCCTGACGCTGCCGAGCTCATCAATATCTTCTCTCTGGCGATCAAACTGGGGCTGACCGTAAAGCAGGTGAAATCCATGCCAGCAGCTTATCCGACGGGGGCGTCGGACATCGGGTCGATGTTCTGAGCGCTGCGCATCGCGGCCATCCCCGCCTCGAACAACATTCGTCATACCGGGCTGGAAGCCGCCTTGCGGTGGAGCTGCATGGGGCATTGCCGTTCCTGATCGCCTTGTCGGTCCTGACTGGACGTTGAGGGTAGCCATCCGCTGAGCCGCCTAAAATGCCGTTCATTTTGCCGTCCTCTCATATGCCTCATCCCGGCACAGGACTCCCACAGATGATCCCAGAGCGGCAGGAGGCGTTCGGCAAAGCGCTTACGTCTGGACCCGTACATTTTCGAAAACATTGAGGAGGTGCAGCATATTGCCACCGAGTGGCTATGGCCTACAACCATGAAGGCCCGAATATGGGCAACGGCGGGATGACGCCCGCCCAGAAACTGAAGATGGCCGCGTAAATTTTGGGAATGTCAGCAAATCGTGTTGGTTCGCCTTCGTTCTGCCAGAAGTAGCCAATATCGCATCTGCCGTTCTGCCGGAGATGTTCTATGCGCCATGCCACGCCTGCCCAGCTGCTTGATGCTCTTCTCAAATCCATCTCGGAGCTGCCACCCGCGCAGATCGGGAAGGCGGAGGCTGCCCTTGCGACCGCGCGACGAAGGGCAGAAGCCGTCGTCGAGATCGACGAGGTTGGCGAGGAACAGGCCTGCCCCCATTGTTGCTGCACCGCGCGGTCTTCTTGGGGCACGACCCGAACCGGGGCGCGCCGCTGGCGGTGCAAGGGCTGTTCGCGAACCTGGACCGGGAGAACCGGCACGCCGCTCGCCCGTGTTCATCGTCCAGGCCTGTTCATCGAGGTCCTTCGCAACATGCTGGACCCCGGGGATAGTCCGCTCTCCTGCCGCAAGCTTGGAGCCCGTCTCGGGGTCTCTCGCGACACGATCTGGCGCTGGAGAATAATTGTCTTCGACCAAATTCTGAAGGTCGAACCGGGCGCACTTTCCGGGATCATAGAAACCGACGAGACCTTCCAGAGGGAAAGCCGGAAGGGATCGCGTGAGTGGGTTCGGTATGCGCAAGATCCCTCACGATTCCCGCAGTGTCAACGGCGGAGCAAAAACCGGCCACGGGGCGGAGCAAAAGTCTGCCGCCAGAGAGGGCATGGGATTGAAGCGAAGGGAACGCTTCGCGCCCCGGCAGCTGCGCTTTTCAGATAGCTGGCGGCTGCCGGGGCGCTTTGGCCCAGCGGGCCA
>NZ_MPZR01000018.1:0-31909 GCF_002020075.1 Thioclava sp. F36-7 | reverse complement strand
AATCCGTGACCGGATTAAATCGGAATGACCGACCGGATATTATCGGAATCGGTGACCAGATGACCCCGGTGTGCGCAGGCGGAATGAACGCCTGTCTCGCGTTTCAGTGACCTTCGATGCTTTCATGAGTTTCTGCCCCTCTGCCAGCCAGGAAAGCTTAGCTGAAAACTCCAGTTTCAAACGGTCCACTTTTTAGGGAGCAGAGCACTCGGCGCGCGCGGCCGCGACGGTCGCCAGGACCTCCGGCGTCTCAGGGCCGATCGTTTTCTCCACGACCCGGTCCCCGATGCGGCGCCTCGACACCCAATAGCCCCGACCGGACTTCTCGATCCGCATGATGGACCCAGGGACGGAGAGGGGTGGCCGGGCCCGGAACCTCTGCATCAGCTCATGATAGGCAGCCTGGATCGGGACCGGGAGGTGTTCCATCAGGCATTCCTACACATTATTTTACTTTGTGTAGGAAATTATGGTTCCCTTGGCCCCGCGGCAAGCTGACATCGACTGCAGGCAGCGGCGCCCTGCGCGACCTTGCCCAAGAGAGCATGCCGGGCGCTGAGGTAATGGCGGCCGCCTTTCGCGAAACGGGTATCCCACATGCGCGGCTTCTCCTCGAGACCCGATCGCGCAACACCAGTGAGAACGCGCGCCTCAGCCTCGATCTCGCGCGCCCCAAACCGGGTGAGACCTCGCTGCTCGTCACGAGCGCCTTCCACATGCGACGCGCCATGGCGAGCTTTGAGCGCGCCGGATGGGAGGAGGTAGTCCCCTACCCTGTCGATTATCGCGCAGAGGGGTTTCTCGAATATACTGCCTGGGTTTTCGCGGGCCATCTCGACACGCTGGATCTCGCGATCAAGGAATGGGTCGGGATTTGGGCTTATGCGGCGAGCGGGAGGTAGCTTGTCTGCGAGGCGACGAAAGCAAGGTCGGTTTCATCCTCCGCAGGGAGCACCTATAGACGGGTCGAACAGAATTTTCCTGGGCCAACATTTTCATGAAGATCACCGTCGTCACCGCCGTCTACAACTCTGAAGCCACCGTCGGCGAAGCTATCGAGAGCGTCGGGCGACAAACCCATCCCGATCTTGAGCACCTCATCATCGAGGGGAAATCGAAGGACGGCTCGCTCGCCGCGATCGAACGCGCCGCCCATGACCGGATGGTCCTCGTCAGCGAACCCGACAAGGGGATCTATGATGCGCTCAACAAGGGCGTGATGAAGGCGTCCGGTGACATTGTCGGCTTCGTCCACAGCGACGACTTCCTCGCCCATGACGAAGTGCTTTCCCGCGTCGCAGCCGCGTTTGAGGCCCCGCAGGTCGAAGCGGTCTTCTCCAATCTCGATTATGTCTCGCAGGCCGACACGAGGAAGATCGTCCGGCATTGGGCGACAGGTCCCTACAGCGCGGCGAAACTCAGACGCGGCTGGATGCCGGCCCACCCCACCCTCTATCTGCGACGCTCGGTCTACGAGCGCCTCGGCGGCTTCGACACCAGCTTTCGGATCGCAGCCGATTACGACTTCATCCTGCGCTATTTCTCACAAGCGACTGGTCGCTCGGTCTACATCCCCGAGGTGCTCTACAAGATGCGCTTGGGCGGTGTGAGCAATCGCAACCTCGCTCGGATCCGCGAGAAGATGGGCGAAGACTGGCGCGCGATCCGCGGCAACAAGGTCGGCGGCGTGATGACGATTGCGAGCAAGAACTTCTCCAAGCTCGGGCAGTTCGTGGAGCGGCAGAAGGGCTGACGCGTCAGTGACGCGTCGCACTGGCGCCTAAGCACCACCACTTACCTTGCGTCAGACCCCAACTCCACAACCTAGAGTTATTTTTTCATTTACTTCAGTGCCTTGATTTCATATCATCTCTCAGCGATCCGGTTGGTGTTCTCTCTTCGGAAGGTCCTTTGCGCCCTCCCGAAAGGAGGATCGACAACGATTAGACACAATTATTCTTCGAGAATTCGACGAAGTTTTGCGTTTGAGAATTGTGCCCCGAAAGGGGAGTGTCCCCCTGCAAAGGGGGATCGAAAAGACTATCGGCAACGATGTCGCTCGGCGCAGCCCGAAGATCTCCCAACTGGGAGATTAACGAGCCGCAAAGTGCAAGACCGGATCGCACCTTATTCCCCCCTGAGATAATCACCCCAAGACAGGTTCGGGTCTATTCCGAATACGCCTCATCCAGGCGTTACGAGCGACCTGCCCATCTCCGCCCAACGTTACCACACCCCCTAGCTATTGCGTCTCGTCCCAGCACCGTCTGCCGAGTTGTCCACATAATTCGACCAAACCGAGAGATTATCGAAATTTTTCAAAACCGATTTTTCACCCGCCTCGGCTAAACTGAGATCACTCAGCAAGCAAAGGACAACATCATGCTCGACATCCTCCCCACCTCGGGCCCGCGTCACGAATTCGCGGTCTTCGCAACCAGTCTGGCCTATACCAGCGCTGAAATCGCGGCGGCGTTTGAATATCTCGACCGTAAAGAACGGCGCACCGACCCTCCGGGAGAGTTCGATCATCGCGGGCGGTTCTTCGCCGCCGAACGCACGCTGGCCGTCACGTTTTGCCGCGCGCCTTCGGCTAGGTGGCCATTCCCCCAAATGCTCGCTGCTCGGACCGCCGATCATTGCGCCGAGCTCTTCGACGTCGTGGAGGCCAAACATGTGAAGCGCCTGGCGCTTGCCTTCGCGCGGTTCCGCGGCGGCGAAACTTTCGAAGATTTGCGCCGCTTGCTCACCCCCGGCATCCGGGCACGTCAAGCAGCCCACTGAGGCAAGTGGCGGCGCATGTCGAACAAGCGACTGGAGACGCTTCTGTTGCGGCGCGCTTGGCGACACCCTCCCGCGACAACCTGCTGGCGCGACGAGCTGCCCTCCAGACAAACCGGGCCCCTTTCCTCATTCGACACCTAAGGCTCCCGCCATACTTCACCGGCCGATCTCCGCTGCCTCCAAGCAGCTTACGATCACACGCCCGTGACCTCCCTTGTCGGATGACTGGATTTGCATAAACACCCTTTTAGCGGGTGCAGCATCCTGCTAAACGCTCAACTTTGAACGATGTCGGATTTTCGACCCAAAGCTCTGAACGCCCTTCCCCTCAGGCTGACCCGAGTCAGCGCTGATGCGGTAGCCTGCCAGATTGCGAGTTTCTGATGGCAGGCCAGCGGACCAAGGTCCAGGAAGATATCCGCTTTCGCGTTTTGAGGCTTCTCGAGGAAAACCCGGAAATGTCGCAGCGTGAGTTGGCAGACGCGGTCGGCGTTAGCACGGGAAGCGCGAACTACTTGCTCAAGGCGCTCATTGAGAAAGGCTTCCTGAAGCTCGGGAACTTCAAAGCCGCGGAAGACAAGAGGCGCTACGCCTATCTGCTGACGCCGAAAGGCGTGGCGGAGAAGGCGGCGATTACACAGCGGTTCTTGGCAAGGAAGATGGCGGAGTTTGAGGCATTGAAGGCGGAGATTGAGGCATTAGAATCTGAAGTTAATTCAAACAAGATATAATGATTTCCGCCGATGAAAGCAACATCGCCAAAACTATGAATATCAATACCCCACCTGCACTCATAAAAATAATAACCTTAGCAAAAAGGATGCACATCCTTTTAACTAAGAGAAGGCTTGAAGATGGCTTCTTGATGAGAGGTGCGACCGCAAAGAATTCGCGGCTAGGAGAAAACTCAATTATACACAAAAATTCAAGTATAAACAACTGCAAGATCTCCATTTTCTCGTACATATCCGCAAACTCCTCGATAGCAAACTGCAACATTGGTTCATTTTGTTCAATTGGACCACAATGCAAGATCGGTCTAGCACGACACCCGAGCAAAGTGTTCTGCTCGACCTACCCAGCTTTTTTCTCTCAAGCCAACTCAGGAGCTCGAAAGTCGTTCGTGTCGGAAACTCTATTCGATGAAACACCGCCGCTCACAAAGATCGGACACGACGTATGGATAGGAGCGAACGCAATCGTCCCTGGAGGAGTCACCATCGGAAATGGAAGCATAATTGCGGCCGGATCTATTGTAGTCAAAGATGTACCAGAATTCGCGATTGTAGGAGGCAACCCAGCCAGATTGATCGGCTGGCGTTTCAACCAGGAAGAGCAGAAAGAGCTTTTAAGCATCGCTTGGTGGAATTGGAGCCCGCGGAAAATTGAACGCGCAGCATCATTGGGAGCATTTTCAAGCGTGAGCAAACTCAAGGAATTCTCTCAGTCGACCATTCTTGAGGGCAACGAAAACGAGGTAAGCAGATGACTTCGAGATTTACTCTTCTCAAACGGGCATCTCATATCAAGAGGCGCTGGAAAGATAACCGTTTAGCGCCAATTAACCAGTACGCAAGCGATTATTACTTAGTCGAGTTTCCAAAATCTGGAGTGACATGGTTGAGCGTTCTAATCGCGAATATGCTTGGCTGCGAAGATGAAACGTCCGATCACGCAACATTCTCTTCAATTGGCAGATACGTGCATGATCTTCACTTGGGACGAAATGTTCAGGCCGAGCCAATTGGACGCTCACAAATTCGGCTCTACAAATCACACGGCCTCTGTAATCGAAACTACCGCAAGGTAATTTATATCGCCCGTCACCCCGCAGATGTATTATCTAGCTACTTCCACTTCACGATGTCTCTTCAAAAAAATAATATGACGCTTGAAGAATTTTGCGCCACTCCAACACTGGGCATTGAAGCGTGGCGCAATCATGTGAGATCGTGGCTTAGTAACAGTCTAAACTCCAATAGCTACATACTACATCTAATTCGATATGAAGATTTGATTACGAAACCAACCACTGAGCTGAGAAATTTATGTAAAAACTTTGGCTGGAATGTGCCGGACGAGAGAATTGGAAATGCGGTAGCATTAGCTCAGCGCCAAAGCATGACAGAGCAAGAAAACCTTTATCGCGCACATAATCCAAATCACGGAATGACATTCGTTCGCAAAGAACAAAGACAAGCCATGAATGCAAAGCTAAGGCAACATATTGTCGATCAAACCCGTGACGAACTCACCTTGCTTGGATATGAAAATTGATTATTAAATCATACACTTAACACCTTTGGGCAAGCGCGCGATTTTTTATATTTTTCAGCAGCGTCAAAATATTCAAGCCACGTATCAGAGCTAGGATGTAGTCATCCACCCTAGGAACAGCAATAATTATGGCCATAGCCCGATACTTCATCTCAATCGACAGTCGCAAAAGACAACTCATAAGCCTTACAAGAGGCTTCCAACGATCTGCGCCGCCTAACAATTTTACAATAGATAGTTAAGTCAATGTCGAATCGCGTGAACTTCAATTTCTTCAAAACAGTGGGCCAGGGAGCCATGCTGCGGCTTTGCTCAGCTGTGGTGCTTTTCATTGTCTCGATCGTTCTGACGCGCACACTCGGACCAGAGGGTTATGGCATCTATGCTTTCGCCGACTTTCATCCCGGGATCGTCTACAAGACCCACGGCCTCGCTGAGGAATTGCCCGATCACAGCGGCGCCAAGGTCGTTTTCCTGTTTGGCTCGGCAACCGATGCAGCGCTTTCTGTGTTGTCCTGTGAAACACGGTATGGCCCCGACTGGATCGTCGAACACTTCCGTCACCTTCGTGCCTCCGGCACCATTGACGAACTGGCCCAACGCGACGTGCTGCGTTTTTCCGACCAACTCGACGGCTGGATCGGAAAGACGAGTACGCCGCGAATTATCCTGCGCTACGGCGGCTTGTGGGATTATCAGGACGCCCTGTCGGACTTCACCGGTGTGCGGGTGGCTTTGCCCCCCAAGCGGGCACGCAAGGGGGCCGGGGCAGCCGACGCCGAGACCCGGGGGAGGTTCGTACAGACCTATGCCGCGCTTGATGCCCGGATAGCCGCCTTGCCCGATTGTCAGGTATTGGCATGAGCGAGCGGCCCGATCCGGTATGGGAGGCGCGCGCATGAACCGCGCTTTTCTTCGCGCCGTTGGCCAGTCTTCGGCCGTGCGCCTAGCTTCGGCAGGCGTGCTGTTCGCGTTGTCGATCCTGCTGGCCCGCGCGCTCGGGCCGCAGGGCTTTGGTGCCTATTCCTTCGCCTATGCGCTGATCAGTCTTGCCGTTCTGATTGCGCAGCTCGGCTTTCCCGACCTCATCGTGCGAGAAGTGGCGCGGTTGGCCACGCTGGGCCGCACCCGGCTGCTCGGTCGCTTCCTGCGCCACGCCACCGTGGTGATCGTCGGGCTCAGCCTAGCCTTCATCCTCGTCATCGCGGTGATGCTCCCGCTGTTTGGTCGCTCCGAAGTGTCGTCGTGGAAAGTAATTCTCGCCGGCCTGCCGCTGGCCCTGTTGATGCCGCTTTTGGCGCAGTCGGCGGCGGTGCTGCGCGGCACCGGCAAGGTGGTGCAATCGCTGCTTGGCCAGCAGCTCTACCGCCCGGTGCTGTTCCTCGCGCTGGTCGGCGGGGCGCTGCTTGTCGGGGTAGAGCTGACTGCGGTCACCGCGATGGGGCTACATGCGCTCGCCACCCTGCTCGTGCTGATCGAAGTTCGCCTCCGCGCGAGCCGCGCTCTGCCGCCGCTCGGCCGTCCGGCACGGGTGCCGCCGGCCCGGCTGCTGGCCTGGACGAGCACGGCGGTGATGTTCTCGGGCGTGGCCGTGGTGCGTCTCATCAACACCAAGTTCGATACCGTCGCCATCGGCATGCTGATGAGCGACGCAAACGTCGGCCTCTATGCCGCCGGCGCGCAGCTCAGCCAGAGCGCGGCGGCCATGCTGATGATCACTGCCGGCATCGTCACCCCCGCGATCGCGCGCGCCTCGGCCGCCGGCAATGACCTGGAAGTCGAACGCCAATGCCGTCAGAGCGCGCTGATGTCGTTTAGCGGGGCGGTGCTGACGCTGGCGCTCGCCGCGCTCGCCGGCCGTTGGGTGATCGCCACCGCTTTTGGACCCGAGTATGTCGGGGTCTGGCCGGCCCTGATGGTGCTGGTTGCGGGCCAGGCGGTAAATGCCTTTGTCGGCCCCGTTGGGGTGCTCTTGAACATGCGAGGGCAAGAGCGTTCGACCCTTACCGTGACCTTCGTCGCCTCGCTGGCCAACATTGGGCTCAACTTTGCCCTGATCCCGCACTGGGGTATGGTCGGGGCGGCCAGCGCCACCGTCGCCTCGATGGTGATCTGGAACGTGGCCCTCTGGGTCCGTGCCTGGCAGCTCTGGGGCATCAACTCAAGCGCGCTACCGTGGCCAATAATTCCCTCGGGAAGAAAGTGACCCTGTATAAACGGGACATGAAATGATGGAAGATGGCATTATATATTTTCGCACTACGCTTGGGCACAAGTCCTCCTATGCGGATACACTAACTTGGCTCACACGCTTTGAAATAAGGCAAGCGAAGCGCTCTCTATCGCTTATTTTTGATCTCGTAGCTTCGCGACAAGTTATCTTTTCGACCCTCGACGATGATTATTTACTCTTTTTCCTCATAAGTGCGCTACGCAGACTTGCAGCCAAATCGACAATCGGATTATTTCTCAGACCACAAACTTGTTTTGGCACCAAGCGCCCGATCCAAATAGTCAAGCGAACAGCTTTTCGGATCATTCGGAGTCTTAAAATCGCTGACGTGCTTGTAATCGTGCCATTTGAAGTAGCACCCCATTATGCCGAAATTGCGAGTGACTGGGTGCATGACCCAGAATTCTGGGACCTAGATATTAAGGTCGGAGGCCCGAACCTGCCGTCGACACCTTTAGCCGAAAACATCGTTATAAGCGCAAATGGGCGCAAAGTGATCTGTCTACCAGGCACAGTGCTCCGGCGAAAAGGCTTGAGTATGATCACGCGCATTCTCGAGACAGATCGAGATGCCGCATCTCGTATTCTTTTTGTCTGCGCAGGTCGCGTCCCAGAGGCAGAGCAGGAGGAAGTCGATCGGCTAGAAATGCTTGGCGGCCTGGTAATCCCAAGAATGATTTCTGATCAAGAGCTATTTAGCCTTTACCGGGTCGCGGATATTATATGGGCAGCCTATGCACCGGAGTATGACCAATCATCTGGAATTTTTGGAAGAGCACTACAAACAGGCTGTCCGGTGGCAGTGCGTCACGGTTCATTACTTGAACGGATGGCTTTATCTGAAAAAGCTCCTTATGTTTCGATTGACTTTAATGCGCCAGAGGTAGCACTGAAGGCGCTGAACTCGGCACTCGCTAAAGAAAGTCTCGCGACCCGCCAAGTCGATATTGCAGGAAACTTAGCGCGCCGTCAGAGGTTCGTGGAAAAAATTACTCCTAACCGAAAAGCCGAACGCAAATGACTGCGAAGCGCACTGTCGTCATTTGGGATCGCCTTGGCGAATACCATCATGCTCGCCTAAGCGAAGCATCTCGACAATTACCACTCGCAGCCATCGAAGTATTCAAACGCGACAACACATATGCATGGGGTTTCGCTAGAGCTCGTGAAGGCTATTCAGTAAAAACGTTGGCCGAGGACCCTAAGCTTACCAATATCGAACTTAGAGAACGCATGGCACGCGCGCTGACCACACTCAACGCTCAGATTGTGGCTGTGCCAGGTTGGTCTGAGCCCTATTCATTGTTTGCAATTGAATGGGCGCATCAAAACAATGCTCGTGTTGTTATTATGTCTGACAGCAACTGGTTCGACGCCCCCCGCAATGCGTTAGCCGAACGCGCAAAACGCGCCGTAGTCGCTCATTCTGGCGCAGGCCTGACGGCGGGTCGGCATTCACAGGCCTACCTCGAAAGGCTTGGACTAAACAAAACTAGAATTGAGCTTGGCTATGACGTAGTGGACAATCAACATTTTTCCCGACCGGAAAATAAACCGCGCCCAGGTGAGTTGGGTGCCCAGCGGTTCTTGGCAGTAGCTCGCTTCATTTCGCGAAAGAACCTAGACGGGCTGATTAATGCTTACGAGCGTTACCGCTCTTTAGTTGTCAATGACGAGGCCGCTTGGCCACTGATGTTGGTAGGCGATGGCGTGGAACGCGAAGTATTAAAAGGCCTAGTGGCGTCGGCGGGTCTCAATGATAAGGTCATTTTTACTGGCTTTCGTGAGTATAACGAAATGCCAGAGCTATACCATGCTTCTGGCGCACTTATTTTGCCTAGCCATGTTGAGCAATGGGGCCTTGTCGTCAACGAGGCAATGGCTGCTGGGTTGCCGGTTTTAGTTAGCAAAAACGCTGGAGCCGCTGGTGACCTTGTTCATAAGGGAGAAAATGGTGCTTGTTTCGCGCCAAAAGATTTCAACGGGCTTGCCAAACTTATGACCCAACTCTCCAGCTCAAATAGTTTTGCGGCGCAGATGGGCGCGGCGTCGGCTCAGATCATAGAGAATTGGGGCCTTCAACGTTTTGCGACGGGACTAAAGAACGCAGCCCGCATAGCTGAAAAGGCGCCCGCTCGTGTCAGTTACGCGGACCGTCTAATATTCAAATCACTGCTCGCGAAGTCGACTCGATGAAAATCACTCAGCTCACCAACTATGCGGATAATCGTGGCGGCGGTGTTTCAGAAGTAGTTTTTGAGCTAGCGGCTTCCTTCGCAGCACGCGGTCACGAAACTCGCATCATCGGCCGACTTCTGTCCGACCAGGCAACTTCGATGTCGGCCCGTGCTCCCTACATTGAGGCGTGCTCGACGCGAACAGCTGTATCTCGAGCGATTTCTCTCACCCGGGGACACATCCTTCACGTTCATGGCATATGGGCTCCTTACCTCGCCGCAGGACAACGCACAGCGCGTCGCGCCGGTATTCCAATCGTAATTTCACCGCACGGAATGCTCGACCCTTGGGCACTCACACAGGGAAAATTAAAAAAGAGGATCGCGCTAGCTAGCTATGAGGGAAAGAACCTAGCGAACGCCTCTTGTATCCATGCACTAAATTCTGCCGAAGCCGATGCCGTGCGTAATCTGTTACCGGCGGCGCGGATAGCAGTCATACCAAATGGCGTGAGCCTACCTTCGGTCCAAAGATCAGATGAGAAGGCAGATAAGGTTCTCCTCTTCCTCGGTCGCATTCATCCGAAGAAGGGCATTCTGGACCTAGTCGAAGGCTTCAGCCTTGCCGGAAGTTTTGCTGACGGATGGCGGCTCATAATCGCTGGATGGGATGACGGCGGCCATCGCAAAGACGTTGAGGAGCGCGTCAAGGCTCTTGGGCTTGAGGACCGCATAAGCGTCCCCGGACCAGCATTTGGGAAACAAAAATCGCAATTGCTTTCAAACGCGACAGCCTTTGCGCTTACGTCTTATTCCGAGGGACTGCCTATGAGCATTCTGGAAGCTTGGTCCTATTCTCTTCCAGTGCTGATGACGCCTGAATGTAACTTATCTATAGGCGGCCCCGCAGGAGCCGCAGTGCTATGCAACGCGGGTCCCCGAGCCGTGGCGAACGGCCTCGTTAAGCTTTTTTCAATGAACCACACAGCCCGCGTGAGGATGGGAGAAGCTGGACGAAAGCTGGTTGAACAGCAGTTCAGTTGGCCAAACATCACAAGTCAATTCGAAAGTCTTTACGCATGGCTAAATGGAGTCGAAGAAAAGCCGGACTTTGTTTGGTAAATAAGTATTAGGAGCCTTGAACCGTTGTTAATAAGACGAGCAAAACACAGCTTTCGCCGCGTTTACGCGCGAGTAAGCCAACCTCGCATAGTGTTTCAGGAACGAATAGTCACTACTCACGACGAAAATAGATGTGAAAATCCAATATTTTTGATCGGCTTGCATCGCTCGGGCACATCGCTAATGCGAAGAGTTTTCAATTCTCACCCCGAAATCGCCTGCCCACCAGAGACGTTTTTCTTGGAGCACTACGCACGTATGCTTCGGGATCCAATGGTATTAGCTGGATATCGATCTTTTGGACATGACGCAGAGAGCATGCGCCGAGACCTAGTCGCGAAAGCGTCGCAACTACACGAAGGATTTCGAAAGACACATGGAAAACGGCGCTGGGCCGACAAAACACCGCAATACGTGAGCATTCTCGAAGAGCTCAACGCGATGTTTGGACCCCAAGCGCAATTTGTAATGATCTACCGGAACCCGCTTGATGTCGCTCACTCAGTTATTTCGAGAGGATGGGATCTCTCGGGCGCTGGAGAAGAAGCGGACCCTGCGAATCAATTTGAAGCTACTCTCGCGCATATGGCAAGAATGTATGATAAGCAGATGACATTTGAAGCAGAGCATCCTGAACTCTGTGTCAGAGCTTACTATGAAGAAGTCGTCGCGCGGCCAGAAGAAGTGATGGCTGACATAATGGCAGGGCTTGGTGAGAAATTTCACCCATTGATGCTGCGTCACCACGAAGTTTCGCACAATTTTGGAACTGAGGACCCCATGGTTCGTGGCCTCAAAGGCTTCCAAGCAAGTCATGGAAACTGGACAAGTTGGAACTCTGGTCAAATTAGCCGAGCAACTGAAATACTAGGTCCATTTGCGAAGCGCCTCGGTTACTCTCTCGACAAGAAATTGGCCGCTAAAGGGGGAAGACTGTGAGTGAACAGGTTTGCCTTTCAGCAACGCAACCAGTCCTCCTTATCGGAGCTGGTCGTTCCGGCACCAACCTAATCGCGATGGCGCTAGGCCACTCAGAGGAACTGTTTAACGTTTACGAACAGCGATACGTGTGGACCAAGGGTATCCGGTCAATGAAGACTGACGTGCGAGGTCCGGAAGAAGCCACCGACGAGGTGGCAGGATATATTCGCGCTCATTTTGAAAGACAAGCTGGCGCGCAGACCAAACAGGTGCGGCTCGTCGACAAAACACCATCCAATGCACTTCGACTCGCGTTCTGTCTAAGAGTCTTCCCCAAGGCCAAAGTAATCAACGTTATCCGAAATCCGCTCGACAACATCGCAAGCCGGATTGTTGAACTGCAGAAAGCGGGGCAAGAAGTTGGCGGAGGTGACGGTGCTCCGGCATCTCGTGGGCAAGTTCTACTCGGTCGCATAAATCATGCGCGCGATCTAATCAAACGTGGCAACATCCCGCTCGATCGCATTCCCGCAGCCGTGTTCGATCAGGCGCCCGAGAAGGTCCGCATCGCATTGTTCGGCGGCTCGACTCGTTACGCTGAACGCGTGCCTGGCTTGCGAGAAATCGTAATGGCTCATGGCCCGATCGCGGGCCTTTGTCATCAGTGGCGCGAATTGGTCATGACCTCAGTGCGCGATGGTAGAAAACTAGGCGATGATCGCTATTTCGAAGTTTTCTATGACGACGTAGTCCAAAAACCTGAAGAAACGGGTCGTATGATGACTGACTTCTTAGAGTTGGGGCGGCCAGAGCCAGTAATCGATTGGCTGTCAAATAATGCCATTCCTGAAACAGTAGGAAATTGGCGCCGGCGACTTACGCCTGTTCAGCGGCTTGAAATAATAGAACGTTTAGACAGCGACATTCATTTCCTCAATATTCAAATCCCGAAATGATTGAAGCATATCTTACCAATGACGCCGTACTTTTTTTGACACTTGGGGTTCTTGTTTATATTGGCGCGGTGATCCGAGTCCTTATTTATGATCAAGTTGGCGTTCTATCGCTACATTTCTCGTTTATGACGTCAATTGCAATCGGATATCTTTTCAACCCGTTATGGCAACTACTTTTCGGCGGTTGGGAACATCGATTTCTTCGCCCAGAATACATAGAGACAGAAATCCTAAACGCCACACTAGTGATGATAGCATTCTGGCTCGGTTATAGCATCTTTGGACCTCGCGGCGCACGGCAGAAGAGGAAACTCTCTAGCATCAATGCCAGTGCCGCAGGGCTCAAAAAGCTTCGATACTACCACCTTGTGATTATCGCCACGTTGTCATTGACGCTATTACTACTTTCTCTAGGCGGACTAGGACCATTGCTAGATTCGAATATACAGCGCGGCTCCCAACAATGGGGAAATAGCGGTGGATTAGCGGCTCGCCTTCTCGCAATTGCGAGAATCCTCTCAATTTTATTTGGCGTTTTCGGTGCAGCATTATCTGCACTTTACCTGCGCAGCAGCAAGACCAACATTGCCCTTTCGCTATTAAGCGTTCTCCCGCTTGTTTTTATTTTTTCACTGCCATTCATGCAGTCATTTAGCCGGATGTCCGGTGGCCCAGTAGCTGTGTTTGCTATAATAAGCATGTCGCTACGCATACGTTGGTCAGCACTTTGGGGAGGGGCCTTGATCGCACTCGGGATATCGTTGTGCCTTACCGGCTTCTTCCTTCGGAGCCTATATTCACCTGGGATTGAAAATTTTTTTGACGCGTACATTAATGGACTACCAAAAGCACCAATCTTCTCCGGGCACATCAATCCGAATTACATCAACATCCTCAATTCGGCCGATCGCTTCACCCTCAAGGCCTCTTTTCTCAAAAATGAAGCAGTCCAAGGGTGGAGTAACTTCATGAACTTTCTTGGCATCTTGCAGCCGCTACCTTCAAAACTAGTCGGAATGCCAACCGTAGCGGGAACATCTTTAACCTCAGATCTTGGTACCGAGGGCGTCCTTTCAGTCACCACGCCGGCACTGGGAGAGATTTTTTACCTTTTCGGATACTCCGGGGCGGTCGTATTTCTTTTGTACGGCGCTTTGTGCGGCCGCCTCGACAAGGCCTTTCTTCGAAATCGAGCGTTGGTTTTCCAAATCATGCGCATCCTTATTATGCTAGGGTTTGTCAGTGGACTTCACAAAGGATTCCGTGCAATGACGAGACCAATCGTCTATGCAGCAGCAATTTACTTCGTCAAGCGTCTATTTGATGATTGGAAGAAGTTCGAAAACCGCAAACATAATACGGCTCGCTCGGTCAAGAGGCCACCTCTAAAATGAACCCGATTACTATTCGCAAATTAGGAACTAGAAACAAAACCCTCCGAGCTCTTTGGGGTTTTGCGAGGCTTCTTCTTTTCGCCCCTAGTCCGCGCACCGCCCACCGGTGGCGACGCATGCTATTGCGAGTGTTCGGAGCACACATCGAGAGAGGCTGCCTAATTTACCCATCGGCCCGCATTTGGGCACCTTGGAATCTTGAAATGGCGACGGGCTCTGTTATAGGAGACGGCGCTGAAATCTATAACGTGGCGACAGTCCGACTTTGTCGCGGGACAGTCATCAGTCAGCGCGCTTTTCTTTGCACAGCCAGCCACGATTACTCTCAAGAAGAATTCAATTTAGTTGCAGGGGAAATTAGGCTTAACGAAGGCGCTTGGGTTGCAGCCGAGGCTTTTGTAGGACCAGGTGTTGAGATCGGCGCTTTTGCCATTCTTGGAGCCCGCGCCGTAGCCACTCGAGATATTTCGGCCAACGTTATCGCCGGAGGCATACCCGCTCGATCATTAAGCCACCGGCCTTCGGTGACCACGCCTCCAGGCATAATACTCTCAGGGCTTTCGCACACCTCTTAAACGGCCGTTCATCTTCTTTCCCGAGGCTTCAATTTACGGTCAAATATAGCTTTAGATTTAAAAATTTAGCATAACGAAAATCATCGATTATTTCGATCTTTAGCAAACCGGCCCGCCGAACAGCTCCTGCCTTCCAGAAATCGAATTAGAGGCAACATTCGCTTATTTTTCCCGCCAATATTAGCACAGTTTTCAACCTACACGGTGGCTCAAACAACCAGTCAAACTTGTGCTATGTCCCTCCAGAAAACTGAAGGATAGTTAATGAAGAAAGCGCTCATCACAGGCATCACCGGCCAAGACGGCTCCTATCTCGCCGAATTCCTCCTTCAGAAAGGCTACGAAGTCCACGGCATCAAGCGCCGCGCCTCGCTATTCAACACCCAGCGGATCGACCATATCTACGAGGATCCGCACAGCAACCACGCCCAAATGAAGCTCCATTACGGCGATCTCTCTGACACCTCGAACCTCACCCGCCTGATCCGCGATATCCAACCGGACGAGGTCTACAACCTCGGGGCGCAGTCCCATGTGGCTGTCTCCTTTGAGGCGCCAGAATATACCGCTGATGTCGACGCGATCGGGACACTGCGCATGCTCGAAGCGATCCGCTTCCTCGGCCTCGAGAAGACAACCCGCTTTTACCAGGCGTCGACCTCGGAGCTCTACGGTCTCGTCCAAGAAACCCCGCAGAAAGAAACCACGCCTTTCCATCCGCGCTCACCCTATGCGGTCGCCAAGCTCTACGCCTACTGGATCGCGGTGAACTATCGCGAGGCCTATGGGATGTATGCCTGCAATGGCATTCTGTTTAACCATGAGTCCCCCCGTCGCGGCGAAACCTTTGTGACGCGCAAGATCACGCGCGGCTTGTCGAACATTGCTTTGGGTTTGGAACCCTGCCTCTACATGGGCAACATCGATAGCTTGCGCGATTGGGGCCATGCGAAAGACTACGTTCGGATGCAGTGGATGATGCTGCAGCAGGACACGCCCGAAGACTTCGTGATTGCCACCGGAAAGCAGTATTCCGTGCGTGAATTCATCACCTGGAGTGCGCGGGAATTGGGGATCGAGCTGGAATTCTCGGGCTCCGGCACCGAGGAGATCGCCACGGTTGCAGCTATCGCGGGCGACAAGGCGCCTGCCCTGGAGGTCGGGGATGTCGTTATGCGGATCGATCCGCGTTACTTCCGTCCCGCCGAGGTGGACACCCTTCTGGGTGACCCATCCAAGGCCAAGGAAAAGCTCGGCTGGGTGCCCGAAATCACCGCGCAGGAGATGTGCGCCGAGATGGTCGCGGAAGACCACAAGGCCGCGCGGCGTTACGCGCTCCTCAAGGAACACGGGCTGGACCTACCGGTCTCGCTCGAAGGCTGAGGCGAAGACGATGACCAAGATCTATATCGCAGGCCATCGCGGGATGGTGGGCGGCGCAATTCTGCGCCAGCTGGAGACGCGCAAGACCAAGGGTGAGACGCTGGAGCTGATCACCCGCACGCATTCTGAACTCGACCTGACCAATCAGGCGGCGGTGCGCAAGTTTATGCAGGTGGAGCGACCTGACGTGGTGATCCTCGCCGCGGCCAAGGTCGGCGGGATCCACGCGAACAACACCTATCCGGCCGAGTTCATCTACGAGAACCTCATGATCGAGGCCAACGTGATCCATCAGGCCTTTGCCGCTGGGGTCATGAAACTCCTGCAGCTCGGCTCTTCCTGCATCTACCCCAAGGCCGCCCCGCAACCGATGGCGGAGGACGCGCTACTGACCGGGCCGCTCGAGCCCACGAACGAGCCCTATGCGATCGCGAAGATCGCGGGGATCAAGCTTTGCGAGAGCTACAATCGCCAGCATGGCGTCGATTACCGCTCGGTGATGCCCACGAACCTCTACGGGCCGGGCGACAACTTCCACCCGGAGAACAGCCATGTGCTTCCCGCCCTGATCCGGCGCTTCCACGAGGCCGCGCGGGATGGGCTGGAAGAGGTCACGATCTGGGGCACCGGCACGCCGCGGCGCGAGTTCCTACATGTCGATGATATGGCCGAGGCCTCGCTCTTCGTGCTCGACCTGCCCAAGGCGGAGTATGACGCGAATACCGATCCGATGCTGAGCCATATCAACGTAGGCTCGGGCAGCGACATCTCGATCCTGGAGCTGGCGCAAATGGTCGCGAAGGTGACCGGTTTCGAAGGGCGGATCACGACCGACACCTCCAAGCCCGATGGCACAATGCGCAAGCTGATGGATGTCAGCCGCCTGAAAGCGATGGGCTGGCAGGCGCGCATCGGCCTCGAAGACGGGATCGCCGAGACTTATCGCTGGTTCCTCGCGAACTACGACACTGCCAGAACCTGAGAGGGATTTATGAGCAAGACGATCCACCCCGTCCTCCTCTGCGGCGGCTCGGGCACGCGCCTCTGGCCGCTCTCGCGCAAGAGCTACCCCAAACAATTCGTCAACCTGATGGGCGAAGAGAGCCTGTTCCAGGCCTCCGCCAAACGGCTCGCAGGCGAAGGGTTCGCATCACCTTCCGTAATCACCGGCGCGGATTTCCGCTTCGTGGTGATCGAACAACTGGCCGCGCTCGAAATCGCCCCCGCCGATATCCTGATCGAGCCGTCCGCTCGCAACACCGCCGCCGCGATCTGCGCCGGCGCGCTGGTGCTCGAAGTCCGCGAGCCCGGCGCGCTGATGCTGATAGCGCCCTCGGATCACGTCATCCCCGATCCTACGCGTTTCCGTGCAGCGGTCGAGGCCGCCGCCCCGGCAGCCGAGGCCGGACAGCTGGTCACCTTCGGCATCCGCCCCGATCGCCCCGAGACCGGCTACGGATGGTTGGAGTTGAGCGAAGCCCCGGACCCGGAATTCTCCGCAACCCCACAACCGCTGAAATCCTTCGTCGAAAAGCCCGATCTGGCCAAGGCCGAGACGCTGCTCGAGGGTGGCATGCATCTCTGGAATGCGGGCATCTTCCTGTTCTCTACTTCGACGATCCTTGAGGCCTTCGCCAAACACGCACCCGAAACGCTGGCGCAGACCAAGGCCGCGGTGGAGGTCGCCGAGCGCGATCTGGGCTTCACCCGGCTCGCGCCCGAGCCCTGGGCGCAGCTCGAGGACATCTCGATCGACTACGCGGTGATGGAGCGCGCCGACAACCTGACAGTCGTGCCCTATGGCGGCGCGTGGTCGGACTTAGGCGACTGGCAGGCGGTCTGGCGCGAGCGGAGCCCGAACGAGCACGGCATCGTCGCGACCGGCCCCGCCACTGCAATCGACTGTCGCGATACGCTTCTGCACTCGACGGACACCGCTCAGGAGCTGGTCGGGATCGGGCTTGAGGATATCATCGCCGTCGCCATGCCCGATGCGGTTCTTGTCGCCCATAAGGACCGTGCGCAGGACGTGAAGAAGGCCGTTGCCGAGCTGAAGGCCAAGGGGGCTACGCAAGCCGAGACCCTACCCCGCGACTTCCGCCCCTGGGGTTGGTATGAGAGCCTCGTTGTCGGTGAACGTTTCCAGGTGAAACGGATCCACGTTCACCCGGGCGCCGCGTTGAGCCTGCAAAGCCACCACCACCGCGCTGAGCACTGGATCGTTGTCGAGGGCACCGCTAAGGTGACCATTGATGACGAGGTGAAACTCGTGACCGAGAACCAGTCTGTCTATATACCGCTCGGTGCCGTCCATCGCATGGAGAACCCGGGGAAAGTTCCGCTGACGTTGATCGAAGTGCAGACCGGCAGCTATCTCGGCGAGGACGACATCATCCGCTACGAAGATGTCTATGCGCGTGGGCAAGGCGCGAAAGGGTAAGGGCCTCGCTGCGTCCTTGGGAGGGTCGGCTTCGAAGCCTCAAGATATTTACAGAAAGCGAGAGCCACGACACCAAAGTCGTGGCTCTCTTTGTTTGAAGATCTTTCTATCGCGTCGCGACAGAAGGAAAGAAAAACTGACACTCTGTCTGTGGATGCAGCCCTACTGCCCTCCTCGCGAGAACACTTACGGGAGTTCGGACGAGTCGAAGGATACGATAGCAGCCCCAACTCGATCGGCACTATCCGCCCCGGACCAATACGCGCGAGCTTCCATCCAATCCGCCTCAGAAACCGGGTCACTGAAACCAGGATCCGAAAGTTGACGAAGCCCGTAGTCCAGATGGATCAGGCGGCCTAAGACGTTCATATCGTCGAAATCGATCGCGACCTCCAGCACATCTCGGCCCACCACGATACCAGAACCGGTGTCGACAACGAGATAGCGCCGAATAGCCTTCAGCAGGGACTCCGCCGGATCGAGATCCGGCTCAGGCCCCTCCGCTCTCCCGAAGAGCCAGCGATGGGCATAGCTGCAAGCCTCATCCGTCAGCAGGACATACTGCAACTCTTCTTCCTTGAACGGGCCTCGCCGCGCGATCATCGACCGCGTCTCGAGGAAACCGCGCCCTTTGAGTTTGAGCGCGCCTTCGTAGCTCGTCGCACCATTCTCCAACAGCTCGAGGAGCGGACGTAGCAAGGGGTCCGCCAGCATGTTCTTAATACGGCGATAGACAAACCCATCCCCGAGTGATCCGGCAAGACTGCGATCACGATGAGTATACATTTCTCGATCGGAAATGAGCAGAAAACTGGGGTCGATTTCAGTTGCGTCCATCGAGGTGGTCCCTTTGCAAAGATGTATCAGCGAGCGCACGAATGTCTCTTATAACCGGTAGAGCTAAAACCAACATTGCGCGATTGCAAGGGGGTGAAACGGACGCCGAAAAGCCCTCTGCGCGACACGCTCGCAAGCAACCTCAGATCACTGCGCGCAGAGCGTGGATGGTCGCAGGAACGTCTAGCGCTCGAATCTGGCCTCAACAGAACCTATTTGAGCGCCGTGGAGCGTAGCGAGCAGAATATCTCCATCGACAACGTCTGGCGCCTCGCACAGGCGCTCGATATCGACCCGGCGTCCCTGATAAAGGTGAAACTGCGGAGCTGACCGCTCTTCCGGCTTAGAATGCGATCGGCTCGAGAAGCCCTGCGATCACCGCAAGCCGCCCGCCCTCCCCATAACGCTCACGCCTCAGCGCATGCCCCATGATGTCGCGCCGGATCCGCTCGTCGATCTCAGCAGCAAGCATCCGATCCTCAAAAGCATGCCGCAGACTGTAGACAGAATGTCGCTCGCTCTCGAGGAGACCGGCATCGCGCAGATAGGTGTTCACAGTTGCGCTCAGCGTGGCGGAGCTCTCGCGATAACGCGAAAACCCGTCCGGGAACGCTCGCATCGCATCGAGCGACACACCGTGCAGCGGCATAACGCGCTCCGCATTCTGCGTCTTCAGAACCCGCCCGATCGGCTGCAACAGCAAATGCGGGATCGGATCATCGAGCCGGACTTCCTCGGGCCGCAGTGCTGCAATCTCGCTCGGTCGGAGCCCGGTATTCACCATCACCAGAAAGATCGCCCGCGCCTGCGGCTCCAGCCCATCAAGCGCACCGGGGGCAAGCAAGCGATCCCGGACCCACGCGTCGGAGAAGGAGGGCCGCCGCGCCGCTTTCCCCTGTCGGAAACCGAGGTCCTCAAGCGGCAGCTCGAGCCCGAGCCGCTTGTCGCGGTTCACGCGCTTCAAGACCGCACCGAGATGCGTCAGATCCTTGTTTGCGGAATTGGGTGTGAGCCATTCGCGCTCCAGCCGCTCCACCCACCAATCGCGAAAATCGAGGAAATCATCCCGCGACAGATCATCAAGCGGCTTGTCACCGACAACCGAGACGAAATTCTGCACCGCCTTGATATGCGGGTAACGCCAGCGCCGAACTTGGTCCGCACTCTTGCCCAAGGTCTTGTCACGAGCGAGCCCCCAGAATAGCTCGAGCGCCCGCGATACGGTGATCAACGGCAGCTCCGCCCCACCAAGAAGGGAGTCCGCCCCAAGCGGATCGCGCATCTCGTCACTGGCAACCAGATCGATACGCGCGAGCAACTCTTCCACAGGCAAGCGCGCTACCTTGCGCGCATCGAGAAACCGGTAGCCGCGCGCCTTCGCAAAACGCTTGGCCGCAGCGAACCGCGCCTCCGCGTCCTCCGTGTCGCCATCGAGCATCGCCTCCCAGGCCTCGACCTGCTCGGCCCAGAGCACCGGGGCCTTCTCTCGCGCCAATGTCTCAGACCCCGTCCGAAGGCTGATCACCACTTCGCGGCGCGGATCGACCGAGGCATACCCTTTGGGAACCCGCCGACGCAGATGCCAAATTTCGCCGCGCTTGGTGATATTCATCGCACATCTCCGGGAAAGAGCCTTGTGTATCACTATGTGTAGCACGAAAGCCTTCCCTAGGGAATCGAATTCAACGTAAATATTTGATTTATTTATATTTAGACAAGATCTCTACTTGAAAATTGAGGTGGATATGTCGGAGAGGAATTCCGCCAAAAAGCCCCGAGAAGGGAACATGAGATCACGCCGCGCCTACGTCAGACGCGCCGGGCGTGATCGATCACCTGAGCAAGCACACCAGCGGCCATTTCCTGCGCGGACCGGGCATGTGCGACATATCCGAAGGGTTCGACAAGCCGCGCAATTCCCGCGTCCTCCACCCCGGCGGCACTCAAGGCCGCTTCGCGCAATTGACGCGCCCGAAGGCTTCCCTGCGCCCCGATATAGAAAGCGCGAGTCTCCAAGGCATGCGTCAAAAGTGCGGTTTCGCGCTCATGGTCGTGGAAGAAAAGCGTGACGGCCGTGCGATAATCGACATGGGCCGTATCGGGCCAGGTCTTGCCGGAAAACGCGCATGCGCCTGCAATGCCATCGCGCGTCTCCTCGGCTCCGGCATATAGCGTGACCGGCAATTTCGCAGCCTGCGCAAGCGCGGAAAAGCCCCGAGGCTCGGGACCGTCGCCAAAGACCAGAACCCGCACTTTGGGGCGCAAGGTCATCGTCAGACCGCCGCGCGTCGCGCCGTTTTCGATCTGGCCATCCGGCAGCACCGTCAGCGTCGCATTTTCACGCGCGACCAGACGGCGATGCACCACGTCCAGAACCTCACGATCCGGGGCTGGCAGCAAGGTTACTTCCAGCCCTCCCCCACAAGGCAGTTGAATATCCATGAAAGGCGACCCGCGCCCGTAACGCAGCACCGTCGGAGCGCCGGTTTTCAACGCCTCCACCGCGTGAAGCGCGACATCCTCGTCGATACATCCCGACGACAAATTGCCGAACCGCCGCCCGGCACCATCGACTGCCATGCCAGAGCCGAGCGGGCGATATGACGGCCCCTCGACATGGCTGATGAAACACAGACACATTGGCCCCGGCCCCAAGAACCGAGCCAAGGGCCATTCGGTCTCGCATAGAACTGTCGTTGACTGATCCATGCCATTTACCCTCTTAGAAAGGTGTCCGTTTCTCTGCATATCTCGAACTCGGATCGGCGTCCCAAAGTCGCCCCGCCTCCTTGCGACGAAGCTCATCCAATCCCGTTGCGTGCGGCCAACGCGACTCGCCGCGACGTCTTCGGACGGTTTCGCTTCGCAGGTTCAAATCTCGCGCTCTCTCCCGGACCTACGCGCCGCGCTTTGACCCGAGAGAGAGGAGTAGATCGATCACAGCGCCTGGGATCTCTTAACCGATAATCAGCACTGGAAAGGAGGCCACGAGGATCAGCACACCCAGCATCACGCCGACATAGGGCAGCGCACCGGCAAAGATGGATTCCAGGGAGACGCTCCGGTCTCCAAGCGTCGAATGCACCGTGAAGATCGAAATCCCGAAGGGCGGTGTGAGCAACCCGACCTCGACCGCAATCACCGTGATGATGCCGAACTGGATCAAGTCGTAACCAAGGTGCTGCGCGATCGGAGCTGCGATAGGAACCACGATCAGCAGGATCGAACTGCTATCCAGGATCATACCGAGAAGCAGCACCAGCAGCACATAGACGATCAGGAACCCGACCGGGCCAAAGCCGCTGCCGCTCACAAAGGCGCCGATAGCGGCCGGGATACCTGCGACGGCAAGCATCTGGCTGTAGAAGCCAGCGGCCACCAGCAGCGCGAGGATGCCGACCGAGATGGTGCCGGTCTGGCTCAGCACCGCCCAGCAACCGCGCAGGTTCAGGCTACGCCGGAAGATCGCAATGATCAGCGCCGCGAAGGCTCCGACGCCCCCGGCTTCCGTCGGGGTGAAGAACCCGGAATAGAGCCCGCCAAGAACGAAGGTCACCAGCACGATGATCGGGACGATCTTGCGCAGGAGCTCGCCCGTCGACAGGTCATCATAGGCCTGCGCCTCGGGGTCGGTCTCTTGGGCCTTGGGAGAGGCAAAGACGATGCCGGGCGCGAATTTCGCGGCCAACAGGATCCACAGCACGAAGCCCGTCGCCAGCAGCGCGCCAGGCACCAGCCCCGCAATGAACATCCGGCCGATGGATTGCTCGGCCAACACACCGTAGATGATCAGAAGCAGGCTCGGTGGGATGAGCATGCCGAGAACCGAACTGCCCGCGACGGTGCCCGCGGAAAACGAGGGCGAATAGCCGTGGCGCGTCATCTCAGGCACGGCGACCTTGGTGAAAACCGCTGCCGAGGCGATGGAAACGCCGGTCACGGCGGCAAAGACAGTGTTGGCGGCCACGGTGGCGATGCCGAGGCCGCCAAGCAGGCGGCGCAGCAGCGCCTCGGCGACGTCGAACGTATCCTTGCCCACATTCGAGATGCTGACGAGGTGCCCCATCAGAACAAAGAGCGGGATCGTCGCGAAGAGATAGTTGGCAACCCCATTGTAGGCGGCGATGGACATGAGCCGCATGGAAAGGTCGAAATTGCCGCGAATGATCCAGACCCCGGCAAAGGCCACGACCAGAAGCGCCACGGCGATGCGCATCCCCAAGAGCACGAGCGCGAAGAGCACGCCAATGAGGATCAGTCCTATGGTGATGCTGCTCATGTCAGAAGTGCTCCTCAGTCGGGCGGTTCAGCAGGGTCTCGACGGCCGAAAAGATGCAGGCGAGACTGGTGACAGAGGCCCCCAGCACCACCAACAGGTGGAAAGGGAAGGTCGGCAGCGTCCAGACGCCGCGCACCCCGAAAAACTCCGAGCTGACCCAGGCGTCATGCGTATCGGGCCAGGCGGCCAGCGCCACCAGTCCGAAGATGCCCCCCCCGGCAAGCGCAAACAGGCTGTCCAGTAGCCGCACCGACCGGGGCGAAAAACGCTGGAGCCCACGCATCAGGAAATCCGACCGGATCAGGGTGCCGTTCAGCGCGGCAGCCGGCAGCAGCAGGAAGACGATGGCCACGACCGAGCGGGCCGCGATCTCGGCGACGCCGATGATCGGCGCGGCCAGAAAATTGCGACCGACCACGTCGGCGACGATCAGCAACATGATGGCAAAAATCCACAGCACGCCCACCGCCGCCATCGCGTTCAGGGCAAGCTGTAGCCCGCGCCGAAGCGCGGGCAGGCTTGTAGCCAGGAGACTGGCGCGTTGCATAGAGGCTCCCTCAGTTGCGCGCGGGATCGAAGCCATGGCTTCAGATCCCGGCGGTCCAGTCACGGGCAGGTTTGATGCCACGAGCTTCCAGTTCGCCAAAATACGCTTTGGCCACCGTTGCCGCCGCCGCGCCATTGGCCTCAAGCCAAGGCTTCGCGACGTCGGGGAGCGTCTCGGCCCAGCGTTCGCGCTCTGCAGGGGCCATTTCGGTGATCTGCAGCCCGGCGCCCTTCATCTCGGTGATCGCCTCGGTCGTGCGTTTCGTGATGTAGTCGCCATGCGCGCGCGAGGTGATACGTCCCGCTTCTTTCAGCGCGGCCTGCACGGGCTCGGGCAGCCGGTCGTAGAAGCCCTTGTTCACCGCGATCCCGCCGAAATACATCGAGCCGAAGCCGACCCGCGTCAGATGCGGCGCAACCTCGTAGACTCGAGTGGGCTGGATGCCGCTGGCGAAGGAGAGCGTGCCCTCGGAAACGCCGGTCTGGATGTCGGTGTAATAGGTGGTCAGCGCGCCATCCACCGGCGTGCAGCCGGTCCCCGCCAGCCAGTTGGCCGAGGTGCCCGGCGCGTTGAGGCGGCGGTTCCGGATGTCATCGACCGAGGTGATGGGGAATTTGGCGTAGACGTCGTAGCTGTCGGTCACCAGCGAGGACAGATGCACCATGTTCTGGTCGGTCCACCCTGCGCGCAGCTCCGGCAGTTCGTCGGTCAGCTTGTCGAAGATGTCGATGGTGACGTTATGATCGACATTCGCGAAGGGGGTGAAATAGGTCACGTTCTGCAGCGGCATCGCCGAGCCTTCCCAGACCGTCCCCACCATGCCGACATCGACGATGCCGTCGCGCACCGCCGTGCGGGTGTCCTTGAACTTGTAGAGCGTGCCGCCGTAGTTCTCGTTCCAGCTCACGGAATACTCGCCGCCCGCATCCGCCAGCAGCTTTTCGAGCGCCGGTTGCAGTGCGTTCTGCATGGCGTAGACCCAGATATTGTTGGTCGGGTGGCTCGACCCGATCTGAATCGAGATGTTCTGAGCCGCAATGCTGCGGGTGTTCAGAAAGGGCAGCGCCAAGGCTGCCGAGGACATGGCCACAAAGGCCCTGCGTGTGGTTGTCATTAGTATCCTCCTCCCAAGGATGGTTCTTGTTATACGCGCTTTTTTTCGTGTCTGGCCTGACCTCGCTGCGCGCCAGCGGATCAGGTCGGCCCAGCCTCCTCCGGTTGGGCCAACGCATCGGAAAAATTGGTGAAAAAGGCGTCGGTCAGCTTCTGCGCCGTGGCGCCGATCAGCCGGTTGCCGAGAGAGGCGAGCTTCCCGCCCACCGCGATATCGGCGTCATAGCAAAGCCGCGTGCCGTCCGCCTCGGGCGCCAGCGTCACCTGCGCCGCCCCCTTGGCGAACCCCGCGACCCCACCCGAGCCTTTGCCGGACAACGTGCAGGATTGGCCGGGCACGATATCGCTCAGCGTGACCGCGCCCTTGAAGCGGGCCGAAACCGGGCCGATCTTGAGCTTCACCACAGCAGTGAATTCGGTTTCGCTTAGCTGTTCGAGGCTTTCGCAGCCGGGAATGGCTTCGGCCAGCACGTCACGGTCGAAGAGTGCCGCCCAGACGGTCTGGGGGTCGGCGCTCAGGAGCTGCTCTCCTTCAAGCTTCATGGATCGGTCCTTTGCTTTCGGGCCGCGTCGAGCGCATCAAGGATGCGCAGCGGCGTCATGGGTGTCTGGGTGAGCCGTGCGCCAAAGGGGCGCAGCGCGTCATTCACCGCGTTCATCGCGGCGGCGCCGGCAGCGGCGGTTCCCGCTTCGCCCACGCCCTTGGCGCCAAGGATCGTGTCCTCGGTGGGCGTCTCGATATGGGCGATTTCGATATCGGGCATCTCGCAGGCCATGGGCACGAGATAATCGGCGAGCGACCCGTTGGTGAGCTGGCCGTCGGCGTCGTACTGGCATTCCTCGAAGAAGGCGGGGCCAAGCCCCTGCACGACGCCGCCGCGGATCTGTTCGTCGACCAGAAGCGGGTTGATGATGCGACCGCAATCCTCGACGACCCAATGCTTCAGGATCCGCACGATGCCGGTCTCCACATCGACCTCGACCAGACTGCCCTGAATGCCGTTGGTGAAATCGAACGGGTAGCCGGAGGGCGCGAAATGATGCGCGACGGTCAGCGAATGATCGACCCCGTCGGGCAGCGTGTCGGGCCGGTAGGTGGCGACGCGGCCAATCTCTTCGAGCGTGATGCGCGCCTCGCCCGTGGCGACATCGACAACCGCGCCATCTTCGAGCCGCAGTGTCGCCGGATCGGCCTGCAGTAGCGCGCCCGCCAAAGTCAAAATCCGCTCGCGCAACTTGCGTCCGGCGCGCAGCGCCGTCTCGCCGCCGATGCCGGCGCCCCGGCAAGCCCAGGTGGCGCCGCCGCTTGGCGTGGTCGCGGTGTCGCCCGTGGTGACGCTCACCCGTTCGGGCGAAACACCCAGCTGATCGGCGACCACCTGCGCGATGATCGTCTCGGTGCCCTGCCCTTGCTCGGTGACCGAGATGGCACAATGGATGTCGCCAGAGGGCGTCATCCGCACCACTGCACCGTCCTGCGCGGAGATCCGCGCCCCGCCGACGCCGTAGAAGGCCGCGCCGGGATTGGTGATCTCGACAAAGGAGGCGATGCCGAACCCGCGATAGATGCCCTGTTCGCGCAGCCGAGCCTGATCGGCACGTAGCGCGTCGGGGTCCATCATCTCGCGCAGCTTGGCCAGACTGGCCTGATGCGAGAGCTTCTCGAACTGATAGCCGGTGGCCGACACATGCGGATAGGCATCGTCGGCAATCAGGTTGCGGGCACGGATCTCGAACGGATCGAGGCCCGTGACCTCCGCCGCCCGTTCAACCAGCGCCTCGGTCACCGCACAGGCGATGGGATGCCCCACCGCGCGATACTGGCTTGTCTGCACCTTGTTCTGAAAGGCGACCTGCAGCCGGCCGCGATAATCAGGCATGTTGTAGGGAGCGCCCATGAGGCGGATCACCTGATTGCCCTCGGCAGCGCTGGTGCGCGGATAGGCCGAAACCGCGCCGACCGGCGCCAGATCATCGACGTCCATCGCGAGGATCTTGCCCTCCGCGTCCAGCGCCATGCGGCCTTTCACGATATGATCGCGAGCGTGGATGTCGGAAAGAAAGCTCTCCAGCCGGTCGGCCACGTAGCGCACCGGGCGCTTGAGGATCATGCTCGCCGCGACGGCGCCCATCTCTTCGTTATAGACATGCAGCTTCATGCCGAACGAGCCGCCCACATCAGGCGCGATGACGCGGACCTTGCCCTCGGGCAGACCGAAGTGGCGCGCATAGACGTCCTGGAACTGATAGGGTGTCTGCGTCCCGTGATGCACGGTGAGCGCGCCACTCGACGGGTCGAAATCGGCGATCACCGCGCGCGGCTCGAGCGTGACGGCGGTGTGGCGGCCGAAGGTGAAACTGGCCTCGACCACGTGCGCGGCATCGGCAAAGGCCTCGTTCACCGCTGGCGTCTCCAACAGCGCCTCGTAACAAAGATTGTCCCGCGCGCCACTGTTCGCCAAGGGCGCGCCGTCCTGCAGAGCCGCAGCGCCATCGGTCACCGGCTCGGAATCCTCGATATCCACCATCACCAAGTCGGCGGCATCCTCGGCCTCGGCCCGGCTCTTGGCAATGATCATCGCCACCGGCTGGCCGGTCCACAGCACTTCCTCCTCGGCGAGGATGTTCATTGGCGGGCTCTGCATGCCTGCGAAATGATCGAGCGTGCCGACCCACGGCTTGCAACGCGCGTTCAGCTCGGCGGCTGTCAGGATCCGCACAACGCCGGGGGATTGTTCGGCTTCGCTCGTGTCGATTTCGACCAGCCGACCCTTTGCCATCGGGCTACGGACGAAGACTGCGTGCAGCATGCGCGGCAGAGCGAGATCGCTGACAAAGCGACCCCGACCTGCGAGGTGGCGACGCGCATTCTCGCGGCGCTGCGACTGGCCGATATGCAGGGTCATTTCGCCGCCTCCGTCCGGGCTGCGCGGTCGCGGGCTGTGGTGTCGATAGCGTCCACGATGGCCTCGTAGCCTGTGCAGCGGCAGTAATTACCCGACAGCGCGTCGCGGATTTCGTCTCGCGTCGGCACCGGGTTCGCCTCCAGCAACGCCTGCGCGCTCATCAGCATTCCATTCGTGCAAAAACCGCATTGCAGCGCGTTGCGGTCGTGGAAATGCGCCTGAAGATCGGCCGCAGCACCGGTCTCATTCAGCCCCTCGATCGTCTCGATCGTGCTACCTTCCGCCTGCACCGCCAGCACGAGGCAGGCATGCACCGGAACGCCGTCCATAAGCACCAGACAGGCCCCGCAGGCGCCCATTTCGCAGCCCAGATGCGTGCCCGTCAGGCCCAGATCCTCGCGCAAGAAATCAGCGAGACTGGTGCGGGGGAGAACGGCTTCCTGAACCTGTTCGCCATTCACGGTCGTGCTCAACAAAATCTTCATTGAACAGCCTCCATCCGGGTCAACACCCGCCCGAGAAGGACGCGCGCGAGTTGCAGGCGACGCTCTGCCGGAAAACCGGGATCGTCGGGTGGGTCGAGATCGGTGGCCAAGGCGGCCTGAGCGCGGGCAATGGAGTCCGAAGAAAGCGGGGCGCCTTCCAGCGCGTCTTGCGCCGCGGTGGCGCGCGTCGGGGCGACACCCACTGAAAACAGCGTCACCGACGCATCGGAAACCACGCCATCGGACATATCGGCCTGTGCGGCAACGCCCACCATGGCGTAATCGCCCCGGCGACGCGCGATCTCGTCGAAGCCGAACAGCCGTCCTTCGGGAGGGAGCGGCACGTGAATGGCGGTCAGCACTTCGCCGGGGATGAGGGCTGTTTCGTAAAGGTCGAGAAAGAAATCGTCGGCGGCGATCATGCGCTGGCCTTCGGGCCCCATGACCTCAAGCTCCGCCCGCATGGCCAGCACAGCAGCCGGGAATTCAGATGCCGGATCGGCAAGCGCCAGATTGCCGCCTATTGTGCCACGATTGCGAATTGCAGGGTGCGCGACATGGGGGGCAGCGCGGGAAAGCAGCGGCGCATGGCGCGCGATCAACGGATTGGCCAGCACCTCCGCATGACGGGTCATCGCACCGATGCGCAGCGTTTGGTCCTGCAGCTCGACACCATGCAGTTCGGCAATTTGCGAGATGTCGATCAGCCGCGACGGCGCCTGCAGACGCAGCGCCATCGAGGGCACGACACTGTGCCCGCCCGACAGGTAGACGGCGTCGCCTCCCGCGTCGGAATGGAGCGCCCATGCCTCAGCAAGACTGCGCGCACGCAGGTATTCGAACGATGGTAATTTCACATATCCTCCTCCGGCCCGCAGCTCTCCCCAGCTACAAAGTGACCATTTGGTAACTTCTATAATGCAGGACAATTGGGACCGGTCAAGAAAAAATGACCAGTTGGTTACAACAATGGTTTGCATTAGGCTCGGGATAAGAGAAGAGAGACAGGCATGACCTCGGAGAAAAAGACCGAAAATCAACGGCCGCGCCGCAAGAACATGCGCGGGGAAGAACGCGAAAAACTGATCGTCAGCGAGGCGGTCCGGTTCTTCGCCGAATCGGGATTTGAGGGCCAGACACGCGAATTGGCCAAGCGTATGGGCGTGTCCCACGCGGTCATCTACCGGCACTTCGAAAGCAAAGACGCACTGATCGAACGCGTCTACGAGCATGTTTTTCTAGAGCGCTGGAACCCGGACTGGGACACGCTCGTGCTCGAAGGCGACCGTTCTCTTCAGGATCGCCTTACGCAGTTCTACATCGAATACTCTGAACGGGTGTTTGACTATGACTGGGTTCGAATCTTCGTGTCATCCGGGCTGAAGTCCTACGGCCTGACCGAACGCTACCTCGATATCATTCGAACGAAGATCATCGAGCCGGCTGCGATAGAATTGCGTGCTTCCCGGCACAACCCGCAAGACCGCGACGCGCCAGACACTGATGAGGTCGAGCTCCTCTGGGGGTTACACGGGGCGGTGTTCTATATCGCTATTCGGAAATACGTCTACAACATGCCCGTGGAAATCGATGTCGAGGCAACTGTGCGCGCTACTGTAAAAAACTTCTTCGAGGGCGCTCTTAACGACGGCTCATCGCACTGAAACGCCCCGGCGCTGCGCCTCACTAATTTGAGGCCTAACACTCCTACGAATTTCGTAGTTCATGCATGGCTATCACTACATCGTATCAGACCCCGTAATGCCGGCGGCATTCCTTGTCGTATAGCCCCTGCGAATTGCGAGCGCGGAGTAAACACGCCAATGCACCAACAATCCGCCCGCTACTACACTATCAATCAAGTCACCGAAATCAGCCGCGTTATCCACGCCACAATCGATCGCAGACACCGAGATCGAGCCGACTTTCCGCGAAGACTTCTACTGGGCAACAATTGCGCGCCGTTCAGCGTGACAGACATCGCGGCTTGGCTCGAACGCTTCGAGGCTCAGGCCTGAGTGGGGTGACAAGTCGAAGGCCATACGAGCCTCAGGCGTTGGAACAAAAACCAGATAGGAAAGCAGCCAGTGCGTCGACCGCCGCCCCCATATCCCCGGCACTCGCATATTCGGCCGGGTTGTGGCTGATCCCGCCTTTGCAGCGCACAAACAGCATTGCGATCGGGCAGAGATCGGCCATCGCGGAGGCGTCATGCGTCGCCCCCGACGGCAGCTCGGGCGCGGGCGCTCCGGTCGCGGTGCGAACGGCTGCGGCGAGCCCCTCTCGCAGCCCTGCATCGCAGGCTTGGGCGGGTTGGGCATAGGTCTTCTCAATCTCGATCTGCGTCGCCGTGGCCTCGGCGATCTGCGCACAAAGCGGGCTGAGCGCCGCGCCCATCGCGGTGCGGGCCGGGTCTTCGGCGGCGCGGATCTCGATGGTCAGATCGATCCGCGCGGGGATCGCGTTGACCACGTTGGGTGAGATATCGAGCTGCCCGACCGTCGCCCGGATACCTTGATCGCGCGCCATGTCATGCACGCCGCGCACCAGATCCGAGGCTGCTAGCAGCGCGTCGTGGCGCATCTCCATCAACACGGTGCCCGCATGACCCGCCTCGCCGGTGATCGTGACGCGATGCCGCTCGATCCCGGAAATCGCGGTGACGACGCCGAGCGGCTTGTCCGCGGCTTCGAGCACCGGGCCTTGCTCGATATGCAGCTCCAGATAGCCTGCGATCGTGGCCGGGTCGCACGCCAACGCTGCCGTGCCTTCTGGATCGCCACCAAAGGCCTTGAGCGCCGCACCGAGGCTTACGCCCGCCTTGTCCACCATCGCGAAAACGCCTTGGTCGAGCGTGCCCGCCAACGCGCGCGGCCCGATCAGCGCGGTCGGGAAACGCACGCCCTCCTCATCGGCGAAGGCCAGCACCTCCACGGCAAACGGCAGCGCGCGATCGCCAAGCGCTTCGAGCGCAAGGCATCCCAGCGCCACCCCCATGATCCCGTCGAACGCACCGCCATGACGCACGCTGTCCTGATGCGAGCCGATCAGCAGCGTGGGCGCGCCCGCAGGCCCTGCGCGCCGCCCGATCAGCGTGCCCGCCGCATCGCGCGTAACCGTGCAGTCCGCCTGATTCATCCAACCCGCGATGATCTCCAGCGCAGCCTCGTGCTCGGGACCGAACGGCAGCCGGGACACGCCGGGACCGGGCTCGGAGGCTTTCGCGATCGTCTCCAGCCGCTCTTGCGCAACTGCACCGCTTTCATGGACCTAATCTTTTCTGATCAGGTCCATTTTCCTGCTTCATCGTGGCCGGTTTCACGACAGGATCAGTCCCGCCGCCAGAGCCTTCCACTCCACAAGCTGACACCGGACGGACCTTGAGGTCCTCGCTACCGGCCAGATTCTTGAGGTTGATCGCCGCATTGATGTCGCGATCGTGCTGCGCGCCGCAATTGGCGCAGGTCCATGAGCGGACCG
>NZ_MPZR01000017.1:0-36799 GCF_002020075.1 Thioclava sp. F36-7 | reverse complement strand
CTGCTGGCAGGTCGATCGTTTGCGGAGCGATGACCCCGTCTGTCAGGGTGATCGTGGGAACGGCCTCATCTGCCACGACAAGGGCCGGCGCACAGGCCAGCACGATGAACGCGGGAATGATGCGTGAAATTCGGGTCATGATGTTCCTGCTTGTCTGTTCGCCTGTCGAATAACCGACAAAAACACTTGGGTCAATAATTCCCGATAAAAATGCTAAGCTGTTTCGCGCGCCAATAGGCGCTCGACGCTGAACGGGCCGAGTCTGGCTCTCTCATTGGCGGAACCTCGCCACGGAGCTTCATGCGCTTCGGCCTGCCACGCCCCCCTTTTTCAACCGCGGGTCGATGACCGGCGGGTCTTGAGCGGAATAATCTTCATCAATCGTAATGGCTTGCGTTGGTCCGATGCGCCGCCAGAGTATGGTCCACCGGAGACCCTCTACACCCGATGGAAGCGCTGGAGGTGAGTGTCTGAACGCCACTGGTCCGAGAGAAGCCACGAACGGGGTGTTTTCGCCCGGATGATGGAGGGGCTTACCTCCGAGGCGGCCGACCGGAAGACAGTGATCATCGATGTGAGCAGGCGAACGCCATGCGTTCGAGTGAGCCTGCGCACCTATCTCAAGGCGCATCGCACGGCTTCGAGCCTGCGGTTGAAAAAGGGGGGTGTGGCAGGCTGATTGGGCGGAGTTCGAAGATCAGAAAACGATCCGGGGGATCGTTTTCCTGAGAACGGGTGGCATGAACACCAAGTTGCATGCCGTCACGGACGCGAACGGCCGCCCGATCAAGTTCTTCATGACAGCCGGCCAGGTCAGTGACTACACCGATGCGGCGGCCCTGCTGAGCAGCCTGCCCGAGGCCGAATGGCTGTTGGCCGATCGGGGCTATGACGCCGACTGGCATCGTGAAGCTTGCAGGACAAGGGCATCAAACCCTGCATCCCGGGCCGGAAGTCTCGAGGCAAGCCCATCAAATACGACAAGCGCCGCTACAAGCGGCGCAACCTTATCGAAATCATGTTCGGCAAGCTCAAGGACTGGCGCCGCGTTGCGACCCGCTACGACAGGTGCCCGAAGGTCTTTCTGTCCGCCGTAGCCCTCGCCGCAACTGTCATCTTCTGGCTTTGAAAATTAACGAGTCTGGAGCCTACGGAGCAGTCGTTCATCTATGGCGCAGCGAAGGGCGGCTCTCCGCCCAGGCCACCGAGCGGGTAGCGGTCGGCCCTAAGCTGACATCTGTTTTTGCGAGAACGCTGCGTGAGAACGGCGGGGCAATAGTCGGTCACGGTAGCGGCGGGATGCTCCGGCTGCGGGCGGCGTAGAAGCCGTCCACTTTTGCCACTTTCTGGCGACAGGGAGCGTGCGAGGATTTTCACCGTGGACTTGTATCGCAAGGTTCGACTTGCCTGCGCCGAGGAGATCGTCAAGCTTGCCACCGCAAGCCTGCCGGTTCGGTAATCGAGGAGGAGCCGATGTCGGAGACAATCGAAGAGGAAAGCGCCAAGCCCCAGCCCGCCGATGACGTTGCGCGCGAGGTCGATCTGCCGTGGTGCCAGCCCAAACCCGGCCACGAGGATGTCCGCGCCCCCGATCTGATCCGCGAGATCATGGCGCATCCGAACTACCTGCAGGCCGATGAGGATGTCGATTTCCTCAACCGCGACGAGATGCGCGGCCCGCGCCTGCAGCTCGATTACCAGAAGGCCGAGACGCTGCTGCGCGAACATGGCATCGCCCATTCGATCGTGGTCTTCGGCGGCACCCGCATCCCCGAACCGGAAGCCGCGCGCGAGAAGCTGGCCGATATGGAGGCCCGCAGCGCGGCCGATCCGAGCAATGACGATCTGACCCGCCGCGTCGAGATCGCCAGGCGCATCGTCGCGAAAAGCCGCTATTACGAGGTCGCCCGGGCTTTCGGCCAGATCGTCGGTGCGCGCGAGGGCACGCATGGCAACCGTCTGGTGATCGTCACCGGCGGCGGGCCGGGGATGATGGAGGCCGCCAATCGCGGCGCCTATGATGCGGGCGCGCGCACGGTGGGGCTCAATATCACGCTCCCGCATGAGCAATTCCCCAACCCCTATATCACGCCGGGCCTGTGCTTCCGCTTCCGCTATTTCGCCCTGCGCAAGCTACATTTCCTGATGCGTGCGCGGGCGCTGGTGGTGTTCCCGGGCGGCTATGGCACGCTCGACGAGCTGTTCGAGACGCTCACGCTGATCCAGACCCGCAAGATCCGCCCGCTGCCGGTGATCCTTGTCGGGCGCGACTATTGGAGCCGGGTCTTCGATCCGGATTTCCTTGTGGAGGAGGGGGTGATCGACCCCGAGGACCGCGACCTGTTCTGGTATGCCGAAACCGCCGATGAGATCTGGGAGGATATCGGGCGTTGGTATGCGCAGTTCGGTCGCAATATCGACGAACCAATGGGAGGAGAGGATGAAGATTTCATTTCACGGTGCCGCGCATGAGGTGACGGGGTCCTGCCATCTCGTCGAATGCGCGGGGCGCAAGATCCTGATCGATTGCGGCATGTTCCAGGGGCGCTCGGAACTGACCGAGGACAATGCCGCGAAATTCGGCTTCGAGCCCTCCGAGATCGACATGGTGCTGCTGACCCATGCCCATCTCGATCACTGCGGGCGGCTGCCGCTTCTGGTCAAGCGCGGCTTCAAGGGCGAGATCATCGCGACCTCGGCCACGCGCGATCTGGCGCGACTGGTGATGCTCGACGCGGCGCATCTGCAAGAGGAGGAGGCGCGCCATCATCACCGCCATGGGCGGCGCGGCGGGTCGCATGAGGCGCTTTACGACACGATGGATGCGCTCGACGCAGTCGATCGGTTCGGGCGCAACGCCACCTATCGCAAGACGCTCTCGCTGTTCGACGGGATCGAGGCGACCTTTTTCGACGCGGGCCATATCCTCGGCTCGGCTTCGATCCGGCTTGACCTGACCGAGCATGGCCGTACCCGAAAGGTTCTGGTCTCGGGCGATCTGGGCCCCGACAATCGCCCGCTTCTCAACGATGCCGACCCGCCCGAGGATGCCGATATCGTGGTGATGGAAACCACCTATGGCGAGCGCGACCATCGCGGGCTCGAGGCCTCGATCGCGGAATTTCTCGCCGCAATCCGCGCGACCACGGGGCGGGGTGGCAATGTCATCATCCCGACCTTCGCGCTAGAGCGCGCGCAGGAGCTGCTGTGGTTCCTGCGCGAGGGGATGGCCTCGGGCGAGATCGAGAAATCGCTGCGGGTGTTTCTCGACTCCCCGATGGCGATCTCCGCGACCCGGATCTTCGCGCGCCATGACGAGGCGCTGCGCCCGGAACTGGCCGAGATCATTCGCAAGGGGCGCGACCCATTCCAGCTGCCCGAGCTGCATTTTACCCGTGAGACGCAGGATTCGATCGCGCTCAACGAGATCCGCTCGGGCGCGGTCATCATGGCGGGTTCGGGGATGTGCACGGGCGGGCGCGTGCGCCATCACCTGCGCCACCACCTCGCGCGGCAAGAAAGTGCTGTGATCTTCGTGGGCTATGCCGCCGAAGGGACGCTCGCGCGGATCATCGTGGACGGGGCGAAACATGTGAAGCTTTTCGGCGAGGAGATCCCGGTGCGTGCGCAAATCCACACGATCAACGGCTTCTCCGCCCATGCCGACCAGAGCGATCTGAAACGATGGCTGGCCCGCACCCGCCACCCGCAGAAGATCTTCCTCGTGCATGGCGAGAAGAAGTCGATGGAGGCCTTCGCGAAAGGGCTCGACCCGGCGAAGGTCGTGATGCCCGAGCTGCATCAGAGCTTCGAGCTCTAGCCCCGCTTCACAGCCCCGGCAGGTCGATCGCGACGGCCGCGTGATCGCTCGCATGGGGGCGGTGGCGGCCGATGCCGGGCAGGTGCTCGCCTTGATAGCGGGTGGCCTCGGTGCCCAAGCCCTTGCGCAGGATACGCGGCACCGCATCGGGGTAGCGCGCGGCCAGCGCAGGCGAGGCGAGCAGCACATCGGGGCAATGGTAGCGCCCCGAATGCGGATCGTAATAGGTCCAGCGCTCGGGCCGGGGCATCCGCGCCATCAGATCCACGCTGAACCCGTGTTCAAGCGGCGCGGTCGCGCGGGGCAGGGGCAGCTCGGGGTCGTCGGGCTCGTTGAGATCGCCAAGGATCAGCCAGAGCGCTTCGGCCGGAACGTCGAAGTGCCGCTCGATCAGCGCCCGCGTCGCCAGCGCCTCAAGGCGCCGGGTGCGCCAGGCGGCGGCCTCGTCGGGGTAGGGCGATTTGAAATGCGTCACGAACAGCGTCAGTGCGCCCACTTCGACCATCAGGCAATCGCGCCGGAAGACCGGCATCTCGGGATCGACGCCCTCGGGCACCTCCAGCCCCAGATCGCCCGGCGTCAGCGTGGCATGGCTGCGCACCGCTCCCAGCGCGCGGCGCGAGAGCACCGCCAAATCGAGCCCGCGCCCGTCATTGCCCGGCAGGCAGACCCGCTCGGGGTAAGGCCGTATACCAGTGGGCAGCAGGTAGCGCGCGTGGAAGTGCTCCAGCGTCGCGAGGTCGAACACCTCCTGCAGCGCGACCAGATCGGCGTCGATCCCGGCGAGCAATTCCGCCGTCAGCCGCCGGTCGATCGGATCGAGGCGCGGGTCCTCGGGGTCGTCGCTGTCCCAAGCCCCATGCAGCCGCCCCAGCTCCCGGTTCGGCAGCAGGCGCATGTTTTGGGTGTTGAGGCTCGCGATCCGCATCTTGGCGTCAGCATCGCATGGGCGGGGCGGTTTGGAACAGAGCGAATGCGTCCTTCGATCCTCCCTTCGCCTGCTCGCGCTTGATGACATTCGCCAGCCAGGCGCGCGCCTCTTGAGGGGAAATCTCGGTCCTGATGATGCCGTCCATAAACGTGTCGCTCTCCGCACTGATCTTCCGGGCTAAGATAATCGCCACACGGCGATCCGTCGTCCCCAAGGAGAGCTTCAGGTCGACGAATTTTGTGGAAAACACCCGGATCCGACAGCGCCATTGATACGCAGCGCCGCGACGGGAGAGATGGGGTTGGCCGTGCATGGTCTTGCGTCGCCCTTGTTTCGACGGACCTACGCAAAACTCGGGTGATGGAACGCCCGTATGCCACACCTACGAAGCCATGAAAGGCTTTTGGTAGCTAAATCAACACCCTAGAGGGGAAGATGGCTCCGGCGGTAGGGCTTGAAGTTCGCCCCGCTAAGCCTTGATTTCAAAGGGAATTTTCCGGTCCGTATTGCGGCGCGGTGCTCCGTTCGTGTCCGTTTTGTGCCACGGAGGTGCCCCGAAGGCAATAGCCGCAAACACATCGAGAAATACCACGTCTCAGACAGAGCCGACGCCTCAGGGGGGCTGCCGTCATCCAGCCTGTAGAGCGGGTCACAGTGCGACCGGGCTATTGCCGGATCGGGGTATCGCGGGGGCACACAAATGTGGGCGTGGGGCGCTATAGGTCGACCGGACGCAGCCTCGCCTTCTCCAGGATTTTCTTGATCTGGGATATTTGGAGTGAGCCAACCGACCTGAACGCTATCGAGAACACCATAGCCCGTTTTCAGGAGACGCTCGGCAGCACGTTCGCCTTCCGTTGCGGAAGTGGAGCAGAAAGGTCGCCGAAGCTTCATAGTAACGAACTGATAACGTTCGTTAAAATTTTCTTGCAAAAAATCGCCTTCCGCTTAACGATAATAACCGAGCTCAAATGCGAGCTTTGGAATCATAAGAGCAACAAGGCTCTTCAACTGTGGCGTATACGCCGCGTTGAAGGGCCTTTTTTGTTGTCGAATCGGAATCTATTCCGAACCAAGGGAGGAGAAAAATAAATGAAACGTCGCGATTTTCTTGGCGGTGTCGGGGCTGTCGGAACGGCTGGGTTGCTGTCCACACCTGCGCTTCTGACGATGACCCGCAGAGCATCCGCACAGGATACGGATATTCCGGTCGGTCTCCTGTTCTCGCTGACTGGCTCAGTCGCCGTGGTCGAAAGCACCCTCCATGACGCTGCGCTTTTGGCGATCGAGGAAATTAACGCCGCCGGTGGCGTGAATGGGCGTATGCTGCGTCCGATCATCGAGGATCCGGCCTCAGATCCCGCGACCTACGCTGACCGCGCGCGGCGGCTGATGATCCGCGACAAATGCGTGAGCGTGTTTGGCTCCTACACCTCGGCCAGTCGGCAGGCGGTGCTTCCGGTCACCGAGCAGCGCAAAAATCTCTTCTGGTATCCGACGCTCTACGAAGGCCGTGAGTGCTCTCGCAACGTGATGTATGGCGGCGCCGTGCCGAACCAGCAGCAAGACGACTTGATCCCGTGGGCGATCGAGAACTTCGGGCCGCGCTTCTACATGATCGGTAACAACTACGTCTATCCCAAGGAAGAGAACAACTATTGCAAGACTTTGCTTGAAAAGCATGGCGGCGAAGTCGTTCATGAAGAATATGTTCCGCTCGGCCATTCTGACTTCAGCTCAGTCATAAACCGCATCCGCTCCGAGCAGCCCAATGTGATCTTCGCAACTGTGGTCGGCGATAGCGACGTGGCTTTTGCACGTCAGTATCACGCAGCAGAACTCGACCCCGCTAAGATGCCGGTTGTCAGCCTGACCCGTTCCGAGGTCGAAGTGAAGGCCATCGGCGGTGAGGCCGCAGCAGGGCATTTCTCATCGGCACCTTACTTCATGGGCACACAGACGCCGGAAAATGAGCGCTTCGTCGAAGCTTACAAATCGCGTTATGGGGCCGATCAAGTCACCCACTTCGTCAGCGAAGCGGCATACTTCCAAGTCTACCAGTTCAAAGCCGCGCTCGAGAAGCTCGAAGCCGGTAACATCACGCCGGAGGCGATCCGTGATGCGGCTGTCGGTATGACGCTCAACGCGCCTCAGGGCGAGGTGCTAATCGACGAGAACCTTCACACGCACCTTTGGCCCAAGATTGGCCAGTGGCAGTCCAACGGGCAAGCCGAAGTGTTGGTGCAGTCTGCGAACCGCGTCGCGCCCCTGCCATACGCGGCCTATGAAGGTCAGCGTTGCACGGGACAGGGTTTGGTCCAGGGCTGAGGCCGGAACTCAATCTTCCAGAAACGAAATAAATCGACTGCCCGGCTCTGTAACACGAGCCGGGCGAACGGGGAGTGTTTTCCGATGGACGTAATACTGAACCAGCTGTTTGCCGGTGTTAGCATGGCCTCGATCCTGCTGATGATTGCGCTCGGGTTGGCCATCATCTACGGCGCCATGGGTGTCATCAATCTTGCCCATGGCGAATTCGTCATGCTTGGTGCCTACGCGACCTGGGCGTTGCAGAGCTTTGCGGGCTTCAACATCATTCTCGCGCTGCCATTCGTATTCGTCGCAGTCGCGGCGGTTGGCTGGATCATCGAGAAAGTCATTGTGCAGCGGCTCTATCACCGCCCACTCGACACGATCCTGGCAACGTGGGGCATCGGGATCATCCTGCAGCAGGTGGTGCGCCTTTCCGTGGGCGCTGAATCGCGCTTCGTAAAGGGGCCTGAGTTCTTGAGCGGGAACACGCAGATCGGCGGCCTCATCATGTCGAACTACCGCATTTTCGTGATCGTTTTCTCCCTCGCAGTGCTCGCTGCTTCCTGGGGGTTGATGACCCGCACGGAATTCGGAATGCGACTGCGGGCGGTTATCCAGAACCGCCAGATTTCTGAGTGCTACGGCATCGAAGCGAACAAAGTGTATTCAATCACGTTCGCTTACGGGGCCGGGCTTGCTGGCATCGCTGGTGCATTGATCACACCGCTCTTCAGCACCATCCCGACCATGGGCACCGGCTTGGTGGTCGATGCTTTCCTGGTGGTGATCGTGGGCGGTCTCGGCAGCCTACTCGGGGCGGCAAGTGCCGCAGTGCTAATCGGTGAAGCCACCGCCCTTTTCTCGATGCTCCTGAACGACACGCTCGGGCGGATTGCCGTGCTCGCGGGGATCATTCTGCTCATCCGGTTCCGTCCGCGTGGGCTCTTCCCATCCAACACCCGTCGCTGAGGAGGCGAAAATGACCAGAAAACTCTTCTTCGATCTCGCGGGCGTGGCCGTTTTCGCTGTTATCATCGCACTCGGCGTTCCTGCGCTGATGGGGTTCGACGCATTCGAGTTGAACACCTTTGCGCGGTATCTCGCACTTGCCATCGTGGCGATCGCGCTGTCCCTCTCCTGGGGTGGCGCGGGACTCCTGAACCTCGGACAAGCTGCGACCTTCGGTATGGGGTCGTATGCGATGGCCATGCACTTGAAGCTGCGGGCAAGCGGCGAGGCACTGCCCGACTTCATGAGCTGGAATAATGTGCCAGAGCTCCCGTTGCTTTGGATGCCGTTCCACTCGCTCACCTTCACTCTGCTCGCGGGCCTTTTCGTTCCGGCATTCATTGGCGGGTTGATTGCGATCTTCATGTTCCGTGCCCGTATCGCCGGGGTCTTTGTGGCCATCATCTCACTGGCTTTCTTAGTGGCCTTCCAGCTCATTGTAATCGAGCAGCAGGGCTTAACCGGAGGCCAGAACGGGCTCACGGGCCTCGCTCCGCTCAAACTGCCGGGCTGGAGCGTCGATACCTATAGTCTCGGGTTCTATTACCTTGTTGCCGGGTGCCTCATGCTCGCGATCTCGCTGGGCCTCTATCTAACCCATAGCAAGTTCGGCCTGATCCTCCGCGCCATTCGCGAAGATGCGGACCGCACCCGGTTCTTTGGCTATAACGTCGCTAATTATCAGACCGCTATCTTCTGCATCTCTGCCGCCTTCGCAGGGTGGGCAGGCATGCTCTACACGTTGGTGCTGGAGTTCGCGTCCCCAACTTACATGAGCGTTTCGTTCAGCCTCGCCATCGTCATTTGGTGTGCTGTGGGCGGCCGGGACTCCGTGGTTGCGGCCGCGGCAGGTGCGATCCTCGTGAACCTGCTGGAGGGCCGGCTGTCAGACGTTTTCGTCGAAGGTTGGAATCTCATGCTCGGAATAACCTTCGTGCTGGTGGTGATGTTTATGCCGCGGGGACTTTACGGGCTCCTTGGAGACTTTGCCCGCACCCTTGGACGCAAAGTCGGGAAGGAGCGGACCAATGAAGCCTTGGGTCCCCGAACCACCAAAACCGGCCAGGAGCTTTGAGTATGAGCCAGCTACAAATAACAGATTTGCATGTAGACTTCGGCGGGTTGCGGGCTGTGGATCGTCTCTCCTTTGCTGTTGAGAAAGGCGAAGTTCTTTGCCTGCTCGGACCCAACGGTGCGGGAAAATCTACCACTCTCGATCTGATCTGCGGCAAGACGCAGCCGACCGGCGGATCAATCCGCTTCGAGGGCACGGAAATTTCGCAGATGTTCGAGTTCCAGCGCGCACGTCTCGGCATTGGACGCAAGTTCCAGGTTCCCTCAGTCTACAAAGAACTTACCGTCGCTGAGAACCTCTCAGTCGCGACGTCTCGCAAGCCCGGTATCTGGCACGCTCTGACACGTTTCTCTCACTCCCAGCGTGGCCGCGTTAAACCACTCCTCGAGCGTGTCGGCCTCGAGGCGCGAGCGGATATCATTGCCGGTAACCTTTCGCATGGTGAGACCCAGTGGCTCGAGATCGCGATGCTGATTGCTCAAGATAGTCGGCTGATCCTGATGGACGAGCCAACCGCGGGAATGACCATTCAGGAAACCGCGCGCACTGCTGAGATATTCCGCTCGCTCAGTGAGAGTCACACCCTGATTGTCGTAGAGCACGACATGTCGTTCGTCCGAACAGTCGCTGACCGGATCATCGTGATGAACCGGGGCGCGCTGCTGGCCGAGGGCTCGATCGCCGAGATCGAAGCCAATGAAGATGTCAAAACAGCCTATCTGGGACACTGATCATGGAAACGATGTGTGCAAGAGAGCTATACTCTTTTTATGGTAAGAGCCCTGTCATTCAGGGCATTTCGTTCGACCTCGAGCCTGGGGAGTTTCTGGCGGTCCTTGGGCGAAACGGCGTCGGCAAGACCACACTTCTCAAGTCTCTAATGGGGTTGACCGACGGGTGCTCGGGGGAGCTCCTCTTCGGAGACCACGGTCTACTCGGGCTCACGACGCCACAACGCGCGCAGCTCGGGATTGCTTATATCCCTCAGGGGCGAGAGATTATCCCCGGCTTCACGGTCCGTGAGAATATTCTCATGGGGACCTTCGCACGCGCGGACGGTAGCCGGGAAATTCCCGAATACCTTTTTGAGATGTTCCCGATCTTGGACGAGTTCATCGACCGTAAAGGCGGTGATCTTTCGGGTGGGCAGCAGCAGCAGCTCGCCATTGCGCGCGCGCTCGCCATGGACCCGAAGATACTGATTTTGGACGAGCCGACGGAGGGCATCCAGCCCAATATTGTGAAGCAGATCGAGGAAGCGATCATTCGCCTAAACCGCGAGCGCGGCCTCGGTATCATTCTCGTCGAGCAAAACGTGCCTTTCGCGCGGCGCGCCTGCGACCGCTTTTTAGTGCTCGACAAAGGCCAGGTGGTCCTAAGCGGGCAGAGCAGAGATCTCACCGACGCTGTCGTGGAGAAGCACCTGACATTTTGAAGTCAGACAATCAGCAAGCAAGAACGGAAAGGAAAGAAATATGAGACATGGCGACATTTCCAGCAGCGACAACACAGTCGGCGTAGCGGTTGTCAACTACAAGATGCCGCGGCTGCACACGAAGGCTGACGTCCTTGAGAACGCGCAGAATATTGCGGACATGATCATCGGCATGAAGCGCGGCCTTCCCGGAATGGATCTCGTGATCTTCCCGGAATACAGCACCCAGGGCATCATGTATGACCCCGACGAGATGATGGAAACGGCGGCAACTATCCCGGGCGAAGAGACGGAAATCTTTGCTGCGGCGTGCCGCAAGGCGAACACTTGGGGCGTCTTCTCGATCACCGGAGAGCGTCACGAAGAGCATCCAAAAAAGACGCCCTACAACACGCTGATCCTGATGAACAACAAGGGCGAGATCGTCCAGAAATATCGCAAGGTGCTTCCTTGGAACCCGATCGAAGGCTGGTATCCGGGCGACAGCACGTATGTTTGTGAGGGGCCGAAGGGCCTCAAGGTCAGCCTGATCATTTGCGACGACGGCAACTATCCCGAAATTTGGCGTGATTGCGCTATGAAAGGTGCGGAACTCATCGTGCGCTGCCAAGGCTACATGTATCCGGCCAAGGATCAGCAGGTGATCATGGCCAAGGCGATGGCCTGGGCAAATAACAGCTACGTGGCCGTGGCAAACGCAGCGGGCTTCGATGGGGTCTACAGCTATTTCGGCCACTCGGCGATCATTGGTTTTGATGGTCGCACCCTTGGCGAGTGTGGTGAGGAAGACATGGGCATCCAGTATGCGCAGCTCTCCATCCCGGAAATCCGAGATGCGCGCGCTAACGACCAATCGCAGAACCACCTCTTTAAGCTGCTGCACCGTGGTTACACCGGCATCCATGCCTCGGGCGATGGCGACAAGGGCTTGGCGGAATGCCCCTTCGAGTTCTACCGCAACTGGGTCAACGACGCCGAGAAGACGCGTGAGCATGTCGAGTCCTTCACACGAACGACCGTCGGCGTCGCTTGCTGTCCGGTTGGGGGCCTCCCAACCGGCGCGAAGGAGAAGGAAGCCACCTGAGCCTTTGCGCGAGGTCTTGGGAACGGTGCGTTAGTGCCGTTCCCGCACATAAGTGAAATACGGATCCAACATGCCTTTCTTGACCGACCGTCTGCATGAAACTGAACGGAGGCAGATGCATAGCTCTGCTCTTGCCGATGAAAACGGCCGTTCGATCGATATTGCTCCCGCCAAGCCGACAGAGACTAAACTTCGCAGCCGGTTTACCTTCGACCTGACGCTGATCGAGGCTGAGTTGCGCGCAGCAATCATCGGGCAGGACGAGAGCATTGAAGAACTGCTGGATATTTTGAAGGTTGTGCGCGCTGACATCGGCGATCCGCGCAAACCGCTCGCGACAATCCTGTTCTGCGGACCGACCGGGGTCGGAAAGACGGAGACCGTGCGCACTTTGTCTCGCGCGCTTTACGGCGATGCCGACGCCTTTTGCAGGATCGACATGAACACGCTGTCTCAGGAACATTACGCGGCAGCCCTAACCGGAGCGCCTCCCGGTTATGTGGGGTCTAAGGAGGGGACCACTATCCTCGACCAAGAGAAAATAGAAGGAAGCCGGAACCTCCCGGGACTGGTTCTTTTCGACGAACTTGAGAAGGCGAGCAATGAGGTCGTCTTGGCACTCATGAATGTTTTCGATAACGGGCTGCTGACGGTCGCCTCGGGAGAGCGCACCTACTCATTCCGCAACGCCCTCATTTTTATGTCCTCGAACCTCGGGGCACGCGAATTGATGGCGCTGGACGATCCCAGAAGTGGCTTATTTCGACGCCTTTTGTCGCTTGGCAAGAGCCGACGTAAGCGGGCGCATGACGTCGTAATGAAGTGTCTACTGGACCGGTTTCCACCGGAATTAGTTAACCGCATAGACCATGTAGACACGTTCAACTGGATTTCTGAAGATAAGATGCCGGCGCTAGTCGATGTAGAAATTGCCAGGCTCAATCGGCGGCTCCGGAAGCATGAACTTACCCTCGACATCGGCGATCCGCTGCGGAAGTATTTGGCGACTGAAGGATATGATAAACGCTTCGGTGCGCGCGGTTTGCGGCGGGCGATCCGCAGGCATCTCGAATTCCCTCTAGCAGGGTTTCTGTTGGACGGGGGGCAGACCGAAAGAACACCACGGCAGGTTGGTGTTTCGCTCATCATGGCGGACCGTAGGAACGGTTTTACCCATTTTGATTATTGTGAGGACGGAACTTTTGGAAATGAATGAAGGCTGGAAGATAGGCCTCCTGTTCTCCGCAAGCGGGGTTACGTCAATCATCGAACGTTCGCAGCTCAACGGAGCGCTCCTCGCGATTGACCAGATCAATGCGAAGGGTGGCGTCCACGGCAAGAAACTCGAAGCGATCAGTTACGATCCCGGCTCGATCGTTTCCCGCTACGGCGAGCTGGCAGAAAAACTGATCGTTGAGGATAAGGTCAGCGTGATCTTCGGTTGCTATATGTCGTCGTCGCGGAAAGAAGTGCTGCCGGTTGTCGAAAGGCGCAACGCGCTGTTCTTTTATCCGACGCTCTACGAAGGTTTCGAGTATTCCCCAAACGTGATCTACGGTGGGGCGTGCCCGAGCCAGAATAGCGTCCCATTGGCCAACTACTTGATGAGCAATTATGGCCATCGAATATTCTTCGTTGGGTCGAATTACATCTATCCGCACGAGTCAAACAGGGTGATGCGGAACGTTCTCCGTCAGGGAGGCGGTGAAGTTGTTGGAGAACGATACTTTGACCTCGAAGCCACAGAACCCGATTTTCGAGATGTCGTTGCGGAGATCATGGAGGCGCGTCCCGACGCAATTTTCTCAACGGTTGTAGGTCAATCCTGCATAGAATTCTATCGTGCCTATCACGCTGCGGGTGGTGACGGACGGCTTTGCCCGATCGCAAGCCTGACAACCAATGAAGGCGAGATCGCCGCAATCGGACCTGCCGCATCCGTCGGTCATATCACCGCTGCGCCCTACTTTAGGTCGATCAACTCTCCTGCCAATCGCCGGTTTCTAAAAGCTTATTCCGACAAGTTCGGTTCCACCAATGATGTCACGAGTTGCTGTGAAGCCACCTATAGCCAGGTTCATCTCTTCGCCAAGGCGCTGGAGGAAACGGGTGAGATGGATACGGAAAACTTGCGGGAGGCGCTGCTCGGTGCAACCTTCGACGCACCGCAAGGCCAGATTAAAATCGACCCAGACAATAACCATACGTATCTTCAATCGCGGATCGCTATCGTGGACGAGCAGGGTGAATTTATCGTCGATTTGAAAGTTCGTCGTGCCTTGAAGCCCGATCCATACTTGGTGCTTCCGGCGATACACGACTGGAGCTTCCGAACCGATAAAGTCCAGGCGAGCGGCGGACGCAATGCATGACCTTATCCGAGACCTGCGCGATCAGAACGTTCTCCTGATCCATCCGCGAGACCGAAGCGCGGACGAACTGCTTCAGCAGGTCCACAGGATCGGATGCAGTTTTGAGCATGTCTGGCCGCTGCCGCGCTCTCTTCCCGAAAAGGCTGATATAGTCTTCATCGACGTCAGCGTGCACTGCGCCGGTGAACTAAAAGCAGTTCTCGACCGTCGGGATAGGCCCGTAACGGTGATCGCAATCATTGGCTACGAGAACCCCTCCGTTCTCGATGTCATTCTCGAGATAGGAGCGCATGCCGTTCTTATGAAGCCGGTTCGTGCCGCCGGCGTCCTGAGCAGCATGATCTTGGCTCGACGCTACCAGATGGAGCAGGTCAGATGCTCGAAGGACATGTCGAAACTTCGCGAGAAGCTGGATAACGTGCAAAAGGTGAACGACGCTAAGTTCATTCTGATGCGGCATCGGGGCATCACCGAGCGGGACGCCTACGATCTTATCCGTAAGCAGGCAATGGCGAAACGGACGACCACGACTGAGATTGCCCAATCGATCATCAATGCGGAAACCATTCTTCGTGATCTTTGAAACACCGATAGCGTGATAGATTGATCATCGGTTAGGTGCACGTTCTAACCGCCCTGAGTTCCTAGCTGCCAAGGCAGTTCATTTGTTATCCGACGGCGAAGACTGAGGAGGCTGAGCTGCGCATGAACTCACCTGAAAGCATTCAGCAGCATTTGGCAGCTATCGTGGAGGGGTCGGGCGATGCGATTGTCACGAAGGACCTCAACAGCATCATATTGAGCTGGAATCGCGGCGCGGAGACCCTTTTCGGCTTCACGGCGGAAGAAGCCATCGGTCAGCCCATCACGATCATCTTCCCGCAAGACCGGGTCGAAGAGGAGGCAGACTTCATCGCGCGTCTGCGACGCGGCGAGCGAATCGCCCATTTCGAAACAATCCGCCAGCGCAAAGACGGAAGTCATGTTCCGGTCTCACTTACCATCTCGCCCGTGCGCGATGCCGATGGTCAAATCGTCGGCGCTTCGAAGATTGCGCGTGACATTACCTTGCAGCATCAACTGGCGGAACAGCAGCGACTGCTGCTCGCTGAGATGCGTCACAGAGTGGGCAATGCTTTCGCGATCGCCGGCGCGCTCATCTCCATTGCCGCGAGGCAAGCGGAAAGTGTCGAGCAGCTCAGTTCCGAGATGCGGTGTCGCCTTAACGCGATCGCGACCCTCAATTCCAAAACCGTGAAAGATCCCTATAGCGACAAGCCAGAAGGCATAAGCCTGTCGGAACTCGTTGGCACGATCGTGAGGCCGTTCAGCGAAGGCATGAACGTCAAGACGTCCCTTCCGGACCTTCAGGTGTTGTCCGCCGCGATCACGCCTTTGACGCTGGTATTGTTCGAACTCGCAACGAATTCCTTGAAGTATGGAGGCCTCTCTTCGGAAGGGCATGGCGTCGAGATCATTGGCGAAATCGATGATGGCCGATTGAAGCTTCAGTGGAAAGAAACCTGTATCTGCGAAGCTGCTTCTGGCAAGCGTGAAGGAGAAGGCTTCGGCACGTCTCTATGCCAGCATACGGTCTCGGCCTCACTCGGCGGAAGCTTCTCGCGGGTGTTCGATCCGAACGGATTGATTGCAACGTTGGATGTCGACTTGAGCAATGTGACACAGGATTCTTGACGGTCTCCGGTATTCGCAGTGCAGGGCGTTTCTCGCTTTCCAGAGAGAGCGCATCGTCAATGTTTCCTGTGTTGTCGCGGCGATTTCCTGATCTCAGGCGAACAGCTTCATCGCGGACGAAGAGGACGCTCGGCGCCACGCCAAGCTGGCCAGCAAAACCGCGTAGGCCATCATACCTGCCGAGGTCCCCAGCCCAAGCGCCGCAGCTCCGAACCTGTCGATGAGCGCAAGTTTGCAGCCGAGATTTACGCCGAGAGAGATCAGCAAAAGCAGGAACGGCGTTCTCGTATCGCCTTGTGCTTGAAACAGGACGACCAACGGTCGGATCATCAGTGCTGGCACGAGACCCAAGGCGTAGCCGGCGAGGATCTGCGCTGTCGCATGCGTGTCCGCCGCGCTAAACGTCCCGCGCTCGAACAGTGCCGATATGATGCTCTTGCCCGCCACGCCAAAGATGAGCGTCAATGGCAGACCGCAGGCGGCGCAAAGTGCCAGCGCCTGGACGATGGGTTGGTGGGGTGCCCCGAGACTGCCGTTGACATGACGGCGCGCCACTTCCGGCAGCAAAACGGTTCCAAGCGCGACGGAAACCAACCCGATCGGCAACTGATAAAGGCGGTCCGCGAAATAGAGATGCGCCAGAGCTCCGCCATGCAGCAAAGACGCCAAGGCGGTGTCGAGCATGACCGCGATCTGCAGGGCCCCGGCACCGAGCACCGCAGGAACGAGAGTTTTGAAGAAGCGGCTGGCAGCTCGACCAAGTCCGAATTTCGGCCAAAGAAGCGGAAGGCCCGCTTTTTGGACTGCATAGATCAGAAGCGCCACTTGCAAAACGCCCGCTACGAAGACCGACCATGCTGCGGCATGGCCGGTCGCCGATGTTTGCATCTCGACCAGAAGGCCGGCGATGATGCAGCCGTTCAGCAGGCTCGGACCGACCGCGAAAGTGGCAAAACGTCCGCGTGTGCCGAGGCGCGCTCCGAAATATGCCACGAGAGACATGCAGGTGAGATAGGGGAAGGTGATCGTCAACAGCGATCGCGCGATCGTATAAACCGGGTCTTCTGGCGCGTAGCCGGGCGCGAACAGAGAAAGCAGCCAATCGGGGCGCCAGAGAACAGCACCCAATAGGCAGAGATTGATCAGAAGTAGCCAACCCAATACTTCCGCTCGAAAAGCATCTCCGACGGGACTGTCAGACGGAAACGCCGCATCAAGTGGCTGGAATGCTGCGGTAAAAGCGCCCTCCGCCAAGATAGCCCGCATCTGATTGGTCAAGCGCAGCGCGAGCATAAGCGCGACAGCGGCCGGGCTGGTGCCGAGCACGGCAGCGAGCAGAGCGTCGCGGACATAGCCAAGTAGACGACTGACGAAGGTGAACGCCGCAACGAGACGGAAGGCCCGATGCCAGGGCGACAAGGACAAGCGCTTCACGATGGGTATGTGCTCATGGGTGCAACGGCCAGACGAGCGGCGCGCCAAGCACGGTGACAAACCCTGCAACGATGTTCATCGGCAGGCCAATTCGCAGGAAATCGGCGAAGCGGTAACCACCTGCACTGTAGACCATGGTGTTGGTTTGATAGCCGATCGGTGTCGCGAAACTGGCGCTCGCGCCGAACATGACCGCGACGACGAAGGCGCGCGGATCGAGCCCAAGCTGCGCAGCTATGCCGAATGCAATTGGGGTCATGATGACCGCGACGGCATTGTTGGTGACGATTTCAGTGAGGACGGAGGTCAAAGCGTAGACGATTGCAAGCGCCAGAAGCGGAGGCATCTTTGCCAGGGGCACGGACATCCCGTTCACGATCATTGCCATCGCTCCGGTCTTTTCCAAGCTCGTCCCGAGCACGATCATCGCGACGATCAAGAGGAGAAGACGTCCGTCGATCGCCCCGAGTCCCTCGTCTGTGCCGACACACCCGAATGCAAGGACAATCGCTGCACCGACGATCGCAAGCGGCAGGATCGGGGCGAGATCGAACGCGGCCCCAAGCACCACGGTGGCGAGCACTCCCAGAGCCAGGGGCGCCTTCTGGCGGAGAAATGCTCGCGCCTTCAGCGGTGCGAGCGGGATTAGCCCTTCCTCGCAAGTCAGCAGCGCGATCTCGTCCTTACGTCCGCCGAGCAAGATCGTATCGCCGGGCAGCAGACGAAGAGTCGTGTCGCTCAGATCGACCGCCGCGCCGCGCCGATGGAGCGCGATCGGATAGACGCCATAACGGCGGCGCCATCCGAGTGCTTGAAGAGGCCCGAGATCCGACGTGACCACTGCCTCGATCACCTGATGCTCCCGAGTGCCGGCCAGTTCAGTTCCGGAAATCTGAAACTTTGGCCGGGTCTGGGTGCGAAATCCCATGAGTTCGACATCGGACGTTTTCAAGACGAGCCGATCCCCTCCGGCCAAAGGATGTTCGGCAAGTTCATGGCGCAGCGACACATCTCCGCGGATCAGATCGATCACCCGCGTTTCCCGGCGTTTGAACTCCGGCAGATCGGGTAGCTTCTTTCCGATAAGGGGCGACCCTTCAGGCACGAAAAGGTCGACTGTCCAAGATTTGCGCTGGGACATCGTGCCGATATCGCTCAACGCTGCCCGCTCCGGCAGAAGGCGGGGAGCGGCGACAGCGAGGAAGACACCTCCGACAAGGGCCAGGACGATTCCTAATGGCGCGATTTCCAGCAGCGTAAAATGCGGTATTCCGAGGTCGTGCGCAACGCCATCGACGAGCAGGTTCGTCGAAGTGCCGATCAGAGTGCAGGTTCCCCCGAGAATGACGACATAGCTGAGCGGGATCAGAAGTCGCGAGGCGCTGGTCCCGAGCTGCGGCGCCAGTCCGAACACCACGGGGATCAGGATCATCACTACTGGTGTGTTGTTCATGAAGGCCGAAGCTAAGCCCGCCAGAAGAAAGAATAGGGCGAGAGTTATCAACGGTCGCCCGCTAGCCCGCTGACTGAGATGTTCAGCAACCATATCGACCACGCCCGTGCGCACGAGCGCCGCGCTGATAACGAACATGGCTCCGATGGTTGCTGGAGCTGGATTGCTCAAAGCTTTCAGGACATCGTCCACCGTTGCTACCCCCAACAAAAGGGCGGCAGCGAGACCGCACAGGGCCACGGTTTCGACGGGTAAACGTTCATGAAGAAACAGTGCGAATATTCCAAATACGAGAAGAAGGGCCCCGTATGGCGCAAAGGAACCAAGGTTGAACAGCATTTACTTACCCAAGCTGAATCACACTTCCGGACGAAGACGGTTTTAAGATCAGATCGCCAATCTCAATTTTTATCGTGTTCGATCCCTTTATGAAAAATCCCTCTAATGGCACCAAGTAGAGGTATATTTGAAGCGAAAAGGGAGTGGATCAGCGATGTCAGGAGCAACCGATTGCTGAGGCGAGCAGGCAAAGTGATAGGTTGAGAGCGTTGCAGTCTACGCACCACCGTCTCTTCGCTCCACTGAAAATTTGGCGGCCCAGATTCGCCCAATGGTTTATCGCAGACGAACCAACCGTGAATGGTCGAAACTTTTCCTTTTTCGAAGACGGGAACGGTAATATGGTCAATATTTACGCAGTAGGTTCCTGAGGAGATTTGAAAGCGCCCAAGAAACGGTTTGCCTTCCTCCTGGGTTTTGGCAAGATCGCTACGCCAATGGTATTGCAAGCCAGACCAGGAATATCTGAGGATGTCATTCCCGAAATTCGTGAGGCCAAGGAACTGACCCAATTCTTGGTCCCAGGAGTGAAGCACAAAAATAGGCAGAATATTTTTTTTATTCACATAGATTCGATACCCTCCATCGGTGGGGAATACTGAGAAGTGTGAAACTACCGATCGTGTTTTCGAGCTTCTAAGAATTTTTAGAAGTCGATGCGTTCCGGGATGAGCTTGACTTTCTGTAAAAACTGTTGATGCGCGGCTCGATGAGCTTAGCGCAGCGTTTGAGGCGCGAAACGATGAGCGGTTCTTCGGATGCATTGTGTTTAACATGACATTTCACTCCTGTAGAAAAAAACGGGCCGGTCAGGGACAAAACCAGCCCGTCAGTTATTCGGCGCGGGGGGCCACAGGCGATCCGCAGCGCCGAAACCGAAAGCTTCTATGCGATTGAACTCGTCTTGAGCATCGCGCGCAAAACATCGAGAGCGGCATCATGAAGACGTTTGTTCCGGTTGATGATTTCTTGATGACGAGCCTGAATCCAGGGGTCCGATCTCGCCTGCTCAGGCAGCGCAGCAAAGCGCTGTTGCTGCTTTAACTGGACGATGTCCAAATTCCGGATGAGGACAGCCTCTGGGTCGTCGCAGGACTTCAGCGTATCTACGATCTCCATCAGCGCCTCGTTTGATGGCGTGCTCTCTGGGAAAACAGCATCTGATGCTGGCGCCGCGGCGGCGCTCAGGTGCCGTGAGGAGATCTTTGGTGTCGAGATTAGTCGCTTTCGGCGCGCATGACGGTATTCCACCAGCGGCCGTTGCTGTCCTGTGTTATTGGGCGTGGGGTGCATCGCTCTGGTCTCTTCTTCGCGGTCGATGAGGGAGAGATAGCGTGTCCACTTCGCCAACATTCAGGGCTAGTTTTTCAGAAGTGTGACAAATCATGTCCGATCACATCTGTTGAAGAACTTCGTGTGAAATTGCTGGCGAATCCGGTCGGTTTGGCCCAAGCCTGACCGTCTGTGGAAAAGATTCGGGAACATCGACATGGCTCTTGTCGGAAAGAGGATAGTGGTGGTCGATGATGATTTCGAGTTGCGCGAGCTCGTGGGCGACCTTCTGTCTCGTGATGACTTCGTCGTCTTTCGTGCCGAGAACGTAGAAATTGCGAGAGAAATTTTGGCGAAGGAGCAGTTGGACCTCATGGTCTTGGATCTCATGTTGCCCGATCAGGACGGTCCCATGGGCGCGAGTTGCTAGCACGTGTCAAAGCCGTCTTGCGCAGAAGTGGTGAAAAACCTCAGCGCGCAACCCAAGATCGCTACGTGCGTTTTGAAGAATGGACGCTCGACCACGGCAAACGCGAACTGATTGAGAAAGACGGAGTGGTCGTCTCGTTGAGCGGGGCGGAATACGATTTGCTTTCCGCCTTTCTCGCTTGGCCTCAAGTCATACTCACGCGAGAAAAACTTCTGGACGCGACCCGAGGCAGTTCCTCGATGATTTCTGATCGCAGTATTGATATCCAAGTGAGCAGACTCCGCCGAAAACTCAGGGATGATCCCAAGTCGCCGAAGCTCATTAAGACAATGTGGGGTGACGGCTACATCTTCACGCCGGATATTCGGCGATGACCTGGAAACGCAGTCTCCGTGCCGAGACATCCGCTATTCTTGTTATTGCCATGCTGTTGTCGCACTTAGCGGGCTACTTGATCTACACGACAGATCGAAGGGACGCGATAGAGATCACAGAGGCCGTGGACATTGCCGAACGTGCTGCGGGTATCAGCCGATTATTGCGTGATCTTCCTCCGTCGTGGCGCGCGGAAGTCATCAAGCTATCCGACAGTCGAACGTTCAGGGTCTGGACAACCGCTGTCCCGATCTTCGAAGCGAATAATCCGACTGAAGATGAAATAAACGTGCGAACCTATCTTCGGACACAAGTCCCCAGAATTTCAGACCATGAAATGTATGTAGCTTTCATCAAGAAAGGTGGTCGCTCCATAAAAGTTCCGGATTTCGACCTTTCAAGTCGATCAGGCTCGCCCTCTTCTGCAATCGACAACCCGGAAGATGGTCCGGGAATTGCAATTACAATCCGACATCAGGATAACGAGTGGATAAACTTTTTGGGTGTAATCTCCACACCGAAATCATTTCTTCCAGAACTTGTTCTATCTAATCTGGTCTCTGCCGTATTCGGAATTGTCATCGTCGCTTTTTGGCTTGTTGGGCGCGTAACTAACCCACTAAAAAATCTTGCTGAAGCAGCAGAAGGCCTCGGCCAAGACCTTTACAGACCCGAGCTAGATAGTTCGGGCCCGAAGGAAGTCGCTGTTGCAGCTGATGCGGTGAACCGGATGCAGCGCCGGTTGGTGCGGCTAATTCAAGGCCGCACAGAGTTACTCGCAGCGATCTCACATGACTTGCGAACACCGTTAACACAGCTAAGGCTCCGCCTCGAACTGACAGAACCTTCAAAGCACCGAGATAAAGCGTTTGAAGCGATTGACGACATGGATTCAACGATAGGAACCTTTTTGGCCTTCGCAAGGGCTGAGCATGAAAGTGAAAATCGCTCTCTCGTCGATCTTGGAGCGCTTGTCGCGAGTATCTGTGACGACTTGGCTGATTGCGGTGCAGCCATCGAATGCGACTGCGAGAGTGGTGTCTTGCTGAACTGTAAGCCGCAATCTATCAAGCGCGCGATTTTGAACTTAATCGATAATGCACTGAAATATGGGGTAGAAGCACGCGTAACGGTCGCGAAAAAGGCAAAGATAATATCTGTTACAGTGAAAGACCGAGGTCCTGGCATTCCAGAAACTGAGATGGAAGCTATGTTCCGCCCGTTTCACCGCGGCAGCAACCAAATAAACTTGCAAAAAGGTGGAAGTGGTCTGGGATTATCGATTGCTCTTGCCATTATTGAAGACCATGGGGGTGATATAAATTTCAAAAATAGGGCAGGGGGCGGTCTTGTCGTCACAGTGAAATTAGTATCGGCTTGGTGACGCTATGTTATAGGCGTCGTGTGTGACAACCTCTGAACATCGTCCACTGTGGTTTATTCCTGAAAAGAGAGTTTTTTGATTTGGAGCTGGCTGCTAGGTTCCTGCCTCTGAGAGAGTGGAAGCGGATGAGGGCGAGAAAATTGTCGGATTCGGAGGAGGCGCTCATTTTGAAAGAGGGCGAACAGAGGCGTCGGTCGCGGAAATCCGTCGGAGGGCGAAGATTACGAACGCGTCTACCTGCACACTTTGAAGATAGTATCAGTGACGAAGGCGGCCATCCGAAAATGGTTGATCCTCTCCAGTCAACAGCGTGCTCACTCAGCCCTCGGCTGTTCTATCGGCAGAGAGATGATATCAATCAATCCACTCAGCAGGCGCGACGAATAGCTTAATTTACGTCAGATCCTGACCATTCGAGTGGAAGTAGCTTTGACGTTTCTTGAAAGCTGAACGCTACGCGACATCCAGCAACTCGGTTACATCGATTGCATTCGCTTCAACCTGAAAATCGCGGGTGAGCGTTTGATCGAGTTTGCTCTGAATGCGATTGCGCGTTCCGGACAGGCCGAGGCAGAGCTGTCCGTATCCTCCGAACACTTTCAGCGGGACCGCGATGCTTGCGCAGTCGGGATCTTCGTCGCCGATGCAGTGCGCGACGCCGGTGGCTCGCACCGTGGCAAGGTTAGCTTCGAACTCGGGAAGGGGGCGTTGTGGAGCTTCGGGCAACGCGACGCGGTTTTGCCGGACGACGTCGTCGCGCAGTCCTTTCGGAACGAATGCCAATATGGCTTTTGCGGCCGAACAGACCGTAACTGGACGCAACCCATGCGGGGGAACGACCATCGGGCCGCTCACGGTATTCGGCTTCTGCGTCAGGAAAATCTCGATCCGCGTGTCGACAAGTCGCCCTGCGAAGCAGACCTCTCCGGTCGCCTCTGCGATCCTCGATGCCGCTGGCGCCAGTTGTTGCTTCAGGGTCTCGTGCGGCAAGCCAGAGGACAGCAGTCGATAGAGCCTCGGTCCCAAACGGTAGCTGCGTCCAGCGAGTTCGAGAACTCCGAGAGTTTCGAGCTCGCCAAGGCGCCGATAAGCGGTTGCCTGAGGCAAGCCAGTATGGGTCGCGATCGCTCGGGCGGTCGCTCCCTCCGCCAGATGAGCAACGGCTTCGAGGAGTGTCAGGCTGCGATCGTCCATTTACAGAATCTCATTTTCCGAGGTAGCGTTCTCATATGGTGATTTTTTTCGCCCGTCGAGCATCATGTTTAGGGAGGGACATTATGTCACACGATGGACGTTTTCCGCGGTTCCGGTATGGGCCGGCCGAGCGCCGCATGGCCGAAGGCTTGGTCAAATTGGAAAACCGCATTCTCGCGGAGGAGAGCGCGGAGGAGTGCGAGTGCAAAGAGGGCATGTTCAACAGCTTGTCTCGGCGCCGCCTTCTTGCAGGCGGCCTTGCCGCGGGTGGTGCGGCTTTTGCCGCCGGACGCGCAGCGGCAGAGGCGCCTCCGGGCGCGATTGAATACGACGTTCAGCCCGATCCCACGAAAGAACAGGGGCGAACCATTCTCGACGATGGCGGGTATGGATCGCGGTCGCAGTTCGAGAACGAAGTGCGCTGGCGGTATCCGACGGCGAGCCTCGATTCCAGCTGGTCGATGACGCCACTGGCGTCAGGTCACGGGATCATCACGCCGTCCGGGCTGCATTTCGAGCGGCATCATGGCGGTATCCCCACAATCGATCCGGAAACTCATACGCTGATCCTGCATGGCATGGTCGATCAGCCGACGCGGTTCACGATGGACGATCTCAAGCGACTGCCCGCAGTCAGCCGTATGCACTTCATCGAATGTTCAGGCAATGGTCTGACGGAATGGGTCGAGCCGACGCTGAAAACCGTTCAGGGCACCCATGGTTTGACGTCGACTTCCGAGTGGACCGGAGTGCGCTTGTCGACCGTGCTCGAAATGGCTGGAGTTCAGGACAGCGCGGCCTGGATCCTTGCCGAAGGATCGGACGCGGCGGTGATGACACGCTCCGTGCCGATCGACAAGGCAATGGACGATGCCATTCTTGCCTATGCCCAGAACGGCGAGGCGTTGCGTCCGGAGCAGGGGTATCCGCTTCGGCTTCTGTTGCCTGGCTACGAGGGCAATACGAATATCAAGTGGCTGCGCAGGCTCGAAGTCAGTGACAAGCCCTTCATGACGCGGGAGGAGACATCCAAATATACCGACCTCATGCCTGACGGCACCGCGCGTCAGTTTACGCTGGAGATGGATGCCAAATCCGTCATCACGTTCCCCTCCGGGGCGATGAAGCTTCCTCGCGCCGGCTATTACGAGATCACCGGGCTTGCGTGGTCAGGACGTGGCGCGATCAAGCGCGTCGAGGTGTCGGTCGATGGGGGAAAGACTTGGCAGGAAGCGACCCTCGATGGTCCGGTTCTGCCCAAGTGTCATACGCGATTCCGGCTTCCCTGGACATGGACGGGAGACGAGGCGGTTCTGCAAAGCCGCGCCGTGGATGATACCGGCTACACGCAACCGACGCTTCAGGATCTGGTGAAAGTGCGCGGCACAAATTCGGTCTATCACCTGAATGCGATCCATAGCTGGCATGTCGCGCCAAGCGGGGAGGTGACCAATGTTCACGCGTAAAATTCTTCTTGTTTCGACGCTCATGGTCACGGCTTCCATGGCCCTGGCGCAAACGCAATCGACCGAGCGCACCTCGGCGGAATTGCCGAAAATATTGGATGGCAAAGGAGAGAGGGCCCCCGAGCCGGTCCCGACCTCGAGTGCCGAGGACGTCGCGAACATCGCGCCTGACCAATTCCAGTTCGGCGTAGGCCGACCCGCTACGGAAGAAGAGATCTCAGCCGTCAACATCGATGCGATGCCAGACGGGAGGGGGCTTCCCGAAGGAAGTGGCACCTACGCGCAAGGCGAGGAGATCTATGCGCAGACTTGCGCGGCCTGTCACGGAGAGGATCTCGGAGGGATCGCGGATGTCGGGGCGCCGCGGCTGATCGGTGGGCGCGGAACGCTGGCCGATGACAAGCCGGTCAAGACGGTGGAGAGCTATTGGCCCTACGCCTCGACGCTCTTCGACTACGTTCATCGCGCGATGCCGATGAACGCGCCCGGATCCTTGTCCGCGGACGAGGTCTACGCGGTCAGTGCTTACATCCTGGGGCGGGCCGGCATCACCCCGGATGACCCGGATGCATCGCTCGACGCGCAGAGCTTGGCTGCGGTGGAAATGCCCAACGCCAACGGGTTTGTTCCCGACCCGCGCGATGGCAGCATGGGGAAGTAGAAAGGGGCGTGACACGCAAGGGGCTGCGGTTCCTATAGTGCAGCTTCGTGAAGCAGTCGGCCTTCGGGCCGACTGCTATCGTTCCGTCTTGTTGAACGCACGGCGCATCGGCCCTTTGCTGGTCAAACCGATGAGACTTTGGAGGGTTTCTTCTTCCAGGGAGAGGGCGTGTTGTGAGCTACTCCCCGTCTCTTGGACAGGATCTGACGTAAATTATGCTACTCTTTGCACCTGCGGATCGGGGTTGGTTGATATCATTTCTCTGCCAATAAACCAGCTCCGGCGGCTTGCTGATTTTCGCCTATTCTGGTGACGCTTCGAGGCTTCGGCGAAACGTGTGTCCTTCGCTTGACGGCTGAAACGCACCCAAAACACATCATCGCATCCAAACAGAACAAATTCCGCGCCTTTCCGCACCGCCCCGGAATCCGGGCCCCATCTCGCGAGGGCCCGATCCGGGGCGTAACGGAAAGGCAAAGCGATGAGCGAACATTCCCACGAAGATTTCCCCGAAACTCAACATGCGTCGCTCGCCGATGTGCTCGCTTGGGCGAAGGAATCCAATCAGTCCTACGATGCGATCCGCGAGTTGGAGAAGGTGCCAGCGCGCTTGGCGATGATTGATGACGACATCGGTATGATCCCCGCCGATCTCGGCTATTTCGACCGACACATTGCGCCGAGCTCGTATGGACCTGTCGCGCGCCGGGCAAAAGACCTCGCAAAAAGTCGGTCGACGGGAAATTCGCGGGTGCGCGCACTCCTGCGTCGGTTTCACGAGGCTCAGGCCGGCGCCGGTCCCGAGCGGGCGGGTCGGTCGGACTGGGACCGGCTGATCGAGCTTGTCCAAGCGCATGAAGGATTTGCCGAGGAAGGTGCGCGGTTCGCGCACGGGAGGCACCGGTCGCTCTTCGTGCTACGCGCGAGGGCGAACTGTGCTCCGCAAGATCTCGATCAGTCGGAGATCGAGCGCATCAGCGGCGAGATTTCGGCGAGCACAAGAAAGTCCCTTCGTAAGGCCTTGAGGCTGCTTGCGGAGCTTCGTGTCGAGATGTTGGACGACCCTGACCTTCGCGATCTGCTGCCTGCGGATGCGCTAAGGAACCCAAGGCCTTCCGGACGTGCAACGAGAATTGTCTGGGACAGCCTTCCGCTGGCGTTTCGGAACTCTGTCGCCAGCGCGATACTCACCTGTCTGGCGCAGCCCGAAGACCTCGTTGCCGACGCGAGAGACCGCATGGCCGCAGGCGAAGACGCGGTGAAAGTGCTCGCGGAACTCGAGGAGGCAACCGGCCAGTCTGGCCGCAGGCTTCCGACCAACCTGTCGGCAGCCGAGAGCGGATACCAGAGCGCGATCGCTTGGCTGGTCCGCGCGGCGGAAGAAGAGGGGCTCTCCCGAGACGACCTGACGGACCTCGCTTCGCTGATGACGTATCCCTTTCTCGATGCCGCCTGTCGGCAGCAGATTGCAAGATCGGAGGCGAGCGACGCGTTGCGCGATCCGAAGTCCTCGCAGACGCTCAAAGCTCGGCTTACATCCCTTCGAACGCTGGCGGCGCACGGGCTGCGTGATCCTTCGATCCTCGCGACGGTCGACGTGGTGCGGAAGCTGCATGCGGAACACGTCGTCGAGCCAGGCAAACAAAAGGATCCGGAGGCCGAACGTGTCTGCAAGATCCTCCAACGCTCGCCGGAGGCCGCTGCGCGGTTTGTGAACGCGCCGAGCCTGATCGCCGAGCATGCCGAAACGGAAATTTCGGCGGCACGCGCGAGTGGGTCCAAGGCGCGCGAAATCTCCGCGCTTCGCCGCTATGAGGCGGCCGTGCTCGCGGCCATTCAGCTCTCGCGACCGGTGCGGCCAGAAAACCTCATTCGCCTGCGCTATCGCGGCAGCGAAGGCGCGTCGGGGCACCTGACCTGGGTCAAGAAAAAGTCCCACGCAGAACTCCGCTTTCCCGTCGGCGAGGTCAAAAATGATCGGACCGTGACCGTGCACGTCATGGGCGCGGATGCCGCGATCCTGTGGCGTTGGATGACGGAGTATCGCGCCCGTTTCCTGGAACTGCGAGGCATTCCCGATACGCCTTACGTCATTCCGGGAACAGCCAAACCGCGGCTCGTCCGCAAGGGACTGACCCTTCCGGACGGGTGTCTCGCTCCAAGTTCGTTTGCAGACCTCTGGCGGATGGGCACCGCGGTCGTCGGACTCGATCTCAATCCGCACCAAGCCCGACATGCAGTCGCGACGTTGGTGCTGGCTATTTACCCAGGCAATTTCGCCCTCGTGGCCGCGATCCTGGGCGACACCGAAGAAACTGTGCGCAAGCACTACGGTCGCGACAGCGGCGAACAGGCGGCAGTCCAAATGCGCAACGTGCTGCTTGCGAAACACCCGGCGATTTTCCGGCAACTGAAGAAGAGGATTGCTCAATGACCCGACTAACCCTCGAAGAGCATCTCGCGTCCGCGCCGCCGTCGGTGCGCCGCGCAATGCACGCGGATCGGCAAAACCTGTTACGCGGCGCGGCCGCCGTGACGGGGCGGTTCTTCGCGGAGATGAAAGCGAGGCAGGAGCCAGAGGACTATCCGTCTGCGAAGACGTTCCGGCGAGCGGCGCGCTCGGAAGCGAGTTTGCGGACACTTCTGGTAACGCTCGAACGCTATGCGCCGCGGCTCTCCACTGCGGCCGCGCGAGAGGTCCGGGCTGAACGCTATGCCCAACGGTCCCGCAAGGGCAGGGGGGATGTGTCGCAATCCGCTGCTCCCTTGCTTCCCGACATCGGCCGATGGCCTCCGCTCTGGCAATCCATGATGCCGGGGCTTTTGACGTCCAAACTCAGCGAGAGCTCGAGGCGACGCTATTGCGCGTCGCTGAGCCGTCTCGCGCGGATCCAGCAGGCGCTGGAGATCTCACCGGATCCCAGTTTCTACCTTGCCTTCAGCCTGGCGGAAGCGCTCGAGGCGGATGGCGTGCGGCAGCGATCCATCGCCGGTTATCTCGACGCTCTGATCGCGCTCGCGAAGCACGGTGGGGCTCCGGCGACAGGGCTGAACGGGCTACGTCGCATGCGCGACCTGTGCAAGCAGCGCGCCAAGATGCAGGGGAAGCGTAAAACGGACCGCATTCGAGACCTCATGGAACGAGGCGGGTTCGAAGAGATCATCCGCACCGTCGCGGAGCTCTCGGACCAGGCCGCCAAGTCACAGCGACATTCGTCGCGCCATGAGGCCTCGCTCAGAGCTGCTGTCCTAATCGGGCTTCACGTCAACAAGCCCGGCCGCACCGGGGACGTTGCCTCCTGGCAGATCGGCCGCGAGCTGACACGGGCGCCGGACGGGGTTTGGGAGTTGAGCTGGGAGCAGCAGAAAACGGATATCGGAACCGGAGCTGGAGCGCTCTGGCCCGAAATCTGCGAGCTTCTGGATGCGTGGATCCTCGGCGGACGGCCCGATCGGTTTGTGAATCTGCGCTATCGCGAATTGCTGGACCAGAATTGGTTGACCCTTTCGACGACGGTGCCCCCGAGCAAATATCCCAGCGAGATCATCAAGCGCCATATCGGCGTGCCATCGCATGATCTGCGCACGCTCGCGGCAGATTATTTACGTCACCATGACCCCGCGAGCGCGGGCAATGTCATCGCGGCGCATCTCGGTCACCGGTCGCGTCAGGCCGGCGAGGAATACCGGGCACTCGCAGAGAGTGATGCCGCGGCACGCGCCTGGCTCGACATTCGAGAGCAGATTCGGTCTGGCGCGCCCTGATGGTCAGCGAGCCTTCCTTATGAAGCTCGCCGACCACCAGGTCACACCCTCAACTCATCCTGCAGCGGGAGAAAGGAGAACGATCACGCTGATCTTGAAGCCCGGCGAACATCGCCGAGGCATGGCAGGGAGTTCTGTCATGAAACATTTTACGCTTATCCATCCTCAACTGATCGCAATGTCGTCGTTCCTGACCGAGCACGCGGAGCCGCTGCTCAATGCGGCTGGTCTGCTTGGTGGCGCACGGGCCATCAGCCACGTCGCAGAATTGATCCGGGACCTTCCCGAACAGAAAACGCTCTCCCGGCGCCTGGCCCGCAAGCTCCAGGGGCTGCGCGACTTGCTGACCCTCGAGCATGTCGATGACTTCGAGACCGCCGAAGCGGAACATTTTGCCTTGATCGATCCCGAGGACCCGATCGTTCCCGAGATTTGCTGGCTGACTGACCAGTTCAGCGACTATCTCGACGCTCTTCGCGACGCGGACCCCGTCGTGTTTCAAGCGCTGCCGGCTCTGGCTGCTTGACTGCTAACCCCGTGCCGCTGCCTGTGCGCAGATGGCGGCGCGGTCTTGAGGAGCGGAGGTGATCTCCGCTCATACGCAAGTGGAGGTCCAAACCATGCGTATGTTTGAAAAATCGATGGATACCCAGGAAGTCGCGGTGGCCGCGATTGGCGCGGCGCGGGATTTGGCCGACGCCATGAAGGCTGCTCCGTTCGAGAAACTCTCGCGGCATTAACTGATCCCGAAGTTCGAGGCGGGCGAAATCCTTCTCGAACCGAATTCGGGAGAACTCGATGCGCTCGTGGAACTGGTGCTCGAGATGCTCGAGGAACTTGCGCCGGGCTATCGCGAGATCGCGCTCGCCTACGACACCGACGGCTATCAGTTCTCCGACAGGTTGGCTGAAGCGACGCGCAGGGTCTGGGCGCGGCTCGATGCGTTCCGCGCACTGCGTCAGCGCCTGCTCGACTACATGGACGCCGAGCGGCTGCTGTTTCGCCTGAATTTGATGGCCATCGAGCGCCAGCGTCTCTGAGCGCTCACAGGCGAGCCGGGGTTTCCGGCTCGCCCATCACGGCGTCTGCGATCGTCCCGGCGCCTCTCCGGGGCCAAGAGCCGCGGAGACTTCCGACCAACGAAAAACGGGCACGGGGCCAATCCTGTGAACAGGAATTTTTCCAAGTCGAACATAGCGTTGGACCGTGCGGGAGCTGACTCCGAGGCGTGCGGCGAGTTGGGTTTGCGACAGTAGGTCTTCGGGATTTTGATACATGGTTTTCTCCTTTGAAAGGGAGATGGGCCCAGGCGCTAGAGAACAAAAAATTTCCGCCAGACGGGCCGACAGACGACAAGGGGGCCCGTAGGGCCTTCTCGTCGTCAGTCGGCCCGTCCGCCAGTCCTCGCAAAAAAAATCGCAAAATGAGCTCAAAAAATTTTTGGGTTTCGAAAGCTCTGCCCAGCTTCCGACAGGTAGCCAGGGAGCAATCCCGCCCCCGGCACAAAACCAAGGGAACTGAAATGCAGAACCAATCCAACTACGCCATGAAAATCCACTCGCTCGCGAATTTCGACGTCAACGACATGCCGGAATACGTCGTCGAGGATCTCCTCCTCGCCGGCGAGGTGTCTCTCCTCGTGGGCCCCAGCAACAGCGGTAAGTCGGCTTTTGCGATCCGCCTGTCTCATCACATCGTGACGAGCACTCAGATCCTCGGCCGGGACGTCCGGCGCGGGATGGTCCTTTACATCGCTGCGGAGGGTCCGCGTTCCGTGAACAGCCGTGCCACGGCGGTTTTCCGCGATGACGAGGGCAAAGAGCACTTTCACGTCGTCGAAATGATGCCGAAACTCGGCGACGTCATCTGCGTCGAAAAAATCATCTCCGCCGCGAAAAGCCTCATGAAACGGCACGGGCTCTCCTTCTCGCTGGTCGTGTTCGACACCCTGATCCTCTCGATCGGGGATGCCGACGAGAACTCGAATGTCGAGATGTCCAATGCGATCCGGTCGGCGCGTCAGATCGCGGAGGCGCTGAACGCTCATGTCATGTTGATCCATCACACGGGCAAGGACATTGAGCGGGGGGCGCGGGGGGCGTCGTCGCTGAGGGCGAATGTCGACACGGAGCTCCTGTGCAAGCCGTGCGGTCATGGGGCTGGGCGGATCACCCAGGAGAAGCAGCGCAATCTCGAGCGGGGAGGTGGGCTCGGGTATCGGCTCGCGGCGCGCGAGATCGGGCACGACCGGAAGCAGGCCCCGATCACCGCGGTCGTCGCGGCATTCGAGCCGCTGGAGGAGTGTTTTGCCTCTGCCGCGAACGTGAACAACAAGCCGTCGAACAGTGACAGGCTCACGGCGGCGATCAAGGCTGTTCTGCACGAGCGCGGCGACGACATGGTCGGCTTCACCACCTCCGATCTCGCAAGCCTTCTTCCGCAAGATCTCTTCGCCGAAGGCGCGAAGCTCGAAAGCAACAAGCGCGCCGTTGCGCGTGCCCTCGAAGAACTCGAGCGCGAGAACCTCGTGCGCCGCGAGCAGGACGGGCGGATCAACCGTTGGAAGCTCGTGGAGCAGAAACCCACCCGCGTCGCCTGATCGGCGCGGTTTATCAAAATCAAAGACAAACTCATGAATGACAAACTGGAGGCAGATATGGCCAAGAATCCCGGCGGGCGTCCGCCAAATTACCTCGACGCGCAACTTCGCGATGCCCTCGAGGCCCTTCTTGCCGCTGGCATTGCGGAAGAAGACCTCACCGCGTCGCGCGTCACCAAGGAGCTCAAGAAAAATGGCATCGAGGGCGAGCCTAACGCTGCAAGCCTGCGCGGCAAAATCGCCTTGATGCTTCAGCAGATCAAAACAGAGCGCGAGGATGCCTACCTCTCGCATGTAGAGGAGTCTGACGACAAGCAGATCGATCAAGTGGTGGGCGCGATCCGGCGTGAACTGAGGATCAACGTCGGTCGATCCCGCGAGCGGCACAAAAAGCGCACGCAGGAAGAAATCCAGGAAAATCGCGACCGGGTCGAGAGCTTGGAAGCGAGGATCAGTGCGCTCGAGGATGAGGTTGCGGCCAAGGACGAAAGGATCTCTGCTTACGAGGAGAAGGACCGCGTGTGGGACGCCGATCGCACGGCTATGGAAGAAGACCTGCGCAAACTCGAGATGGAATGCCATTCGCTCCGCGAGCAGCGTGATTTGCTTGAGCGGATGGGGATCACCGGAAAATCCACTGCGGACAGCCGTCGCGCAAGGACTCAGTAACCCCTCGACAATCCAGGCGCTTTCGCAATCACCGTCTGGGCGTCCCCCGCCGCCCAGATAAATGTGCCGCCGAAATTTCCGAGAAAATTTCAGGAATTAGTCTTTGGAATTTTGCTCGAAGGCTTCGGCGGCAAGTGCTTGAACTTAGATCGTCGGATCCCCAAACGTGAAGATATCCTCGTTTACCGGTATCAGACCGGCGGTTCTCGCAGTTCGGGAAGGCGGTCACCCTCGACAACGCCGTTCGATAGGGCAGCAAGACGAGAGAGCGAGATAGGGCGCTGACCGTTCTTCTGCATTTTGCCCGCAGCTTCCCACGCGATTGTCCCCGGGCCATTGAAGACCACACGGATCGGCCCACCCATCGGGCGGTGCAAAACGATCAGATGATCGGGCTCATGTCGAATTGCGACGCCGCGGCCTTGGGTAAGCTTGATCTCTACATTCCGGCCGTCCGGCGCTTTGGCGTCATGGCCCATCGTGGAGGCCGGGTTCAGGTCGAGGCCGAAGATGTAGGCCGCGGCGACTTCGCCTATGCTTCCGACGAGATGGCCGTCGAGCGTGAATTTTCGTCCCGGGAAGAGGCGCTCCAACGCGTCCGATGCGGTGTAGAGGTCATCAAGATGCCGCGCGACCTCTGCCCAGTCCACATCCTTCCTCACTGCGCGGCCTCCAGCGTCTGGGTGGCTGGCTCCAGCGCCTCGTGCAGGAGGGCTTCGAGGAGGCGGGTGCGGGTGGTGTCGGTCGTGGTCAGGGCGGCCTCAAGCCGGTCGCAGAGGGCCATGAGGGCGTTGACCTTCGCCACGATGCGGTGTTGTTCGGCGAGCGGGGGCACGAAAATCACAGCGGCTTCTACTTGCTTGGAAGAAATATGCGGCACCCCATTGCTCCGACCTGGGTCGATCTGGTCGTTAAAGTGCGGTGAGTTGATCCAGATGAATAGGTAGTCGTCCGAAAGGCCATCCTTGACCGAAACGAACCTGCCAACGCGCTGAAGTAGCAATGACGGCAAATCTGACGCCTTGACCCGCGCAACTTTTGTGCCCGTGACGATGAATGGACGATCAAGCGTTAGAACAATGTCGTGTTCATTCAGAGCAAACCGCTGATATTCCTTCGCCATGTTGTCGGGTAAGTGAACAGTATCCGTCCATCGGACATCCCCATGCCCTACGTTGGCATTCCTCAACAATCGAATACCGCTCTTGGAAAACCAACCGCTCTTGAACGCATAGCCATTCTGCAGCTTTCGATAAGTTCCAACGTTCTCGAAGGAGCCGCTTTCGCATTGCATCAGTTTACCGCGGACGGCGAGGTTGAGGATGGTTTGGCGGAGGGTCTTGATCTGGTCGGGGCGCGTGGTGAGGGCGGGGAGTGTCTCGAGGGCGAAGGCGGCGTGGGTGGGGAAGTCCTCTGCCGTGGTATCGGAGGCGGTCAGGCGGGCGAGGCTGGCGGCGGTGAGCTTGTCGCGCAGCTCCTCCCGCGTCTTGCGGGCCTCCTCCAGCCGATCACAGAGCGCCATGAGTTCATCGACCTTCGCTACGATCCGGCGCTGCTCGGTGAGGGGCGGAACCCATAGCTCAATGCTATTCAGGTCTTTTCGGGAAATGACGCCTTGTGCCGACCCTCTTGCACCTTCCCGCAGCCTCAATGTGAATGGCATGAGCGACCGATAGAGATACTCGGCGTTGAGGGCGGGAAGGGGGCGGATCGCCGCTACGCTTCTTCCGATTGCACAGTCGATACCGAGATTGAGCTTGCCAACGGTCGCACCAACGACGCAGATCAGCACGTCGCCGTCCTTGGCGAACTTGAGAGGCTTTGTTGTCCAAGCTTCTTGTCTGGGGAATTTGTCGCCAAATTCTCCAACCTTCACGAAAAGTGTGCCTTGGCCGTCAGTGTTGCAGGTATGCCCCGGAGGGGCTTGCCCCATGACGAAGTCTGCGACTTTACCAAGGAGGTTCGTCTCGACTTGACCTCGAGGATAGTCCGTCAGCTTTCCCCGCACCGCCAGATCCAGAACGAACCGCCGCAATCGCGCGACGGCGTCAGGGGCATCGCTGATCTGCTCGTAGACCTCCAGAAACCGTTCCGCGTTCATCGCGCCAACGCCTCAGTCAGAATGTCTTTCAGCTCAGCCCGGAGGCTGTCGACCGAGGCCTCGGCCTTGGTCAGGTCGCCCAAAAGGGTCTCGGGGTCGCCCCAGTCCTCTTCCTCCACATGCGGGTTCTTGATGTCGAGGTTGAAGCCACGATCGCGGATCTCGTCGATCGACACCTTCCAGGCGCGGTCGCTTTCCTCGCGGCCCTCACGCTCGGCGCCGCCCCACCATGCGGCGCAGTCGTCCAGATGCTCCAGCCGGATCGGCTTGGTCATGGAATAAGCCTTCTGGGTCTCGGGCACGCGATGTTCCCAATACCAGACCTCCTGCGTCGGCATGCCTTTCTCGAAGAACAGCAGGTTGGTGCCGATCGAAGCATAGGGTTTGAAGACCGAGTTCGGCAGGCGCACGATGGTGTGCAGGTTGCACTCGGTCAGCAGATGCTCCTTGAGGCGCGTCTTGACGCCTTCGCCAAAGAGCGAGCCGTCGGGCAGCACCACGGCCGCGCGGCCCTTGTCCTTGAGTAGGCGAATGATGAGGGCGAGGAAGAGATCTGCCGTCTCACGCGTCTTGAAGGCGGGGAAGTTGTTCTCGATCCCGTCCTCTTCCTTGCCGCCGAAGGGCGGGTTGGTGAGGATGATGTCGACGCGTTCGTCCTTGCTCCAGCTGATGAGCGGGCGGGCGAGGGTATTGTCGTGTTTGACCCAGGACGGCTCCTCGACATTGTGCAGGAGCATGTTGGTCGTGCAGAGCATGTGGGGCAGGGGCTTCTTCTCGACCGCGCGCAGTGAGGCCTGCATGGTGGCCTCGTCTTCGGGGCGTTTGACGTAGCGCTCGCGCATATGGCGCATCGCGCAGGTCAGGAAGCCGCCGGTGCCGCAAGCCGGATCCATCAGGATCTCGCCGGGATGCGGGTCGATCTGTTGGACCATGAAGGCTGTAACGGCCCGGGGGGTGTAGTATTCACCCGCATTGCCGGCGTTCTGCAGGTCGTTCAGGAGCTGTTCGTAGATGTCGCCGAAATGCTGCCGCTCGGTGAGAGAGTTGAAATCGACCTCGTTGATCTTGTTGATCACTTGGCGCATCAGGTGGCCGGATTTCATGTAGTTGTAGGCGTCCTCGAAAACTGACCGGATCACCTTGGCGCGCGGCGTGGTCGCGGGGAGCTCCTTGAGCGCCGGGAAGAGTTCGCCGTTGACGAAGTCGAGGAGTGCATCGCCGGTGATGCCCTCAGGATCCGCAGCCCAGGAGCGCCACTGGAACCGTTCCGGGATCGGCGAGGCGTAGTCGTCGCGAGTGAATTCCAACGCCTCGTCCTGGTCGTCGATGATCTTGAGGAAGAACATCCAGACCAGCTGCGAGAGGCGCTGCGCATCGCCATCTACGCCCACGTCCTTGCGCATTATGTCCTGAATGGATTTTACGACGTTTCTCGTGGACATGAAGTCAGTAACCTTGCAGCTTGGCGAAAATCGCGGCCTCGATATCGCACACACGGAGTTGCGGATAGTCGCCTGCTACCGCCGCCAGCATCTCTTCGCAATCGCGAAGGAAGGCGTCGTAACCGTCCTTCGTCTCCGCGTAGCCCAAGGCGTTGCGGATTATGCTGTCGAGAATGACGGCTGCGTTTGGCCTCAGGAAACGAACGATCTTTGACGCGAAGGACTGACCGATCCGGCTTAACTTCCGGATCTCTTCGACGCCCTCGGCTACATTGCCGCTGTCGGCAAGCTTGACGGACTGACGCAGCACTCGAGATACGGAATCCGGGCTGTTCTGCGTTCTGAAACGATCGACAAACCGATGGCCTTTACCCCAGCGAATGACGTCGTAGGCGAACTGCACGGTGAGCTACCCCCTGAAATTCGGACACTGACATAAGCTACGATTTGCAGTCTGCTGATCTTCGACGAGAAGGAGATCA
>NZ_MPZR01000016.1:0-38588 GCF_002020075.1 Thioclava sp. F36-7 | reverse complement strand
TCAACCAATCCGGTCAGCAGGTGCAACGAGTAGCTTAATTTACGCCAGATCCTGTCCAAGAGTCGGGGAGTAGCTCAGCGGAAAAGTCGTCCCGCAACGACTGGGTGATGAATGACTATCGCTATATTCGCGTCGCAGGAAGCGGTTACCGCAAGGCGCGGCCAGTCGACACCATCGCGAAACACCATGAGCATCTCGATTGGCTGCGAGGGCAATTGGCGACGCCCTTCGATGGCGAAACCGTCGTCGTCACGCATCATGCCCCGCACCCGGATGCACTCCCTCCGGGCGCGCCGCTGCCTTGGTGCTACGCTTCAGACCTGACTGCGCTCATCGAGGAATACCAGCCCGAGAAATGGCTTTTCGGCCATACCCACCATGCTGCGGAATTTCAGGTCGGGCGCACGCAGCTGAAGAATGTTTCGAAAGGATATCCGAAATGAAAACAACGTGCGCATATGATTTTTGGGGAAATCACATTGAGGCAAATCCGTTTGATGGCTTACTGGCAGAAAGCGATTACATCTTCAAATCTACCGGCAGCATCTACAAAGTTCGCGCAAAAGACATAGAACTCATTCCCGCCAAACCTGGAGTTTATATTATAATTGGAAGAAACTCAGTTTATTGCGGAATGGGAAAGAATTTAAGGCAAAGAGTATCTCAAAGCATTTCCAAGCAAGGCTTTGGTGAGTGGGTATTTTTTATACACGAAGATGAAGTCTCCATACAAGACGATGAGCAATATTATCAATTTTTCACAATATTAGAAGCGCTATGCATACGTGCATTAAGCACAATGCGCACCTACAACAACCTACCAATCAAGCTCACAAACCAGAAACACCGCAAGCCCTTACCTCCTATCGCCTGGAAAGATCCGGAAAACTCACGCTACAAACTTCCGATCACCATGGCCCAAACCGCCCTTTCCAACTTCATGCCTCCGAACCCACCGCCTCATAAAATAAGCCCATTTGAATACGCCTACCGTTTATGGCCGATCAAAGAGCTTACGATTTTGGATGTCCTAAGTCGAAAAAGGATTATTTGGGCACCAAGAATAGTTCAAACCTTAGCGATTACATATGTAGAACCACCCGATGAACTTTCCGAATATCGCAAATATTTACTTTCTTCATCTGATCGGTAACTGTCGCAGATCTGGCGCAGGGATCGTTTTTAGGCGCCTCAGCGTTCGCCTCGATCCAACAAAGTCTGGCCCTGAGCCGCTCAGAAATAGCATCGCCTTGTCCAATTCCATATAGGCAAGGCGACCACGTAATACTCAAACCACCCTCGAGGAATTGCCATTGATGGCATCTGGAATTTTTCGCAGATGATAGACCACGCACCAAACGACAGCTTCATCACGTGCTAGGTTCCCTCACCACCAGAATCAACCTCACCCCTTTAGGCGATCCAAGAAGCCGATGAAAACGCATCTCGCCGATGGGATGAGAATGTGCAATCTTGGACTTTGAAGGCGGCGCCCCAAGGGACATGCCTCCGTGCCATAGCAGGTTACGCGACCACATCGGTCATTCCGCGTTCAGGTTTTTTTTTGAAAAGGTATTTGTCGTTCTCGCGTATGGATCTCGTTTCTCATTCAATCTTCGGATTTCTCTCAAACCCTCGTGGAAAGCATCCGCGCTCATTGACCCTGGCGGAGGGTGGCATTTCTGTTGCGTCGGGCATGCGGACCTGGATCGGCTTCGAAGAGGTCGCCGACAAACCCACGCTTAAACGAGGAGTGTTTTTCTCGCGGCTTATCCTTGATCTGCAAACCGGAGAGAGAGTAGCCCTGCCGGCTGTTAACCAAGCAGAAGCCAAAGCTTTCGCTGAGGCTCTCGAAACAGCTTGGGCGGCGTTCAATCACGAAGAACTGGGAAGACAAGAGGAGACGATCGAGCGCCTCCTCGCAGCCTTGCGGCCCCTTCGGACGCCTCAGGCATACCCGGCCGCATCTTCTGTGGCAACACTCGCGCGCGACGCATTGGAGCTAAACGAGCGCGTTTTGTCGAAACTTAAGGCCACAGCCATTGGTAAAGAAAAGATTGCACGCTTCGCCCCAATAGTTGCCTTCGCCAGCGATCCCGCCGCCGCGCGCGCTGCGGCAATCGAGCGTTTTGTCGACACCCAACTCGAGCGCTGGAAGAGTTTCCTCGACACGGTCGAGTCGAAGCCGCTCACACCAGAGCAGCGCTTGGCGGTGATCGTCGATGAAGATGCGACGCTGGTTCTGGCCGGTGCCGGATCCGGCAAGACGAGCGTCATCACGGCAAAGGCTGCCTATCTTCTCAAGGCTGGCATCAGAACGCCGGACGAAGTGCTGCTTTTGGCCTTCGCGCGAGACGCTGCTTCGGAGATGTCGGAAAGGATCGAGAGCCGCTGCGGAGAGCCTGTTGCAGCACGTACCTTCCATGCGCTCTCATATGAAATTATCGGTGCGGTCGAAGGTAAAAAGCCGGCGCTCGCGCCAACAGCGACGGATGACAAAGCCTTCCTGACTCTAATCAAGGACATCCTCCGAGACATCGTGCGCGGCGATACTGAGCTGGCCGAAACCGTGATTGGATGGTTTGCAGGGTATTACGATGATTTCCCCAACCAATGGGATTACTCGCGGGCGCACGAGTGGTATTCGGAGGTCGAGAGTCGCAACCTCAGATCTTTGAAGGGCGACACCGTCAAAAGCTTCGAAGAACTCCTGATTGCGAACTGGCTCTATCGCAATGGCATCGCTTACGAATACGAACCGACCTACGAGCATAAACTTCCCGAAACCGGGCGGCGTATCTACACCCCCGATTTTCGCTTGACCGAAAGCGGCGTCTATATCGAACATTTCGGCGTGCGAAAATCTCGCGACCCGAACGGTAAAGAGCTACTTACGACCGCTCCTTTCGTTGATCGCAACGCGTATCTCGAAGGCATGCTGTGGAAACGGGAGGTCCACGCGGCGCATGAGACTGTCTTGATCGAGACCTATAGCTGGGAACGTCAGGAAAGTCGGCTTCTTGAGGAACTCGCAAGGAAACTCGAACCGCATGTCGCTCCGAGCCCAATCCCGCCAAAGGAAATTTACGACCGGGTGACGCAGATCGGCGTCGTCGATGGTTTAACGTCTCTGATCGGAACCTTTTTACGCCACTTCAAGAACGGCGGCTACGAGCTCAAAACTTGCGCCGAAAAAGCCACGACCCTGAAAATGGGTAAGAGAGCGGAAGCCTTTTTGAAGATCTTCGGTGCCGTTTATCGAGAATATCAGGCGCGACTGGGCGAACGCATCGACTTCGAGGACATGGTCCTCCGTGCGACCGCACATGTCGAATCCGGACGATACCAGAGTCCATTCCGCCATATTCTCGTGGACGAGTTTCAGGACATCTCGACCGGTCGCGCCCGCCTCATTCAGGCCCTTAAAGCGCAGCATGCCGATGCCAGAATTTTTGCAGTCGGCGATGACTGGCAGTCAATTTATCGCTTCGCCGGATCCGACATCCACATCATGCGCAACTTCGGAGACGAATTCGGAGGGACATTCGCCGGTGAGACGGGCATTCATCGGACAGTCGATCTCGGGCGCACCTTCCGATCGGTCGACAAAATCGCACTGGCGGCCAGGCTATTCGTTCTGCGCAATCCGGCTCAGATCTCAAAAAAGGTGGTCCCTGCGGGGGAAGCAAACCAACCAGCCATTCGCATTTCCTTGACCCACCGCGAGACCGCGGATGAGGCACTCGATCGCGCGCTCACATCACTGTCGACATTCCACTCACCAAGCGATCGAAGCGCTTCGGTCTTGCTGCTGGGAAGGTATCGCTCCATCAAGCCCGACCTCGGGCGTTTACAAAAGAAACACCCTTCGCTTTCGCTCAGCTTCAAGACAATCCACGCGTCCAAAGGTCTCGAAGCGGATCATGTGATCATCCTCGGGGCTGACAATAGCCGTATGGGGTTCCCCTCGCAGATCGTTGACGATCTACTCCTGACACTAGTCTCCCCAGAGGCGGAGCCATTCGAAAACGCCGAGGAACGCCGCGTGATGTATGTCGCGATGACACGCGCACGCAACACGGTGACCATTCTCGCCTCGGAAGCGCAGCCATCGATCTTCGTCCGCGAATTGATCGACGACCCGCGCTACGAAATCAAGCACCCTCACGGGGCCTCGGAGCAACAGCATATCTGTAGCCAATGCGGCGGGCGATTGATTTACATGCCCGGAAAAGGCGGTTCGGGCTGGTATCGCTGCGAACACGTAAAGCTGTGCGGCAATCGCATGCCCGCCTGCCCGCAATGCGGCGCTGGATTGCCGCTTCGCGATACGAAGACCGGAGAAATGACCTGTCCAGCATGCGGCGCGGGGCAACCAGCCTGCCCCAATTGCAGTGAAGGCTGGCTCACCAAACGCAGGGGCCGCTACGGTGTCTTCCTTGGCTGCGTGCGTTTTCCGGACTGTCGGGGCAAGGCGAAAATGCGAGCCCCTCGCTAGAGCAAACGCGAAGGACGCCCCGAGCGCGAAGAGTGAGAAGACATGTCGGTCTTCGGAGGAGCGAGGCATACGCCTCGGGGCTCGTTTAACAACACGTCACACCCGGAATGCATATTATCGAGCACTTTAAGCGCCGGGCCCGCAGGTGCTCGATAAACTGCTTGGGCGCGTGCGGTTCACGCCGTGGCATACCGTTTATCGAGCACCCCACCCCGCCGTAAGCCATTGATATATTTTGAAATCGGGATTTATGAAATACAGCAAAACGAGCACCCCGGATTTGGCGAAGTCTAGCCGCCGGCAAGGTGATCGGCTGGTTGGTTACTCAAAGAACAATGTGGCCGGACCGCTTTGTCGTCGTATCGCCGCAGGAAGGCCGCGAGCAGCAGCCCGCAGCCTCGAGAGAAACGATGAATCACCCGGTATCGCCACCTGCAACCACCAGAGTGCTGCCGGTGATGTAGGACGCCTCTCGTGACGCAAGGAAAAGAATAGGCGCGACCTGCTCATCGAGTGAACCGTAGCGTCCCATCATGGTCGAATTCTTGACCTGTTCGACCGCCTCCGCCATCCAGCCTTGCTCAGCCTCGGTGTCGCCTTTGGCATTACGCGGGATACGGCGAGGCGGCGCTTCCGTGCCCCCCGGAGCGGAGGCCACGACCCGGATATTTTCGCCTGCGACTTCCATCGCGAGGCTGGCCGTCAGCGCATTCACCCCTCCCTTGGCCGCCGAATAAGGCACGCGATGGATGCCGCGCGTGGCGTTGCTGGAGACATTCACGATGACGCCCCCACCCCGCGCGCGCAGATGTGGCAGGACCGCATGGCAGGACCAAAGCGTTGGCATCAAGGACCGCTGAATCTCAGCCTTGATCTGCGCAGGCTCGAACTCTGCGTAAGGCCGCATCCGGATTGCGCCCCCGACACCCGTCACGAGGATGTCGATCCCGCCGAACACATCTATCGCTCCCTCCATGACCGCCTCGGCGCCCGCATAGGTTTCAAGATCGGCCACCACGGCTTTTGCCCGGCCCGGACCCGCAGCGTTGATTTCAGCCGCGACTTGGGAGACGAACTCCGCCCGATCCGCAAGAAGCACATCAGCCCCTTCCGCACAGGCGCGGGCAGCCACACCAAGACCGATGCCTTGCGCCGCCCCGGTCACGACCATGACCTGCCCCGCAAAGCGTTCCGGGAAATGATCCGTTGCGCTCATGCGGCCTCCGAGGTGCTGATATCTGCGGGCGTGAACTTCTCGTAATGGAAGCTCGCCGGCGCGATGCCCTTTTCCGCGAGGAATTTTCGCACCGCCTCCACCATCGCAGGTGGCCCGCAAAGATAGACGTCCAAATCGCCGCCACGCAGATCCGCATCGCTTAGGTGATGGGTGACATAACCTTTCAGCGGATGGACACTGCCCTCATCGGCCACACAGCAGGCGAATGTCAGGTTCGGCAAACGCTGAGACAGCGCCTCGAGCCGCGCAACCTCCACCAGATCGTCATCCGTCGTCACACCGTAGACGAGGTGAACCGGATGCGAGGCGTCCCCGGTCTCGGCCATGACTTCGAGCATCGAGAGTAGCGGCGCGAGGCCGGTCCCACCGGCCAGCATCAGCACCGGGCGCTGAACCTGCCGCAGGAAGAAGCTCCCATAAGGGCCTGTGAACGACATCTTCTCTCCGAGCGCCACCGTCTCTGTCAGATGCGTGCTCATTGCCCCACCGGGCACGTTGCGAATGAGGAACGTCGCCTCGGACGCACCGGGTGCCGAGCTGAAGGAATAGGAACGGGTTTGCCCATCCGGGAGAGCGATATTCACGTATTGCCCCGGCAGGAAGTCGAGTGTCCCTGGGTCAGGCAGCGTCAGCCCCAGCCGGATCGTCGTCGCCGATACACGATCGAGCGTGCTCACCTCGGCCGCGAACTCCGCAGGGGTCAGCTTGCAGCTCGACGAGGGCACCGGGACCGAGACGATGCAATCCCCCGAGGGCACCATCTGGCAGGAGAGGACATACCCCTCCTGCGCCTCGTCTTCCGACAAGGCTTCCTCGAGGAAATCATCCCCGAGATCGAAAGCCCCCTGCTCGCAACGGCACTTGCAGGTGCCGCAAACCCCGTCCGAACAGTCGACCGGCAGATTCACCTTCTGCCGATAGGCTGCGTCCATCACCGTTTCCATCGGCTTGACCTCGATGACACGGGTCACGCCATCTTCGAAATTAAGCGCTACGCGATAGCTCATGATTGCCTCCGATCACACATGATAGACGTCGATGACCTGATGGATGTAATCGTCCTTCAGGATCACTTTCTTGGCGGCAATCAGCGGCGTGTCGCCCGACAGATCCACCGTATAGAAAGACGTTCCGAAAAAGCTCGTCGTCGTCTTGTAGCGGTGGCTCAGCGTGTGCCAGTTGAACCGCAGATCGATCTCCGTTTCGCGCCGCTCGAGGATTTCGACATTGCTGATCATATGATTGGTGCGGGGCTCGGGCATTGTCGCGCCGGAGCGTTCGGTCTTGATCCGAAAAACCCGGTCTTCGAGCCCGGCCCGATCGGGGTAATAGATCAGGGAGACTTGGCTTTGCGGGTCCTCGATCAGCTGATCGTCATCGTCCCAGGACGGCATCCAGAAGCTCGCCTCGGGCGCATAACATTCGAGCCAGCGATCCCATTCCCGATCATCGAGCAAGCGCGCTTCGCGATAGAGAAACTGCGTGAGTGCGGTCAGATCATTTGTCAAAGGCGCGTTCATGCCAGTTCCTCCACGCGGCTCTCTGCCGTTTCTGCCTCAAGCGCCTTCAGAAGGGTCTCGGCCCAGAATTCGTGCTGACGAACGAAAAGCCCTTCATCTTCGGCACGCTCTGCGCTGAGGATCGGGTTCATGCCCATCGCCTTGGCGTTTTCATCCGGGCCGTTCTCCCAGCGGGTGGCCCCGCGGCTCAAGTCGTTCCAGACGCCATCCGCGGCGGCGTAGGCCTCTTGGCACGCGCGGAACTCTTCCAGATCGTCGGGCGTGCCCATGCCTGAGACGTTGAAGAAGTCCTCGTATTGCCGCAGGCGCAGCGCGCGCTCTTCCGGCGGCTCGCCGACGGGGGCAAAGCAGTAGATCGTGATCTCGGTCTTATCGACGGAGATCGGACGCACCACCCGGATCTGGGTCGAGAACTGATCCATAAGGTAGACATTGGGATAGAGGCCGAGATTTCGCGTCTGGTTGACGATGAAGCTCGTCTTCTCCTCGCCCAGCCGTTCGGCCAGCGCGTCCTTGTGATTCCAGATCGGGCGCACCTCCGGGTTCAGTGTCCGGGTCCACAAAAGGATATGCCCCTGCTTGAAGCCGTAGACACCACCCGTGGATTTCGACCAACCATTGGCATCGACGGCCTTGGTGCCCTCTTCCTTGCGGTGCCCCATCGTGGCGGAATAGTTCCAGTGAACCGAGCTGACGTGATAGCCGTCTGCGCCGTTCTCCATCTGCAGCTTCCAGTTCCCGTCGAAAGTGTAGCTGGAATTTCCGCGCAGAACCTCGAGCCCCTCAGGTGCCTGATCGACGATCTGATCGATGATGACACGGGTTTCGCCAAGATGCTCTTCCAAGCCCGCCACGTCGGGGTTTAGAGACCCGAAGAGGAAGCCCTTGTAGCTGGCGAATTTCGTAACCTTCTTGAGGTTATGCGACCCATCCCGGTTGAAGGCTTCCGGGTAGGCACCGGTCTTGCCGTCTTTCACCTTCAGCAGCTTGCCCGCGTTGTTGAAGGTCCAGCCATGAAACTGGCAGGTGAAACTCGACTTGTTGCCATGCTTGCGACGGCAGAGCGTGGCGCCGCGATGCGCGCAGGCGTTGACCACGGCGTGCAACTCACCTTCCTTGTCACGGGTGATGATGATCGGCATACGCCCGATCCAGGTGGTAAAGTAGTCGTTGTTCTGCGGGATCTGGCTCTCGTGGGCAAGATACACCCAGTTGCCCTCGAAGATATGCTTCATCTCGAGTTCGAACATCTCTTCATCGGTGAAGATGTCGCGACGACAGCGGTGAATACCGGTCTCTGGGTTCTCGATCACCGCGTTCTCGATACGGGATTTCAGGTCGTTTGCCATAGGTCCTCCTCCAAACTGGCGCGTTCCTGCAACGGCAGGGTCTTGGCTGGATCGTCGAGCCGAGCGGCTGGGAGACCGACCGTCCGGGTGCAAAAAGCCGTTCCCGAAAATCGGGTTTCGGAGCCATCTCGCGGCCCTTCAGACCTAATAGGTATCGAGCGATACCTCCCGACGGGTAGCGTCCTCCTCTACCCGGCTCAATCAAGCTTCGGCTAAACTGACAAAGTGAGAGGCGTTTGGCCAAGACCAAGTAAGTCTGCCTTTATGCCGGGAGGGTATAGTATGGAAATGCGGCAGCTCCGCTATTTCGTGGCGGTGGCGCGGGAGAGGAGCTTCTCGCGTGCGGCGAACACACTCAACATGGCACAGCCTCCTCTGAGCCGGCAGATTCAGATGCTCGAGGCGGAGATGGGCGCGGAGCTGATCGACCGCTCGGTGCGTCCGTTGCGCCTGAGCCCGGCAGGGCGGCTGTTCCTGAAACAAGCCGAACAGATCCTCGGCCATGCCGAAGCAACGAAGGTAATGATGACGCGAACGATCAAGAGCGCCAAGCGCAGCGTGGTCTTCGGCTTCGTCGCCTCGACGATGTATGGTCGATTTCCAGCACTGATCCGAGGTTTTCGCAAGAAAGCCAGCGATATCGAAGTGCATCTCGTCGAGATGAGCAGCCTTGAACAGATCAACGCCTTGAAGGAAGGACGGATCGACGCGGGTTTTGGCACCCAGCGGTTCGAGGACACTGACATCCGGCGCGTTCTGCTGCGCGAAGAACAAATGATCGTCGCCCTTCCGATCACGCATCCTCTGGCCGGAACCGACGCGCCGCTCCCCCTGTCGCGGGTCGCCGAAGAGCCGCAGATCCTTTACCCGAGCAAACCGCGCCCGAGCTACGCCGATCAGGTTCTAACGGTTTTCCACGACCACGGATTGACGCCGATGATCGCCCATGAGGCCCGCGAATTGCACATCGCCCTCGGCCTCGTCGCGGCCGAGGAGGGTATCGCAGTCGTGCCTGCTTCTCTGGACAGGCTCCGGATGGAAGGCATCTGCTATCGTCCCATCGAGGAACACCCCACTTCGCCAATCTTCATGAATTACCGGCAAGGCGACACCTCGCCGCCCATCTGCCTGATGAAGGAAGTCATTTGCGAAATGTATCCCGACTGGGGTTACGCCGTGCCGGAGGGCCTGCGCGAGCCCTGACCCCTTGCGGAGCAGTTTCATTCTAAGCGAGCCACGCACTGCGTGGCCCTATGAAGCACGTGTCAGAGGAAGGAACACGACCGTCGGGGCATGACCTTTCTCGCGATACGCTCTTCGTGCCTGAGCGATCTGCCGGAGGGAAAACAACCCCGCCGAAGGATACGCGCTGTGGGAAAGATGGGGGGGGGCCGGATTTACCAAAAGTCGAACCGAGTAAGTCGGAAAAAGGACGCAAGCCATACCCTTGGAGGAAAGCTTCTTTGCCGAGACGACCAATTCAGCTCAAAAGCAGGGAAAACCGCTCTCGATCGTCCGCTTGACTAGATATAGGCGCGTGTGGTGAGCAGTCTTCTCTGGCTGAGCGACGAGAAGATGGCACTGCTCGAGCCGTTCGTCAGGAAAACAGTCCAATGGACTGTTTTCTGATCTTCCTCACTTCCGAAGAGCCATGGCCGCCCACGGGTTGATGATCGTCATGCTCTGAGCGGGATAATCTTCATAAACCGCAATGGGTTGCACTGGCGCGATGCACCGCAGGAATACGGTCCGCCCAAGACACTCTACAACCGCTGGAAGCGTTGGAGCGAGATGGGCTTCGTGCGCCCAGTGATGGAAACCCACCCTCTGGCCTGGACCTTCTTCGTGCCCTTCATAATGGTCACGACCTTCGCAGTGGTGAACCTCCTGGTGGGCCTGATCGTGGATTCTATGCAGGACGCTCATTCAGAAGAGGAGACCACGCGCACCGGTGCCTACCGGGATGAAGTTCTCCTGCGGCTCGACGCAATCGAGCGGCGGATCGGCGATCTTCGGAGAGGCGACCAAACGGGCGAGTGAGGCGGGGAGCCGGGGTGCGTATGAGGCAACCTCGACCGGACTTTGAAGGCGTGAGTTGCCATGGGGGCGCCACTATCTCTCATAGTCCGCCCTATCTGATTGCAGGGCTCTGAGGGCATACATCTCTCGCTGCAAAGACGCGCAGATCCTCGTAGAATTCGGCGAACGCAATTATAAACGCCGCAATCGGACCGAAATCATGGTCGGCACAAGAAAGAAAAACGTCAGACACAAATCCGTCACTTTCCCACCGTCCTCTCGCCACCTTCTCGCTCGAAGGTTGAGTGGCCGTCGTTTCAATTTAAGTAACGACACTTTCTCCAAATAGTTATCTTGGAGCCTAAAATGCATATTTTTTGGTCTTTTTCTTACCTGATATCTCTACTTTGTCCGAGATGTGATCCCATTTTTTCAGCCCGCCTTGATACCCTCCAAGCCATCCAGTCGTTCCCACCCCACCGCTATCGACGGCGTGCACCACCCACACCCTTCAAGCGCATCGTAGAGTGATCTGACGAAGTAAGCCCCTCAATCCGTCAGGTTGGTAGCGGGAGCGGCCGGGCAATTGCCCGGCTGCTTCGCGTTCATCTGGCCCTTCCCGGGCCTTCTTCTATGTCAGCGCCCGAAACTCAACGTGCCTAATCTTTTCGGAGCCATCCCGAAGCAAAGAGCGATTACGTCGCTTTGAGCCTCCCCGTTTCACTGGTCCAGCGCTATATTTAGGAAACGGCGGGCTAGAGATATCGAATAAGCGACACAAGCCTGAAGAGATTGCCATGAAGCTCAGGCAGCTAGGGCGTTCAATCGACGAAACATTATGCTCAGAATGTACATAGACATGCGGGTGAAGCTCCGGGCTCGCAGGAGCTCGTTCAACAGCAAGAGGGTGCGGTTCTAGGTGCGGCCCGTCGTGTATCGTCCCCTCCCCTTTTCAAGTCACCGACATCTCTCCAAAGCAGCTCTGGTCACATAGAGCGGCGCCCCGGCGCTCGACGGATAGAGCGCCGGGGCGGGGTATCAACCGATCTGCGCGGATGCGGGGCCGAAGAACTCATAGTGGATGCGAGCGTCTGGAACGTTTGCAGCCTTCAGGCCGGAAACCATCTCCTGCATGAATCCCGTCGGGCCGCAGATGAAATAGTCCGCCCTGGCCGGATCGCTGATCTGCACGAGCCAGTTCGGATCGACGCGGCCGGTATGAACCCCGTTTGCGACATCACTCTTTTCCGGCACCTCGTAGAAGACGTGGCTCTCATGCGCCTTCGCGCGGGAGGTCGCGGCAAGCGCATGGGACTGGCCGTTCCGCGTCGCGTGGACATAGACCATCCGCAGATCGCCGCCGCCATAGCTCTCCAGCATCGAGATCATCGGAGTGAGGCCAACGCCGCCTGACAGCAGAACCACCTCTCGCTTGTCTGCGGGATCGAGGAAGAACTCGCCAGCGGGCGCGGCCACGTCTAACTCGGCTCCGACCTCGACCACATCATGCAGCCAGTTGGAGATCCGTCCGCCGGGCTCGCGCTTGACGGTGATGCGGTAGGACTGACCATTCGGCGCCGAGGAGATCGAGTAGTTGCGCCGATACTCCTCGCCTTCCGCAGGTGCAAAGCGGAAGCTCAGATACTGACCGGGGCGATGCTTGAGAACGGGCAACCCATCCACGGGATAGAGCGTGAAGGACGCGATCTCGGAGGTCTCGCTGTCCTTCGCGCCAACCTTGAAGCGCCGCCACCCGCGCCAGCCGCCGTCTTGTTCTTCCGCACCGGCGTAGATCTCTTCCTCCCGCTCGATAAGCGTATTGGCAAGAAACCAGTAGGCCTCCCCCCAGGCATTCAGGATCTCGGGGGTCGCGGCCTCGCCCAACACCTCGGCGACAGCGCCCAGTAGCGCTTCTCCGACATGGGGGTAATGCCCAGGGAGGATCTGCAATCCGACATGTTTCTGTGCGATCCGTTCCAGCGCATCGGCCAAGACCCCGGGATTCCGGATATGGGTCGCATAGGCCACCAGCGCCCCCGCGAGCGCTTTGTGCTGCGGCGAGTTGCCATGTTGATGTGACATGTTGAACAGCGCCCGGATTTCGGGAGCAGCGAGCAGCCTGCGATACATGACCGGCACGATCTGATCGACATGCTGGGCGACGACGGGCGCAGTGGCTTCGATGATCGCGAGTGTGTTTTCCGAGAGCGGCTTGGCCATCATTATCTCCTAGGTTATAAAACATGCCAATGATCCGCATCTATTCCCCCGCGATTTAAGATGCCAATCACAGGTATGTTTTTCCTGTGCGACATTCTGTCCGGCCTCGTGATACGAGACGGGTCGCTTGGGAGCCCGATCAGGAGAGATGTGCGAATGCGCTTGAACGACACCACGGACCTCGCCTTGCGCGTCATGATCTATGCGGCGTCGATGAAAGACCGCCGTTTCACGATCGATCATCTCGTCGCGGCCTATCATGCGCCTCGAAGCACGGTCATGAAGGTCGTCAACGCGCTGACCCGAGGCGAATTTCTGACTGCCCAACGCGGCCGGTCCGGCGGCTTGGGGCTTGCACGTGCCGCCCAAGAGATCGGCGTGGGAACAATTGTGCGCCACATGGAGACGGATTTCGATCTCGTCGAATGTATGCGCAGCGACGGAGATTGCACGATCACAGCATCCTGCCGTTTGATTTCTCCCTTGGCGGAAGCCCGGGCGACTTTCTTGGCGACGCTCGACAACTACACGATTGCCGATATCGCGATCTCTCCGCGCGATTTCGGGCTGGCAGCATCATGAGGCGGCGATCCTGAGGACTTAAGATCAAAAATCTTGACCGAGGCCGTATCACTCTGAGCAACTAACAATAATCAATCCATAAGACCGAAGAGCTGAGCCGACGACTGGGGTGAAGAATGGAGATTGAAGCCCGATCCCCTCTCGGGTCGCGCTGCGTGCCGCTGGAACCGGCAATCTTGGCCACTCGGGGGATCCGCGGCATCGCAAGTTGCAAGACGAGCCCCCCTCTATGGCAGCTACGCAGCTATGATCGCCCCCGGCTGCGCGATCACCTCGAGCGCGCAGGCATGAGCCTGAACAAGGCAGTCCTCGTCTGAAGCGCCCCTAAAATGCGCGGCGAGCCATGCACCGTTGAAACTGTCGCCGGCCGCGGTGGTATCGACCACCTTTTGCGCGGCAGGCAGGTCGAGCGGCTTGGCGGTGGGATCGAGCGATATCGCCCCTCTCGCGCCCATCTTCAACGCGCCTTTGCGCGCGCCCCAGCCGTTGAGCCGCGCGCGCACCGCTTGCGCATCGCGATCACCGAAGAGCGCCATCTCGTCATCCAGCGAAGGCAGCGCGATATCGGCGATGCGCCACGCGGCCTCCGTCACGGCGCGGGCAGTCTCGATATCTTCCCAAAGCCGGGGGCGGTAGTTGGAATCGAAAGCCACCCGGGCGGGATGCGCCTCCAGATGAGCCAAGAGCGACAGGCGCACAGAATGGGGCAGGATCGCCAGCGTGATCGCACTGAGATAGATCAGATCGACCCGTTCAAGCTGCGCGAACCCGTCCTCGAACAGGCAGCGCGCCGCGGATTGGTCGCGCCAATAGGAAAAGCTGCGCTCTCCCTTTGCGTCGAGTGCGATCGCGTAGATACCGGGCAGACGCTCGGGGTGGCGACGAATGTGCGCGCAGCCCAAGCCTTGGGCGGCAATGAAAGCGCCCATGCGATCGGAGACCGCATCACGCCCCAGCACGGTCACGAATTCGACCTGCGCTGCCGCCCCAGTCGCGCGCACAAGATAAACCGCAGTGTTGAGCGTATCTCCGGCAAAGCCGATCTGTTGCTCGGGGCGGTCGAAAGACAGCTCGACCATCGCTTCCCCGACGCAGGCGATCACGCGTTTCTTCGTCACATCACCGCTCCGATTTGCCACGGCTGGAATTCGTTATCGCCCAGCCCGAGGTCTTCCGATTTGGTTTTCTCTCCCGATGCGACACGCAGGATCGCCTCGAAGATTTCCGCGCCCTTGTCAGCGATCGACACGCCTTGGCTCAGGATGTCACCGCAGCCGATATCCATATCGTCGGGCATGGCCGCCATCAGCCGGTCCGAGGTCGCCAGCTTGATCGTCGGCGCGGGTTTCGAGCCGAAAGCAGAGCCACGCCCGGTGGTAAACACCACGATCTGCGCGCCCGCCGCGATCTGGCCCGTGGCCGAGACCGGATCGTAACCGGGGCTGTCCATGAAGCTCAGCCCTGGCGTGCGGACCTGTTCTGCATAGTCATAGAAGGCCCGCAGCGGCGTCGCTCCGGCCTTGGCGACCGCGCCGAGGGATTTCTCGAGGATCGTGGTGATCCCGCCCTGCTTGTTGCCGGGGCTGGGGTTGTTGTCCATCGATCCGCCGCCCTGTGCGGCATAGCCCTCCCACCAGTCGAGACAACCAAGGAGCTTTTCGGCCACCTCGGGCATAGTGCGGCGCAGCAGCAGATCTTCGGCGCCATGGATCTCGGGGGTCTCGGAGAGGATCACGCCCCCGCCCTGCCCCACGATCAGGTCCGAGGCCACACCCAGCGCCGGGTTCGCGGTGATCGCGGAGAACCCGTCCGAGCCGCCGCATTGCAATCCGATGCGCAGCGCGGAGACCGGGCAGGCGCTTCGGCTGGCCTTGTTCACCTGCGGCAGGATCTCGCGCAGCTTCGCCTTGATCGCCTCGATCGTGGCGCGGGTGCCGCCGGTCTCCTGAATGGTCAGCGCATGGAACCGTTCGGTCCCCGCGGACCCGAAATGCGCCTCCATGCGCGCAATCTGCATCACCTCGCAGCCCAGTCCCACGAAGATCGCCGCGCCGACATTGGGGTGCGTCGCATGCCCCCAGAGGACACGCTCGAGGCTGTCCGCCCCGCGCCCGCTCGCCGCCATACCGCAGCCGGTGCCATGGGCGAAGGCGACGACGCCGTCGATGTTGTCATAAGGATCGAGCGCGCCCTCGGCCGTGATCTCGGCCGCTGCGCATTTGATCACCGTGGCCGAGCAGTTCACCGTGGCGCAGAGTGCGATATAATTGCGCGTGCCAACCCGACCATCGTCCCGCGCGTAGCCCATGAAACTGCGCGGCGCGATATCGGGGATCGCGGCTTCGGCCTGGGCGAGATCCGCGCCAATCTGATGGGTCTCGTCATGTTCGGAATAGCTGACATTATGGCTATGGACATGTTCGCCCACCACGATCAGGGCGCTGGCACGACCGATGATCTGGCCGAACTTGATCACCGGATCACCCTCGGCCATCGCCACGCGCGCCAGCTTGTGCCCGGCGGAGACTGGCTGCGCGAGCGGTTCACCGGTGCCAAGCGGGGTGCTGCCCGCATCGGCGCGCGCGGCCAGAACGGCGACCGTGTCGCGCGGATGCAGTGTAATCGCTTCAGCCATCGCGGCGCCCCCTCAATCCGGCGATCACGCCGCGCATCTCGGCCAGCCCGCGCATCCGCCCGATAAGCGGGTAGCCAGGAAAGGAGCCGCGCGTGGCGTCGTCAAGCAAGACATGGCCGTGATCGGGACGAAATGGGATCTGTGCATCCGCGCGTCCCTCGGAGGCCCTGCGTGTTTCCTCGGACAAGAGCGCCGCAGCCACCGCGACCATATCGGTATCGCCACCGAGATGCGCGGCCTCCTCGAAACTGCCATCGGGGTCTTTTCGCACGTTGCGCAGATGCGCGAAATGGATACGCGGCGCAAAGCGCTCGGCGATCGCAGGCGGATCATTGGCCGGGTTCGCCCCGAGCGAGCCGGTGCAAAGCGTCAGCCCGTTCGCGGGACTGTCATGGGCCTGCAAGATCCAGTCGATATCCTCGGCGTTGGAGACGACACGGGGCAGCCCCAGAATGTCGCGCGGCGGATCGTCGGGATGGACACAGAACCGCAGGCCCAGCTCCTCTGCCGCGGGGATCACCTCATCGAGGAAGCGTTTGAAATTGCGCCGGATCTCGTCGCGATCGATGCCGTCATAAAGCGCGAGCTGGTCCCGCAGACCGGCGATGTCGTAGCGGTCATAGGCGCCCGGCAGCCCCGACATGATCGCGTGCAACAGTGCATCGCGCTCCGACTGCGTCGAGCCCTCGAACCATGCCTTGGCGCGGACGCAAACGTCGGGCGTGTAATCGTCCTCGGCCCCTTCGCGCCCCAGCATGTGAATCTCGAATGCCGCCACGCGGTAGGCCTCAAAGCGAAGGCAGCTACCACCGGTCGCAAGCGGCGCGGTCAGATCGGTGCGAGTCCAGTCCAGCACCGGCATGAAGTTGTAGCAGATCGTGGAGATACCCTCGGCCGCGAGATTGGCCATCGATTGGCGATAATTGGCGAAAAGCGCGCTCAGATCACCCTCACCGCGCTTGATCCGCTCGTGGATCGGCAGGCTTTCGACCACATGCCAATGCAGCCCCGCCGCCTCGATCAGTGCCCGTCGTTCCGAGATCGCCTGACGCGACCAGACCTCGCCATAGGCAATCTCGTGCAGTGCCGTGACGATACCGGATGCGCCCGTTTGCGTGATCTGCGGCAAGGAAATCGTGTCCAGCTCGGGGCCATACCAACGCCAGCTCTCGATCATTGGAGAACCTCCTGCACCGCAGCGCGCGCGCCTTTTTCGACGAGCGCGCGATAGGCCTCAGAGACCGGGGCCTGCAGGGATTGCGCGAGCTCGGGCGGAAAGACCGAGCGCAGCGACAAAAGCGCCGCGACCTTGCCCTCGACATCCGCTGCGCTGTCGGACAAAGCGCGCAATTCAGCGGCCAGCGGGTCTTTCACATCAATCGGCTGCCCTCTCTCGTCGACGCCGCCGACGTAGCGCATCCAGGCCGCGATCGCGAGCATCAGGCCCGGACAGTTCCGCCCGGCTTTCAACGTATCCGTGACGGTGGCCAGAATGCGCTGGGGCAGTTTCTGGCTGCCATCCATCGCGATCTGCCATGTCCGGTGACGGATCGCGGGATTGGCGTAACGCTCTGCAAGCGCATCCGCATAACGCTCGAGCGAGACGCCCGGCGGCGGGGTCAGCGAAGGGATGATTTCGGAGCGCCACAGATAGCGCACGAAACCGGCCATCACCTCGTCGTCCATCGTGTCGGAAATCGTCTCGAACCCCGCCAGATAGCCAAGATAGGCCAGAGAGCTGTGGGTGCCGTTCAGCATCCGCAGTTTCATATGCTCGAACGGAGTGACGTCGCTGACCATCTCGACACCGACCGCGCCCCAATCGGGCCGCTCGCCATCGACGAAATCATCCTCGATCACCCATTGGCGGAACGGCTCGTGCATCACCGGCAAGGCGTCGTGCCAGCCGGCGAGCTCTTCGAGCCGCGCGATGTCCTCGGGCTTCGTCGCGGGCACGATGCGGTCCACCATGGTCGACGGGAACCGCCCCTCAGCCGCGATCCAGTCCGCCAGCTCCGGGTCGATGCGACGCGCCAGATCCAGCACCACGCCGCGCAGCAGCCGGCCGTTTTCGGGCAGGTTGTCACAGCTCATCGCGGTGAAGGGACGCAGGCCGCGCGCGTGGCGCAGCTGCAGCGCACGCACAAGATAGCCGGGCGCAGAGACGGGCAGGTCGTTGGTCATGTCATGCACGATATCGGGATGATCGGGGTCAAGCGCGCCGGTCGCGGGCGAATGGCAATAGCCTTTTTCCGTGATCGTGAGCGAGACGATGCGCACATCCGGATCGGCCATCACGTCGAGCACCGCTTGCGGATTTTCGCGGGCCACCAGAATATCGCTGACGATCTCGATGCGCTCGGGCGTTTCGCCCTCGGGGCCGAACTCCAGCCCGCTATAGGCGAAATCCTGCGGCGCCAGCGCATCGCGCATCCGCGACGATTGCAGCGACACGCCGGTGATCCCCCAGTCGCCGCCGCTTTTCGCAGCAGCCTCAGCCGTGTAGATCGCCCCATGGGCACGGAAGAACGCGCCGAGGCCGAGATGGACGATACCGGTTTTGAGCTTCGCGCTTTCGCGGGTGAGACGTTCAGCGGGCAAGCCAGCCTCCATCGACATTCAGGACCGCGCCATGGATGTAGCGCGCGGCGGGGGAACACAGGAAGGCGGCGGTGCCGCCGATATCGGAAGGATCGCCCCAGCGCCCGGCCGGAATTCGCGCAAGGATCGCTTCGCTGCGCTCTGGATCGGCGCGCAGAGCCTCGGTGTTGTTGGTCGCGATATAGCCGGGTGCGATGGCGTTTACGTTGATCCCTTTGGCCGCCCATTCGTTGGCGAGGATCTTGGTCAGCCCCGCCACACCATGCTTGGACGCGGTGTAGGACGGCACGCGGATGCCGCCCTGAAAGGAGAGCAGCGAGGCGATGTTCACCACTGCCGAAGGCGTATTGCCCTGCTCGAGCGCGGCGCGGGCGAAGGCTTGCGTGGTGAAGAACAGCGCCTTGAGGTTCACGTCCATCACCGCGTCCCAATCGGCCTCGGTGAAGTCCAGAGTGTCTTCGCGCCGGATGATCCCCGCGTTGTTCACGAGGATCGAATAGCCCGCATCCGCGAAAGTGTCCTGCGCGGCCATCGGGTCGGCGAAATCGAGGAGCAGCGCCTCGCCCTGCCCGCCCGCATCCGCGATCATCTCCAGCGTCTCGGTGCATTCGCGCCGCCCAGCACAAGTCACATGTGCGCCTTGCGCAGCCAGCGACACGGCGATCGCCTGACCGATGCCGGTATTCGCGCCGGTGACGAGGGCGCGGCGGTTCTCTAGCGAAAACGGGCTCATTTCAGATCCGCCGGCTGCACGAAGTCCATGTCGGTGTAATCGACATTGTCGCCCGCCATCGCCCAGATGAAGGTGTATTCCCCGATCCCGGCCCCGGAGTGGATCGACCACGGCGGCGAGATCACGGCCTCTTCGTTGGCGATCATCATGTGGCGGGTCTCAATCGGCTCGCCCATCAGGTGCAGCACGCGCGCCTCGGGCGTCATGCCCCAATAGAGATAGGCTTCCATCCGGCGGTCATGCACATGCGCGGGCATCGTGTTCCAGACCGAGCCCTCGACCAGTTGGGTATAGCCCAGCACCAGCTGGCAGCTTTCCATCACGGTGGGATGGATGAACTGGTTAATGACGCGTTTATTGGAAGTCGCCGCTTCGCCCAGCTCGACGCGGTTCGCCTCGGCAAGCTTGATCAGGCGATGCGGACAGGCGCGATGCGCGGGGGCCGAAACCAAATAGAACCGACCGTCGCCCTCGAAGGTCACCGGACCTGCGCCCATGCCCAGATACAGCACATCGCCGCGCCCCATCTCCCAAGCGTCGCCAGCGGCTGAGACGCGTCCCGTTCCGCCGATATTCACGACGCCCATTTCGCGCCGCTCGAGGAAGGTCGCGGTCCGCGTCTCGTCCACCACGTCGAGCGTAAGCGGCGCACCGTTCGGCACCGCGCCCCCGAGGGTGAAGCGGTCGTAATGCGTGTAGATCAAGCGGATTTCGCCAGGCGCGAACAGCCCGGTGCCCAGAAAATGCTCCCGCAGTTCCTGTGTGCCCATCGTGCGGGCGTGATCGGGATGGATGGCGTGGCGGGTTTCTACGCTGAGCATTAAATATCCTTTCACAAAAAGTCGTCGCGGCGCGGGGTGAAGCAGTCGAGCAGCTCCCCCGCTTCGACACAGACACAGCCGTGTTCGGCGCCGGACGGTATCATCAGGCTGTCCCCGGCGCGGAGCACGTGCTCCGCGCCGTCCAGGACAAATCGAAATTCCCCGGAATTGCAGTAGGTGGCCTGCACATGGGGATGCGAGTGGAGCGCACCCTCTGCCCCGGCCTCGAAGCGAACCGAGACCAGCATCATCTGCTCGTTTTCGGTCAGCACCTGACGGGCGATGCCCTCATCGGGATAGGCGATCGGATAGCTCATGAGGAGACTCCTTTCAGTGGAAGACCGACGGCAGCCAGAGCGATAGCGCGGGGATATAGGTCACCAGCATCAGCGTCGCGAAGGTGGCGAAATAGAACGGCCAGATTGATTTCATCACCGTCGTGATCGGCACCCGGCCGACTGCGCAGCCGACGAACAGCACCGCACCAACCGGCGGCGTGCAGAGCCCGATCCCGAGGTTGAGCACGAGGATCACCCCGAATTGCACCGGATCGACGCCGAAGGCCTGAGCCACGGGCAGGAAGATCGGCGTGGTGATCACGATCAGCGGCGACATGTCCATGAACGTGCCCAGCACCAGCAGCAACAGGTTGATCAGCAGCAGGATGACGATCGGATTATGCGAGAAATTCTCGAGCAGATTGATCAGCTTGGCGGGCACCTGCAGATAGGCCAGCAACCAGCCGAAGGAGGCCGCGCAGCCGATCACCATCAGCACCATCGCCGTCGTGCGCACCGCGCCCTTGGTCGCTTCGATGAAATCCGACAGCTTCATCGTGCGATACAGGAAGACGGTCACCAGCAGCGCGTAGACCACCGCGATATTGGAGCTTTCAGAGGCGGTGAAAATGCCCGAGCGCACGCCGCCGAAGATGATCAGGATCATGATCAGACCGGGCATCGCATTCCAGAACAACCGCCCGAGAGCCCTGCGACCGGGAAACGGTTCGGTCGGGTAGCCGCGGCGTTTGGCGACGAAATAGGCGGCGGTCATCAGCGACAGCGCAAGCACCAGACCCGGAATGATCCCGGCGGTGAACAGATCGGCGATCGAGATCTTCCCGCCTGCCGAGATCGAATAGATGATCATGTTGTGGCTGGGCGGTAGCATCAGCGCGATGATCGCCGCCGTGACGGTGATGTTCACACCGTAATCCGCGCCGTAGCCACGTTCGCGCATCTGCGGCACCATCAGGCCGCCCACGGCCGAGGCATCCGCCGCAGCCGACCCGGACACGCCGCCGAACATGACCGAGGCGAGGATGTTCACCTGCCCCAGCCCGCCGCGCATATGCCCCACCAAGGCGCCCGCCAGCGCGACCAGCCGCCGCGCGATATCGCCGCGCACCATCAGGTCACCGGCATAGATGAAGAACGGGATCGCCATCAGTGCAAAGACAGAGACGCCGGAATTCAGACGCTGGAACACCACCACCGGGGGAAGCCCGAGATAGGTGACTGTCGCGAAGGAGGCCACGCCGAGACAGAACGCGACCGGCGTTCCGATCAGCAGAAGGACGGTAAAGGTCCCGAACAAGATCCAGAGTTCCATGAGCTCAGTTCCCTTCGCCAGTTACAGCTTCGCCCTCGAGCTCTGCCGCGTCGTGATCGTCGCCAAATCGCGACGTAGACAGACCCGCGAGCCGGCGCAGGATGCGCTCGGCGCAGAAGATCATCAGTAGCGCTCCGCCCGCCGCGACCGGCACGAAGCGGAAGGCCCCGGAAACACCGAGCCCTGAAATCGTCGTGGCGGCCATCTTGTCAGCCAGCTCCCAGCCGTATTTGAGCATCCCGAAACCGAAAGCCGCGACAACGAGGTCCGAGATCGAGAAGAAGGTCAGGCGCACCTTTTCGGGCAGCACGAAAAGCAGCACGTCGAAGCTAAGGTGGTAGCCCTCCCGGATGCCGACAGCCGCGCCGAGGAAGATGAACCAGCCCATCAGGATCACGCTCGCAGGCTCGGCCCAGAAAAGGCTTGAGCCGAGAACGTAGCGATAGAAGACTTGGGCGAAGACGAAAGCCGTCATCAGCACCAGACCGATCCCTGATAGCCATAGGGCAGCCCGGCCCAACCAGCCCGTCCAGACGGCCAGTTTTTCCACAACGTTGCGCATCGGTGGGAACTCCACGGAAAGAATGTGCCCCCGCCGCAATGGGCGGGGGTCGAGAGGTCAGATCACTTCGTCGCTTGAATGCGCGCCACCAGATCCTTCGCCTCGGGCGTGGTCACGTATTTGTCGTAGACCGGCTTCATCGCGTCGATGAAGGGCTGCTTGTCGATATCCTTCACGACCTTGACGCCAGCCGCTTCGACCTTGTCCTCGGACTTCTTTTCCTGCTCAGCCCAGAGCTTGCGCTCGAGGGTTTCCGAGTTCTTCGCCGCCGCCTTGATGACCTTCTGATCTTCGGGGCTCAGCTTGTTCCAGGTCGTAAGCGACATCGCCACCAGTTCCGGAACCATGAGGTGCTGGTCCTGCGTGTAATAGGGCGCGACCTCGTAATGGCCCGAGCTGTCATAGGAGGGCCAGTTGTTTTCCGCCCCGTCGATGACGCCGGTCTGGATCGAAGAGTAGACCTCGCCATAGGGCATCGGCGTGGCATTGGCGCCGATCGCCTTCATCATATCGACGAACACGTCGTTCTGCATGACGCGGAACTTCATGCCCTGAAGATCGTCGATCGATTTGATCGGATGCTCGGAGTTGTAGAAGCTGCGCGAACCGGCGTCGTAATTGGCCAGCTGCACCAGATCATGTGCCTCGAACGCCTTGCCGACTTCGGCGCCGATCGGGCCGTCGAGAACGTGGTGCTGATGTTCGACCGAACGGAACAGGTAGGGCAGCGAGAACAGCTGCGTTTCCGGAACGATGTCGTTGAACGTGCCGAACGAGGCGCGCACCATGTCGATCACGCCCAGCTGGGTCTGCTCGATCGTATCCTTCTCCTCGCCCAGCTGCGCGGACGGGTAGACCTCGATGCAGATCCGGCCATCGGTCTTCGCCTCGACCTCCTTGGCCATCGATTTCACCGCCTCGACGGTCGGGTAGCCGTCGGGGTGGGTGTCCGACGAGCGCAGGGTCATGTCGCAGGCCGACGCGGTCGTGACGCTGGCGGCCGAAATCAGCAGCGCAGCGATAGGTGTCAGTGTCTTCTTCATTACTTCTCTCCTCCCAGAAAGTGCTCAATCAGAGCTTGTAGGCTTGGCGTGCAAGCCTGTGTGTGAGGTCGTGGATGACCTCAGAAGCTTCCTCCTCCGTCAGCCGCCCGGTGGCGACCAAGTTGGCAAGGAATCCGGCATCGACCCGGCGCGCGACATCATGGCGCGCGGGGATCGACAAATAGGCACGGGTGTCGTCGTTGAAGCCGACCGTGTTGTAGAAACCCGCGGTTTCGGTGGTCATCTCGCGGTAGCGCCACATGCCCTCGAAACTGTCATGGAACCACCACGCGGGACCAAGGCGCAGACAGGGGTAGACACCCGCCAGCGGCGCCAGTTCGCGCGCATAAGTCGTCTCGTCGAGCGTGAACAGAATGACGCGCAGCTCGGGGTCCTGCCCCACCGCATCGAGAAGCGGTTTGAGCGCGGCGACATAATCGGTGCGCGTCGGGATATCGCAGCCCTTGTCGCGCCCGAAGCGGGACAGGATAGGATCGGAATGGTTGCGCGACGAGCCGGGGTGGATCTGCATAACCAAGCCGTCCTCGCAGGACAGCTTCGCCATCTCGGTCAGCATCTGGGCGCGAAACGCCTCGCGTTCCGCCGCATCCGCTTTCCCCGCGAGCACCTTCTCATAGAGCGTCTCCGCCGCGGCGCGATCCAGATTGAGCGTCGCGGCACTCGGATGACCGTGGTCGGTCGAGGTCGCCCCGAAAGACGCGAAATAGGCGCGCCGGTCGCGATGGGCGTCCAGATAGGCTGCGAAGGACGTGCCCGACTGCCCGCCAAGCTGGCAGAACGTCTCGACATTCTGCGCGAAGCCTTCGAAATCGGGATCCACCACCGGATCGGGGCGATAGGCGGTGATCACGCGCCCGCCCCATCCGCTTTCGCGGATCATCCGATGCCATTTCAGATCGTCGAGCGGGCATTCCGTCGTCGCGATCACCTCGATATTGAACTGCTCGAACAAAGCGCGCGGGCGCATCTCCGGGCGCTGAAGCGCCTCCGAGATGCGATCGTAATACATGTCCGCGGTGTCGGCGCTGAGCCGCTCGGTGAAGCCGAAGATCGTCTCGAACGCATGGTCCAGCCAGATCCGCGAGGGCGTGGCGCGGAACAGGTGGTAATGCTCCGCGAACAGCCGCCAGATCTTGCGGCCATCGGTTTCCGTCTCACCGCCATCGACGCGCGGCACGCCAAGCGCTTCCAGCGGCACGCCCTGACTGTGCAACATCCGAAACACGTAGTGATCGGGCGTCACGAAAAGCTGGGCGGGATCGGGAAAGGCTTCGTTCTGCGCATACCAGCGCGGATCAGTGTGACCATGGGGCGAGATGATCGGGGCGTCCTTGATCATGTCATAGAGATCGCGTGCGAGGGCACGAACCCCCGGATCAGCTGGCAGCAGGCGATCTTTATTCAGCAGCACCATGGTCTATCGCTCCCCCCGTCGCTATTTTCTTAGGTGGACTACCACCGAACTAATAAACTAATATGCTAGAATACCCGGACCGTCAACGAGGAGTTCCGATGCCCGCGCCCCTGCCTTTGACCCAGCTTGATCAGAACGCACGCATGTCGGTTTCCGATGTCGTTTTCGAACATTTGCGCCAACAGGTTCTGGGGCTATCCCTGCCACCGGGCACCAAGCTCTCAGAAGTGGAGGTCGCCAAGCAGATGGGGGTTTCGCGCCAGCCGGTGCGCGATGCCTTCTACCGTTTGTCGAAGCTCGGATTTCTTGTGATTCGACCTCAGCGTGCGACGACGGTCTCGCTGATTTCACGCGAAGCGGTGCTGCAGGCGCGCTTCATTCGCAACGCGCTCGAGGTTGAAACTGTGCGCGTCGCGGTCGCCGCATTGACCGATGAGGATCTCGCGGCGTTGCGCGATCTGATCGAGCAACAGCGTGCCGCAATGGAAAAGGGTGAGAAGACCAAATTCCACGAACTGGACGATCAGTTTCATCGCGAGATCTGCACCCGTGCCGGGCTCGGCTTCACATGGGAACTGATCGCCGAGAACAAGGGGCACATGGACCGCGTGCGGATGCTGTCGCTGTCCTTCGCCTCGCGCGATGCGTTCGACGATCACGTGAAGATTCTGAGCGCGCTCGAAAGCCGGGATCTTGACCGCGCGACACAGGCGATGCGCGATCACCTGTCGCGGATCCTCGATCAGATTGACCGCATTCAGGACGATCACACTGAGCTTTTCGAGGTCGCGCCTCACCAGAGCTGAGGTCGGGATGGTGTGATCGCCGCATACTTCGACCGGGGAACTCAAGGTCGACATACGAGACGGCATCGGGCATCTACCCCATCCCCGGCCCTTTGATCTCTTCCACGCGCGCCGGCTGCATCGCACCAACCCCGACCTCTCCAGCCCGCACGATAAGATCGAGAACAGCTTGGATCATCCAGTCCTCCCTATTCTCACCGAGTTCCTTGAGAAACGCAGGCATGTCCTGCATCACGATATCGCCACCCGAGATTTCGGCACGACCCTCGGCAAGCGCCGCGATGACATCGCGCAGAGCGGCCTGCTTTTGCGCAAAATCCAGTGCTCTTCGGTCGAGCTCCGCGGACGCCCCCTGCATCTGTGCCGCAATCGCCTTGCGCGCGGCATGTTGTTTCGTCGTTAGCCGCGCTTTTCGCGGCCCGTCGCGCAGCAACCCGCAGGGCGCTCCGACCGCCGCGTAATAGTCGTCCTGGAACTGACGCATGGCCGCACGGTAGGCGGCCATTTCCGGAACCTCACCGCGCAGTTTTCGAGCCACTTTCAGATGGGCACGGTTCTCTTCTTTCCACGACGCGAGCACCTTCGCATTTTCAGCCCGCGCCGCGCGACAGTCCGTGCGCCACGCCTCAAGACGCGCGGCATTATGTGCCTTGTTGCGCGCGGTGGTCTCCGGTCGTTTGCCAAGAGCCCGCTTCCGCGGTTTCGGCGGAAGCGGCTTGGGGATGGGGCGCGGGAGAGAGCAAATGGCCGAAGGGGTCTCGCAGGAGGCGCGAACCTCCGCGGCTGCGCGCTTGCCCGCATGCAGCTTGTTCGCATCGAGTTTCGGGTCTTCGACATTGAGCGCGAGGATGTGGAGGTGGACCTGCGCCTCGTCGACATGCAGCACTGCCACCCATTGAATTCCCTTGGGCATGCGCGCTTCGAAATGCGTGAGCACCCGCTCCGCCCAACTGAGAATCTCTGGTTGATAGCGCTTTCGATCGCTCTTGAAGGTCTCCACCGACAGGGGGTGCGAGTGAATTTCTGTGTAAAGCGTCGCCGCATCGCGGCGCAGCCGACGCTGATAGCTCGTGCCTTTCGCACTTTTCACGGTCTCACGGATCGTCTCCACCTTCTCGGTCCAGAGCGCTTCGAGCTCTTCGAGCGTCGTCGTCCCGTCAAGCTTGGTGGGAGCCTTCGGCTCGGCGACATGGCCCGAATAGCGCGGCACACGCATCGCCTCGCCAAAGACCTGCTCGGCCGTATTCACCTGCTCGGGCGCTCCCTTCACCTTGCGTGGGGCCGCCGAATAGCATTCGATATGGACAAACTGATAGCTCATGGATCACCTCTTTCCTTCCGTGGCTCTCACTCGAGGATAAGAGGGCGACCTGAAAAAACGTGCAGGACGGCGCACACGAAAAACGGCGCTGCAAAAACTAGCTATATGACAGACTTTAGGTAGGTTTTTCGAACGGCTGGATTGCGGGCCGGGGCGGCAGCGCCGAAAAGGGGCGCATGGAAACGCGCGTCTTTATCGCCTTCGCACCGTGGTTATGGTCTCACCCTCAGCCACTTTCACCGAGACTGAAACCTCACCTCCAGAACCGGACTGTCTCGGCGCGGGCTCTCGCTGGGACGAATATCGTTGGGTGCCTATCGTAACGGGCCGTCACGCGCCGCCAGCCTTTAGACCACCGAACACTCGGACAGGCAGGCCTTCACCGGCCTCCTTTCCGCTTCGGTCTTTTCGTCCGCATTCCCTTATTGCGTTGATGAAAAAACTTGCGACTGACGCATCGCGGGCCTACTCACGCGTTTGTGATTGAATCTATGCGTATAGATATGATCAACATGAGAGATACAAAAAATCACGACAGGGAAAGACCATGATCACAAGACGCAAGTTTCTGGCGACTTCCGCTCTCGCCTCAGGAGCCCTCGCGATGCCCGGGCTGTCGGGACAGGTTCTGGCGCAAGGCCAAGCCATCACGCTCGCCGTGCCGGTGCCGATCTCGGGCGCCTTCGCGGCCAATGGCAAATACGCCGTGATCGGCGCCAAGCTGGCGGCTGACGAGGTCGCTGCGCAGAAGGGTATCGAGGTGAACACGCTCGATCTCGACACCGAGGGCAAGCCCGCGACCGCCGTGCGCAAGGTGCAGGACTCGGCCGAGCAGAACGGCGCGAAGCTGTTCGCCGGCGGCATCCTGTCCTCAGTCTCGCTGGCGATGGGCAAGGAAGCCGAGCGCGCGGGTGGCGTCTTCATGACCACCGCGGGTGCTGACGAGATCACCGGCAAGGACTGCAACAGCGCGACCTTCCGCTGGTCGGTGCCGACCTATGGCGCGATCAACGAGACCGTGCGCCCGCTGATCGACATGCTGCCCGATGCAAAGAAATGGTATACGATCACCCCGCAATATGTCTTCGGCGAAGGGCTCCTGAGCGCCGCCAAGGACGTATTCGAGGAAAAGGGCATCGAGCATGTCGGCAACAGCTACCATTCGCTGAGCGAACGGGAATTCTCGGGCTACCTGACCAACGCGATGGCCGCGCAGCCCGACGTTCTGCTGCTGCTGAACTTCGGCTCGCAATCCTCGGCCACGTTGCGTCAGGCAATCTCCTTCGGGATGAAGCAGCGTATGACCATCGTCATCGCATGGGCGTCGGGCCTCGAGCAGTTCGAGGAGCTGGGCGCGGATACCTGCGAGGGCGTCTATTTCGGCGCGCAATATTGGCATCAGGCGGACACGCCCGCGAACAAGGCGCTCGTGAAAGCCGTGCAGGAGAAATACGGCTACAACCCGAACTATTCGCTGGCGGGCTCCTACATCATCTCGAAACTTCTGCTCGAAGCTGCCGCCGAGGCTGGCAGCACCGAGGGCGCAAAGGTGGCCAAGGCGCTCGAAGGTCGGAAATACGACGGCCTCACCGGGCCGGAAGAAATCCGCGCCGCCGATCATCAGGTGATCAAGAACTACTACCTCCTGAAGGGCAAGGCGAAGGCGGATATGCAGGACAAGGACGACTACGCCGAGATCATCAATTCCGGCCAGTCCTTCCTCGATCCGGAAGCTGCGGGCTGCAACTTGCCGGCCTGACCAGCCGACAGACCGTAGCCATGCCGATCCGCCGGGAGCTCCCCCCGTCTCCCGGCGGATCCCCTCTACTGCCTTACTGGGAGCGTGTGCCCTTGATCTACCTATTCCAGATCCTCAACGGCATCGGGCTGGGAATGCTATATTTCCTGCTCGCCGCCGGGCTGAGCATCATCTTCGGCCTGCTGCAATTCGTGAATTTCGCCCATGGCGCCTTCTATCTGCTGGGCGCCTATCTGACCTATGATCTCGTCGAGCGGGGCGTGAGCTTCTGGATCGCGCTGCCGGTGGCGACACTGATCGTGGCGATCGTCGCTGGCGCGATCGAGGCGCTGCTGCTGCACCGGATCTACAAGCTGCCGCACACGTTCCACATCCTCGTGACGGTGGGCATCGCGTTGGTCTTCCAGGAGCTCGCGATCATCATCTGGGGGCCGATCGGCGGCTCCGTCCCCACGCCTGACGGGCTGGGCGGCGTCGTGATGCTGGGCAACTTCATCTACCCGCAATACCGACTGTTCACGATCATCGTGACGGCGGTGATGGCCGCGGGGCTGTGGTGGCTGCTGGAGGGCACGCGGCTGGGGGCAATTGTGCGCGCGGGCTCTGAGTCGGCGTCGAACATGGCGCTTCTCGGCTACAACACGATGCGCATCAACACCGCCGTTTTCGCCTTCGGCGCCGGGCTGGCCGGCCTTGCCGGAGCGCTCGCCGCGCCGATCCGCGGCGTCGAACCCTTCATGGGCGCCGAGGCGCTCTCGGTCGCCTTCGTCGTCGTCGTGATCGGCGGCATGGGCAGCTATACCGGCGCGTTGGTGGCGGGGTTGCTGATCGGTATCATCCAGAGCCTGATGACGACGATCTGGCCACAGGGCGCACAGCTCTTCATCTATATCGCGATGACGGCGGTGATCGCGATCCGCCCACGCGGTCTGTTGGGGAGGGTCTGAGCGATGCATGTCCTCGATACTGCCAAGGTGCAGATCTGCCTCGCGCTGGCGACCGTGTTGATCCTGCCATTCGTGCTCAGCTCGGGCATCCTCGCGACCGAGATCCTGATCTACGCGATGGTCGTCGCGGCCTGTAACCTACTGCTGGGCTATACCGGGCTTCTGTCTTTCGGGCAGGGCATCTTCTTCGGGCTCGGCACCTATGTCGCGGGCGTTCTGACAACGCGCTGGGGTGTTCCGATCCCGCTCGTGCTGCTGGGCGCGGTAGTGCTGGGCGGGCTGGTGGCGACCGTCGTCGGCTGGTTCACGATCCGTCGTCAGGGCGTCTATTTCGTGATGCTGACGCTGGCCTTCGCGCAGATGTTCTATTTTCTCGCCTACACGTTCAGCGACATCACCGGGGGCGATAACGGCCTCCTCGGCGTGCCCCGCCCGCAGATCATGGGACAGGTGCTCGACGGGCCTTGGGCCTATTACACTTTCGTCGCGGTGTTCTTCCTCGTGATCTTCGGGCTGCTGCTGATGGTCACGCGCTCCACTTTCGGGCGCACGCTGCTTGCGATCCGTGAAAACGAAGGTCGCGCCGCTGCGATCGGCTTCCCGGTGCGGCTCTTCAAGATCGAGGCCTTCGCGATCTCGGGTGCGATCACGGCCCTCGGCGGCGCATTGCATGCGCTGCTGATCGGCGTCGCACCGCTCGAGAGCATCAACTACCACACCAGCGAGATGATCCTCGTGATGACGATCATCGGCGGCTCCACGAGCCTCTTCGGGTCGGTCATGGGCGCCGGGTTCTACCTGCTGCTGGCCGATACGCTCTCAGTGATCTGGCCGCGCTGGCTTTTGCTGCTGGGACTTGTGTTGGTCACCGTCGCGCTGTTCTTCCAGCGCGGGCTCTGGGGGCTGGTCGAGCGCGGCTGGGACGCGCTGGTCGAACGCCGCAAGGTGACGCGGAAGGAGGCTGGCGATGTCTGATATTGCCCTGCAAACTCACGGGCTCGGCGTCCGCTACGGCACCTTCGATGCGCTAAGCGACGTCGATCTGAGCGTGAAGCGGAACTCCGTTCATTCGATCATCGGGCCGAACGGCGCGGGCAAGACGACGATGTTCCACGCGCTCACCGGCACGGTTGCTGCCAGCAGCGGCCGGATCGAGCTGGAGGGCCGTGATGTGACGCGCGCTTCCGACGATGACCGGGTGCGCCTCGGCATCGCGCGCTCGTTCCAGGTCACCAGCCTCTTTCCTGAACTGAGCTTGCGCGAGAACCTGCGGCTGGCCGCGCAAGGGCGCACGCCGTGGCAGGCACTGATCCCGTGGCGCAGCGCGGAGGCCAGCAAGAGCGTGCTAGAGACCGCCGACGCGGTGATCGAACGGCTCTCGCTGAGCCATGTCGCGACCCGCGCGGCGGGGGAGCTGTCACACGGTCAGCAGCGCCGCCTCGAGGTCGGCATGGCGATCGCGGCGCGCCCGCGCGTGATCCTGCTCGACGAGCCGACCTCCGGCATGGGGATCGACGATATCGAGGGGATGAAGACCCTGATCCGCGATCTCGGCCGCGACCACACCGTGCTTTTCATCGAGCACAACATGGGCATCGTGATGAACATCTCGGACACGATCACGGTAATGCGCCTCGGCCGCAAACTCGTCGAGGGGCCGCCCGCCGAGGTGCGCGACAATGCAGAGGTCAAGGCGGCCTATCTGGGCAACATGATCACGGGAGACATCGCATGACGGCGGCACTTCGACTGACGGATCTGCACAGCTATTACGGCAAGAGCCACATTCTTCAGGGCGTCTCTCTGGAACTGGGAGAGGGCGAAATCGTCACGCTTCTGGGCCGCAACGGCGCAGGCAAAAGCACGACATTGAAAACCGCTGTGGGTGCGGTCACGCCACGCTCGGGCCGGGTAGAGCTGGCCGGGCGTGACGTCACCGGCCAGCCCGCGCATCGGATCGCCAAAGCCGGCGTGTCGCTGGTGCCCGAGGATCGCGGTATCTTCCAGTTGCTGAGCGTCGAGGAAAACCTGTGCATCGCGGTCAAACGCGGCTCGCCCTGGGCCATTGCGGATATCTACAAGATCTTTCCGCGGCTCGAAGAGCGCCGGCGCAACGGTGGCGGACAGCTTTCGGGCGGTGAGCAGCAGATGCTGTCCATCGCGCGCGCCTTGCTGGGTGGACCGAAAGTGCTGATGCTCGACGAGCCGGTCGAGGGTCTCGCGCCGATCATTGTCGAGGAGATCGTCTCGCAGATCGGGCTGATCCGCGACGCGGGCGTGCCGATCCTTCTGGTCGAGCAGAACCTCGCCGTGTGCCGCGCTCTGGCCGACCGTCACTATATCCTCGAGATGGGCCGGATCGTCCACGAGGCCAGTGCGACAGAGTTCGCCAGTGATTCCGAGACGATAGATCGCTATCTTGGAGTGAAGGCCTGAAACGGGTCACGGACATAAGGGAACAACGCAGCAAGCGCTTGCGCGCGGCGCAGAGCGTTGGTCAGGGAGCGGATGAACAAGAACGAAACCCGAGCCAGCGGCGGTCGATTGTCGCGGATCAAGCTGTCGGACCAGATCACCGAGGATATCCGCCGACGCATCTCGCGCGAGGGACTGCATCCGGGAGATCGGCTGCCGAACGAACGCAGCCTGATGGAATATTACGGCTGCTCGAAAGGGACGATCCGCGAGGCGCTCAAAGCGCTGGAGGTGGAAGGGCTGTTGCGCATGGTCTCGGGCCCCAATGGCGGACCCGAGGTGCAGGCGGCCTCGATCGACATCGTAACCCAGCAACTGCGCCGCTATCTGCATTTCCAGAAGCTCGATTTCGCGCAGGTCTACGAACTGCGCGAGACGCTGGAGGTGGTTCTGGCGCGCAACGTGACTCCGCGACTGACCGAGGAGCATCTGGCGCGACTGGAGCAGAACATCGCGGATTGCGATGCGGCGAACGCCGCGCAGGACCGCGAGCGGGTGCGCGCGCTCGAGACCGAATTTCACGACATTCTGTGCGAGGCCTCGGACAACGTGATGCTGATCTTCATGTGCCGCTTCCTCAATTCGATGCTGCGCGATCTGGTCAGTTACCGCTCCGAGGCGATGCCCGAGCACGAGGATTTCGGCGAGCACAATGTCGATGCGCATCGGCAACTTCTCGCGGCGTTCCGGGCGCGCGATGCCGATGCGGCGGCGCGACTGATGGGCGAGCATATGGCCTGCGCCGCCTCCTTCATGGGCAAGCTCGACGCCTCCTTCCACATGGATCGCATGCTGTCGCGCTGACCGAACCCCGCAGTTTGCATTCCCGCATGGCTTGCCGCTTCGGCACAGCCCCGATGCCCTATTTTTCAAGACTGGAGTTTCCGAAATGAACGACACCGCCGAACCCGCTCTCTGGTCCCTGGGCGCCACGCAAATCGCGGCTCTCGTGCGGTCGCGTCAGGTCAGTGCCCGCGAGGTGGCGCAGGCTGGACTTTCACGGCTTGAGGCGGTGAATCCCGCGATCAACGCCGTCGTCGAATGCCGACCCGAGGAGACGCTGGCCGCGGCAGAGGCGGTCGATGCCCGTATCGCGCGCGGCGAGGATCCGGGGCCGCTGGCCGGGGTGCCGGTGACGATCAAGGTGATCGTGGACCAGCGCGGCTATGCGACGACGAACGGGCTCACCTCGCAGAAGGATCTTATCGCGAAGACCGACAACCCGGTGGTTGCGAACCTGCTGGGCGCGGGGGCGGTCAGCCTCGGGCGCTCCAACACGCCCGCTTTCAGCTATCGCTGGTTCACCAACAACCTGCTGCATGGCCACACTTACAATCCGCGGCGCAAGGATTTGACGCCGGGCGGCTCGTCGGGCGGTGCTGGCGCTGCGGTTGCGGCCGGGATCGGAGCGATCGCGCATGGCACGGATATCGCGGGCTCGGTCCGCTACCCGGCCTATGCCTGCGGCGTGCATGGGTTACGGCCGAGCTTCGGGCGGATTGCGGCGCATAATTCCAGCGGGGCGGAGCGCGATATCGGCGGACAGCTGATGGCGACCTCCGGGCCGCTCGCGCGCTCGGTCGGGGATCTGCGACTCGCTTTCACCGCGATGGCCAAGCCCGATCCGCGCGACATCTGGTCGGTGCCCGCGCCGCTGCACGGACCTGCGGTGGATCGGCGCGCGGCGCTATGCCTGCGGCCCGATGGCGCGCGGACCGATCCGGCGCTGGAACAGACCCTCTTGCAATCCGCCGAGAAGCTTCGCGCCGCTGGCTGGATCGTGGACGAGCTCGACGCGCTGCCGCCGATTGCCGAGGCCGCGCGGATGCAGGTCACGCTTTGGCTCGGCCACGACTATCCCGGAAAGCTTGCGGCGGCGCAAGCCGAGGGTGATCCAGGTGCGCTTCGCGTGCTGGAAGGCCAGGCCGAGTTCATCCGCTCCCTCGCCCCCGATGCGATCCCGCGCGCGCTGATCCGCCGGGCCGAAATCGCGCGGGAATGGGCGCTCTTCCTCGAGCGCTACCCGCTGGCGCTGCTGCCACCGAGTTCGGAACTGCCCTTCGCCGACAATCTCGACTTGGGGAGCGATGCTGATTTCCGCCGCGTCTGGGACGCACAGAACGCGATGGTGGGCCTGCCAATCACCGGGCTGCCGGCGCTTTCGCTGGCAACTGGGGCCACGCCCGAAGGCGCGCCGCTCGGCATCCAGATGGTGGCAGGGAGGTTCCGCGAAGACGTGCTCTTCGACGCCGCGACAGAGATCGAGGCGCGCTCCGCCCCGGTCGAGATCGCGCTATGTTAACCGCGGGATAGATGGCTCTTTGCGCTGCCGGGCCAGACGGCAGCCTCTTTGGGATATCGACCGGCAAGAGGGGTTCATCGCCCGGCTCGTCGCTCATTCCCGCAGAGCGAGATGACGTATCGAATGGGAAATGCGATCGAGCAGGCCCTGCTCCTCTGCGGGATTCGCGCCTTCCAAGAATGCACGATGGCGAGCTTTGAGCGCGCCGGATCGGAGTAGGTCATCCCCTGCCCTCAGGGTGTTCGATAACAGCCATTTCGCGGACTGACTAAATATTACCGAACATGCAGCGCCGATGGGCTTCGGGTGCTCGATCTCCCCTTTCACACGGCGGTGGTCGGATCGCGAGACTGCGTGTCAGTCATCGAACACCCCGACCCGCTCCACCTCATTGGTGTAACTGCAACAATGGTGCCGCTAGTTGCAGCAAAGCGAACACCCCGTTGCTACTTCCATGTCGCAGCCCTCCTAAGACGATACAGATCGTATCCGCGGACGAATGGTGCCTCCGCGTCCGGCGGAGGATGATTGGAAGACTAGAAAACGAGCAGGAACGAACCTACGAAAACTGACGCCAGACCGTGAGGCGAAAAGACCTCTCTGCTGACCATTCTCGTGACGGAAGCGTTGTTTGCAGGCGTCTATCTCGCCTACATCTTCGTCTTCGCTTGGGGATACGATACGATCTTTCCCCGCAACACCGTGAACGGATCGCATAACGATTGGAGACAAAGCTGCGGGAGGAGTCCCCCTGCTTTGTCCTGACGTTTCTTGGCCGCCTGTGTCTAACAGGACAAGAGGTTTGAAATGACTAGACGCCATGTGGCGCGGCCAGCGGGCATGGCCCACTGAACACGCGGCCAAAATAGATAAATATTAAATTCGCCAGGGAACCGCAGATGCGCGATAGCGTTGGTCTAAGTCTTCTGACCGCCAGTTGCTCTATCGCAATTGCGTATTGTCCCTGTGTCTCGGCAAAGCGCACCTTCTCCTCAGGCACCAAGGTAATATGATGCGCAACGATGCGACCAAAGTTCTCGTGGTCGAAGACGAGGCCGTTATAAGGATGGATCTCGTTCTTGGGCTCGAAGAACTGGGCTATTATGTGCTTGAGGCGAGCTCCGCTGATGCTGCACTCAGCCTACTAGACGCGTGGCAGGAAATTGACCTGCTAATTACCGATATCGACATGCCCGGCAAAATGAACGGAGTGGGGCTCGCGCATGAGGTGCGGCGCAGGTTTCCCGCATGCCAGATCATCATCATGTCGGGGTATTCAGCGCCCGAAACGCTAGACCTCCCCAAGCGCAGTGCTTTTATGCCAAAACCGATCAGCCCTGGCGAACTCGCAGCGACCGTCACCTGACGAAAAGCTCTGAATATCCGCGATTGCGCCTAAGACGTCATCCCCAGCGTGAAGGTCGTGCCGGCTGACGCGGTGTCCGGTTCCCGGATTAGAATTCTGACAGCCGAATGACCTATCCGCTAAGAAAGCGAAGCGGCAGGAGTTTCCTCCCGCCGCCTTGCCTCCCGACAAGTAGTGTGGCGCGCGTCGCTAAGTTTTTGCGAAACCTCACATCGCTCAGCCCTCTTGCCAGGAACTCCGGTCCCGAATTTCAGGCAAGACTATTCCTGAATACCGCCCGGCAGGGCGCTGCGCTCGTCCGATATCTTTTCTTCGGACAAACTCCGGAAGAAGTGATGCCAAGCAAGAGCAGCATGGCCCTTGGAATGCGCGTGGTCCCTCGTCTGGGACGTCTTGCCCGCAGGCATTTTTTCGACAGCCATATTTCGGCCCTCCCTTTTAATCCCCGAGAGATACTCGGTAAATTCCTGTGGATGACCGAAATATCCGGTCAGCGTCGCGGCTTTTTTTCGCGCGGGGACGGTGCCGCAGGACTTTCGTCCGAATTCCGTTCCAAACGCGCCGCGCGCAAACTCGCGGTCAGCTCCGCTCTTTTCGCGGAATCATCGTCACGGATGAGGCGCACTGCGGCATCCGTCTTGTCCTGAGCCGTCACGGATTTCCGAGGCAGATCACGGAAAAAGCCGTCCACATTGTAATTACGGGGCATATGCCCTCCTTGGTTGCGAAATCCGGCCCACCGGGCCGGATATGGAACCTTTGCGTTCAGCCGAGCGCCAGATCGCAGGCGGACTCACGCCCGTCGCGTCCGGTTTCGATCTCGTAGGTGACGGCCTGTCCGTCATCGAGCTGCGAGAGGCCCGCGCGCTCAAGGGCCGTAATATGGACGAAAATGTCACGTCCACCCGTCTTCGCTTCGATAAAGCCGAAGCCTTTGGTCTGGTTGAACCACTTCACGGTGCCATTGGCCATCGTGATGTCTCCTCAAATATTGCGGTCCGCAGAATGCGACAGCCCGGCTCAGTCAATTCAATAAGGCAGACTGAAGCCAAGGAGGGAGACAGGTTGCAGAAGGGAACAACGTAGCTTGTTTGTCCTACGCCGATTTGGCTTATTTAGCAAAGGAAATGCGCGGCGCTCCATCGCGTTGTCCGGCCTCGCCTGACGAAAGCCGATAATATCGGGCACAATCAATCTGTTGTGCGAAAACGCGGGCGCGCGCTGCAATTTCCTCGCAATTGTGGCGCAGATCGCTTATCTGTGAACTCGCATATCTTAGGACCCTGTTCCTTCCGGCTCAGCGACGATCTTGAGCTTTGTCGGGCCGCGCGTTTTCGAAGGCGGCATAAGGAAAAGGAGCCTCACCCGGCCCATAGCGCCGTGACGCCGTTCGAGCAGACCAGCCCCTCAGCAACCGCGCCGTGCGGGTTCTGGTCGATTGCACATTTCCCACCTTTGCGCGTTCGCCATGAGCTGCGCACGTCGAAGGTGCCCGATCCCGATAGTGAGCCGCGCGCGTTGACGCGGACGGGTCGCTATCCGAACGCAAAGACATCTCGCGCGCAATACCGCGCGTCGACCCAATTCACCGCATGGCGCAGGCCTCGCCCGCATCGTGCTTCCGTGATCGCGCGACCGGTCAAACTGGTCCCGTCACGATCTCTTGGAAAGATACGAACCTTGATCGAAATTTACTGGGGCAAACCCATCTCTCTCGTCGTGTCACCGGAAGGCGACATCAAGAACTTTAGCACTATCGAGCAGGTGCATTACTGGCTTCGCAAGAAGTGGCCCGTCGCCGACACCGCGCAAGACCATGCGATCGGACGCATCGAGGCCGCGATGGACTGCCTGGGTTCCGTGGGCGATGCGCGCAGCGCCTTCCTCGGTGCCGCCGGCACCGCGGGTTTCGTGCCATTTGAACCAGCGGCTCATGCCCTTGCGGCCTGACCGGTTAGCCGCTTTCATGGACCTGATCCTTTCTGATAAGGTCCATTTTCCTGCTTCATCGTGGCCGGTTTCACGGCAAGATCAGTCCCGCCGCCAGAGCCTTCCACTCCACAAGCTGACACCGGACGGACCTTGAGGTCCTCGCTACCGGCCAAATTCTTGAGGTTGATCGCCGCATTGATGTCGCGATCGTGCTGCGCGCCGCAATTGGCGCAGGTCCATGAGCGGACCGAGAGCGGAAGAACCTCCGCTTTGGTGTGACATGCCGAACAGGTCTTGCTGGATGCAAAGAACCTGTCGGCGGCAACAAGAGTGCCGCCCAGACGTGCGAGCTTGTAGCTCAGCTGCCGACGGAACTCGAAAAACCCCATATCGGAAATGGCGCGGGAAAGATGCCGGTTCGCCATCATGCCGCGGACATTGAGGTCCTCGACGACCACTGTGCTGGCTTCACGCGACAGCTTGGTCGTGAGCTTGTGCAACCCATCCTGGCGGATGTTGCGGATGCGTGCATGGAGCTTTGCAATCCGGGCACGAGACCGTGCCCGATTTTTCCCGCCCTTTTGTTTTCGCGCATGAGATCTCTGCAGTCGTGCGAGCCGCTTCAGGTTGCGACCTAGGGATTTTGAACCGGAGAACTTGCGGCCGTCACTCAAGGTGGCCAGATCCGAAACGCCGAGATCGACGCCGATGACCGCTCCTTCGGGGCGAGGTGTAACGCTGTGATCGATCTCAACCGCAATCGCCGCGAACCACCGGCCCGCCTCCCGCGAGATGGTGACGGATTTCAAGGTTG